>SVPH01000002.1:0-120655 GCA_015065965.1 Oscillospiraceae bacterium
TCAGTTCAACGAAACTGAATCGCCCAGACGGTCGGCTATTAAACATCTGTTTACATTCCCCCGCGGTGATCCGCTTGTTCCGTCAGTCATGTAAACTTTGTATCTTTATTATACAGAATGAATAGCGTTTTGTCAATTTAAAAAGAGAACAAATAGAAGGAAATATATTCAGAAAAAAACAGCAAAAAACACAAATTGTTATTGCATTTTTTCTTGTTTAACTTTATGGTCAACTATATGGCGCTTTGCAAGTTCCGCCGTAACTTCATCAAGGCTGATACCCATTTCTATCATCATAACAGTAATATGGTAGAGAAGGTCTGCAATTTCATAAACGGTTTCCGCCTTATCGCCGCCCTTTGCGCCGATGATAACTTCTGTGCATTCCTCGCCGACTTTTTTCAGGATTTTATCAATACCTTTTTCAAAAAGATATGTGGTGTATGAACCTTCTTTTTTCTCCACTTTTCTGCCGACTAGCATTTTATAAAGACCTTCATAGGAGAATTCTTCGGCTTCAGGTGCTACGATATCCTCAAAAAAACAGGTTTCACTGCCTGTATGGCAAGCAGGACCGTTTTTGATAACGTCAATGAGAAGGGTATCCTTATCGCAGTCTGTGCGGATTGAAACAACCTGCTGAGTGTTGCCTGAGGTTTCGCCCTTTCTCCAAAGGCATTTGCGGCTTCTGCTGTAGAAGCAGGTTTTGCCTTCTTTGATTGTAATATCAAGGCTTTCTGCGTTCATGTATGCAAGCATAAGCACCTTTTTGCTGTAATGGTCCTGCACAATTGCAGGGATAAGTCCGTCTGCGTTATATTTAAGTTCAATCATTTTAAATCCTCATCTCTATGTTATTATCGTTAAGATATCTTTTCAAATCCATTATGTCAACTTCTTTGAAGTGGAAGATAGAAGCGGCAAGACCTGCATCAGCACAGCCTGCTTTGAAAAGTTCAAGGAAGTCTTCTTTTTTGCCTGCACCGCCGCTTGCAATAACGGGGATTGAAACAAGGTCGCTTATTTTCTGAAGCATTTCAAGGTCGAAGCCTTGCTTTACACCGTCGGTATCAATGCTGTTAACAACGAGTTCGCCTGCACCGTTGTTTTCGCCCATTTTTGCCCATTCAAGTGCATCAATTCCGGTATCAATTCTGCCGCCTTTGCTGAAAATATGGAAAGAGCCGTCAACACGCTTAATATCCATTGAAAGCACAACGCACTGGTCGCCGTATTTTTTTGCCGCCTTTTCGATGAGCGAGGGGTCTTTGATTGCACCTGAGTTTACCGAAACCTTATCTGCACCGCATTTAAGAACTCTGTCAAAATCATCGAGAGTATTGATGCCGCCGCCGACTGTGAGGGGAATGAAAATTTCACTTGCAACCTGAGTGAGTGCATCTGTGAAAAGCGCTCTGCCCTCAAAAGATGCGGTTATATCATAGAAAACAAGTTCATCAGCACCGCTGTTGTTATAAAAATGTGCAAGTTCAACGGGTGAGGCAACATCCTGAATTCCCTCAAAGTTAACGCCTTTTACAACTCTGCCGTTTCTGACATCAAGGCAAGGAATAATTCTTTTTGTTATCATAAAGCACCTCCTGCGGCGAGCGCATCTTTAAGGCTGAGTTTGCCTTCATAGACTGCCTTACCGACTATTGCGCCGTAAATGCCCATTTTATTGAGCGATTCTATTTCGTGAGTAAAGGTTATACCGCCCGAGGCAACAATATCAAGACCTTTGATTTCTGAAAGTTCTTTGTATATTTCAAGGTTTGTGCCCGAGAGCATACCGTCTTTTGAAATGTCGGTATAAATAACGGTTGAAACGCCTGTATCACGCAGTTTTTTACAAAATTCAACCGAGTTGACATTTGTTGTTTCCTGCCAGCCGCTTACGGCAACAAAACCTTCCTTAGCATCCACGCCGACCGCAACCGCATTGCCGAATTCCTTTACTGCCTCTTCAACAAAAGGGTAGTTGCGGATTGCAGCAGTACCGAGGATAACGCGCTTTACGCCGAGGCTGAGATAGTCTTCAATGCGCTGCATATTTCTTATACCGCCGCCGACTTCAATGAACAGACCTTTTATTGTTGCGGCTTGACGGATTGCTTCAAAGTTAACCGGAGCGCCGTCTTTTGCGCCGTCAAGGTCAACCATATGTAAATTTGTTGCTCCGTCTTTCATGAACTCCAGAGCCATTTCAGCGGGAGAATCAGCATAGATTTTAACCTGATTGTAGTCACCCTTTGTTAAACGGACAACTTTACCGCCGAGTATATCTGTTGCGGGAAATATCTGCATAATTTTCTCCTTATATCTCTGAAAATGCTTTTAGCAGAGCAAGACCCTTTGCACCGCTCTTTTCGGGGTGGAACTGCATTCCGTAAACACTGCCGCTCTTTACTATTGCAGGCACTGCAACGCCGTATTCGGCAAACGCAAGTGTGTTTTCAACACAGCCCTTGGCGTAGAATGAGTGAACAAAATACATATAGTCGCCGGGTTCAATATATTTAAAAATCGGGTCTGCTTTGGCTAAGTTGAGTTTATTCCAGCCCATGTGAGGGATTTTTAAATCCTCGGGTATCTGACCTTCAAGAGGACCTACATAGCCTTTGATTAATCCCAGACCTGCGTGTGCGCCGTATTCAAAACTTCTTTCAAAAAGAAGTTGCATTCCGAGGCAGATGCCGAGAATAGGTTTGCCGCTTTCGGCAAGTGTACGCAAAAGTTCAACCATACCGCATTCACGCAGTTTTTTTGCAGCATCGCCGAATGCGCCTACACCGGGAAGAATTATTCTGTCAGCGGCAGCGATTTCATCTTTATCGCCTGTGATTTTGCACTCAATGCCGAGGCTTTTGAGTGATGACGAGAGCGAGAAAAGATTGCCGCAGCCGTAGTCAATTATTGCAATCATTATAAGATTCCTTTCGTTGAGGGGATTTCACCGCCGAGGGTAAGGTCTTCAAACACCGCTTTGCAAAGCGCCCTTGAAACTGCTTTGAAAATACCCTCAATAATATGATGACTGTTTTTGCCCTCAAGTTGCTTTATGTGGAGAGTGATATCGCTGTTGCGAACGAATGATATAAAGAATTCCTCGACGAGTTCAGTATCCATGCCGCCTACAGCAGGTGTCGGAATATTTACATCGTAATTGAGGAATGCTCTGCCGCTTATGTCAACGCTTGCAAGGATAAGAGTTTCATCCATGGGCAGAAGGATGCTGCCGTAGCGTGAAATTCCTCTTTTTTCGCCGACTGCTTTTGCAAATGCCTGACCGAGCACGATTCCAACATCTTCAACAGTATGGTGATAGTCAACATGAGTGTCGCCGACGCATTTAACTTTTAAATCCATTCTGCCGTGGCGGGCAAAAAGTTCAAGCATATGGTCAAGGAAACCGCAACCCGTGTCAATTTCGTTTTTACCTGTGCCGTCAAGGTTGAGCCACAGTTCAATATCGGTTTCGTTTGTCTTTCTTTTGATTTCTGCTTCTCTCATATTATCCTCCCGTCACACAATGGTTTGAATTGTATCAACAAGTGTCTGCATGTCTTCGTCTGTGCCGACGGTGATGCGCAGATAGTTATCTATTTTTGCTTTGTTGAAATATCTTACAAGAATGCCGTTTTCTCGGAGTTTTGCAGCAAGTTCGCTTGCTGCAATTTTATCGCTTGCTGCAAAGATGAAGTTTGCTTTTGACTCAGTGCATTTAAAGCCGAGTGCTTTAAGTTGAGCAATGGTCTTTTCTCTTGTCGCAACGATTTTTGCGATTTTATCGTCATAATATTCATTATCCGCAATTGCCGCAGCCGCCGCTTTGATTGAAAGGGTGTTGAGATTGTATGGATTAAACGAATATTTGAGTTTGTTAAGGTCGTCAATAATATCCTTTGATGCTATGCCGAAACCGACTCTCAGACCTGCAAGCGAATGGCTTTTTGAAAAAGTGCGTGTTACAAGAAGATTATCGTACTTCTTAACAAGTTCCATGCAACTTTCGCCGCAGAATGCCATATATGCCTCGTCAATGATAACGAGGTTGTCGGGGTTAGATGAGATGATTTTTTCAACATCGTCAAAACTCAATGCAAGACCTGTGGGTGCATTGGGGTTAGCAATAACAATATTCTTGTTTTTGCCGATGTAGTCATTTACATCAATCGAAAAATCATCTTTGAGGGGTATCTGTTCAAGTTCAACGCCGAAGATATCGGCATAAACGGGGTAGAAGCCGTATGAAATCTCAGGGCAGCAGAGTTTGCCGCCTGCACCGCAAAAGCCCATGATAGCGAATGCAAGCACATCGTCAGAGCCGTTGCCGCAGAACACCATGTCTGGTGTAACTCCGAACTGCTCTGCGATTGCCGAGCGAAGTTCTTTGAGTTCGGGATCTGAATAGAGGTTAAGTTTGTCTATAACTTCTTCGCTGAGGACTTCTTTAACTTTAGGCGACGGAGGGAACGGAGATTCGTTTGTGTTTAATTTTATAACTTTAAGATTAACCTGTTCGCCGGGAACATATGGAACAAGTTTAGCATAATTTTCTGAAAGAAATTTGCTCATGGGTTCACCTTATTTCTCAAATCTGATTGCCGCACTCTTGCCGTGAGCATGAAGACCTTCACGGTTTGCAAAAAGAACAATGTTGTCCTTTACCTTTTCAAGCGCTTCCTTGGTGTAATAAATATACTGTGACTTCTTTACAAAATCGTCAACAGAAAGGGGAGAACTGAATCTTGCAGTGCCTGAAGTGGGCAAAGTATGGTTTGTGCCTGCAAGGTAGTCACCCAATGCTTCCGGTGTGTTTTTGCCAAGGAAAATTGAACCTGCATTTTTGATTTTATCAAGAAGAGCAAAAGGATCATCAACGCATACCTCGAGGTGTTCGGGAGCAATTTCGTTGGCGATTTCTATGCCTTGCTCAAGATTTTTTGCGATGATGATTTTGCCGTTTGTGTCAATGGAAGTTCTTGCGATTTCTTCTCTGGGGAGCAAGGGAATCTGTCTTTCAAGTTCTTCACTGACTGCGTAAGCAAGTTTTTCGCTGTCCGTTACAAGAACCGCGCTTGCGAGTTTGTCATGTTCTGCCTGTGAGAGAAGGTCGGCTGCAACGTAAACGGGGTTGCATGTTCCATCGGCGAGCACGAGAATTTCGCTCGGACCTGCAATCATATCAATATCAACAAGACCGTAGAGCATTCTCTTTGCAGTTGCAACAAAAACATTGCCGGGGCCTACAACTTTATCAACTTTGGGAACGCTTTCCGTTCCGTAAGCGAGAGCGGCAACAGCCTGAGCGCCGCCTGTTTTGATTATTGTGTCAACTCCTGCAATTTTTGCAGCGCAAAGGATAGCCGAAGGTATGTTGCCATGCTTATCGGGGGGAGTAACCATAACGATTTCTTTTACACCTGCAATTTTTGCGGGGACAGCGTTCATAAGAACGGTTGAGGGGTAACTTGCAGTGCCGCCGGGGACATAAAGACCTGCCTTTTCAATAGGAGTTATCTTCTGACCGGAAACGGAGCCATCGCCGTTATCAATTTCAAATCCGCTGCGGAGTTGATTTCTGTGAAATCTTTCAATGTTGTTTTTAGCGATTTCGAGTGTTTCAATAAGCGCTTTGTCTTCGCTCTCATATGCAGCATCAATTTCTGCCTGAGTTACTCTCAGATTTTCGATTTCTGCGCCGTCAAATTTGAGAGCATATTCTTTAAGTGCATTGTCACCGTTATCTTTAACATTTTTGATTATATCGGCAACGATTGCTTCAACACCGCTTTCAAGTTTGATATCTCTTGTGAGGATATCTTCTTTTGCGGCATTTTCTATATTTATAATCTTAATCATTTTGCTAACTCCTTCTTGAGTTTTTCCATAAGCAGGTCAATGTCAGCGCCTTTGAATTTGTATGATGACTTATTTGCGATAAGTCTTGCGCTGATAGGCATAATCTGCTCATAAACTCTCAGGTTGTTTTCCTTGAGGGTTTTGCCCGATTCAACGATGTCAACGATAACGTCTGTAAGACCGAGAAGGGGAGCAATTTCAATTGAACCGTTGAGTTTTATGATTTCGATTTCACGGTTGAGTGAAATATAATAGTTCTTTGCAATGTTTACAAATTTTGTGGCAACTCTGAGCGGTCTGTCAAAATCCTCAACATAATCATTCGGAGCCGCAACGCACATATTGCACTTGCCCAAGCCAAGGTCGAGCAGTTCATAGATATCAAAATCGCCTTCTTCAAGGATATCTTTGCCTACAACACCGATATCTGCTGCGCCGTGCGCAATATAAATTGCAACATCAGAGGGCTTTACAAGCAGATAGCGTACGCCGTTTTCTTCATTTTCAAAAACAAGTTTTCTGTTGTCACTGTAAATTTCACTGCAATCATAGCCGATTGAAGCGAAAAGTTCATAAACCTTGTCGCCGAGTCTGCCTTTAGGCAACGCTATATTCAGCATGCTGCCACCTCCCTGAGTGCGCCGTTTTCAAATGAATAAACCGTTTTGGCTTTGTAGCCTTCGGGGATTGTGTGTTCAACACGGACAGAAAAACCCTTGTCCACAAAACTTTCAACAAGAGAGAGTAATGATTCACTCTTGTCTGCCGAATCAAAAAGAATAAGAATGTCGCTGTCGAATTCACGCTTTTTCTTATAATAAAGGTTAAGGTTGTCAAGATAAACAGCAAAGCCGATGGCTTGAGTGTTTTCACGCAGTTTACCTGCAAGTTTATCGTATCTGCCGCCCGAAAGAACAGCGGATGGCGCTTTCTCAACATAACCCTGAAAGATGATTCCGTTATAGTATTCGGTGTTGTTGAGAACGGAAAGGTCAATATAAAGTCTGTCTGAAAGCGGATTTTTTCTGAGTGAAGCGGCAAGAAAATTCAGTTCATCACAAGCCTTTTTCATCTCATCGTTGCAGGCAAGTGCACAAAGTTCGGGAATAACATCGTCTGTTTTTCCGTTGATGCCTGCAAGTTTTGAAAGGAGTTCTGTTTTATCTGCAGGAACTCCGCATTTTTCGCAGATTGATCTCAGATCATGTATGTTTTTGCCTTTAATACATCTGATGATATCTTTTTTTGCGTTTTCACTTATTGAAAGTTCGGTAAGAAGAGAAGGAATGAATGCCATGTGTGAAACTGAAAGCACAAAATCTTTATCTATCTTCTTAAGGCTTTTTGCAGCAAGGTTAACAACTTCAGTTACAAGGTAATCGTCAACTTTACCAAGCACTTCAACGCCTGTCTGCTTGATTTCTTTGTAGTCCATTGAACTGTCGCTCATTCTGAAAACGCTTTCGTTATAGTAAAGTTTTGTAAGCGCTTGGGTGAGTTTTGCGTTCTTTACGATTGAAAGCGTAATATCAGGCTTGAGTGCCATGAGGCGTCCGTCGGAATTATTGAACGCAAGGATACCTTTGCTGGAGAGAAAGTCGCGGTTATCGCTGTAAAAACTGTATTCCTCAAACTTTGCCATGCGGTATTCTTTGTAACCCCACTGCTTGTAAAGCATTGAAAGTTCATATGTAAGGCTGTCCTCTTTGGACATGGTTGCAAGAAATTCGTCCATATTAATCTCCTGTAATTTTTCATTATGACGATAGTATAGCACACTTTATTATGTTAGTCAATTAGCGATTTACCACGCTAAATCGTCGGGATTTTAAAATGATTTATATAAAATAGACAAAGCGCATGGCTTTTGCCATACGCTGAATCCGATTTATTTATCGTTCACGGCTTTGCAAAGGCATTCAAAACTTTCCTGGCTGATAACGTGTTCAATACGGCATGCATCAATAGCAGCCTGATCTTTGCTTACACCGATGCCGATAAGCCATTTTGTGATAGTTTCGTGCCTGTTATAAACATTGTTTGCGATTTCAAGACCTTCGTCGGTGAGAGTTATTGAGCCGTCACCGTCTGTTACAATATATCCGTGTTCCCTGAGATTTCTCATTGCAACGCAAACGCTGGGCTTTGAATAGCCGAGTTCGGTTGCTATATCAACGGAACGGACAGCAGATTTTTTTTGGCTGAGTATAAGTATTGTTTCAAGGTAATTTTCAGCAGATTCGCCCATTATCATTGTTTTCACCTCTGATTAGTTAACTAACTCTTAACACTATACCATATAATGTAATTAATTTCAATGTAAATAACAAGAAAATTAGATATATTTTTCGATAAATTTTGTAACAGTTTCCCAATAAATTTCGGGATAGACATAGCCTGCTGCTGCATGGGTTGCACCTTCAACAACAAGGCGTTCTTTTTCACAGCCTGCGTTTTGGTAAAGGGGATAGTTCATCCAGAACGGAACGGTAGAATCTTTATCTCCATGGATAAAAAGGGTGGGAGTTTTTGATTTTTTTACCTGTTCAAGAGGAGAATTTTCTCTGATATCAAAACCGATTTTTGATTTTATTATGGGGTTGATTGCTTTAAGAATAAGTTCGGGAGGCAATTTGAACATGCTTTTCATCTGTATGCTGTATTGATCCCAAAGAGAAGTGAATCCGCAGTCTTCGATACAGCATATAACGTTTTTCGGCAAATCTTCGCCCGTAGCGTTCATGACCGTAACAGCGCCCATTGATGCACCGTGAAGAATTATTTTTGCATCAGGATCTTTGTCGATTATATATTTTATCCAGTCAATGATATCAAGCCTGTCAAGCCATCCCATTGTGCAGTAATTGTGTTCACTCTTACCGTGACCTCTAAGATACGGCAGGATGACATTATAACCCATTTCATGGAATCGCCTTGCATAGATGTTGTTTTGAGAAGGGTCGCCTGTAAATCCGTGGCAGGAGATAGCGTAAACATGGCTGCCCTCGTTTTCATAGTAAATGGAATGGAGGCATTCACCGTGTTTGTTGAAGGTAAATAATTTTTTATAGATATTTTTTCTGTAAAAAGCAATTCCTTTAAGCGCTTCTTCCGATTCATAAAAGCATGCGCTTTCTTCCGTCGGCATAAGACCGCCTTGCGCAATAAGCGCCGCAATGCCGCTTTTGCTCAGAAGTCTGTCAACAATCGAGTTGCCGATTATGGCATATGATGTACCGATAACGGCAGCCGGAACTGCAATTTTTTTCAATAATACGTACCTTTTCTTATGCATATCTGTACCTCCGTGATATCAAAAACTGCGCAAACTTAAGGTTTGCGCAGTGCAGTAATTAATCGTTGTTTTTGTGACGCATAATTTTTGAAGTTGTTGTTTTTACAAACTCTGTGCGTCTGATTTTAAAATTGACAATCTTTTTAAAGGGAGGAAGTTTTGCGTTAACGCCGTTAACAACATCCTTGAAGATTTCGTCAAGTTCTTCGTCAGTGAATTCATCTGCAGTTTTGCCGTGAATTTCACTGAGTTCTTCAAAGTTGGGATAAATTCTTGCGGCAACAATTGTTTCACCCTTGCTGTTTTCATCGCCGAGAACAAGTGATTCGCCAACACGGATATCTTCTCCGAGGTGATATTCAAGTTCTTCAGGATAAATGTTTTTGCCATTGCTCGTAACGATAACATTTTTGCTTCTGCCTGAAATGTAGAAACAGCCTTTTTTATCCATATAACCGAGGTCGCCTGTGTGGAACCAACCGTCTTCGTCAATAACTTTTGCGGTTTCTTCAGGGTTGTTGTAGTAGCCGAGCATAACCATGTCGCCCTTAACACAGATTTCACCAACGCCGTTTTCGTCGGGGTTAAGAATTTTTGCTTCACTGCCGGGGATAACTTCACCGACAGATTCAGCAAGGTGAAGTCTGTCATGGTTAAGTATTGCAAGCGGTGCGCATTCGGTAAGACCGTAGCCAAAAATAATCTGAATGCCAAAAGCCTCAAAGTCTTTAAGAATCTGAGGGTTGATGGGTGCAGCACCGCAGATGATAAGGCGCATGTTACCGCCGAATGTATCAATGATTTCCTTAAAGAATACTTTCTTAAGATCTATGCCTACTTTTGAGGCAGCCTTGACAAGAACTTTACCTACTTTGAAAAGCGTTTCGCCGTGGGGTTTTGCCTTAACTGCTTTCATAAGGCGTCTGTGAACCGTTTCAAGAAGAAGGGGAACTGCAACGAAAATAGAAGGATTGAATTCCTTCATGTTTTTAAGAACGTATTTGAAACCGTCACAGAAAGTTACCTTTGCGCCGCAGTAGGGAGCAAAGAAAAGAATGATTGTGCTTTCATATGTGTGGTGAAGCGGAAGCATGGAAATTCCGCAATCGTCGGGGCTGATTTTTATGACACCCATTGCAGCCATAACTTCATAGCAGAAGTTTCTGTGGCAGAGCATAACGCCCTTTGACATGCCTGTTGTGCCTGATGTGAAAAGGAGTGAACACATAGCGTTGGGGTCAATTTCAGCATTAAGATAACGGGTATCGCCGTTATTGAGAAGTTCTTTGCCCTTTTCAACGAGGTCTGTTATATTAAGTATACCTTCTTCTTTTTCTGCATGAATAAGAACGATTGTAAGGTCTTTTTTCAGTTCATCTTTTCTTTCGTTAAGTTTTCTTGCCATTTTCTTGTCGCAGAAGAAAAGTTTAACATCGGAAACATTGAGAATCTGATTGATATCATCAAAAAGAAGTTCTTTATCAACAGGAACAATAACGCCTACGCCGGTTACCGTTGCCATGTATGAAAGACACCATTCATAACTGTTGTCGCCGCCTACAGCAATTTTTTCGCCTGAAAGACCCATATCGACAAGCGCGGTACCCAGAGCCTTGATTTCTTCGCCGTAGCGTTTGTAAGTAATATCATATTGATCGCCGTTTTTACTCTTAACAGTGAAAGCGCTTCTTTCGCTGTAGAGTTGAACGCTTTGATTAATGAGGTCTCTTAAATCTTTGATTTCTCTGACATCATAAAATTTCTTGTTATTAGTCAAAATTCCACACTCCTAATATCTCTCTTAACAAAACACTAAAATTTCTTTAACAAAACATTTGATATTTTACCATGGCTGTTAATAAAAATCAAGGTTTAAATTCTTAAGTTTTTTCTAAATATTGTGTGTCTGTATGTGTCGGTTTGGTATATTTTGCGTTTTTTTAATCTGAAGGCTGGTAATTTATAGTGAAATTGAACAAACACGGATTTTTTGCAAAAAAATGCTGCTGAGAGATTGTGTAAATGATGGGAAATTTTTTAACTTAAACTAAAAAAATCTCCGCCATACAACGGAGATTTTTTTGCATAATTTTAAAGAATATCAATCATTTTCTTAAGATTATCAAATCCGATTTCAATGCCGTCAATGCAATTTTCAAGCCCTTCAAATTCAACGCTTACCCAGCCGTCATAGCCTGAATTTTTAATTACCGAAAGGCATTGATAAACAGGAATATCTCCGTGGCCGATAATTGAGCCTCTGAGATAATTGCCTCCTCTTGATTTGAAAAATCCCTTACCCGGATTAAGCCCGTTACCGCTTCTGATGTGGAAATCTTTAGCATGAACGTGCTTGATATAAGGAGCAAGCCTGCCTGCTGCTTTTGTACTGTCCTCATCTGCGCAGCAGAAGTTGCCGATATCAAGCAGCACACCGAAATTCGGGCTGCCGACACCCGTAACAATTTTCTCAACTCTCTCGCTGTCCTGGCAGAAAAATCCGTGATTTTCAATCATTGTTTTTATGCCTTTTTCAGCCGCGTATTCTGAAATTTGTCTGCAGCCTTCGACAAGAGTCGGGAGAATATGCTCAAATCCTTGATGTGATTTAACATTTTCAGGCATTGACCATGCGGCATCGTGCCTTAGGCAAGATGCACCGAGAATATGAGCGATGTCAACCTTTTTGCAAACTCTTTCTACTTCGGCATCAAGCCCGTTTTCACTGAGAAGATTTGCTGAGATTGTGTAGGCTATTATCGGCAGACCTACATTATCGCTTTCCTCTTTGAGCATTGCGGCATATTCCGCTTCCGTAACGCCTTCAGGAGTGTTAAGGTCAATGAATTCAATGCCGTCAAAGCCCATTTCTTTGGCTTTTTTTATTATGCTGATTTGAGTTTCTTCGCAGGAAGAAATGAGTTGCTGAAAACTGTAACTGCTGACTCCGATTTTCATGTTAATTCACCTCAGCAACCGTGACTCTTAAGGAATTCAACTGCCTTGCGGATATCCTTTTCGGGATCGTCGCCGACTTCTCTTTCAATTGTCAGGAAGCCCTTGTAGCCTATGTCTTCAAGTGCGGCAAGATATTTTTCCCAGTTGACGCTGCCTTCGCCGAGAGGAACTTCAATGAAGGAATCTTCAGTGATGATAACATCTTTCTTAAGACCGTAAACGATTTCGGGATCTTTGAAGAAAATTTGCTTACCGTCTTTTGCATGGGTGTGAACGATATATTTCTGAAGATTATATACTGCACCTGCAGGGTCGTCACCGGTAACCATAACAAGGTTTGCGGGGTCAAGGTTAACGCCTACGCCTGTTGAACCGAGTGAATCAAGGAATTCTTTGAGAACGGCTGAGGTTTCGGGACCTGTTTCAATTGCAAAATGTGCACCGATGCTGTCAGCATATCTTGAAAGTTCAAAACATGCCTCCTGCATGACTTTATATCTGTCAACGGATTTATCCTGAGGAACAACGCCGATATGGGTTGTTACAACATTTGTATCAAGTTCTTTTGCAAGGTCTATGATTCTTTTTGATTTTTCGATTTTTTCGGGGTTACGGTCTGCAAAACAGAATCCGCCGCCGCCAAGGTCGCCGCAAAGTGCAGAGATTACAAGACCGTTGTCAGCAACAAGTTTTTTGAAGTCAGCGATTTTTGCGGCATTCATGTTTTCGGGTGCCATTTCGCCCCTTGTTGCATAAACCTGAATACCCTGTGCGCCGACTGCAGCCGCTTTTTTAACTGCTGTGGGAATATCAGTTCTGAAACTGTCAATTATAACACCGATTGGAAATCTGCTCATGATAAAACTCCTTACATGTGAAAGTATGAATTAATGATAACAAATATTGTATCAATTATCAAGTTTTTTCCGCATTTAACTTTACATTTTTTATTTTTGTGGTATATTAATTAATATGAATAAGTATACTTATATTTAGGCGGAGGTACATATTATGTCAAAAATAAGAGTTGCGGTTATAGGTTGCGGTAATATTGCGAACGCATCCCATATTCCCGCTTACATGAAAAACGATGAGGTTGAGATAAAATATTTCTGTGACCTTATTCCCGAAAGAGCAAATGCGTGCGTTGAAAAATACGGTTGCGGTAAAGCGGTTGTTGATTATCACGATTTTCTCAATGACCCGGATCTGGATGCCGTTTCTGTCTGCACTCACAATGATTTCCATTCGATTATTGCGATTGATTTCCTCAGAGCGGGGAAACATGTACTTTGTGAGAAGCCTGCAGCAAGAATCCTTTCCGAAGCACTTGAGATGCAGAAGGTTGCTCATGAAACAGGCAAGGTTCTCAACATCGGCGTATGCAATCGTTTTAATACCTACGTTATGAAAATCAGAGAACTTATTGACAGCGGCGAACTCGGTGAAGTTTATCATGTTTATGCTTCATTCCGCAGCCATAGGTCAATCCCCGGTATCGGCGGCGATTTCACTATCAAAGCAAAGTCGGGCGGCGGTGCTCTTATTGACTGGGGCGTTCATTTTATTGACCTTATTATGTATTGTTGCGGTGACCCCAAGCCGCTGAGTGCATCGGGAGAAGCATTCTGCAAACTCGGTAAAGATATAAAGAATTATACTTACACAAGCATGTGGGCTGCAGATTCAAGCAATATGGACGGCACTTATGATGTTGACGATTCCGTTGTAGGACTTGTCAGAACAACCGGTCCCGTTATCAGTTTCAACGGTGCTTGGGCGCAGAATATCGGTGAAAGAGAAATGTTCATTGATTTCATGGGCGATAAGGCAGGTATCAGGCTTCAGTATTGCTCGGATTTCCAGATTTGGTCGGTTAAGAACGGTATGCTTACAGAAACAAAGGTTTCCTCAAGCGAAACAAATATGTATGAAAACGAAATCAACGATTTCATCAGATGTATCAAAACAGGCGATAAGAACCAGCAGAATATCGACTATGCGGTTGAAACTTCAAAGATTCTGCAGGCTATTTACGATTCATCAGACAACCATTGCGAAATAAAAATTTCCTGAAAGAGGGCTAATTAATATGGATATCAGAATTTTTAAAAACGAAGCCGAAATCGGCGCAGCAGCAGGTAAACTTTTCTGCGATTTTGTCAACGAAAAACCTGATTGTGTTCTCGGCCTTGCAACAGGTGCAACACCTGTTCCCACTTACAATTATATTGCAGAGCAGTATGCTGCAGGCAAAGTTTCATTCAAGGATGTTAAGACTTTCAACCTTGATGAATACTGCGACCTTCCCAAAACCCATAAGAACAGTTACTATACATTCATGATTGAGAATCTTTTCTCAAAACTTGACCTTAACCTTGATAATGTCGGTTTCCTTGACGGTAACGCTGCAGACCCCGAGGCTGAAAGCGCACGCTATGCAGCTGATATTGCATCAAAAGGCGGCATTGACATTCAACTTCTCGGCATCGGCAGAAACGGCCACATTGCGTTCAATGAGCCTGCCGACGAATTTACGGGCGAGAGCCATAAAATCAAACTTACAGACAGCACAATCGAGGCAAACTCAATCTATTTTGACGATATTCCCATGCCCCGTTATGCAATGACAATGGGCATAGGCTCAATTATGAAGTCAAAGAAAATCGTTCTTATTGCAACAGGTGCATCAAAGGCAGAGGCAGTTAAGGCAATGATTAACGGACCTGTAACGCCTCAGTGCCCTGCATCAATTCTTCAGCAGCATGAGGATGCCGTTATTTTCCTTGATGAAGCGGCAGCAAGTCTGCTTTAATCAAATCCTCACGGAGGTTCAAAACAATGGACAAAAAAACCTTTTATATAACAACGCCGATATATTATCCTTCGGATAAACTCCATATCGGCCATACTTACTCAACCGTTGCAGCCGATACAATGGCGCGTTACAAGCGTTTTCAGGGCTATGACACTTTCTTCCTCACAGGTACCGATGAACACGGTCAGAAGATTGAGGATAAGGCAAAGGCTGCAGGTGTAACTCCCAAAGAATATGTTGACAATATCGTTGACGGCATTAAGGACCTTTGGAAACTGATGAATATTTCATACGATAAATTTATCAGAACAACAGATGAATACCATGAAAAAGCAGTTCAGAAGATATTCCAGAAGATGTATGATAAGGGTGATATCTATAAGGGTCACTATGAGGGTCTTTACTGCAAACCCTGCGAATCTTTCTGGACTGAAACTCAGGCTGTTGACGGTAAATGCCCCGATTGCGGCAGACCCGTAACAAAAGAGAGGGAAGAAGCATATTTCTTTAAACTCTCAGCCTATGCCGATAAACTTGTTAAATACTATGACGAGCATCCCGGTTTTATCGAGCCTCAGAGCAGGCAGAACGAGATGGTTAACAATTTCATCAAACCCGGTCTTCAGGATTTGTGTGTTTCACGTTCATCTTTCAAATGGGGCATTCCCGTTCCGGTTAATGAGGATCATGTTATCTATGTTTGGCTTGATGCTCTTACCAACTATATCAATGCTCTCGGCTATTCATCGGAGGATGAAACTCTTTATAAAAAGTATTGGCCTGCAAACGTTCATCTTATCGGAAAAGATATTATCCGTTTCCATATGATTTACTGGCCGGCATTCCTCATGTCAATTGACGAGCCTCTGCCTGAAAAGATTTATGCTCACGGTTGGGTTCTCATTGACGGCGGCAAGATGAGCAAATCCGTAGGCAATGTTGTTGACCCCGTTATTCTTGCGGAAAGATACAGCGTTGATGCTCTGCGTTATTATCTTCTTCGTGAATTTACTTTCGGTTCGGACGGCTCATTCTCAAACGAGAATCTTATCAACAGAATCAATTCAGACCTTGCGAACGACCTTGGCAACCTTGTTTCAAGAACCGTTTCAATGGTTGAAAAGTATTTCGGTGGAAGCATTCCCACTGAGCGAGAAGCGGGCGAATTTGATGCCGAACTCAAAGAACTTGCGCTCGCAACCAAAGGCGATGCGGAAAAAGAACTCGATAAGTTTAATTATTCCGTTGCACTTACAAATATCTGGAAACTTGTTTCAAGAACAAATAAATATATTGACGAAACCGCACCCTGGGCACTTGCAAAGGATGAAGCAAACAAGGCTCGCCTTGCAGAAGTTATGTATAACCTCTGCGAAAGCATCAGAATTGTTTCCGTTCTTATCGCACCTTTCATGCCTTCAACCGCTGCTGAAATCAGAAAACAGATAGGCGTTTCGGCTGAATTTAACTGGGATGAGTGCGGCGTGTTCGGTAAGGAAGAAACATATACTGTTTCAAAAGGCGGTATTATCTTCCCCAGAATTGACCTTGAAAAAGAACTTGCGGAACTTGAAGCGGCTAAGGCTGCAGCAAATCCCGTTAATCCTCTTAAAGAGGAAATTCAGGGTGTTGCTAAAATCGGTATTGACGATTTTGCAAAAGTTGACCTCAGAGTTGCAAAAATCACGGCTTGTGAGCCTGTTAAAAAGGCAAAGAAACTCCTCAAACTTACCCTTGATGACGGCACGGGCGACCCCAGAACGGTTGCTTCAGGTATTGCAATGTGGTATAAACCCGAGGAACTTATCGGCAAGAGCGTTATTCTTGTTTCAAACCTCAAACCCGCTGTTCTTTGCGGCGTTGAGAGTCAGGGTATGATTCTTGCGGCAGATGCAGGCGAAAATGACGTTAAGGTTATTTTTGTTGACGGTATTCCTGCAGGAAGTAAGGTAAGATAAACTATGAATAATATCTTTGACAGTCATGCACATTATGACAGCGAAGCATTTGATGCAGACCGAAAAGAACTTGTGAGCGCCCTGCCTGAGCGGGGCGTTTGCGGTGTTATAAACTGCGCCAGCGATATGGCATCATCGCTTACAAGTCTTGAACTTGCCGATGAATTTGAGTTCGTTTATGCTGCTTGTGGTGTTCATCCGCATGAAGCGGAGGGATGCAAACAGGGTTATCTGCCTGTTCTCAAGAAACTCTGTATGGAGGAAAAGTGTGTTGCAGTCGGTGAAATAGGGCTTGATTATCACTATGATTTTTCGCCCCGTGATATTCAGAAAAAAGTTTTTGAGCAGCAACTGGTGCTTGCAAAGGAACTTGATTTGCCTGTTATTATTCATGACAGAGAGGCTCATGAAGACACAATGACTTTGCTTAAGCGATATAAACCCAAGGGAGTCGTTCACTGTTTTTCGGGTTCTGCCGAAATGGCAAAGGAGATTGTGAAACTCGGCATGTATATCGGTCTCGGAGGCGCGGTTACTTTTAAGAATGCACGCAAGCCAAGAGAGGTTGCTGAGATTGTGCCTGCGGACAGGCTTCTGATTGAAACGGACTGCCCTTATATGACACCAGTACCGTTCAGAGGGCAGAGATGTGATTCATCTTTTATTCCTTATACTGCCGAAGTGCTTGCTGAGGTGAGGGGAGTAACTGCGCAGGAAATTCTTGATTTGACAAGGAAAAATGCAAACACACTTTTCGGATTGGAGTTGTAAAAATGTTTTTGCACGAGAAAACTTATGATATTGATGAACTTGTAAGGCACAATCTTCACATTCACACCCGTTTTTCACGCTGTGCAAACCCGGAAATGATTGCAAGGGACATAGTTAAAACGGCAGAGAACGCAGGGCTTGAAATGATAGCCATGACTGACCATAACTATATTTTTAAGCAGAACGCAGTTGCTCAGCAGCGTTATGATATTCTCAGAGAGATTGCTGATATGGAAACAAATGTTAAAGTTTATGTGGGAGCAGAACTTTCGGCATACGGAATCGGCAAATTCGCCGATGATATTGCCTGCGATAATTCGCTTGATTACAGACTTTATACCATAAACCACTATCATCAGGATTATTGGGAACATCCCGAAAACAAGACACCGAGGGCTTATGTAGAACATATGCTTGCGATTGCCGATTGCGTTATTGAAAGCGGAAGAGCGGATTGCTTTGCACATCCTTTTATGGCAGGTTATATTCATGCTTTTAAAGATTTCAAGGATGTAACAAGGGCGTTTACCGATAACGAACTCGGAGATATTATGCAAAAGGCTAACGAACATCAGATTGCATGGGAAATCAATGTTCCTGCCGTTATGGGTGATCCTGAGTTTCATCGCCGATATTTTCAGATCGGCAAGGAAGTCGGCGTTACTTTCAATATGGGAACGGATGCACATAAACTTTGCAACATTGATCCAAAGCAGTTTGCGGACAAATTAAAGGAAATACTGTACTAATAAAAAAATGCTGCTCCAAATCGGAGCAGCATTTTTGTTGTTTATTTTTTGTTTTCGTTACACGGTTGCTTTTTCTTTGATGATTTTTCTTGTTCGCTTTCAAGTTCTTCTTTTTTCTTGAGCCTTACATCAACAAGATAAGCAAGCAGACAATAGATAACGGCGCAAAACGGAACGCTCAGAAGAATGCCGAGGACACCGCCGAGTGTGCCGCCGATTGTAACTGCCGCAAGCACCCATATGCCCGGCAGACCAACCGATTTTCCAACAACTTTCGGATAAATAAGGTTGCCTTCAAGTTGTTGCAGAACAACGATGAAAACCACAAACCAGACCGCTTTCATCGGGTCATCAAATAAAATGAGAAATGCACCGATTGCCGTGCCTATAAATGCACCGAAAACGGGTATAAGTGCAGTGAATCCGACCAAAACGGAAATAACCGCAGCATAAGGCATTTTGAAAATAAGCATTCCGATAAAACACAGAACGCCGATTATAACCGCTTCCGTAAGTTGACCGGTTAAGAAACTTGTAAATGTTCTGTCAACAATTCCAATGAAATTTACTATACGGTTAACATCATTTTTCTTTGGCAGAAACGCCTGCATGAATCTTTTTGCCTGAGAAGAAAGTGTTTCTTTCTGTGCAAGAAGATAAAGTGAAAAAGCAATTGCAACTATAAGATTAACAATACCTGAAACAAGTGATCCCGTAAATGTGAGGGTCTTATCTACAATTCCGCTGCTGTTAATAAAGTTCTTTAAAGTGTTAAGAACCGTGTCAGCGTTGAAAGACATTTCGGGCAGAGTTACCCCGTGGATTGCTGCAAAAGCAATAATCTTTTCAATCCATGTTTCTACCTGAGCAGCGTAACGGGGAAATGCTTTTATAAGGTTTTGCAGTGTGTTCATGAATTCGGGTAAAATCATGAAAATCAATGCAAACAGCAAACCGATAATGATAACCGTGCTGAGAATCAGGCAAACAGGGCGTCTGATTTTATTGCGGATTTTTTCGGAGGATTTTTTGAATAATTTATCAAAAATCTTCTCCATCGGGCGCATAAGGACATTGATTATGAATGCAAAGCAAAAACCTGTGATAAACGGCGAAATGATAGAGAAAAAGCCGCTTATAATGCCCGAAACTTTATCAGTATTGTTTATGCCCCAAGCAAAAAGAATGATAAGCACAGCGGCACCGAAAATGTATTTGATTGTTTTTGCGTTGAACTCAAAAACAAGCCGTCCGCCTATATTGCTTTTTTTGCTTTTTTTGGTCTGTTCATCAATCCCGCCGTCTTCGGGTATAACACTGGCAAGGAGTTCTTTTGATGTCGGCTCCTTTGTTTGCTCTTCGTTAACGGGAATTTGATTGTTGTTTTCCATAGATAGACTGTCCTTTGGTTTTAAATCTCTTTCTTTTTCATGAATGGCAGACCGATAAGCATTATAACTGCGAATATAATAAGATATCCGGGGATCATTGCAGAGTGAGCCTGAATTGCGGCGATAACCATAAACAGGCTGCCTGCAATAGCAAGTACGGGAGCAACAAAACGGTTAAAGCCCTTGAACTCTTTGTTGAACATCATTTTAACAAAGATGGGAATGTAGAAGGGATAAATGGTAATGATGGGAAGTTCTGTGGGGTCAAATGCAAACATGCCGAGTTTGTCGGTGAAGTTGCTGAGCGATGAGCAATAGAAGAAAATGAGCCATGCTGCGCAGAGAAGAAGAGCAACAACGGATGAGTTTGTGGGCATGTTTGTGTTGGGGTCAACGTGACCGAGAATTTTAGGCGAAGGGCCTCTGCCTCTGCTTGAGAGAGAATAAAGACCTCTTGAGCAGCCGAGCATAAGTCCGTTGAGTGTGCCGAGGCATGAAACGATAACGAAAACGAATATGCCTGTACCCATTACTCTGCCGAATACTGCGGCGAAAGCGTTTTTAGCGCCTGCCTGACCGTTAGCCATCATTTCTGCGTTGGGTATTGCACCAGCAAGACCAACATAATAGAGAACATAAATCGCAACGATTATGAACGCACCTGCAACGAGTGCTTTGGGAAGGTTCTTCTTTGCATCTTTGAGTTCTGCGTTGATTGATGTTGCAATAATCCAGCCTTCATAAGCAAAAACCGTTGCACAAACTGCTTTGAAAATTGCATCGGATGTGGGTACATTTGTAACAACTGTTGTAAAGTTTTCAACTGTATGACCCTTTGTAACACCGTAGATTGTGCCTACAATACCCATGAGAAGCAGGGGAACAAGTTTAACAAAAGTTGTTGAAACCTGGAATTTACCCGAGATGATGGGTGAAAGAGTGTTAAGAGCAAAACTGCCGATAAGATAGAAGCCTGAAAGTGCAAGGCAAAGACCGCCGGAAATATCGGCATTTTCACCTAAAAATACAACGAGTGTATATCTTGCCGAGAGCCATGCAAGTGCCATTGTGAGTGTGGGGTAATAGATTGTTGAAAGGAACCAGCCGATAACATAGCCGTATTTCTCGCCTATAGCGGCTTCAGCATAGTCAACAACGCCGTTAACTTTTTCGTATTTTGTTGCCATGATGGAGAATGCATAGGCGCAGATTATCATGATGATACCGCCTATTATCCATGCAAGAATACCGAGTTTAAGATTGCCGCCTGTGTGATTGAGGATTGCTTCTGCCTTGAAGAATACGCCGCTGCCGACAACGATGCCGACAACCATGCATATTGCGGTAAGCAAACCGTACTTCTTTTTGAGTTCTGTAGCCATTTTATACCTCCTGCATATTTTATGGTAAGTAAAATTTTACATTTATTTTTACAAAAAGTCAATATCATATAATTAAAAACAGCATTATTTATTTGCTTGATATAGCGGAATAAATATGCTATAATATAACAAAAATTATCGGAGGATAAAAATGATTAAAAGAATTTTTTCTTTGGCAATGATTGCTTTGACTGTTTTGAGCATTTCATCGTGCAAATCAGATGATTCTGAAAAGAGATCGGATAACGATATAAAAGTTTCTACGACACAGAAAATAACGGTTATATATAATAGTTTTAAGGATGTTTTACCTAAGTTCAAATTTAACAGCGAACCTGTTGAGAATTATCAGGAAGGTCTCAGTTATTCTTTCAGCGCCGAGTGTTCGGAAAACAACTATGATAGATACATTGATAAGATAAAAAAAGCAGGATTTGAAGAAAATTCCGTTGAAGCAAACGGATATTATGCGGCATATAATGCTGAAAAATATTATGTTGAAATAACACTTGTCGGAGAATTGATTACAGTATTTATAAAAAGAACCTAAAATTTAAGCCGAACACCTTTAACGGTGTTCGGCATTTTTTTAAAGTATAATACAAATCAATCCGCTGCAACCTTCATTGATAACTCTTTCCAGTGTTTCTCGCAGTTTAAGTCTGGCATCGCCGGGCATGCGGTAAAGTTTGTTGTGCAGACCTTCGTTTACAAGTTGATGGAGAGATGTTCCGAAAATATTGGATTGCCATATCATTGACGGATTTTCTTCAAATTCTTTAAGAAGATATTTGATTAGTTCTTCCGATTGTGTTTCTGAGCCTACAATCGGGGCAACTTCTGTCTGAATATCGGCTTTCATTATATGAAGTGACGGAGCACTTGCCTTCAGCCTTACTCCGTATCTGCCGCCTTGCTTCATTATTTCGGGTTCTTCAAGAGTAAGGTCATCAACATCGGGCAGCACAATTCCGTATCCCGTTGCCTCAACTTCTTCAAGGGCATCCTGAATGCGTTTGTATCCGCTTTGTGCATCGGAGAGTTCTTTCATCTTTTTCATAAGTTGCTGTTCGTTCTCAACCGCAATGCCTGTTTCTTCTTCAAGAATTTTGAAAAAAAGTTTGGGATGGAGAGTCGCGGTTACTTTTGCGCTGCCAGAAGAAAGATCCATGCTTTCAACAGATGATGAGAGAATATGCTCGTTTTCGGAAACGGTCTGAGCAAAGTTGTTTACATCGCGCACTCTTTTAAGGTTGCTTGCAAGTGTACTGATCTTTCCGAAAATATCCGCTCTCAGCCAGTGATCTTTATTTAATGCAGTTATCCATCCGGGCAGGTCGACCTTAACTTCCTTTATCGGAAATTCAAAAAGAACCTGTGAAAGAATTCGGCTGATTTCTTCCTGAGAGAGGGCAAGACAGTTTACGGGAACAACAGGCACTCCGTAACTGTCGGTTAATTTTGCTGCAAGGCTTGCTGCGGTTGCCGATTCGGGCTCTTTACAGTTAAGAAGAACGATAAACGGCTTGTTAAGAGCCTGCAGTTCGTCGATAACTCTTTTCTCTGCTTCGGCATATTCGCTGCGAGGAATTTCGCTGATCGAACCATCGGTTGTAACAACAAGTCCGATGGTTGAATGCTCGGAAATAACTTTTTGCGTTCCGATTTCTGCAGCCATGTTGAACGGTATTTCTTCATCAAACCACGGTGTTTTTACCATTCGAGGTGTTTCGCCTTCAATATATCCCAAGGCCGAGGGAACTATGTAACCCACGCAGTCAATCATTCTGACTTTCATGCTGGATTTTGACGGCAGAGAAATTTCAACCGCATCTTCAGGAATGAATTTCGGCTCGGTTGTCATAATTGTTCTGCCGGCAGAGGACTGAGGGAGTTCGTCTGTTGCCCTTTCCCTGCGCTGTTCATCTTCGATGTTCGGTAATACCATGGATTCCATGAATTTTTTTATGAAAGTTGATTTTCCTGTCCTTACGGGTCCGACAATGCCGATATAAATATCGCCGCCTGTTCTTGCGGCAATATCCCGGTAAATGTTTATGTTAGCCATTACAAGTCCTCCGAATTCACTGTTTTGTTATTGCTTCTGTAAAATCTATGCGAAATCGGGACAATGTATGACAAAATAAAGACCGCCGAAGATTCAAAATCTTTGACGGTCTTTAGTCATTATTTAAAAGATCCTTTTATAAGTTCAATGGCGGCAGTGACAATTATTTCTTCGTCGCTGCGTGTGTCAGCAGGGGCAGGCTTTTCTGCAGGGGCAATATTGCCTTGGCTTTCCGCCATAAATTGCGGATAATCGGTATTTGAACGAACAGTAGGCTGACCGTTATATCTGATTGCCCATTCGATGAATTCGCAGTAATCGTCGCCGAAATCGCTATGTCCGTTTCCGCTTACAAACCATGTGTATTCGGGGAATGCACAGGTAGATGCATCAATTGTGTTTTCGGGTGAAATATGATTATGACGGCAAGCGGTGTTTGACTGTTTGTAATTTTCACCGAGAGTGCCTGTTATTGATGAACATGTTGCGCCGAGACTCATATATTTTGTATCAATAAGATAATCACCGTGACTTGCTTCGCCGAAAGAAACAGGGATTGTTGAAATGTTATAACCTGCAGCGATAACAATATCAGTTCCGTTTTTCTTTGCTTTTTTAAGAAGATTTACGGTTTCTTTCTGAATATTTTCGTAATAGTAATCGGTTTTTTCAATAAGTTCGGCATATTCTTCGTTGTTACCGAACATGGCTGTTTTTGCATCTTCGTAATCCTCGGCAGGAACAAAAGACCACAAACCTGGCATTGTTCCGAAAACATTAATCAGGCATTCGTCAAAAACTTTATCAAGTTGAGTGTCAAGAATGCCTTGCAGATAGTTTAATGCAAAATCAACTATACCGTAACTGTTTATGAGCGAAACAACTGAAACTATAAGTTGGCTTTGTGCATCTTCAAAGCCCATAATTCCTTTCAGATATTCTTCAAGTGCATCACCTTTATTTGAAATGCTGATTTCTTTTTTGAAAAGTGAACCTACAAGAGACAGTCCCTGAAAAGCAGGGGAAAGACATACAAGTTTTTCAATACCATTGCTTCCGTAAAGATGAAGATATGATGTCATAATTGTATTGCCCTGGCTGTGGCACACAAGAACGATTTCATCGTGACCCGTCAGATTTTTTACCTCTTTTATATACTCATCGAGAAGTTCCGCGTTGTAAACAGGAGAAAGGCGCCAGTCATAGTGGAATTTATAATATCCTTCGTCCATGCCGCTTTCGGGAGTAAAAGCAGGCAGTTTGTGAGTGTCGTCAGAAATTTCATTAGAATCTGCGCCCGTATTTTCAGGTGCTGTGCCGTCGGAGTTGCATGCCATGCCGCTTAACATGGAATTTACCGCTTTTGAAGCATATGTTCCGAAAACGTCATCGTTTCCCACCATCAAACCGCCGAGAACGGCAACGAGCAAATCGGGGACGGCATCGAGTATTGCATCGGTTTCAGGCGGAAAAAGTTTTACGGGTTCTTCCTTGTCAAGGTCTTTATAAATTGTGTCACCGAAACCGGGAACATAAACAACAGGTGTCATTTCGCAGTTGCATTTGTCAAAATTTGCGTATGACGGGGCATAGAATGAGAACATAAGAATCCCCGCAAGAATAATACTGAAAATTTTCTTCATTTTTATTTCCTTTCTGTCAAAAACGTACAAATAAAATATTTGCTTTAAAAATGTATTCTCAATTTGAATATTCCGCCGCTTTTGCGGTTGCAAGTTTATCGCAGCGTTCGTTTTCCGGATGACCTGCATGACCTTTTACCCATATGATTTTATATTCATGTTTTTGAATTTCGGTAATAAGTTCCTGCCAGAGTTCGGGGTTAAGAACAGGTTTTTTGTCTGCTTTTTTCCAACCGTTTTTCATCCAGTTCCATATCCATCCTTGCAAAAAAGCATCGGCAACATATTTTGAATCGGTGTAAATTGTAATATCGCACTTCTGATTCAACTTTTTGAGTGCCTCAATAACTGCTGTAAGTTCCATTCGGTTGTTTGTTGTAGGATTTTCACCGCCGCTGAGTTCAAGTTCGCGGCTGCCGTAGCGCAGTATTGCGCCCCATCCTCCGGGACCGGGGTTGCCGGAACATGCGCCGTCTGTAAATATTTCAACTTTTTTTAATTCAGGCATAATTCTCTCCAAAAAATATATTGCTGTAATTATATCATTGCTTTTGGTTATTTTCAATATATTTTGCCAATAATATTGCCGAGAAATCTGAAAGGACTGATTTAATGAAAGCAGTAATTATGGCAGGCGGCGAGGGAAGAAGACTCCGTCCTCTGACCTGTACTTTGCCCAAGCCAATGGCGAAAATTCTGGGCAAGCCCATCATCGAATATATTTTTGATGTTCTGTGTGCGGGCGGTGTTACCACGGCCGCTGTAACCCTTGGTTATCTGCCTCATGTTATTGAAGAACGATATGAATCCGGATATAAAAATCTGAAGTTGGAATTTATAAGAGAAGATGAACCGCTGGGTACTGCAGGAAGTGTGAAAAATGCCGCATCATCGTTCAAAGAACCTTTTGTAGTTATAAGCGGCGATGCGCTGTGCAATTTTGATATAAAAAAGATTATGACATATCACAAGGCGAGCGGAGCAGCAATCACTATAGTCGGAACGGATGCTTCAGATCCGCGTGAATACGGAATCGTGAAGGTGGATAAAGAAAACAGAGTGTTGGGCTTTGTTGAAAAACCTTCATGGACTCAGGCTGTAAGCAATCTTGCGAATACAGGCGTTTATATTGTAAATCCGGAGTGTCTTGAACTTATACCCAAAGGTAAAAAATACGATTTTGCATCGGATTTATTTCCTCTTATGCTTGAAAGGGATATGCCGATTTACTGCTATCATACGGGCGAATACTGGTGTGATGTGGGAAATACCGAAGCATATTTGAAATGTCAGCGAGATGTTTTTGACGGTAAAATGAATATTCCGTTAGGATTAACAGCAAGCGGCATCTATGCCAAAAAGAGCCTGCCGAGCGGCGATTACAGTGTAGTTCCTCCTGTTTATATAGGTGCTAATGTTGAAATTGCAGACGGTGCGGTTATAGGACCGTATGCGGTAATAGATGATAACTGTTGCATAGGTAAAAATGCGAAGGTAAGGTATTCTTATATTCATGAAAACTGTTGGCTGGCATCGGATTCGGCGGTTACGGGCGCACTTGTGTGCTCCGGAGCGGCTCTGAAAAAAGGATCTTCAATGTTTGAAAACAGTGTTGCAGGTTCAGGCTGCGTAATAGGTGAGGATTCTGCCGTTAAAGCAGGCGTTCACATCTGGCCGGGTAAAATTATCGGCAGCAGTTCAATCGTAAGTTCAAATGTCAAATACGGGAACATCGGTTCGGGATGTATTTGCGATGATTGTGTTGACGAGAAAAACGGAACAAGGATCAATGCGGAAACCTGCGTACGGTTGGGCGCGGCGATAAGCAATGCCGAAATCGGCAGAAAAATAGGCGTTGCAAATGACGGTTCAAAATATGCTCACATTATGCAACTTGCTTTATCTGCAGGGCTTGCAGGTGCAGGAACTTCCGTATGGAATTTCGGAGAATGTTTTGAAGCGCAGTTTAAATTTCTTGTCAATATTTGCGGACTTGATGCGGGACTTTTTGCTGCAGGCAAAGAAAAGAAATTTATCGGCATATGTTCCGAGGGCGGATTGACTGTGCCGAGAACACTTGAAAGAGAAATCGAAAGCGGCATGGCGATGTGTGAATTCCGCGTGACACCTGAGTCGGAAATTAAGGATATATCGGATATGTCGAGTGTTCGTCTGCTTTATACGCAGGAACTTTCAAAGCAGATTCAATGCGGCTTGCACGGAATAAATGTAAGTTTTGAGAGTAAGAATGAAAGTATAAGAAATCTGCTTGATTCGTGTGCTTCAAGAATGGGTGCAACGGAAAGCGATGCGCTCGTATTCAATATTGATGAAAGCGGAGAAAGTGTATATGCAGTTACGGAAAACGGTGAAATCGGTCACGAAAAACTGCTTGCCGTCTGCTGCCTCAATGAGATGAAAAACGGCAGAGATGTTGCCGTGCCCTATGATGCGCCGGAATATCTTGATGTACTTGCAGCGGCATGCGGCAGAAAAGTTTACCGATATCTCAGCACTCCGTCGGATAATTCCGATTCTGCCGCAAGAAGGCTTGCTTCAAAGCAGGTTTTTGTGCGTGACGGACTTTTTCTTGCCATGAAATTGCTCTCTGTGATGAAAGAGAGGGAGTGCAGTCTGGAGTCACTTGTTTGCGAGTTGCCTGAAAAATATGTTGTCAAAAAAACAGTCAGGATAGATTTTTCTCCTTCATATCTTGCTTCACTTGCCGGTGAAGATAATATCGGAAGAAAGAATAATTTTGAAGGGATAAAAGTCATGCGAAACGCAGGCAGACTTTTGATAATCCCCGAAAGAAGCGGTGAAAAAGTTAGGCTTCTTGCGGAGGCAGATTCCATGGAAGCGGCACAGGAAATGTGTGCAGATATGGAAGAGATTATTAAAAATGCATCCGATAAACTCTAATATAATATATTAATAATATATAAATTTTAAAGCAAACCTTGACTTTGTAAGTCTAAACGGATAAAATATACAGTGGGGCAGGAGCGTACTGCTTCACAGAACATAGTAAATAACTTGTGTGAATATATTATTTCGGCTTATCCCAAAAAACAAAAAAGGAGAAATTATGCAGAAAAAAACAAATAAGAATAGTAACCAGAATAAAAACGGCAGTCAGACAAAAGAAAATAAAAATCAGCAGAAAAACAAAAAAAATCAGAACGCTCAGCAGAAACAATATAAAAAGTCTTTTTCAAAACCCAGAAACGGTTCGGCAAAAAAACATAAAAAGACTCCCGATGAAACACCTGTCAGAATTGCTTTCCTCGGCGGACTTAACGAAGTCGGCAAGAATATGACTCTTTACGAATACAAAGACGATATGTTTCTTGTTGATTGCGGCCTTGCCTTTCCTGATCCGGAAATGCTCGGCGTTGATCTTGTTATTCCCGATTTTTCTTATGTTGAAAAGAATGCGGATAAGATTAAGGGCATCGTTATAACTCACGGTCACGAGGATCATATCGGCGGTCTTGCGTATCTGCTTAAAACGGTCAATATTCCCGTTTACGGCACTAAACTCACAATCGGTCTGATTCAAGGTAAACTTAAGGAACACGGACTGCTCAGCAGTGCAAAACTTCATGAGATTGCGCCCGGTGATGTTGTAAACCTCGGCGGTTTCAGCGTTGAAGCAATCCATGTTAACCATTCAATACCCGATGCAATTGCTCTTGCAATAAAATGCGAAAGCGGTACAATTGTTCAGACAGGTGACTTCAAAATAGACAGCACACCTATTGACGGAGGAATGATTGACCTTTCCCGTTTTGCTCAACTGGGTGATGAAGGCGTTCTTTGCCTTCTTTCCGATTCAACCAATGCAGAAAGAGCGGGTTATACCGAAAGCGAGCGTAAGGTCGGTGAATCTTTTGAGGTTCTTTTCCGCAAAGCAGGCAAAAACAGAATCATAGTTGCAACTTTTGCTTCAAACATTCACAGGGTTCAGCAGATAATAAATGTTGCGTATTCTCTCGGCAGAAAGGTTGCCATTATCGGCAGGAGCCTTGAAAATGTTGTTAATATCAGCGCTCAACTCGGTTATCTTAACGTTCCCGAAAATGTGCTTATCAATGCAGATCTTATCAACAAATATCCTGCAGAGGATGTTGTTATAATTACAACAGGCAGTCAGGGCGAGCCGATGTCGGCGCTTTCAAGAATGGCGTTTTCAGACCACAGAAAGGTTGAAATCCGACCCAATGACTGCGTTATTATATCCGCAACACCTATTCCGGGTAATGAAAAAACGGTCAGCAAGGTAGTCAATGAATTGCTCAAATTAGGTGCAAATGTTATCTATGAGAAAATGTATGATGTCCATGTTTCGGGTCATGCTTGTCAGGAAGAACTGAAACTTATAATGGGTCTTGTGAAACCTAAATATTTTATCCCTGTTCACGGCGAGCAGAAACACCTGAGAAAGCACGCAATGCTTGCAGAAGGCATGGGTATCGGCACGGAAAACATTTTTATAGCGGATAACGGTTATGTTGCCGAAATGACAAGCAAATCCATCAAGAGTGTTGCACCGGTTCCGGCGGGCAAAGTTTTTGTTGACGGCTACGGTGTAGGTGATGTAGGCAGCGTTGTTCTCAGGGACAGAAAACATCTCGGTCAGGACGGTATTATTGTTGTTACCGCATCCGTTGACTATGAAACCGGTCAACTTATTGCAGGGCCTGAAGTTATCTCAAGAGGCTTTGTTTATGTTAAAGAAGCAGAGGAACTTATCGCTCAGGCAAGGAAAGTTGCCGAAAAGTCGCTCGAGAGTTGCTATTACAGCAATATAAGTGATATAAACGCAATCAAGGGCAAACTCAGGGATGCTGTTTCGCATTTTGTTTATGAACAGACAAAGAGAAGCCCTATGATTCTTCCTATAATTATGGAGGTATAAATGAAATTCAAAGGTTTTTGGTATGACGGGTTGATGATATGCCTTGCCGCCGGATTTTCTGCGGTGTTTATTGCAATGACATTCTTAATCGAACCTCGCCTTGCGGTAGCGGAGTGCATCGCATTTGTAATTGTATGCGTTGTTGCGGTTTACAGGGCGCTTTCTGCCAAAAACAGATACAAAAAATTTCTCATCAAAACATCAAAAAAACTTGATTTTACAGATCAGAAAGTTCTTTCTTCATTTTCTTTTCCTGTTGCCGTGTGTGACGGGGAAGGATACATAACATGGTGTAACAATATTTTTCTCAATGAAATCTCAAAAGGAGAAATTGCTCAGACGGATAAGATTTCAAAATATTCTGACGGAGCAGAAGTTGAGAATTTTCTGAATGATGAGGAAATAAGCATTTTTGTTGACGGCAGATATTATACGGTTTACGGTATTTCGTACCGTTCAATCGGTAAAAATTACCGTGTGCTGTGCTATTTTGATAATACACACCTAAAAACAACCGAACTTGAATATTTTAAATCGCGTCCCCATGCAGTTTTGATTGAAATGGATAATCTTGACGGTTCCCGTTCCGATTTAAAAGACAGTGAACTGACTGAAATCAGAAGCCGTATTGAAGCGATTCTTGATGAGTGGTCTGAATCATATAACAGTCTTTTGAAAAAGATAAGTGAGGACAGATATCTTCTTGTTACGGAAAAAAAGAATTTCAGCCTTATGGTTGAGGAAAAGTTTTCCGTTCTTGAAAAAGTCAGAAATTATGAATATAAAAACATAAAAGTCGGTGCAACTCTTTCAATAGGTGTAAGCGACGGCGAAAGCATCAGGGCATGTGAAAAGGGTGCAAGGAAAGCACTTGAAATGGCTCTCGGCAGAGGCGGAGATCAGGTTGCAATAAAAACAAAAGACGGGTATGACTATATAGGCGGCGTTTCAAAGAGTGCCGAAAAGCGTAACAAGGTGCGCAGCCGTATTGTAGGTTCTGCTCTTGCCGAACTTATAAAATCCAGCAGCAATGTTATAATTATGGGTCATGCGTATACTGATCTTGATGCTGTCGGCTCGGCGGTTGGTCTTGCTTGTGCAGCGGAGAGTCTGGGTGTTCCTGCATATGTTGTTACAGACAGAAAAAAGACTCTTGCTTCAACCCTGATAGAAAAACTTGACGGCGAAGAAATGGGTAAAATGATAATCGGGCAGAAAGAAGCGCTCGCAATGCTTGGCAGAAAGAGCCTGCTTATTGTTGTTGATACCCATATCGAAAGTTTTGTTGAGTTTCCCGAAATTTACGCAGAGGCAGAAACAAAGGTTATTATTGACCATCACAGAAGAGCGTCGGCGGATATCAATGACGCAGTGATTTTTCATCATGATCCGGGTGCTTCCTCGGCATGTGAAATGGTTACAGAACTTTTGCAGTATATAAATCCGGATATGAGTATAAGCAAAACAGTTGCGGAAGCCCTTCTCGCAGGCATTATGCTTGATACAAAGGATTTTGTAATCGGAACGGGTGTGCGTACTTTTGAAGCAGCAGCATATCTCAAAGATAAAAAAGCGGATATGATAAGCGTTAAAAAACTTTTTGCGAACTCTCTTGAGGTCAACAAACTCAGAACAAGAGTTATTTCATCGGCTGAGAATTTTATGGACTGTGCCGTTTCAGTTGTTGATTTTGAATCGCCGGATGTAAGAATTATAGCGGCACAGGCGGCAGACGAACTTCTTAAGGTCAGCGGGATAAAGGCTTCGTTTGTTATGTTTGAAAATGCGGGAGCGGTTAATATTTCCGCACGCAGCCTCGGCGAAATCAATGTTCAGGTTATTATGGAGTCCCTTGGCGGCGGCGGTCATCAGACGATGGCAGCTTGCCAACTCAAGGACTATGATATTACAAAAGCAAATTTTGCGCTGCAAGGTGCAATAAACAATTTTTTTGAAAACAGTTAAGGAGACAGGTAAAATGAAAGTAGTACTTATTCAGGATGTTAAAGGTCTCGGCAAAAAAGGCGAACTTGTAAATACATCAGACGGTTATGCAAGGAACTTCCTTTTTCCCAGAAAACTTGCAATGGAAGCAAATGCTCAGGCGATGAGCGAACTTAAAAACAGGGAGGCGGCCGAAAAGCACCGTATTGATACTGAAATCGCGGCAGCAAAGGCAAATGCGGCAAAACTTGAAGGCAAGACCGTTAAACTCACCGCTAAGGGCGGCGCAAACGGCAAACTTTTCGGTTCGGTAACATCCAAAGATGTTGCAACGGTTATCTCAAAGGAATACGGACTTGCACTTGATAAGCGCAAGGTTGTTGTTGAGGATATCAAGGCTTTCGGCACATATCCCGTTGAAGTTAAACTCTATAACGGTATTTCGGCTTCAATGTATGTAACGGTACAGGAATAATTCATCCGAACGGAGAATAAAAATGGCAGACAACAGTTTGTTTTCACTTGATAATATTCAGATGCCCTTCAGTGCAGAGGCTGAGCAGGCGGTGCTCGGAAGTATTCTTGTTGACCCGTCGTGCCTTTCTCAGGCAGCGGTTTACATAAATCCCGAATCGTTCTATCTCCCTCAGCATTCGGCAATATTTTCTGCAATGATTACGCTTGACAGCACGGGCAAAACAATTGACCCGCTTGTTGTGCTTGATCTTCTTGTTCAGCAGGGCGTTTATGATAATGCATCCGGCAGAAACTATCTTTTTGAACTTGCTCAGATGGTTCCCTCAACGGCAAATGTTGAGATGTACGCAAAGATTGTGAGAGAAAAGTTCTATATGAGAACTCTTATCAACATTTCGAGCGAAACCATTGAAAGCGCAGTTTCTCAGGAAGAAACGGCAGATGCACTGCTTGATAATGCTGAACAGAAAATTTATAATATCCGTCAGGGTAAAACTTCAAATGCACCGTCAAAACTTAAGGATATTATCGTAAACAATGTTTATGATACTCTTAAGAAAATCACGGGCGAAGACAAAGAACTTTATAAGGGATTTACAACAGGGTATTCTGACCTTGATAAAATCCTTACTGGTCTTAACCGTTCCGACCTTATTCTTATCGGTGCGCGTCCTGCGATGGGTAAAACAAGTTTTGCGCTTAACCTTGCCCGTAATGTTGCGGCTATCGGTAAGCGTAAAGTGCTGTTTTTCTCGCTTGAAATGACCAAAGAACAACTTGCAATGAGAGTTCTCGGTACTGAAGCAAGAGTTTCCAGCCACAAGATGAGAAACGGAAACATTTCTCAGGATGAATGGGTAAGGCTCGGCATGGCAACCAGCGCACTTAATGACTGCGAACTTTATTTTGACGATACTTCAACCATTACCGTTCCCGAAATGAAGGCAAAAACAAGGCGTCTCGGCGGAGTTGAATGTGTTATTGTTGACTACCTCGGTCTTATTAAGGGCAGTACACGCACTGAAAACCGTGTGCAGGAAGTCAGTGAAATAACAAGAAATCTCAAAATGATGGCTAAAGATTTGAACATCCCCATTGTTTGCTGCGCTCAGTTGTCCAGAGGTACTGAGGGCAGAGGCAAGTCCCACAGACCTCAACTTTCTGACCTTCGTGAATCGGGCTCAATCGAGCAGGATGCCGACATCGTTATGATGCTTTACCGTCCGGATTATTACAGCGGCGAAAAAGAAGACGGCGATGACGCTGAAGCACCCCGTCAGGATGTGAATGTTGCCGAAGTCATTGTTGCAAAGAACAGACACGGCGAAACAGGCACGGTTGAATTTGCTTTTGACGGCGAGCACACTTTGTTCCTGCAGTTGGAGAAAGTTCATGATGATTGATAAGGTTAAATCGGCAATTGAAAAATATGCAATGCTTCCTGAGGACGCAACGGTTGTTGCTGCGGTTTCCGGCGGCAGCGATTCAATGGCGATGCTCAGCGTTCTGAATGCAATAAAGAATGAATATAAAATTACTCTTTTGGCAGCCCATGTGAATCATTGCCTCAGGGGTGAAGATGCGGACAGAGATGAGCGCTTTGTGCGTGAAAAATGCGCTGAACTCGGTGTTAAACTGTTTGTGAAAAAAACCGATATCGCAAAGATGGCGGCAGAGCAGGGGATAGGTCTTGAAGAATGCGGCAGAAATGTGCGCTACGATTTCTTCAACTCACTTGGTGAAAATATAATTATAGCCACTGCGCATAATTTGAGCGACAGGGCTGAAACCTTCCTTTTCAATTTTGCAAGGGGGAGTTCGCTGCGCGGGTTATGCTCAATTCCTCCCGTCAGAGATAACATCATCCGTCCTCTTATAGGCTGCACAAAAGCAGAAATTCTTGCTTATTGTGAGCAGAATTCGGTTGAATATGTTACCGATGCCACTAACGCAGATGTTACTTATTCGCGTAACCGAATAAGACATAATGTTATAACCGAACTTCAGAAGATAAATCAATCTTTTGAACAGGGCGCAGGAAGGTGCATTGATTCTCTTAATGAGGACGAAGCATTTCTTTCATCGCTTGCCGATGATTTGATTGACGGTGCGGTTTGCACAGGAGGATACAGCGCGGAAGTTCTTGCCTCGGCACCTGCTCCTGTCAGGAAAAGGGCAATCATAAAAGTTATCGAAAAGTCAAAAGGCGTAACTGCAGAGAATAAATTTATAAGCAGAATCTGCGATTTGCTTTGCGATTCCGGTAAAATACAGATAAACGGCGGTGTTACTGTCAGGGTCAGAAAAGGTGTTCTGGATTTGCCTGACGAGGAGTTTGAAGCATTGGGTGAAAGTTTTCTTGCAGACGGAATGCTTTTTGGCGATGCCGAGATAAAAACTCTTAATGTTAACACAGCCGAAATAAATAATTTACAAAACATTTCAAAACAGGGCTTGGAATATTTCCTTGACTGTGATAAAATACACGGAAAGGTTATCGTAAGAAGCCGCCGTGAGGGTGATAACATAACACTCGCTTCAAGAAAATGCACTAAATCTTTGAAAAAATTATTTAACGAGATTTCAGTTCCGCCCGAAAAAAGGAACTCCGTTGCGGTTTTTACAGACGAAAGCGGTGTTATACTTGTCGAGGGTGCAGGTGTTGCGCAGCGTGTTGCAACAGACAAAAGTACTCAAAATATTTTAAAAATAATAATCAGCAGATAATTTCTGCAGGATGTGAAAGGAAAGCGGCATAATGCTTAATGATATCCAGAAAGTATATTACAGCGAGGAGCACCTTGCTGATATTGTGAACCGTTTGGGTAAACAAATAAGTGAGGACTACAAAGATAAAAACCTTCTTCTTGTAAGTGTTCTTAAAGGTTCTGTAATTTTTATGGCAGACCTTATGAGGGCAATAACAGTTCCGTGCGCAATTGATTTTATGTGTGTTTCAAGTTATGCAAATAAAACCGAATCGTCAGGTGTTGTTAAAATTATAAAAGATCTTGATATAAATCTTGAAGGATATGATGTTCTTATTGTTGAGGATATCCTTGATTCCGGCAAAACTCTCAGTTATATCAGAAAACTTCTTCTTGACAGAAACCCGAAGAGTATAAAAATATGTACGCTTCTTGATAAGCCTGAGCGCAGAGCGGTTGACGATATATGGGCGGATTATTCAGGCGCGGAAGTCCCCGATGAATTTGTTGTCGGCTACGGTCTTGATTATGATGAAAAATACAGGAATCTTCCGTTTATCGGAGTTCTTAAAAGAGAGATATATGAAAAATAATTGAAATTCCATGGGGAATGATAAATTAAGGAGTGATTTGTCCAATTGAATACTAAAAATAACAATTCAGGCAAACCGAAGAGAAAATTAACGTCGTTTTTGCCGTATCTTCTTATTCCGATTATGCTTATAAGTGCCATAGCCTATTTTATGAATGCACAGAGCGAAGAAAAACTTGAGTATTATGAGGTTGTTTCTCTTTTTGATGAAGGTAAGGTTACCGAATATACTCTTAATCTGAGCAGCGGTGCGCTTGTTTATAAAGTTACGGGTGAAGATGGTGAAAAAACTTTTTCAGTACCCAGCGTGAACTTGTTTATTGAAGATATTCACGACGGTGTTATTGAGCACAACCGAACTAATCCCGAAAACAAAATAAAAGCGAGTTATGTAGCCGGCTCAACGGGGCAGTGGCTTTATAATATTGTTCCCACATTGTTGCTTCTTGTTGTTATGGGAGCGCTGACCTTCTTTATGTTCAGGCGCATGAATCAGACAATGAGCAATGAAAATAACAGAACGCTCAGTTTCGGCAAGGCAAGAATCAAGCAGGCAAAGGATGAAAAACGCAAGGCAACTTTCAAAGATGTTGCAGGTGCTGATGAAGAGAAAGAGGAACTTGAGGAAATTGTTGAATTCCTGAAGAGCCCTTCAAAGTTTGACTCGCTCGGTGCAAGAATTCCCAAAGGCGTTCTTCTTGTAGGCCCTCCGGGTACGGGTAAAACCCTTCTCGCAAGAGCCGTTGCAGGCGAAGCAAACGTTCCGTTCTATTCAATTTCAGGTTCTGATTTTGTTGAAATGTATGTCGGCGTCGGCGCATCAAGAGTGCGTGACCTTTTTGACCAGGCAAAGAAGAGTTCACCTGCAATCATATTTATTGATGAAATTGATGCCGTAGGCCGCCACAGAGGCGCAGGTATGGGCGGCGGACACGATGAAAGAGAACAGACCCTTAACCAACTCCTCGTTGAAATGGACGGTTTCGGTGCAAACGAAGGAGTTATCGTTATAGCGGCTACAAACCGTCCCGATATCCTTGACCCTGCACTTCTCAGACCCGGCAGATTTGACCGTCAGGTAACCGTAAATTATCCCGACACAAAGGGCAGAACAGAAATTCTTAAGGTTCACGCAAAAGGCAAGCCCATTGCTCCCGATGTTGACCTTAACAGCATTGCTCATGCAACGGTAGGCTTTACGGGTGCAGACCTTGAAAATCTTCTTAACGAAGCGGCGCTGCTTGCAGCAAGGCGTGATAAGAAGGCTATAACAATGGAAGAGATTGATGAAGCGGCGCTTAAAGTTCAGGTCGGCTCGGAGAAAAAGTCGCATAAGATGAATGAAAAAGCAAAGAAACTCACCGCATATCATGAAGCAGGTCATGCAGTTTCAAGTTTCTATCTTGAACACAAAGACCCTGTTCATCAGATTTCTATTATTCCCAGAGGTATGGCAGGCGGATATACGCTTTACAGACCTGTTGAGGATAAGAACTATACTTCAAAGAACGAGATGCTTGACAGTCTTGTAAGCCTTCTCGGCGGCAGAGTTGCAGAAGCACTTGTTCTCGGCGATATTTCAACCGGTGCATCAAATGATATTGAAAGAGCAACCGAAATTGCCAGAAATATGGTTACAAGATACGGCATGAGTGAAAAACTCGGACCTATCGCATTCGGCGGTGAGAGCAGGCAGGTATTCCTCGGCAAAGATTACAACACCGTGCGCAACTATTCTGAAAGTGTAGCGGCGCAGATTGACGATGAAATTGAAAATATCATCAGAAATGCATACGGCAGAACAGAAAGCATCCTTACCGAGCATATGGATAAACTTCACATTATCGCTCAGAAACTTTATGAGAATGAGAAGATGACAGGCGAAGAATTTGCTTCAATCATGTCAGAAACTCCTGCAGCCGCAGAAGAACCGGCAGAATAAAACAATACCGCCGACGGCAATTAACCGTCGGCGGATTTTTATGCTCTTTTTGTGATTTTACCTATAAGAGAACACAGAATAAACATTGCAATATCTGCAGCAACAATCGTTGAACCTACAGGAGTGCTGTAAATAATTGCGATAAATATGCCTGCAACTGCGCAAAAAACAGAAATGATTGCAGAACTTATTATAACAGAAAAGAAATTTTTGAAAATCCTCATTGCCGAAAGGGCAGGGAATATGATAAGAGCAGAAATCAGCAGTGCGCCCACAAGATTCATTGCAAGAACTATAACAACTGCCGTAACAACCGCAATCATAATGTTGTATGCTTTGGTGTTTGTGCCTGTTGCCGATGCAAAGTTTTCGTCGAAGGTAACGGCAAATATTTTGTGATAGAACAAAACAAAAACGAGTATAACAACTGCCGTCAGAGCAAGACAAAGGATAACATCTGTTTGCGAAAGCGTAAGTATTGATGTTGAGCCGAAAAGAGTTGTGCATACATCGCCGCTGACATTTGATGAAGCGGAGAAAATGTTCAGCAGCAGATATCCCAGAGCAAGCGCTCCGACGGATATCATCGCTATAGCGGCATCGCCTTTGATTTTTTTGCTTGAGTTGATGCCGAGAAGGATGATTGCCGCAACGATTGTTATCGGTAAAGCAACTGTCATCGGAGCGGCTCCGCAAACGGTTGCCACAGCAATTGCACCAAACGCAACGTGAGAGAGCCCGTCGCCTATCATGGAATAGCGCTTCAGCACAAGGCTTACGCCGAGTAAGGCTGCACAGAGAGCAATGAGAACACCTGCTATGAGTGCATATTTAACAAAGGTATAACTGAAATATGAGGTGAGAGTTTCAATCATTTTTCGTCACCTCCGTTTGATGTGAACAGGCAGCAAACGTCGCTGTTAACATATTCTTCCTTTGTGCCGAAAAACAGGGGTTTGTGGCAGATGTGAAGAATGTGTGATGCATATTCAACTGCCGCATCAATATCGTGAGAAACCATTATAACGGTTATTCCTTCGTTGTTGATTTCTTTTATAAGTTTGTATAAATTCTGCGTTACAACGGGGTCAAGCCCTGCAACGGGTTCATCGAGAATGATGAGTTTTTTTGTTGCGCACAGCGCTCTTGCAAGCAATACACGCTGCTGTTGACCGCCTGAAAGTTCCCTGTAGCATTTGTTTGCAAGGTCAGCAATTCCGAGTTTTTCCATGTTTCGGAATGCGGCGGTTTTCTGGCTTTTTGAATAAAACGGTTTTAATCCGCAGCCGTTAAGGCAGCCTGATAAAACAATTTCTTTTACCGATGCAGGGAAATCCCTTTGAACCTCGGTTTGCTGAGGCAGATAGCCTATTTCGGTTTGTTTCAGACCTTCACCGAATTCGATTTTGCCGGAAATAACATGTTTTTGCCCAAGAAGAGTTTTCATCAGAGTGCTTTTACCCGAACCGTTTTCGCCGACAATGCAAAGATAATCGCCTTTGTTTACGCTGAAGTTAAGTTCGGTAACTATCGGCTTGCCTTCATATCCGAGCGCAACATCGCTGATATTTATAAGAGCCATCAGTTGAGCGCCTCCCTTAATACATTCAGATTGCTTTTCATTATATTAATATAACTTGTACCGTTTTGAATATCTTGTGCCGAAACCGATTGGCAGGAATCCAGCATCGCCGATTTTGCCCCTGTTGCTTCGCAAACCGATTTTGCAATAGAACCGTCTGAACCGTCAATTGTCAACACAACGGGGAGTTCAAGTTCCTTTGTTTTGTCGATAATAAATGCCATTGTCTGAAAACTTGCTTCACTTTCAGACGAACATCCTGCAAAAGCAGCGTAATATGTCAGTCCGTAGTCTTCAACAAGATAGCGGAATGGGAATCTGTCAGCAAAAATCAGAGTATCCCTTTTGGCAGACTTTACTTCTGTTGTATATTCCGCATCAAGTGCATTGAGTTCGGCAATATATTTCTCGGCATTTGACTTATATATCGGAGCGTTTTCTGTATCAATATCGCATATGATTTCGCAAAGTGCCTGTGTTATTTTTGCCGCATTTCTCAAAGAAAGCCAAATATGTTCATCAAGTGTACTGTGTTCATCGGTGTCGGTATGTTTGTGCTCCATACCGGCAACATATTCCTCGGTGTAGGTTTCAACATAATCCATAAGTGCAATTGCTTTTATTTCTTGGTTTGCCGCTGCTTTAAGCGTGCTTTCAACCCATTTATCCGAAGTTCCGCCTACATATACAAAAAGGTCAGCGTTACTGATTGTAATAATATCCTGCGCAGTGGGTTCATAACTGTGAAGATCACCGCCGTCATCAAGCAAAAGGGTAAGCCCCTTATCGCTGCCGATTATGTTTTTAATATAATCATATTGCGGAAACGATGTGCAGACAATGTTCAAACCGCTTTTTTCATCAACCGTTTTTCCGCATGCGCACAGTGTAAGAACCGCAAAAACTGCTGCCAATAAAACTGAAACTGTTTTTTTCATCTTTCCTCCGAATTACCTGCAGGTATTGCATTTGCCGAGCAAAACCGTATGGTTGTCCATTTCAAAATTTGTATTATTTTTTATATCGTTCTGAATCTGAGCGGTTATGCCGCTGTCAAGATGGTATACTTTACCGCATCCGGTACATTTCATATGAAGATGTCCTTCGCATTTTTGGTCAGAAATATACTGATATACAAAACTTCTGCTGTTGCCTTTAACGGAGCGGTGAACAAGACCGTCTTCAACAAGTTTTGTCATAAGGCGGTATGCCGTGCTCTGGCTTATTTCGCTGCCTTGCATACCGTTTATTATTTCTTCAATTGTAAAAGCCTTTGAACTGTTGCATTGCAGGAAATCAATAAGGCTTTTGCGTTGGTGGGTATTATATACTTTCATATCAGATCCTCCGAATTTGAGAATAACTCCTAAATTATTATACACAAAAGTAATAAGATGTCAATATTATAATCTGAAATAACTGTAAACAACTCCAAACATGCAGCCAAAGTATAATGATATGTATTGAAATAACTTTTGCGTTATGGTAGAATAAGCGACGGAAAGAGAAGTGATAAAACATGAAAAATGATATTTTGAAAAAATTGCCTGCAAGAACACCGTTTGTAAAAATTCCTTTTGGCGGTCTGACATCAAATATGCTTCGCATATTGGCGATGATTTTTATGGTTTGCGACCATTTGTGGGCAAGAGTTGTGCCGGGTAACGATTGGATGACATATATCGGCAGAATGACTTTTCCAATTTTTGCGTTTATGATTTCAGAGGGATTCATCCACACATCAAACCTTAAAAAGTATATTTTCAGGCTGCTTGGTTTTGCTCTCATTTCTGAGATTCCGTTCAACCTTTTCTATGGCGGCAGTTGGTTTTATCCGTATCATCAGAATGTTATGTTTACCCTTCTTTTCGGCTTGCTTGCAATAACGCTTATTGATAAAGCAAAGAAAAACAGGGATGCAAAAACAGTTGTTAAAACGGTTCTTTTGCTTATACTTCTCAGCATTGCCTCTTTTATAGGTTTTGTAGACTACGGATTCTGGGGATTCCTGACCGTTGTTATGTTCTATCTTTTCCGCAATTTCCCGTTTGCATGGTTTGCTCAACTTGTTGCAATGCTTTTAATGAATCTTATCCTTTTTGAAGGACAAACAATTCCTGTTGAGATTTTTGGGCATACAACCGAGTTTGCAACTCAGGGCTTTGCAGTCTTTTCTCTTATACCGATTTGGCTTTACGGCGGCAAAAAGGGAAAGTCAAGCAAAATTATGCAATACGGTTTTTATGCATTCTATCCCATACATATGATTATAATTTATCTTGCGGTTTACTTTGCATAAATATAATGAAAAAGATGGCAGAAATGGACAGAAAAGAATTTACAAATTATATAACCGAAACATATGGTACATATGCGGACTTTCCGTTTATGCAATATCCTGATTTTGCGGTGTTCCGCCATGCAAACAACAAAAAATGGTTTGCCGTGATTATGGATATCCCCAAATCAAAACTGGGGCTTAAGGATGAAGGTATAATCAGTATAATGAACCTCAAATGTGACCCGATTCTTGTCGGCTCACTGCGCAGCGAAACTGGGATTTTTCCTGCGTATCATATGAATAAAACGAACTGGATTTCAGTTGCCCTTGACGGAAGTGTTGATTCGGAAAAAATCAAGTGGCTGATAGATATCAGTTTCGGCTTGACGGCAGTCAAAATAAAAAACAAGGAGATCCCAAATGAAAACCCCGAATTTTAAACGCACAAAACTTGCGTGTTACTGTGCGTATTTTACAATGTCATCAATTTTCAGTTTGCCGCCGCTTCTGTTTGCAACACTGCAGGATATGTACGGCATTTCCTATACGCTTCTCGGAACGCTTGTATTAACTAATTTCTGTACCCAACTTATTATTGACCTTATTTTTACTTTTTTCACAAAATATTTCAATATTAAAAAGATTGTCAGAATTATGCCGCTGATAACTTCGGCAGGGCTGTTTATATATGCGCTTTCACCAACTCTTTTTCCGGGTAATCCGTATATAGGATTGCTTATCGGAACGGTTGTTTTCTCCGTTTCGGCAGGTCTTTCCGAAGTTCTGTTAAGTCCCGTTATTGCGGCAATTCCTTCTGATAATCCTCAAAAGGATATGAGCCTTCTCCATTCGCTTTATGCATTTGGTGTGTTCACGGTTGTTGTGGTAAGTACTTTGTTTATACGCTTTTTCGGAGCGGAAAATTGGAGATATCTCACTGCTTTTTGGGCGATGCTTCCAATGATTGCCGCTGCGTTATTTATGCTTTCTCCCATGCCTGATATGGATGTAACAAATACTCAGGAGGAGGCAAAGGGCGCAAAACGCAGAACTCTTGCACTTGCGATTTGCGCAGGTTCAATTTTCTTTGGCAGTTGCGCAGAGAATGCAATGTCAAACTGGGTATCAACCTATATGGAAAACGCTCTTCAGGTTGATAAAACTTTCGGCGATATACTCGGTATGGCAATGTTTGCAATCCTGCTTGGAATCGCGAGAATCTGCTATGCTAAATTCGGCAAGAATATTATGAGGGTTCTTATTATCGGTATGGCGGGTGCAGTTGTCTGCTACCTTGTTGCAGGTCTTTCAACAAATGTTATTTTTGCGTTTATTGCCTGCATTTTAACCGGACTTTTTACAGCGATGCTTTGGCCGGGTACACTGATTATGATGGAAGAAAATTTGCCATGTGTCGGAGTTGCAGCGTATGCTTTTATGGCTGCAAGCGGGGATTTTGGCGCATCGTTGGCACCGCAACTTCTGGGAATAGTTGTTGATAATGTTGCGGCGAGCGGGTTTGCGGTTGAACTCGGAGCAAGTCTTAATCTTTCGGCTGAGCAAATAGGTCTTAAGGCAGGTATGCTTGTAACGGCAATATTCCCGATTATAGGTACGGGACTGCTTGCTTTTGCAATCCGATATTTTAAAAAACAGAGAAACCGATAAAATAAACTGCGGCATATTGCATTCTAAGCAATATGCCGCAGAGAAACTATTCGGTTACAATTTTATATTTCCAATCAATTATACCGCCGAATTCTTTAACATTGGTGTATCCCATATTCACCAATTTTTCGGCGGCGATTTTGCTTCTTCTGCCGCTTCGGCAATAGACAAGAATAAGTTGGTTTTTATCGGTAAGCACCGTTTTGGCTTTTGATTCAATTTCATAATCGGGAATAAGAACGGCGTTTTCTATATGTCCGCTTGCAAATTCTTCTTCGGTTCGAACATCAAGAACAACACAGTCCGGTTCTTTATTCATCAGAGCGCTTGCTTTTTCGGGCGTTATTTGTTCATATGTGTTTGTCTGCCGATTTGCTTTGCTGCAGCCGACAGGGATGGCGATAAACAGTGCGGACAGCAATATTAGTATAATTCTCCGTTTCATCATAAAACCATTTCAAGAATAGTTTCTTTGGGACAGTATCCCACTTTCATTGATTTGACATTGCCGTTTTCAAATGAAATAAGAGTCGGTATGCTTACTATTCCGTATTTTTGTGCAAGTTCCGGGCTTTCGTCAACATTGATTTTGCCTACTGTTATTTCACTGCGTTCTTTCGCAATTTCGTCAACAATAGGCGAAACCATTTTGCAAGGGCCGCACCAATCCGCATAAAAATCGACCAGAACAACACCGTTGTTATTTAAAACAACATCATTAAAGTTCTTTGAGTTTAATTTGATTACTGACATTTTAATACCTTCTTTCAATCTTTTGTTTTATAGTAAAGCATACAGTGGCAGTAGCCTTCAAAATCGGGGTCTGCTATCTGTGCTTTGAACTCTTCGCATATACATTTGTACTCGGGTAATTTCGGAATGCGGCAGGGGCAGTATCCGCCTTTTTCTTTAAGCCCTTTTTTGACACGCTCAACAACTTCTTTGTTATCATTTAAACGAACTGCCATGTTTATTCCACCTTTTTCGGTTATATTATATATCAGAAATGCATATTATTCAGTGACTTTTGTCACAGCATGATATATACAATATAATTATAGCGAATTTCACGAAAAAAGTACAGTATAAATATAACATATTTATTAAATATTTTGTTGACAATAAAAAAATTATTTGATATAATTTCTCTCAAGCAAAGACCCGTCTTTTGAGGAAAGTCTGCAAGAGATAGCGCATCATGGGCTGAAAGTGCGTTTCAGATGAGTAGTAAGTTCGGCAACACTTTGCTCGGCATACCCACATGTTAATAAAAGAGAGGATACATTAAGTATATGTATCAATAACGGGTGGCACCGCGGGTTTAAATTACTCGTCCCGAGAATTATCTTGTATAATTCTCGGGATTTTTTGTTTTATTAACACATATCATATACACAAACCATGTAATGGAGGAATAATATTATGTACAGAACTCACCGTTGCAATGAAATAAGAGAGGCTCATATCGGTCAGGCTGTTGAACTTGCAGGCTGGGTCGATGTTATCCGTGACCATGGCGGCGTTCTTTTTGTTGACTTGCGTGACGAAACAGGTGTAACACAGGTTGTTGTTCACGATGAAAGTCTGCTTAAAGGCATCAGCAAAGAAACCGTCATTTCAGTTTCGGGTGTTGTTACAAAGCGTGACGAAAGCACAGTTAACCCCAAAATCGAAACAGGCCTTGTTGAACTTGTTGCAGATTCTCTCAAAGTGCTCGGCACATGCACAAGAGAATTGCCTTTTGAAATAGGCTCAAACGATACCAATGAAAATCTGCGCCTAAAGCACAGATTCCTCGATTTGAGGAATCCTGCACTCCATAATAATATTATTCTTCGCTCAAAGGTTATCGGTCACATGAGAAAACTCATGGAAGAAAGGGGATTCCTTGATATTCAGACCCCTATTCTTACCGCATCTTCGCCCGAAGGCGCAAGAGACTTCCTTGTTCCCAGCCGTAAACATCCGGGCAAGTTCTATGCGCTTCCTCAGGCACCTCAGCAGTTCAAGCAGTTGCTTATGGTGTCGGGCTTCGATAAGTATTATCAGATTGCTCCCTGTTTCAGAGATGAAGATGCCCGTGCCGACCGTTCACCCGGCGAATTCTATCAACTTGACTTTGAGATGGCTTTTTCAACTCAGGAAGAAGTTCTTGAAGTGTGTGAAAGCGTTGTAAGCGATATTTTCAAAACATTTTCAGATAAAAAGGTTACCGAGTCGCCCTTCAGACGTATTCCTTATGCAGAATCAATGGCAAAATACGGCTCGGATAAACCCGATCTTCGCAACCCTCTTATCATCTGTGACCTCACAGATATGTTCAAGAGAGTTAAGTTCAAACCTTTCATGAACAAATATGTCAGAGCAATTGTTGCTCCTTGTAAGAATGAAAGATGGTTCTTTGATAAGTCACTTGCATTTGCAACAAAACAGGCTAAAATGGCAGGCCTTGCTCATATCACTTTGCTTGATGCTGCAAATTACGGCTTCAAGGAAGATCCTATCAGCAAGGTAATGACAGAGGATGAAAAGCGTGAAATCGTTGAACTTACAGGCGTAAAGGAAGGCGAAACAATCTTCTTCATTTGCGACGGTATTTCAGATGTTGCGGATAAGAACGCAGGCGTAGTACGCACATGGCTCGGCGAAGAACTCGGTCTTATCAATAAGGACTCGTTTGAATTCTGCTTTGTTGTTGACTTCCCCATGTATGAGCGTGACGAAACAACAGATAAGATTATCTTCACTCACAACCCGTTCTCAATGCCTCAGGGCGGTCTTGAAGCACTTGAAACAATGGATCCCACAGAAATTCTTGCTTATCAATACGATCTCGTATGTAACGGCATAGAACTCGCATCGGGCGCCGTCAGAAACCACAGCCCCGAGATTATGAGAAAAGCTTTTGAAATTGCAGGTTACAGCGAGGAAGAAGTTGAAAAGAGATTCAGCGCACTTTACAATGCATTCCAGTTCGGCGCACCTCCTCATGCAGGTATGGCACCCGGCGTTGACAGAATCGTAATGCTCCTTGCAGATACAGAAACAATTAGAGATGTTATTGCATTCCCGCTTGACGGTACTGCACAGGATCAGATGCTCGGCGCGCCCGGCGTTGTTACGGAACTTCAACTTTTTGAGGCTAATGTTGCAATCAGAGGCAAGGGCGGCGCAGTTGAGGTTTCAGGTACAGAAGGCGACGATTCTGCATTTACCGCTACGGTTAACTCCGCAAAAGGCGGCGCTATGACCAAAGAGAAATGGTTTAAGGAACTTGAAAGCGTAAATGAACTTGCTTTCAGTGCGGATGAAAAGAAGGCAATGCAGAAGATTCTTGATAATATGGGCAAAAACGAAGAAGAACTTCAGAAAACCGATACGGATAATGTTGAAGCAATGGTATATGTAATGCCCATGACAAATGTTTTGAGAAATGACGGCAGAAATCAGCCTTTTGCCCGTAAAGACCTGCTTGAAGGCGCTCCTCAGAGCACTGATGACAGTTGGCAGGTACCCAGACTTGTAAAGTGAGGTGCAGATAAATGATTTATATTAATGAGATAAACGCGGCAGGCAAAATTGCCGTAGATGATACAATTCTTGTAAAAGATGTTCCTGCAACAGCAGGTTCAAAGATGCTTGAGAATTTCAAGCCCCTTTTCAGTGCGGAAGCAGTTGAAAGGCTTGAAAAGGCAGGGTATGACCTTGCTGGCAAAACAAACGTAGGCGAATTCGGTCTTGACCTTTTGGGCGAAACATCATATTTTGCTCCCGAAACCGAAAACGGCAATCTTGTCGGCGCAGCGGCATCGCTTGTTGCATCGGGTAAGGTTAAGGCTGCTCTCAACGTTGACCTTAACGGTGCACCCAGACGTGCGGCAGCCGTTTCAGGTGTTGATTTTATTAAACCCACTTACGGCACGGTTTCGCGTTACGGTATAATCGCCTGTGCTTGCTCAGGCGAGCAGATAGGTGTTACCGCCGCAAATGCTGAGGATGTAAAGGAAATCCTTACCGTTATCGCAGGTCATGACAGCAAGGACGGAACAAGCCTTCCTGCCGAAAAATATGAGTATTCAACAAATGAAGATGTTTCAGCAATGAAAATCTGCATTGTAAAAGAACTTTATGATTCTGCAAGTGCAGAGGTTAAGGCAAACATTGATGCTTATGCGGAAAGCCTCAAAAAACTCGGCGCAACTGTTGAGGAAATTTCTCTTGATATCGTTTCACAGGCTAAGACTGCATGGCAGATTCTTATGGCTGCCGAAACCACCAACAACCTTTCAAGATTTGACGGCGTTAAATACGGCTACAGAACTCCCGAATATAAAAATATCGACGAACTTTATGTCAAGAGCCGTTCAGAGGCAATGGGCTTCCTCACAAAGGCAACCATTATCTACGGTTCAGATGTCCTTGCAAAGGCAAAATATGAAAAATGCTATGATAAATCGCTCCGTATACGCCGCGTAGTATGCGATAAGGTGAGAGAAGTGCTCTCAAAATATGATGCAATTCTTGCTCCTGCATGCTCACAGGCAAGTTACAAACCTTATGATGTAACCGATGCATTTGAAAAGGTTTATGGAGAAAGCGTTTTCACTGCAATTCCTTCAATTACGGGTATTCCTGCAATGGTAACCAAGGGCGTTCAACTCATTGCTGATTCATATAAAGAAAGCGTTCTTCTCAGTATCGCAAAAAGTGTGGAGGTGTAAATTATGAAATACGAACTTGTTATAGGTTTGGAAACTCACGTTGAACTTTCCACCGATTCAAAACTTTTCTGCTCTTGCGGCGGCCACTCAAGCCCCAAAGAGCCCAATGATTGCGTATGCCCTGCCTGCAGCGGTATGCCGGGTATGCTGCCGGTTACCAATAAGCACGCAATCGAACTTGCAGTTAAAGCAGGTTTTATGCTTAATTGCAAAATTAATCAGTACACAACTTTCGATAAAAAGAGTTATTATTATCCCGATCTTCCCTGTGCATACCAGATTACACAGTGGTTCCATCCCATTTGTGTTGACGGCTGCGTAGAAATCGGTGAAAGAAAAATTGGCATCAAGCAGATTCACGTTGAGGAGGACGCAGGTAAACTCGTTCATGACGAAGCAACAAACACTTCATTTGTTGACTATAACCGCACAAGTGTGCCTCTTATTGAAATCGTAAGCAGACCCGATTTCCGTTCATCGGAAGAAGTTATTGCTTACCTCAAGAAACTTAAGTCAAGCCTTCAGTTTGCAGGTATTTCCGAATGCGAAGAGGGCGCTATGAGATGTGACGTTAACATTTCCGTTCGACCCGAAGGCTCAAATGAACTCGGTGTCCGTTCGGAAATCAAGAATATGAGTTCACTTTCTGAAATCAAGGATGCAATTGAATTTGAAAAGGTTCGTCACATTGATGCTATTGAACGCCACACAGAAATGCTTGTTCAGGAAACACGCCGTTGGGATGATGTTAAAAGACGCACATTCCCAATGCGTAACAAGGAAACTGCGGCAGACTACCGCTATTTCCCTGACCCGAACCTCATGCCTATCGTAATTGATGATGAATGGCTGGCTGAAATCAGAGCAAGCATGCCTGCAACAGCAGACGAAAAAACTTCTCTCTATGAAGAAATGGGTATTGCAACCAAGGAAGCATCGGTTCTTTCGTCAGACAGAAAACTTTCCGATATGTTTGATACCGTTGTTGCAATGGGCAGAAGCCCCAAGGTTGTTGCAAGTTGGATTCTTACAGAGTGTATGGGTCAGATGAAGCGCCTTGAACTTGCATCGCTTGATATTGACGCGGCAAAACTCGGCAGAATCATTGAACTTGTTGAAAGCGGTGAAATCACCCGTGCAGCAGGTAAAAAGGTTCTTTCCGCAGTGTTTGAGAATGATGTTGATGTTGATAAATACTGCGAAGAGAATAAACTCAACGCAAAGGTTGATGAAGGATTTATCCTTGAAACCGTTCGCAAGGTGATTGCAGAAAACGAAAAGGTTGTTGCCGATTATAAAGGCGGCAAGGTTAAAGCGCTGCAGGCACTTTTCGGCAGCGTTATGAAAGAACTCCGCGGTACAGGATCACCCGATGTCATCAGAGCAATGCTTGAAAAAGAACTTAACTGATAATAATGAAAAATCTCGGAATGCATCTGCATCCCGAGATTTTTTTGTCTGATTTACTTTTCAAAGATTTGTCGCAGTTATATTTCGGTTATTATTTTACTGTTCCTTGACTCCGATCTGAAGTTCGTCAGCATATTCTTTCATTGCCTCAATGCAGATTGATGCAACTTCTTTGACTTCCATGCCGAGCATTTCGCATCCTTGTTTAATAAGTTCACGGTTACATTTCGCGGCAAACTTTTTATCTTTGAACTTTTTCATGAAACTTGAAATTTCCATATCTGTTATTCCTGCAGGTCTCATTCTTGCGGCAGCCTGAATAATGCCTGTAAGTTCATCAACGGTGAAAAGCGATTTTTCAACATTTGTAACAGGCTCTACATCGTTGATAATTGAATAACCGTGAGCAAGGATGGTGCGGATTTCTTCATCGGAAACTCCTGCTTCTTTGAGCGGCTCTGCGGTATGAGCAAGGTGTTCGTCAGGGTACTGCTCATAATCATAGTCGTGCAGATAACCTATTGCCATCCAGTGTTCTTTATTTTCCCCGAAATGTTCTGCAAGACCTCCCATTGCAACCATAACATTTTTTGCGTGCAGAATAAGATGAGGTTCTGTTGTAGTTGTTGCGAGCAGTTCTTTTGCTCTATCCAAAGTCAGCATTTTTATTTCTCCTTTAATCTTTTAATATATCAATTATATTTCCTCTTAAATTTAATGTCAACAGCAAATTATCGGTTTGTTTTGTAAGACAAAGAGGCATTTGAATATTCATGTGTCTGCTATTGACGAAAAAGCAAAAAATTGTTATACTTTAAAAGAAATTAATATAAAAGGAGTGTTTCCATGGCAAAAACAATTCAGGATATCCTTGCTCTTATTGAGGAACAGGGTATCAAAATGATCGATTTCAAGATGGTTGATATTAACGGTCAGTATCGTCATGTTACAATTCCCGCAGAGAATTTTTCAGAGGATACAATGAAGAGCGGCATCGGTTTTGATGCTTCAAACTACGGCTATGCTGTTGTTGAAAAGAGCGATATGGTATTTATTCCCGACCCCGATACAGCAGTCGTTGATCCTTTCTGTGACATTCCCACATTGTCAATGACGGGTAATGCCATGATTATTGATTCACCCGAAAACAGACCTCTTGCTCAGTATCCCAGAAATATCATCAAGGCAGCGGTTGAATATATGAAAAAAAGCGGCGTTGCAGATGAAATGAAGATTCTTCCCGAATTTGAATTCTATCTTTTTGATGAAGTTACATGGAATGTTGAAGGCAAGCATATCGGTGCTACCGTAGATGCAACACAGTCATACTGGAATTCCGGCAATGAAGGTCTTGGCGTTGTTGTTCCCAAGCAGAAGAACTACCACATTGCAAAGCCTTTTGATACATCCTACGAATGCCGCAGTGAAATGTGTATGCATATGAAGGACGCAGGCATTGAGATTAACTATCATCATCCCGAAGTTGCTGCATCAGGTCAGTATGAAATCGAGCCTCAACTTGGCGAAGTAGTTCATATGGCGGACGCATCAATGATGATTAAATATATCATTCATAACACCGCTCTCAAATACGGCAAAACCGCAACGTTTATGCCCAAGCCCATTTACGGCGAAGCAGGCAGCGGCATGCATGTTCATATGCTTCTTTTCAAGGATGGTGAGCCCGTATTCTCAGATGACAACGGTTATTCGCATCTGAGCGAAACAGCGCACTATTTCATGGGCGGTCTGCTTAAACATATAGGCGCTCTTTGTGCTATCACAAACCCCAGCACCAACTCATTCAAGCGCCTTATTCCCGGCTTTGAGGCTCCTGTTACTGTTGGTTATGCAACATCAAACAGAAGTGCGGTTATCCGTATCCCTGCATATGCAAAGAGCCCTGACAAGCGCAGATTTGAACTCCGTAACCCCGATGCAACCTGCAACCCCTATTTCTGCTATGCAGCAATTCTTATGGCAGGTCTTGACGGCGTTAAGAATAAGATTGATCCCCATGCAAACGGTTGGGGTCCTTACGATGTTAACCTTTATCATCTCAGCGATGAAGAAAAGGCAAAACTTCAGCATCTTCCCGTATCACTTGAAGAAGCACTTGATGCACTTGAAGCAGATAACGAATTTCTTACCGAAGGCGGTGTATTCCCCGCAGAACTTATCAAGAACTTCATTAACGCAAAGCGTGAAGAGTGCCGTCAACTTTCGGCTATTCCTCATCCTGCAGAGTTTGATAAGTATTACAATCTTTAATGCATGAATCAAATCACCAAAGCGGTTTTACCGTTTTGGTGATTTTTGTATGTCAGCCTTATTTACTTTTTTCGAATATAATGATATGATAATATAAATTCAGAGAAAACAGATGAATAAAGGAGATGTGTTGCTTTGATTAAAATAATTCTGGAAATTTTAATTGCGATTCTGATGGTTATTAATCCTCAACTTCCCAATATGCTTGATCTTGGCAAAATGCCTGAGGGCAAAACAATTGACCTGAGCCAATTTGAACTTAAATGGTATGATGAATTTAACGGCGACGAACTCGATACAGATAAATGGGGATTTTCATGGTGGATAACCGAGCGTAAGGGCGGCTACTGGCATGAAGATATGGTCAGCGTAAAAGACGGTAACCTTGTTATAAGAGCCGAATATCTTGATGAACCTCTTGAGAATTATTACCTTGACTCTGGTTTGGATATGCCCGAATACAAACCGGGTTGGTATACCGGAAAAGTAACCACCAGAGGTAAGTATGAGCAAAAGTACGGTTATTTTGAAGTTCGCTGCATTCTTCCTGCGGCAACGGGTATGTGGAGCGCTTTCTGGATGATGAACGAGGGCGTTTATAATGTCAATAATTCGGGCGAGGACGGAACGGAAATTGATGTTTTCGAATCTTTCTATTACAAAGATAACTGGTGGGGTAATGACGCAATCTCAACCGGCATTCATTATGACGGCTATGACGAAGGACATCACGGTGAGGCTGTGGGTAAAATGTTTATTAAAAACAACCCCTACAAAGAGTACAATACTTATGGCGTTGAATGGAACGAGAATGAATATATTTTCTATATAAACGGTGTTGAAACGGGCAGAACTTCCGCCGGAGGAGTTTCAAAAAATCCCGAATATCTTCTGCTTTCATGTGAATTTGCAGGCGAAAACGGTGTTCAGAGTTCTGACAGACACGGTACGGGCGAGATATGGAAAACTCCCGAAGAAAATTGGCCTGCTGAGTTCAAGGTTGATTATGTCAGATGTTATCAGTATAAAGAACTTTGCGAATGATAAAAGAGAACTGTCTTGCTGAGCAAGACAGTTCTTTATTTTACTTAAATTTCCAAACAAATGTTCGAAAAACTATTGAAATCTGATTTTACAGGTGTTATAATACGGGTGTTGAGTTTACTTAAGGGGGTGTGCGTTACGGCTGAAAACAAAGTGTATATTGCTATTGATCTGAAATCGTTCTATGCCAGCGTTGAGGCAATGGAGAGGGGGCTTGACCCTCTTACAACAAACCTTGTTGTGGCAGACCCGTCAAGAACGGAAAAAACAATCTGTCTTGCCGTTTCGCCAAGCCTTAAAAGTTACGGTATTTCAGGCAGGGCAAGGCTGTTTGAGGCGATTCAGCAGGTGAGGATAGCCAATGCAGAAAGGAAACGCAGTGCACCAAAGGGTAAATTTACGGGTACCTCTTATGACGATAATGAACTGAAAGCCAATCCGTCACTTGCCATTGACTATATTGTTGCACCGCCGAGAATGGCTCTTTATATTGAATACAGCACACGGATTTATCAGGTTTATTTAAGGCATGTTGCGCCCGAGGATATCCATGTTTACAGCATTGATGAAGTGTTTATTGATGCAACGGCATATCTGAAGTTGAAAGGTATATCTGCGTATGATTTTGCAAAAATGCTTGTGAAAGATGTTCTTGCCGAAACCGGCGTTACTGCTGCGGCAGGTATCGGCACAAATCTTTATCTTTGCAAAATTGCAATGGATATAACGGCAAAACACATTCCTGCGGATGATGACGGTGTGCGTATTGCCGAACTTGATGAAATGTCTTACCGCCGTACGCTTTGGTCGCATCGCCCGTTAAGGGACTTCTGGAGAATAGGCAGGGGGATATCGGAAAAACTGGAAGAGTACGGAATGTATACCATGGGAGATGTTGCCAGATGTTCCCTCATTAATGAGAGTTTGCTTTACCGCCTTTTCGGCATCAATGCCGAACTTCTGATAGACCATGCATGGGGATTTGAACCCTGCACAATTGCGGATATCAAAGCCTATAAACCCGAAACGAACAGCATCAGTACGGGTCAGGTATTGCAATGCCCGTATGACTGTGAAAAAACCGCTGTTGTTGTGCGTGAGATGGCAGATAATCTTGCTTTTGACCTTGTAAGCAAAAAACTTGTTACAGACCAACTTGTTCTTGTTATAGGTTACGATATAGAAAATCTTACAGATGCAGGCAGACGCAGCGCGTATAGAGGAGAAGTAAAAACGGATTTTTACGGCAGGAAAGTGCCTAAACACGCAAGAGGAACAGGGAATATAGGCAGACAGACTTCGTCAACGAGGCTGATTGTAAATGCCTGTATGGAACTTTATTACAGAATAATTGACAGAAACCTGCTTGTGCGCAGAATAAATATTACGGCAAACCATGTAGTGCCCGAGGATTCCGTTGATGACGCTTTTCAGCCCGAGCAACTTACCTTTTTTGAGAATTTTGAAGAAAAACAGCGCAGGCGTGCAGAGGAGGAAAAGTTTCTTGAGCGTGAGCGGAGAATGCAGGATGCTTTGGTGCATATCAAAAATAAATACGGAAAAAATGCCATCCTGAAAGGTACTAATTTTAAGGAAGGAGCAACCGCCAAGGATCGCAACAGACAAATCGGCGGACATAAAGCATGATATGAACAGCGAAAATAATTATGATGATATAATCGGTTTGCCGCATCATGTGTCAGCGAATCGCTCTCACATGGCAGTGAGTGACCGTGCGGCGCAGTTTAGTCCTTTTGCGGCTCTTACAGGGCATGATGCCGCTGTTCAGGAAACTGCACGGCTTACTGACAGGAAAACAGAACTTGACGAGAATATAAAAGAAATTATAAATGAGAAACTGATTTCGTCAGCATTAGATTTAAGCGAAATCTGCATTGAATATTTTCAGCCTGACGGCAGAAAATCGGGCGGAGTATATCTTAATACAGTCGGCTTCATAAAGAAAATAGATATATTAAGAAGCGAAATCGTAATGTCTGACGGAAAGAGAATACCGGTTAACTGTATAAGAGATGTTCAGATAATTGACTGTTAAATGTTTATAATTTTCAAAAAAATATTGTCAATAATTAAAGGGTATGGTATAATTTTGACATAAAATTGAAGGAGGGTTTCTCTAATGGAAAAATTTTTTGGTCTGGCAAAAAATAAAACCAGCGTCAAGACGGAAATTGCCGCAGGTATAACTACCTTTATGGCTATGGCTTATATCCTGATGGTTAATCCCGGCATGTTCTCTGAACTTGAGGGTGTGTCATACGGTGCGGCATATATTGCAACTGCAATTCCCGCTATTATCGGCACAGTTCTCATTGGCCTTATGGCAAATCTCCCTCTTGCGCAGGCTCCCGGTATGGGTCTTAACGCATTCTTTGTTTACACGGTATGCATGGGTCTTGGCTTCACTTATGCAAACGCACTGCTCTTTGTTTTAGCAGACGGTCTGCTCTTTGTTCTTCTTACTGTTACGGGGCTCAGGAAGGTTATATTCCAGGCAATCCCCGAGTCAGTTAAAAAGGCTGTTCCTGCAGGTATAGGTCTTTTTATCGCTTTCCTCGGTTTCCAGAATGCAGGTATCGTTGTCAATGATGCTGCAACTTGTGTTAACCTTGCATCCTTTAACGTTCTCGGTACTGCAACTTGGGCTGATATTATGCCTAAACTTGTTACAATTGCAACTCTTATTGCGATTGCAGTTATGTCAAAACGTAAAATCAAGGGTGCAATCCTTATCAGCATTATCGCAGGTGCGGTTGTTTACTATGCTCTCGGTTTCACAATCCCCGGATTCTATGACGGTTTCCTTGCAGGCGTTTCGCTTAACCCCATTGATGCATTTGTTGCGTTCGGTAAAGAAGCATTCGGCAAGGTGTTTACCGAAGGTTTTGATTTCTCCGCATATCTTGCTGTTGAAGGTCATTCCAAGGGCGGTCTTGTAATTGCTTTCATCACAACTGCTCTTGCATTCTGTATGGTTGATATGTTTGATACAATGGGTACTCTTTACGGTGCATGCCGCGGCGGCAATATGCTCATTAAAAAGGCAGACGGCACAACAGAAGTTCCCAACATGAACAAGGCAATGCTTGCAGATGCTATTGCAACCTGCACAGGTGCGGTTTGCGGCACATCAACAGTAACAACATTTGTTGAATCATCAGCAGGTGTTGCTGCAGGCGGCAGAACAGGTCTTTCATCAATTGTTACAGCGGCACTGTTTGTTGTAGCACTCTTCCTTTCACCCATTGCAGCGCTTATTCCTGCAGCAGCATATGCAGCCGCTCTTATCTATGTAGGTATCCTCATGATTGGCTGTGTTAAGGATATCAAGTGGGATGACCCTGCAACTGCTCTTCCCGCATTCCTTACCCTTACAATGATGCCTTTCACATACAACATTTCATACGGTATTGCATTCGGTATGGTTTCATATATCGCAGTTAAAGTGTTTACAGGCAAAATCAAGGAAGTTTCAATCGGCACATGGGTTATTTCAATCCTCTTTGCCGCAATGTTCTTCCTTACCCACTAAGTTAAATTTAAGCCCTTCGGTTCAGAACCGGAGGGCTTTTATAAAAGTTCAGGCTGCCTCACTGATTAAGTGAGACAGCCTTTTGTTATGCTGTAAAAAGTGTTTGTATAACGGTTCTGTTCATTCTGAAAAGGTTTTTGAAGAATGATACAATCTTCTGCCAGAAACTTGAGTTAACGCTTACTTTCTGAGAATCTGAAATTTCGTTTCCGTTTGCATCTTTGAGAGCATTGTCGCTGCTGTCCGTAATTTTTACGGTTACGGATTTTGTTCCGCTGTTGAAACTTATATCAAAAGTTTCTCCTTCTGCGGCTTTAACACCGTCAACATACCAGCAAATCTTTGTTCCCTCGGGCAGAGCGGCAGATGTTACCGCGGTAAGTCTGAGGGTTTCGCCATATTTAATTGTTTTTGTATCTGGTTTGTTCTTAATTGAAACTCTGATATTTTTCTTTGCCTGTTCATATGCGATGTGTTCGTTATATTTTGATTCGTCATCAAATTTTGTCAGGCAATCGGGGCAGGTATATGTTGATTTTTCAAATTTAGCGGTGATTGTAAGATCTTCAGCAGGCATTGTCTGAGGAATTTCTTTATCCCAGCCGATAAAGTTATATCCTGCTTTGCTCGGAGTATTTGGCTCGGCAATTATTGAGCCGTAGATGTATTCTTTTGAACTGCTTACGCCGTCAACAATTGTTGTGAGCGTATAGGTAAGCCTGTCAATATATGCCGTGAGAACGAGAGAGTTATCGGCTGCAACTTTACCTGAGAGAACGCTTTTTTCGCTGTTAAGAATAAAGCCTTCTTCAACCGTGTACTTAGCATTTACGGTTGAATCCGTTGCACCTGTAAAGGTTTGTGTAACTTTTGTGTACGTGCCGTCTGTTGACATTGTGTAGATTTCAACCGTGTATACCGTTTCTGTTGAAACAATCCACAATGCTTTGTAAGTTTTACCGTTTACATCGTTCATTATGCCGACTTCGGGAGTCCAGCCTGCAAAGATATATCCTGATTTTACGGGATTTTCGGGTGCGATGATTTCTTCATCAAAGTTTGCGGTAACGGTCTTTTTTGTTGAACCGTCAGCCCATGTGCCGCTGTTTGCATCAAAAACTGCTTTGTAACTGTTTGCGGACCATGTTGCTGTAAATACCATTGATTCTGCAGGCATCGAATCGGGGATTGCAGGAGTCCATCCGGTGAACGTATAGCCTGTTTTAACAGGGTCGGCAGGAGCATTTATCTTTGATTCAAACAGATATGTTTCTTCCGTCTTATTGCTGTCAACAATCCATGTTACGGTGTAACTCTGTTTTACAAAATCAGGTTTGATTTCAGAGGGAAGATTACCGCCTGCAACAAGAGGAAATTCAACTGATGCACCGTTTTCATCTATCCAGCCTTGCTGAAGATATCCTGTGGGAGCATCGGGCTTTTCGGGCTCAGCGATTTGCTGACCGTGGAGATAATCGGATGTTACTCCGTTAATTGTTGCTTTGTAAATCTCTCTGTCCAGATAAACTTTAAGAACAAGTGATCCGTCGGGTGCGATATTGCCGGAAAGAACGCTGTTTTCCTCATTGAGTTTAAATCCGGTTTCAACAGTATATTCCGCAGTTGCGGTTGTATCTGTAGTGCCTGTAAGAACGTCAGTGGTATTTGTGTATGTTCCGTCAATTTCCATTGTGTAGATTTCAACGGTGTATTTTGTATCAGTTAAAGCAGCCCATTCAGCGGTAAATTCTTTGCCGTTTATATCATCCATTATACCTGTTTCGGGAGTCCATCCTATAAATTCATAACCTTGTCTTGATGGAATTCTCGGGGTGTAAATATCGCTGCCGTAAACAACCGAATGTGTTTTGGTAGTTGAGCCGTCGTTGAAAACGCCGCCGTTTGCATCAAACACGGCATCATAACTGTTGGCAGTCCATAATGCTTTGAATGTAAGGCTTTCTGCAGGCATGGTTGCAGGAATTTCTCCGTTCCAGCCTTTGAATGTATGTCCGATTTTTTCGGGAGCATCGGGCTTTGCTATTACAGCGCCTTCAGCAACGGATTGAACGGTTTCTTTACCGTCAACAATCCATGTAATATTAAAATATCTGGGTGTTACCGTAACTTTGCATACAGCAGAGTATGCGCCGTCAGCCGTTGTTGCGGTTATGTTTGCTGTACCTGCCGAAACTGCGGTAACAAGACCTTTTTCATCAACTGTTGCAACAGCAGAGTTGTCTGATTCCCAAATTATGATCTTGTCAGCGGCAGTGTCGGGAGTAACGGTTGCTTCAAGTTTGTATGTCTGCTTGTTTATGATTTCAACTTCGTTAGTTGAAATTGAGATTCCGTCAGCACTGTGACCGCTGCAGACTTTAAACGAGAGTCCGTTGGTTTCTGCATATTCTTTTGCATAACAGTTTTCGGTTTCAGCGCAGAGATATGCCGATGTGCCTATGACATTCTGACCGATTGAGGTTGTACCGCTTGTCAGATGAACAAATTCAAGGTTACCGCAGAGCATAAATGCATAATCTTCAATGTTTGTTACGCTTTCGGGAACGGTTATGCTCTTTAAGGTCTGACAATTCTGGAATGAACTTTCCTTAACTGTTACAACACCGTCGGGGATAATATAGTCTGTTTTTTCATTTCTTATGGGGTACTGAATAAGTTCGGTTTTATCTTTAGAGAACAGAACACCGTTATCATCACTTGAATAGTTTTGGTTTGCGGAATTAACGGTTATTCCTTTGAGGTAGCAATTGAAGAAAACGCCTTTGCCGATTGAAACAGTGCTTGAAGGGATAGTGACGCAACTGAGTTTGTAGCAGTTTTCAAAAGCATCGTCTGCAATCGTTGTAACACCGTCGGGGATAATGTAATCTGTCTGTACGCAGTTGTTGGGGTATTTGATAAGTTCGGTTTTGCTTTTATTGAAAAGAACTCCGTATTCATCGCTTGAGTAGTTTGGGTTATCAGCATTTACCGAGATGCTCTTAAGTGAGGGACACCAACCGAATGCGTTTTTGCCGACTGAAGTTACGCAAGAGGGGATTGTAACACTTGTAAGACCCGAACCGTAGAAGGCTTCTTCCCCGATGCTTTCCAGTCCGTCGGGAAGGCTTACATCAGTTATATTTTTTGCAAATCTGAATGAATCCTCATAAACAGCGGTTACGCTTGCAGGAATTTCGTAATTTGCTTGGTTATTACCTGAAGGATACTGAATAAGTTGAGTGAAGTTTTTATCAAACAGAACACCGTAAATGTCAGATGAATAATTCGGATTCTCAGAATCTACCGAAAATGCTGTGATTGACGGGCTTTGTGCAAATGCCAGAGTACCTATCTGAGTTACGCTTGCGGCAATGCTGATTTCGGCAAGGTTGGCGCAATCATAAAATGCATAGTTGCAGACACTTGTTACACCGTCGCCTATGCGGACGCTTTTTATTTCAGAGCGCACACTGCGCCAGGGGATATATGTTGTTGAATATTCCTTCATCGCACCTGTTCCGCTGACGGTAAGTGCACCTGTTGATTTGTCAAGCGACCATTCAAGGCTGTCTCCGCAGTTTCCGTTATAAACGGCATCTGCTTTGGCTGAGAAGAGCGTTATTGACCCGAAGGCAACCAAAACAGCCATCATAATTGCCAAACCGTTTTTGAAAATTCTGTTCATTGCAAAACCTCCTGATATATTTCGAAATAACATATAATTTTCCATTATAGATATATTAAGTTTAACATTACAGAGAAAAAAATTCAAGTATATGTATAAAAATAAATATAAAATAATTTAAATAAATATATTGTTTTTTATAAGAAATATTGTTATAATTTAAATAATTATAATGGGTTAAAATTTACCTTTTACCCAAAACTGTTTGATAACAATAAAATTTTAATTGAAATCAAGTTTATGTGGAGGAATGAACAATGGTCGTTATGGAATTATGCAAGCGAGTAATTGCTTGGATGCTTTCGTTTCTGATGAGTTTGTCTTCGGCACCTGTGCAGGAGATAATTCCGGAAATCAGTTTTGATGATAAAGGAATATTTGAGTCCTTTTTCAGCAAAGACGAAAGAAATCCGCTCTACGATGTTCTTCTGGAGGTTAATGCGGTTTTGGTGCGTTATCTCGGCACCAATATTGCAACCGAAAAAGAAGTCAGTGAAGCGGTTGCGGGTATGGATTGGAATACCATGGAAGATGCTGCGCAGGATATAGATTCACTCTATACAACAGCCGAAAGCCTGTCCCGCAGTGAGCAGGAAGCGTTTTACGGTACTGACAGTGCGAGGACTGTCGAATATCTCAATAAGAGCATAGGCAGCAGAATGGGCACCGTAATTAATGCTTCGGCGACAAACACCGTACTTGGCGGCAAGGTTACGGTTACAGACAGCGAGGGTACAGGCAGTGTATCAGGTGATGTTGTAAAAATTACGGTCAAGGGCGGTCTTGCATCAAGCAAAACCAACACTGTGGATATTTATAACAATACGAATGCTGCATCTACTCTGACTTTCAACTACAGTGCGTCAAACTATAAATCATTCAGCCAAAGCGGTTCAAACGGAACATGCTCTGTTTTGCTTTACCCAAATCAGGGTATAACACTTAAAATTGAAGCAGGCGCACTCTATAAAGAGGCAACGCTTACTCTGAGCAATTTCAGCCTTGTTGAGGCTCAGTCTTCATCAAAGGTTACCGTTGAATATAACTCGGCATACGGCAGTGTAACGGCAGGCGGTGCAGCAGTCGCACCCAATGCCGTTAAGGAGATTACTTTTGCCGATGGTGAAAATCTTGTGGCAACCGTATCCGGCGGCGGAAAGTTCCTTGGCTGGATTAACTCTGAAACAGGTGTTCTTCTTTCCACATCAACAACATATAAACTTATTCCCGTTGCAGATATGAAAATCAGAGCGGTTTTTGTCGGAACAACAGGGGTTGCATATTTCCGGGCACTTGGCGGCAACTATCTTTTTGATGATTTGAATAATGCTATGGCATATGCTTCAAATTCCGGTTACAGCACTGTTATTCTTGCCAATGACGGTACAATACCGGCAGGTAATTATACAGTTCCTGCAGGCATAACATTGCTTATTCCTTTTGATGATGCAAACACAATTTATACAACCGAACCTGCTATTGTAAGCGATGCCTATGTGAAGCCTACGGCATACCGCACACTCACAATGGCTGAAGGTGCCAATATTACCGTTAACGGCGCACTCTGCTTGCCTGCAAAGCATTATTCTGCCCACGGCAGCCATGCAAACGGTGCTTCGCCCACAGGTTCATGCCCGTTTATCAAAATGAACAGCGGCAGCAACATTACAATCAATAACGGCGCTAATCTCTACGCATACGGCTATATCACAGGTTCAGGTTCTGTTACTGCAAAGAACGGTGCCAATGTTTATGAATACTTCCAGATTATGGACTTCAGAGGCGGTTCACAGACTACAGATATGGAAAACGGAGTTTTCCCTCTGTCGCAATATTATATTCAGAACATTGAAGTTCCCCTTACTCTTGAATACGGTGCGGTTGAAAGTTGCTATGCATCGGTATATATTTCAAAAATGGAAATGGGAACATCCGTTGCGTTTATTGCTCCTAACGGCGGCATGTTTAACCTCAGTTCAGGTTCTCTCACAAAGAGATATGACGGTAAAACAGACAGACTCATTTTTGAACTTAACGGTTCAATGTCCATAAGCCCCATTGAACTTGAATTCGGATCGGGTCTTTTGGGTGCATCAATAAATTCAAAAAACTACGATTTGCCGATAAATAATAACATTACCGTAAAGGTTAACAACGGTACGGTTACTCTTTCTCAGGATGTTGCGATGCTTCCCGGCTCGGAACTGATTATTGAAAAAAACGGTAAGTGCGTTCTCGGCTCAAACTGTAATGTCTATGTATATGATGCTGACCAGTGGGGCAATTTCTGCAGTTCCACAAACAAGACTTTTATCCCTGTTGGTTACGCTCCCGGCAGAACATATAACAGAAAGGCTTCTGACCTTAAGGATACAAAAATTCAGGTTGCAGGCACACTTGATGCATCAAACGGATATCTTTACACTACATCAGGCGGAGCGGATATCTGCGGCGTCGATTCGGGCAAAGTTTTAATCAAGAAAGGTACACAGACTAAAACATACCAACTTGTTCAAAAGACAGGATATACAGAAATTCCCATAACTTCGGCAAAACTGAAAAATGCTGACGGAACATACATGACACCTTCGGCATCTTCATCAACGAACTACTATGTTGACGGTATATGGCGTGAACATACAGGCCATGTATACACAGAAAAGGTTACTGCCGAAGCATCTTGTGAAACAGCAGGTCTTAAAACGTTCACGTGCTTCTGCGGAAGTTCATATACAGAGTCAATTGCCGCAAAAGGTCACACCGCAGGCGCGGCAGCAACTTGTACAACAAATCAGGTTTGTACCGTTTGCGGCAAAGAGTTGGCTGCAATGCTCGGTCACGCATATCAGAGCGTTACAACTCTTCCCACCTGCACAACAGGCGGTTACACAACACATACCTGTTCGCGCTGCGGAGATGTGTATAAAGACGGCATTGTTGAGGCTAAAGGTCATACGGCAGGCGCAGAGGCAACCTGTACAACAAATCAGGTTTGTACCGTTTGCGGTACGGAACTTGCTCCTGAAAAGGGACATAATTACAATGCGGTTGTAACAGAGGCTACATGTACAACCGGCGGATATACAACCCATACTTGTTCAAACTGCGGTGACAGTTATACCGACAGTGTTGTTGATGCAAAAGGTCACACTGCAGGCGCAGAGGCAACTTGTACATCACCTCAGACTTGTACCGTATGCGGTGAAATTCTTAAGTCGGAAAACGGTCATGTTCCCGGTGCGGAATCAACTTGCACAACCGCACAGACTTGTACCGTTTGCGGAGAAGAAATTAATCCTGCTCTCGGTCATGATATGATTCATGATGATGCACAGGATGCAACATGTACCGAAGACGGCTACAGTTCAGGCAGTGTATGCTCGCGCTGCGGTCATACAGAAGGCAAGACGATTATCCCTGCAAAAGGACATAAGGCGGGCGCAGCGGCGACCTGTACAACAAATCAGATTTGTACTGTTTGCGGAGTGGAACTTGCCGAAGCAACAGGTCATAACTATTCAGAAATCATAACCGAGCCTACATGTATCAAGGACGGTTATACAACTCATACATGCCTTAATTGCGGTGATACATACACAGACAGTGTTGTTGCTGCAAAAGGTCATACAAAGGGTGCGGCGGCAACATGCGATAATCCTCAGACTTGTGTTGATTGCGGTGAAGAACTGGCTCCTTCTCTTGGTCATATTCCGGGCGCGGAGGCAACATGTATGACATCTCAGGTGTGCCTTGACTGCGGTGAGATTCTTGTGCTTGCTCAGGGTCATACTCTCGGAGAGGAGGCAACTTGCGGTAAGGCACAAATCTGTACGGTGTGCGGAGAAGAAGTTGCTCCGGCACTCAAGCATAACTATGAAGCAACCGTAACCGCCCCGACGTGCACCGAAAGCGGTTATACTACTCACACTTGTTCGCTTTGCGGTGATGTTTATACCGACAGTCAGACCGATGCAACGGGTCACAATATGATGCCTGCAACATGCAGCACTCCTTCAATGTGTGCCAACAGCGGCTGCACATATACAGAAGGCAAAGCCTTTGGTCATACAGTTGTAACAGATGATGAAATTCCTGCTTTCTGTGAGCAGAGCGGTCTTACCGAAGGTCAGCACTGCGTTGTCTGCCATGCGGTTATAGTTGAACAGAAGTATATACCTGAAATGGGTCATGATATTGTTAAGCATAATGCAAAAAATCCTACCTTTACTCAGGTCGGATGGGAAGCATATGAAGAATGTACACGCTGTTCTTACACTACATATGTGGAAATACCGATGCTTAAGGAAGCAACAATTTCCGATTACGAAACATTTATAGAAAACCTCGCAATTCTTGAAGAACTTGCAACTTCTTATACAATGGAAGTTCCGGGCAAAGATCCTCTTGCTCTTGTAATCAAGTATATTCGTACTGGTGTTGAAAAATATAACGAAGGCTCATGGGGAATTATGGCGGGTTATGAAGATACCGGTTTTGCCGAGTATGTTTCACGCTTTGAAGATGATTTCAACTCAATGGTTTCGGGCGAAGATGCGCTTATCGTAAGCGGTCTGAAGAATCTTGAACTCTTTACGCTTCCCAACGGTGATCTTGTTGATTTCGGCCACATGTTCGGCACAATGGATATTACATATCATAACAAGACCAGCCTTAATCACGCTGATGTTGCAGGTTGGGCAGGCGACCTTGTCGACCTTCTTGAATTCTCCGATTACGGCGGAGTAACCGGCACTCTTGATGAAATGATAGCGGAAATAGGTACGAATTATCTGCTTCAGGAAGATCCGGAGGAAATCGGCGGCTTCAATGAGCAGGATATGTACGGCGATCTTGATTCGCTCTGCATCATGCAGACATTGCTTGCTCAGACATATGAGCAGGGTGTTCTTACTGATATTTTCAGCGAATACTTTGTTGAGAGCCTTACAATGTATCAGCGTGCGGATTATTTCATTAAAAACAGAATTGACGGCATAAGCACACGCGCCAATATGCGTGATGCGGTTTATAATGCGTATACAGGCAATAAACTTATCACAACTCTTGAAGCAACAAGAGAGTTCAAAACGGAAGATGTTTCTCTTATGAGAAAAGCGTGCTGTTACGCATTTGCGGATTATATCTGTAAACTTGCAGGTGACTATGTTGATGTAACGGATAATCCTTACTTCACAGCGTTCTATTCTGAAACTTCAAATCTTGCTCCCGGTGTTATTCAGACAATCAAAAAGGCAACATCGGCTGATAACAAGCAAATGGTATATTATACCGCAACTGCAGACCTCAGCAGAGGTGATGTTCATGTTTACGCAAACTACAGGAATAATGACCCAACAATATGGGGTATGCAGACTGTTCTCGGTCAGGCAAATGCCGCACAGGAGAAATACGGCAATCCCGAAAGCGAATTGTATATTGAAAACTATAATGTAATTGCAAGTATCAACGGCGGCGGTTACAATATGGCAACCGGTGAACCCGGTGGTTTGCTTATTATGGACGGCAAGGAATACAAGGGAATCGGCAATGCAGGTTTCTTTGGAATTCTTAATGACGGAACTGCTGTTATCGGAACAACTGACGAGTACAATAAAATTTACAAGGGTCAACTCAAAGAAGCGCTCGGCGGTTTCGGTACAACTCTTATCAAAGACGGTGAAATTGCCATTACTGCCACAAGCAATTATTATAAGGACCGTGCAAGCCGTACGGCGGTTGGCATCACAAAAACCGGTAAGGTTGTGTTTATGGTTCTTGACGGCAGACAGGAACCCATTTCCTGCGGCGGCAGCATGATTGAAATCGCTCAGATTATGTATGAAGCAGGCTGTGTTCAGGCTATTAACCTTGATGGCGGCGGTTCAACAACATATGTTGCAAAACTTGAAGGTACGGATGAACTTTGCGTTGCAAACAAGCCTTCCGACGGTACTGCACGTTCTGTCAGCACATCGCTTATTATGGTTTCAACTGCTCCCAGTTCAACTGCGTTTGACCATGCAATAATTGAGAGTGAAGCGGACTATCTTACAAAGGGTGCATCTGTTCAACTTGTTGCGTCGGGTGTCAGTGCAACCGGTAATGCAGCCGATCTTCCTGAGGGAACATCATGGGCTGTTTCGGACGAAAGTTGGGGAACTGTTACTCAGGACGGTATGTTCACAGGCTTAAGAAACGGTTCGGTTGACGTTTATCTTATGTCGGGCGAAGAAATTATCGGAACAAAGACTATGAATATAGTTGTTCCCAATCAGATTTATTTCACTAAGACAAATATAAATGCAACTTACGGCGAAAAAGTTGAACTTCCCGTTAAAGCACTTTATGAAAACAAACCGGTAGCAATTCAGGCAAGCGATATCGCATTTATTCTCAGCAATCCTGCGGCTGGTACCTTTGACGGCTTCTGCTTTACCGGTACAGAGGGCACGGGAATCAAAAATGTAAATATTACTGCTGCTTTAACGGGAAATGCTGAAAAGACGGCTGTTATAAGCGTTGCACTCTATAATATGGGTGAGATGTCATTCGACTTTGATCAGGCAACAGGCGGTGACCGTATCCTTGCGTGGTATCGTACGGTTTCAAACTCAATATCTGACGATAATTCGGTTTATGAAATCGTGGATAAAGAGCAGCCTATGGTAACAAATTACACTTTTGCAATTGACATGACACAGATTCCGGTTCCTGAAAAACTTGAGGATCTCACAAGCATGCTTCCCGGAGCGGAACTTGAAAGTGCTTCGGCTTGGACATTCCTTCTTCAACTTGCGGAGCGTGTAAGCGTACTTACAGAAGTAAGACCTCAGATTAAGTTCGACAGCAATTTTGATGTTGACTATTCCGAGTTAAAAATTGTAAACGAATATTTTGAACTTAAACAAACAGAATTTGACGAGGAAACAAACACTCTCACACTTGTCCTCAACTGGATTGACCAGACACAGGCTATTGACCCTGAAATGGCAAATCCGCTTTGCATTCTCAGCGGAATCAAATTAACTCCCAAAGCGGATGCTCAATGGACAAATGACCGTCTTACACCTGTAAATACAGGCGGAATCAGTTATAACGCATATATGCGTGCAAATGCTCTTTATTCATTTGCTCAGAATCCCGAAAATCAGAAAACTTACGGAATATATCCTTTTACAAATATGCATAATGGCATTGAAGAGAAGGGCGGATATTTCGGTAACGACTATGCAAAGTTTGATGATACATATACTCTTTCAAGGGCAATTAAGAACGGCTGGGTCAATGAAGAAGGCGGTTTTGCTTACTATGTTGACGGCGAAGCGCTCACGGGTGTTCAACTGATTGACGGATATTATTATGATTTCGGTGAGGACGGCATAAATGTCGGTCAGACAATGTATACAGGTCTGTTCTATGATGCTGACGGCGGTGTTTACCGTTATTCAAAGTTTGGTGAACTTGCATCGGGTTGGCAGATGATAGGTGAGGATTGGTATTATTTCCATGCCGATACAATGGCTGCTAAGGCAGGCACATACAGCGTAGGCACGGTTGAATACGATTTTGAAGAAACAGGTAAGATTGCTTCAGGCGTCTGGAAAAAGTGCGTATTCGGCTACAGATATTACTACGGTCCGTCTTTCTATAAAAACGGCTGGGCTGTGATTGACGGTAACACATATTACTTCAAAGATACTTACAGATACGAAGGCTTCCGTTGTGTTCAGGAATCCAACAGCAAGGATTTCACATGGTATGATTTCGGAACGGACGGTATCCGTAAGGACGAGGTAATACCCGACGGATTCTATACCGATGTTGACGGTTCTCTCAGTTATGTTGTCGGCGGTCTTGCGCAGAAGGGTCTGCGTAAGATAGACGGTGATTACTATTACTTTGATTATTACGGCCATGCCGTAACAGGTAAGAAATACGCAAGCGAAACTTACTGTGATTTGCCCACGGGTAACTACTATTTCGGCGATGACTATAAGGCACTCAACGGTCTTGTAACGATGGAAGACGGCACGGTTTGTTACTTTGAGAACGGTAAAACCAAGGCAAAGGGTCTTGTTGAGATTGACGGAGATCATTATTTCGCATGCGGTTCAAACGGTGAAATAGCAGTTAATGTTTCAAAATATGTCTGGGCAACGAATGATGATTCAATTCCTTTGGGAACTTATGAATTCGGCGCAGACGGTAAGATGCTTAAGGGTATAGTAGAAAAAGACGGTGTTCTCTACTACTATGAAATGGGTAAACCCAAAGCGGCAGGACTTGTTAAAGTGGATGGTGCATATTATTTTGCAAACGGCTCTAACGGTGAAGTTGCGGTCAGTGCTAAAAAATATGTATGGCAGACCACATGTGAAGAAATTCCTCTGGGAACATACGAATTCGGCGCAGACGGCAAGATGCTTGACGGCATAGTAGAAAAAGACGGTGTTCTTTATTACTACGAAACCGGTAAACCCAAGCAGGCGGGTCTTATAGAAATTGACGGTGCATATTACTTTGCAGGCGGCTCAAACGGTGAAATTACGGTCAGCGAGGCTCGTTATGTATGGGAAACCAACAGCGATGAGATTCCTGCAGGAACATACGAATTCGGCGCAGACGGCAAGATGCTTGACGGATTGGTTTATAAAGACGGCGTTCTTTATTACTATGAAATGGGTAAACCCAAAACAGCAGGTCTGATTAACATTGACGGTTACTATTACTTTGCAGGCGGCTCAAACGGTGAAGTTACGGTTAACGAGGCAAAGTATGTTTGGGCAACAAACAGTGACGAAATTCCCGTCGGAACATATGAGTTCGGTCCTGACGGCAGGATGTATAACGGCATTGTTGAAAAAGACGGCGTTCTTTATGCTTATGAAATGGGCAAACCCAAGGCAGCAGGTCTCTTTGAACTTGACGAAGCATATTATTTTGTAAGCGGTTCAAACGGTGCGCTTACAGTCAGCCAGTCACGCTATGTATGGGATACATCTGTTCCTGAAATCCCTGCAGGCACATATGAGTTTGGTGCAGACGGTAAGATGCTTGACGGTATAGTTAATAAAGACGGAACACTTTACTATTATAAGAATGGCAGACCCAAAACAGCGGGACTTGTTAAGATAGACGGTGACTACTATTTTGCAGGCGGCTCAAACGGAGAAATAACCGTAAACGCTAAAAAATATGTCTGGGAAAGCACTTGTGAAGAAATTCCTTTGGGAACTTATGAGTTTGGCCCTGACGGCAAAATGGTTAACGGCTTCTTTGAAAAAGACGGCGTTAAGTATTATTATGTGAACGGCAAGCCTGCACCCGTAGGGCTTAACTATGTTGACGGTTACTACTATTTTGTTAAGTATGACGGTTCGCTTATCTGCAATCAGTCCTATTATGCATGGGAAACAAACGGACTCTCTGTTGAAATGACTTATGTATTCGATGAAAACGGCAGAGTTATAGGCTAAAATAAAAACGCAGTCTTCTTCGGAAGGCTGCGTTTTTGACTGTCGATAAAGTTGTCAGAACATAAATAAAAATGTAGGGTGGGATGTCTTCATCCCGCCGTTTCTTATTGTAGGGGTCGGCGACCCGATGCCCCGTAAAACTTTTTGGTGTTTTTGTTCATTCGTCGTTTTTTTCAATCGGAGTATCTTTATACACCTTCGGTCGAAAGGAAATCCCTCCGTCTGACTTCATTCCTCAACATTATATAAAAAACGGCGTAACCGAAGTTACGCCGAAAAACAACGAATTTTATTTAAGTTTTCTTGCAAGGTCATTAAGGAAAAGTTCATTTTCAAGAGCAACGGGAGTTGTGTCTTTATTGATGTGAACAAATTCAATATCCATCATTTTTGCAAAATCACGCATCATTTCCGCATCCGCATCGTATGAGAGAACGGTGTGATGTGCGCCGCCTGCAATAATCCAGCATTTTGCCCCTGTGCAAAGGTCTGGCATTGCTCTCCACATAACTCTTGCAACAGGGAGGTTGGGCATGGGAAGAATGGGTTTTACGCATTCAATATCTTGACAAATCATTCTCAGCCTGCCGCCCATGTCAACAAGGCTTACTACAATTGCGCTGCCTGCTTTTCCTTCAAAAACAAGCCTTGCAGGATCGTTTCTGTTACCGATTCCAAGGGGATGAACCTCAATTCTGGGTTTATCTGCTGCGAGTGTAGGGCAAACTTCAAGCATATGTGCGCCGAGAGAATATTCTGCACCGGGTGCAAGATTGTATGTGTAATCTTCCATGAACGCTGTTCCGCCGTTCATGCCTTCCGTCATGGCTTTCATAATCGCTGTCATAGCGGCAACTTTCCAGTCGCCTTCGCCGCCGTAGCCGTAGCCCTGTTCCATAAGGCGTTGGCTTGCAAGACCGGGGAGTTGCTCCATGCCGTAAAGATCCTGGAATGTGTTTGTGTATGCCTTGCAGCCTTGTTCATCAAGCATCTTCTTCATTGCGATTTCTTCTTTTGCCTGATAACGCACAGCATCAAGATTATCGGTTGCAATTTCATATTTTTCGGCATATTCCGCCATGAGTGCATCAACTTCTGCATCGGTAACTGCGTTGATGTATTCGACAAGTGTGCCTACGGGCCATGTGTTAACTTCCCAGCCGAGAACTTCCTGAACGCCTACCTTGTCACCTTCTGTAACCGCAACATCTCTCATGTTATCGCCAAAACGCATAACCTTAAGTTCTTTTGAAAATGCAGCGCCAACTGCCGATCGCATCCATTTGCCGAGTTCATTGAGAACCTTTTCATCCTGCCAGTAGCCCATAATAACTTTGCGAGGTGTTCTGAGTCTTGCAGCAATAAAACCGTGCTCTCTGTCACCGTGAGCAGCCTGATTAAGGTTCATGAAATCCATATCTATTTCTTCGTTGGGTATATCTCTGTTGTACTGTGTTGCAAAGTGGCAGTAAGGCTTCTGAAGATTTTTAAGACCGTTGAGCCACATCTTTGAGGGAGAGAAAGTATGCATCCATGTGATAATGCCTGCACATTTATCGTTATAGTTTGCTTCTTTAACAACCTCTGTTATTTCTTCTGAAGTTTTTGCTGTTACTTTATAAACTATTTTGCACGGGAGAAGTCCGCTTGCGTTCATTTTTTCAGCCATTTCTGCTGCTCTTTCGGCAACAGTGTCAAGCACTTCGGGTCCGTAAAGAAACTGACTGCCTACAACAAACCAGAACTCATATTTTTCCATATACATAATTATCACCCTTTTTGTTCAAATATAAATTTATATTAACATTACTTTTTTTCAAAGTCAAGTATTGCAAATTTATATCTTGAAATGTCAGCGATATTCTGTTAAACTTATAAAAGGTAATAAATTCCGAAAGGTGATTAACATGGCTTGTAAAGTAATTTCTCACAGAGGTGCAAACAGAGAGGCACCTCAGAACACTCTTCCCGCTTTTAAAAAGTCAATAAAAATCGGTGTTGACGGTTTTGAAACGGATATTCATCTTACCTCTGACGGTGTTCCCGTTGTATGCCACAACTACACTATTGACGAAACATCAAACGGTCAGGGTGAGATTAAGAGCATGACGCTCGAGCAACTCCGCACTTATGATTTCGGTTCATATTTTCACGAGAAATTTAAGGGTACAACCCTTCCCACTCTTGAGGAGTTTCTTTCACTTTGTGAAACAGCAGATATAGAGATAATGAATATTGAAATCAAGCCGCCTCTTGACGGCAATATGGAGATTGTTGAAAAAACAATCAATGCGGTTAAGGCTCACGGACTTTTTGATAAACTTCTTATATCAAGTTTTGACCCGAATGTTCTTGTTGAATGCAAGAGGGTTGATTCTTTGTGCAAAACGGGCTATCTTTATGCGCCCAACAAAACACATTTCTACAAAACAATGCTTTTCGGATATGTTAATTTTGCAAAGAAAATCAAGGCGGACTATCTGCATCCCCATTATTTTGCGGTCACAAAACTTTATGTAAAAAGGCTTCATCAGAACGGTATAAAAGTTAATGTGTGGACTGTGAACAAGCCCGAAACCGTCAATAAACTGCTCAAAATGGGCGTTGACGGTATCATTACTGATGTTCCGCAGATGGTTAATGCGCTTGTTGAAAGATTTGAAGGCTGATTTTAAGATCCTGACCGGTAATGGTCAGGATTTTTTGCGTATTGTGTTGAAATGAAAATTTTTCTGTGATATAATCTTATAAGGTGGTGCAGTATGGCGAATTATATAACACACAGTCCGGCAGAAACAGAAAAAATCGGCGAAATGCTCGGCAAAACAGTAAAAGACGGCTCGGTTGTTGCAATGTTCGGCGATCTCGGAGCAGGCAAAACCGCTTTCACAAGAGGTTTTGTAAGAGGTATGGGTATTGACTGTGATGTCAGCAGCCCTACTTTTGCTCTTGTAAATGAATACAGAGGAGCAAAACATACGGTATATCATTTTGATATGTACCGTATTTCAGGTTGGGATGACCTTTATTCAACCGGATATTTTGACTACCTTGATGCAGGCGGCTGCCTCATAATCGAATGGAGTGAAAATATCGAAGCAATTCTGCCCGAGGACTGCATCAGAGTTACCATTACCAAAACGGATGATTTTAATGAAAGAAATATAGAGATAATCGGAGTTGAAACCATTGAAAATACTGGCTGTTGATTCATCAGCGAAAAGCGCAAGCATTGCCGTTGCGGAAAACGGCAGGCTTATAAGCGAGTGTTTTGTCAACAATGCGCTCACCCACAGCAGGACCCTGATGCCTATGGTTGATAATGCGCTTTCTCAGGCTGATATGTCACTCAAAGATATAGATGCTTTTTGCGTAAATGTCGGCCCCGGTTCTTTTACGGGCATACGCATCGGTGTTGCGGCGGTTAAAGGCCTTGCAATGGCAGATAATAAACCCTGTGCAGGAGTGTCTACTCTTGAGAGCATTGCTTACAATTTTATTGACGAAAACTGTATTGTCTGCGCCGCTATGGATGCAAGATGCAATCAGGTTTATACCGCTCTTTTTCGCTGTGACGGTGAAAATGTTGAGCGTATTTGTGAAGATAAAGCGATATCAATTGACGAACTCGGAGCAGAACTCTCGCAGTACAAGGAAAAAATTTATCTTGCAGGTGACGGAGCGGAAATCTGTTTCAAAGCCTTTGGTCAAAGCCTTGAAAACGCAAAACTTTCAGGCGAAAACCGCAGGTATCAGCGTGCTTTCGGTGCGGCACTCGCCGCTGAAAATAAAAAAGAATTTACGGATTCTGCATTGCTTGCACCCGTCTATTTAAGACTTCCGCAGGCAGAGCGTGAACTCAGAATAAGAAAAGGAGAATCATTATGATTGCAATCGGCAGCGACCATGCTGGTTATGAACTCAAGCAGGTCATTATCAAACATCTTGAAGAAAGAAAAACAGAATATAAAGACTACGGAGCATATTCATCCGATTCATGTGACTATGCTGTTTTTGCGGAAAAAACTGCAAGAGCGGTTGCAGACGGTGAGTGTGAACTCGGTTTGCTTTTCTGCGGTACGGGTGTAGGCATTTCAATGGCTGCCAATAAGGTCAGAGGTATCCGTGCATGCTGCTGCTCTGATTTGTTTTCAGCAGAGATGACAAGGCTTCATAATAACGCAAATATTCTTTGCCTTGGCGGAAGAGTTGTAACTCCCGAAAAAGCAATTGAACTTGTTGATGTTTTTCTTGATACACAGTTCAGCGGTGAGGAACGCCATCAAAGAAGAATTGACCAGATAACAGATCTTGAAAACAGATTTTGATTAAATCGGAGGTATAAATATGGCTAAAGTTATGATAATGGATCATCCTCTTATTCAGCACAAACTTACTTACCTCAGAGATGAAAAAACAACTTCAAAAGAGTTCAGAACCCTTGTGAGTGAGATTGCAATGCTTATGTGCTATGAGGCAACAAGAGATCTTCCTCTTAAAGAGGTTGAAACAAAAACACCTGTTGCTGTTGCAAAAACAAAGGTTATCGCAGGCAAAAAACTTGCTTTTGTTCCAATTCTCAGAGCAGGGCTTGGTATGGTTGACGGAGTTCTTGCTCTTGTACCCGGTGCAAGAGTCGGTCACATCGGTCTTTACAGAGACCCCGAAACACTTATGCCTGTTGAATATTACTGTAAACTCCCTGCCGATATTGAGGAAAGGGAAGTTGTTGTTCTTGATCCGATGCTTGCAACCGGAGGTTCTGCAATAGATGCTATCGCACAGATAAAAAAGCGCAATCCCAAGGATATTAAATTCATGTGCATAATTGCCGCACCTGAAGGCCTTGAAGCGCTTCAAAAAGCCCATCCCGACGTTGATATTTATGTTGGTTCTCTTGATGAAAAACTCAATGACCACGGCTATATTGTTCCCGGTCTCGGTGATGCGGGCGACAGAATTTTCGGCACAAAATAAAAAAGATAACTCCGAAGCACTCTGGTGCCTCGGAGTTTTTGTTATTCAAAATTTTTGCATATTATTTCTGTTACTTCTTCATCCGTCGGGGAATTATCTGACTCGGAGAAGAAGTAGAATTCGGTCATGAGGACTTTGCTGCCCTTTTGCAGAATAACCACGCTTAAAACAGGCGTACGGTAATATATGCCGTAATCAAAGTTGTCTCCCGATAATTTTTCAACCTCTGAATTTATTTCAAATGATTTATCTTCAAAAAAGTAGTCCCAAACAACCCATTTGGCAAGAAGAGGGCTGATTGTTTCATGGTAACTTATGATAGTCCGGCAGTTTCTGGTTGTTCCGTCGGAGAATGTTACATCGTCATCTTCGCTCCAATAGTAATTTACGGACGATGCATAATTACTCCATTTTTGGTATAAAATTCCTTCGTTACCGCTTTTTCTTGAAGCACTGTCGGGTAAAAAATCATCAAGCGTTGCAAACGGAACGGATTCATTTTCCGGCGGAGAAGGATTCCATACATCTCTGCTTTTCTCCATTGAATAAAAGAACGGGATTATCGCAGCGCAAAAAATTATTATTGAAATATATTTTGCAGCATCAAAGAAGAAATTGATTTTGCTGCCCTTTTTTGTGTATGTATCCGAATTTTCAATGTTCTTTTTATATGTGCTGATGTTTATTATATCAGCAATTTGTTTTAAAACAGTGTATAAAAGGAGAAATATAGGCATAATGAAAGCGGATAAACCAAAACTTACGGTAGAAGTACCGATTTCTTCAAACAAAATATACATTGCTATCGGCAATAACAGCAAAATAAAAGACAAGGTGTTTTGTTTTGCGTGATATTTTATTGCATCATTATGAATTTCCGTTAATCGTTCGTCATTTTCGATGCCCGGAATTTCTGCTCCGACAGAGCGGTACAACTCAAGATTCTTCATCTCGTCTGTCAGTTGCCATCCGTATTTTTGCCTTAATGATCTTGCTTCATCTGCGTGTTTTTCTTTTCCTTTAAGCCATATGCGGTAGCGAATTTTCTGAGGTGTTTGCTGGGTGAAAACTGCATAGTCGAATGTTGAAAAGTTATAAAAAATATAACCTTCCGCAGCCATATCTTCAAGCCATTTTTCAATTTTATCGGTGCAGTATAATGAACAGGGAATAAAGCGGCGGATTTTCTTTTGTTTCTCCATATTTATTCCTCCCGACATTTCTTTTTGTTCTATTATAATATGCATACAGAAAAAAAGCAACCCATCGGTTAATGTAACCGATGGGTAAAATCTTATCCGAAAATTACATCAAAAATAAGATGAAATTCTTTGAAAAATGTAACAAAGTATCTGATTACATCGCCGAAAACTCTTTCCATAACAGCAGCAAAAGAATTGTCTTCAACAACTTCGTTACCGTCTGTGAGCATCCATACCTGGCATGCATAGAAGGGGTTTGCCGTGCCTATCATAAGACCGTCATCAAGAACGGAGAAAGTTCTCAGACCGTGGTTATATGGGTCGTTAAAACCGTTGATCGTGATTGCTTCAAAGTTAACGCCGTCTTCAGAAACATAAAGGTCAAAACCTCTTGTTGCATCCTTCATGTAACCTGCGCATTCCAAGAATCCTTCAACAGTATCCCAAAGGCTTACAAGCGCAATATCCTGAGTTGATGTTCTGCCCTTAGCCTTGTTTACCATCATGTTTGCAAGTTCATCAACGCTGTATTTCTCGAAAAGTTTTCTTACATTTGCGGCATCTTCGGTTTCTGTTACGCAAGCAGTTGCAATTTCGCTGTTGCTGCTGCCCGAAATCTCAATAAATGTTTTGATATAGCCGATAAGTGATGCCCATTCTGCGGGAGTCATTGAAAGAAGGTCACCGTTTGCAAACTGACCAATTGGTTCAAGCAGGCTGCTTGTATCAAATGTGCCGACGTAGAGTTTGCCGTTGTAGTCAGCCATACGCCAGATATACTGGTTTTCGTTTCTGCCGAAGCCTGAATCAAGACCCGAGAGACTGCCTTTCGGGAACATTTCGGTTGCATTGCCCATAACAAGTTCAATGTTTTCGTTTTTGTCCATTCTGTAAAGGCTTACGGACTGCTCAAGGTTAGCATTCATGAAGTCGAAATCTGCGTTGAAAAGTATGTTTTCAAGAGGAATCTCTTCGTCATTATATTCGCCGATGTAAAGGTAACCGTTATAGATATGAAGAACACCTGCGCCTGCCCTTGTTCTTTCAGGGTCAATGCCGAATGTGTATTTTGCACCGTCAGCCTTGTCACCGATAACGGGAGTCCAGGTCCATTCATCATAGTTTTTGCCCATATTGCCGCGAACAATTGCAAAGGACTGCATTGTGTTTTCATCGGGTTTGTTGTCGGGTGTACCGGTGCAGATTGAAACATAGAGCGCGTTGTTATATTCAACCATTTCCCAGATTGAGCCGCCGTAAATGCTGTCGGGGAAGTGATATGCAGGGTAATCAAAAAGATCCTGCTGGTCTGCAATAACGGTAAATGCTTCCTGACCTGCCGAGGGATTTGAAGAAATAAGAATCTGAGGACCTTCAAGGGTTACCATGCTTACAACAAGGTAGTCACCAAAAGCGCAAAGGCCTCTGATGCCTGTGCAGATGCCCTGAAGATATGCTGCATAATAATCTTTCGGATTAATTCCTTCATAGATGATTGTGCATTTATCTGTTGCAGGGTCAACTTCAACGATTTTGGGCAGACCGTTAACCGAACCGCAGAAGTAAAGTTTATCCTTAAATGTGCAGGCGTTGCGCAACTGAACCGAGTTGCCGTCAACGGAAGCCCCCATAAGAACGGTTACTTCGTTTGTTTTGGTGTTGATTTTTGTAAGAAGACCTCCTGTTGTTGCGCCGTCAGGCTCGCCGGTGTAGAAATGACCGTTATACATAACATCAAGCGTTGCGTTCATTTCGGCAGGGTCAAAATCATGACCGAGAACAGAATCCATAAAGCCGAGAGTAAGTCCTAATGAATTGTAGTTTGTTGAAACATAAACATAATCGCCGTAGGGGACTGATGCCCATGCGTAGTTCTGACCTCTGTCGCCCTGACCGTTGTCAAGAGCCGATACGGTGCCGTTTCCTGTGTAGTCGACAATACCGTCTGTTTCACCTGAGCCTTTAGCAGGATGAGATATTTTAGTCAGTTCATATTCACCGGATTTGTAACTGACTGCGCCGCCTGAAGCATAAGATACGGCTGAAAGACCTAAAATCATGGATATTACCAGTACAACACTGATAACGGCTGAGAGTTTTTTCTTTTTCATAACTGTCTCCTTAAATTGATTTAACAAAATTAAAGCGCAGACTGTATTTGGCAAAGGTGCTTATGCAGACTGCGTTTTAACTTTTTAAACAAAATATAATAAATTTGTTGCTTTTTGAATGCTAAAATATTAACGAATTGTTAAATGTGTTACATATAGCGTAACATTGTTACATTTTGGAAATTTGATTGCCGAGTTCTGTTATTTTAGGTGCAATTTTACTTTTTTTCTTTTTGAAACACCAAAGATATGTTGGGTAAGCGACAGCGACAATTATTGCTCCGATAATGCCGGTAATAATTCCGGCGGCAACTGATTTCCCTCCCCAAACCAAAATCAGGCTGAAACCCGCGCCGAAAATCAGAGCGCCGATTATTCCGACAATGATTGAAACTGCCGTTGCTGTTGAATTTACACTTTTGTCCAGTTTACGCATTTGCTCAAGCGGTGATGGTTCTTTTGGCATTTCTGTGTATTTTTTTCTGATTTTTTCCGCTTCTTCTTTTTCTTGTGATGAATACGAGTAAATAAATTTGTTGTTTTCGTTCATAAATAAAAACCTCCCTGCGATTTGTTCAAATGATAACCGCAGGGAATTAAAAAAATGATTTTGTTTTGTTTGGAAAATGTTAATTTGTGAGTTTAACGGTAAAAATGCTGCCTTTACCAAGTGAACTTTCAACTGAAATTTCTGCACCGAGGATATCAACAATTCTTTTTACAAGGGCAAGTCCCAGCCCGTTTCCGTGAGTAGTGTGAGATGTGTCACCCTGATAGAATTTTTCAAAAATATGTTTGCCTGTTTCAGGGCTCATTCCGCAGCCCGTATCCGCAACAGAAACGGTGATATGTCCGTTTTCTTCAAACATTCTGACGGTAATTTTCCCGCCGCTTTCAGTGAATTTTATTGCGTTTGAGAGAAGATTGCTCCATACAAAAGACAGCAGTTCGGCATCTGTGTTTACATAAACATCATCTTTAATATCGGTTTCTATTTCAATGTTTTTTTCCTCCCATGCATTTTCAAAAACAAGCATGCATTCACATAAATGCTCACTTAAACATATTTTTTCAATATTAGGAAAAATATTTTGATTTTCAAGTTTGTTCAATCTGAGAATATTGCTTATAAGTTCGGAAAGATAGCCCGATACTCTGATGATTGATTTTGCATATTCCATTCTTTTTTCTTCTGACAAATCGGGCTGTTCAAGCAGAGTTCCGTAATTTTGCAGAGCGGAAAGCGGAGTTTTCAGTTCGTGTGAAACATTTGAGATAAAATCGCTTCGCAGAGTTTCAACACCGGCAAGTTCTTGTGCCATTTTATTAAGATCACTTATAATCGGTGCGAACGCATTCATGCTTGTGTTCAAATGAATAGGTTCAATTCTTGCCGAAAAATCACCTTTTGTTATGCGCTGGGTTATATTGAGGATGTGTTTTACAGGTCTGTCAACCGTTATTTTTCTGCGGAAATGATCAAAAATGGTAAATACAAATGCAAGAAACACCGCATTCCAGAAGGTGAAAAGAGCAGCAAAATGTATATTTTCTTCCGTATAAACAATGCCGCTTGATTTTGCGAGCAGGTCTAAAAAAAGAACAACATTACATGTAAGAACAAAAGCAACAAGTGCAAAAAACAGCAGGTAACGGTATAATGCAATTAAAAATTTTTTCAGTGTTGTTTTGTTCATGTTTTTATCACCGCTTTGTAGCCGAGTCCGTGAACGGTGACAATTTCAAACTCCGTGCAGTGAGAAAATTTGTCACGCAGTTTAGTCATATATACATCAACGGTTCTCGTGCTTGAATTTGTATCAACATCCCAGAATTCATCCATCAGTTTTGAACGTGTAAATGTTTTTTTGGGGTAAGATAAAAGTTTGAATATAAGATCAAATTCACGAACAGTAAGGGGGATTTCCTCGCCGTTGTAATATGCAGTGTGCTCATCGGAATCAAGGGTAAGATTGCCTATTTCGAGTTTACGGCTGCTTGCTATTTTTGCCCTTCTGAGAAGTGCACCGATACGCAGCAAAAGTTCGTCAAGATCTATCGGTTTTACCATATAATCGTCAATGCCGATGCTGTAACCCAGTCTTTTTGAGGCAAAATCGTCAAGTGCTGTCATAAAAAGTATGGGGATATCTTTGTTTGTATCTCTGACAACCTGTGCGAATTCAAATCCGTTTGTTCCGGGCATCATAACATCAGTAATAATAATGTCAATTCCGTTTTCGTACATAACATCATATGCTTCGTTTACATCAAGGCAGCCGAATGTTTCGCAGCCGTTATTTGTCAGGTATGAGCATACCGTGCGGTTAAGGTCGCGATCGTCTTCAATTACAAGAATTTTAGGCATAATAAGCACCTCCTTTTTGCATATTATCACTGAAATGTTTACAAAATATTAAATTTGCAAAGAATTCTTCATATAATATTATATATTTTTAATAAAAAGTATTGAATTATAAAAAAAGATGAAGTATAATATAAAAAAATAGAATTATAATTGGCTTAATTCTGACTATCATTTAAAGTTTTGTGGCTCAAGGAGAGATACGGTATACAATGGAACACGCAAAAATAAATTCAAATACAAATGCAAAGGAATATTATGTCATTGACCTTGCGCATGTTATAAAATCTGTTTGGCACAGAGCATGGGTGGTGGTTATTTCCAGCGTGCTGGCAGCGGCAATTGCTTTTTCAATTGCGGCGTTCGGAATAACCCCTACATACTCATCGTCAATTATGCTCTACGTTAACAACAGTTCGTTTACGGTAGGGGATTTGGGATTCAGCATCAGTTCATCTGAAATCAGTGCTGCTCAGAGCCTTGTAAAAACATATACGGTTCTTCTTAAAAACCGAACAACGCTTGAAAAAATTATCAAAGCAACAGAGGTTTCATATACATGGGAAGAACTCTATGATATGATTGAGGCTGCACCTGTAAACGAAACCGAAATTATGGAGGTTACCGTAACAACAACCGACCCTTATGAGGCGGAAAAGATTGCAAACGGTATTGCCAAGATTCTTCCTCAGAGAGTTTCCGAGATAGTTGAAGGCAGTTCAATGGAGGTGGTTGACTCTGCTATTGCGGTCAACAAAAAGGTTGCTCCGAATATTACGCAGTTCACGGCAATCGGTTTTGTTCTCGGTGCATTGCTTTCGGTGGTGCTTCTTGTTGTGCTTGCACTTCTTGATAACACAATCCACGATGAAGAATATATCATCAACAACTACAATTATCCTGTTTTGGCGAAGATTCCCGACCTGCTCGATTCAGGCACAAAGAAATATTCGTACTATAACAGTTACAAAAAGTCTAATTGAAAGCAGGTGAATTGAAATGGGTATCAAAGGCAAAAAAAGCAGTTTTTTCTCAAATGCCGACAGCCAGAAAACGCTTCATAAAAATCTGGAATTCACTGCTACGGAACAATATAAACTTTTGCGTGCTAACCTTTCTTTCACTTTACCTGAAGATAAGGAGTGCCCGATAATCGGCGTAACAAGCGCTATGAGAGGTGAGGGCAAAAGCACAACAGCGGTTAATTTGTCATATGTTCTTGCTGAGAGCGGCAAAAAAGTTCTTTTGATTGACGGCGACCTCAGAATTCCCAGTGTTGCAAAGAAAATGAGAATAGACGGCAATCAGGGTCTTACCGATTTGCTCAGGGGCGGCGAAACCGTTCAGATGAGCGATTTTAAATCTCAGTACTATAATAACTGGTATATCATGCCCTCGGGCCCGCTACCTCCCAATCCTTCGGAATTGCTTGGCTCACGAAGGATGGAGAATGTGCTTAAAACACTTTCAGAGAATTTTGATTATATTGTTCTTGATCTTCCTCCGGTAAATATTGTTTCCGATGCTTTGACTGTTTCAAAGTACATCGACGGAATGATAGTCGTTGTAAGAGAAGATTATACTGAGAAAAAAGAACTTGAAAACTGTTTCAGACTGCTGAAACTTTCCGATGTTAATGTGCTCGGCTGTGTAATAAATGAGTCCAAGAACGGAAAAGGTTCTTACGGTAAATACAGATACAAACGTTATTACAAGTATTATAAAACTTACGGTGATAACGATAAGAAATAAGAAGGTGCAGGAATGATTGATTTTCACTCCCACATTCTTCCGTGCATGGATGACGGCAGCCGAAGCGTTGATGAAAGCATTGGAATGCTTAAATCGCTTTCCGAGCAAGGCATTGAAACCGTGGTTGCAACTCCGCACTTCTATGCTAACGATGAATCGGTTTCCGATTTCATCGCAAGGCGGCAGTCATCGCTTGAAATGCTTGAAGAGTCGTTAACCCCTGATTTGCCGCAGATTCTGACCGGTGCTGAGGTTAAATACTATGAGGGAATAAGCCGCATGCCTGATTTGAAGTCTCTTTGCATTCAGGGAACACATATTTTGCTCATTGAAATGCCGATGAGAAGATGGACGGAGTATGTTGTAAAAGAACTTGTTGATATTTCATGTTCGGGTAATGTAACTGTTTTGCTTGCTCATGTTGACAGATACCTTAAATTTCAGCACAGCGGAATTGCGGAATATCTTTTGGCAAACGATATTATGATGCAGATGAATGCGGAGTATATTTGCAATTTTGCTACAAGGCATAAGGCGCTCGGATTACTGAAAAAACATACAATTCATGTGCTGGGCTCCGATTGCCACAATATGACTGACAGACGGCCTGATATAGGTAAGGCATATGAAGTCATTCGAAAGAAGTTTGGCAATGATTTCCTGATCGGCTTTAATGATTTTGGCAAAAATTTTTTAAGTGATATATAATTTCTTGAAAGGATGATTATTTATGAAAAAAGTATTGGCAATTTGTTTGGCGGTTGTTATGGTGATTTCCGCAGGTGTAATGGCATTTGCTCAGGGCGGATTTGTTTCAAGTCCTTCGGGCAATAAGGCTCCCGTTATTGTTACCGTAACTTATGGTGACAATTCATGCCGCCCCGAAATTATTGTTACACCTTATGTTGACAAAGAAACTCTTGAAGACTACAAAGAGCAGGCTTTGATTGATGCTTACAATGAAATCCTTAACTGCGATAATCTTGCAGACCTTTGCTCAGGTCTTATTGCTCTTGCAGCAGAACTCGGACGCAATGTACGCAATTTTGCAATCAGTGATTTGTTTGATATCAGTGCATATCATACTCTTCCCCATGATTACTGCGGTACAATTACGCTTACACTCAACTCAGAAACACTTACCAATTTTGTAGGTCTTCTTCACCGCAACAGCGAAGGCGTCTGGGAACTTATCCCCAATGTGGTAGTTGATTATGATAATAACACAATCACATTTACTGTTAATAATTTCTCACCCTTTGCTATTGTTGTTGATACAGCAGCGGAAGATGCACCCAATACAGGCAGCAGCATATATATTCCTGCAATTGTAATGTGTGTATCAGCAGTTTCTCTTGCTGCTGTTCTCATCAGCCTTAAGAAGAAGCAGAGAGCATGAGTAAAGTATACAGTTCAAAAGAGAAGAGAACCAAAAATCTGAAATATGCAGCAGTGGCTCTTGCTGTGGTATTTCTTGCTTCTGCGATTCTTCTTTTTGTGAATATTTGGGAAAACCATCAGAGTCTTTTCCCTAAGCGGGATTTTGAAGTTGCTGATTCCGGTCTTGAATATAAAGGTGAAGAATACAGGCTCAAAGATGGAATTGAAACGATTCTTGTTCTTGGACTCGATAAGTTTGAAACGGCTGATATCGAATCGTATAACAACAATAAACAGGCAGACTTTTTGATGCTGCTTGTTGTTGATCATGAAAATGAAAGTTGCACGGCGCTTCATATTAATCGAGATACGATTGCGCAAATGGATGTTCTCGGTGTTGCAGGCGATGCAATAGGCAGCGTTGAAAAGCAGATTGCGTTGGCACATACCTACGGTAACGGTAAAGAAGTCAGTTGCCGCAACACAGCCGAGGCAGTTTCAAATCTGCTTATGGGAATTGAAATTGACCGCTATGTTTCGGTCACAATGGATGCTGTTTCTGTTTACAACGATTTTATCGGCGGAGTTGAACTTACGGTTCTTGACGATTTCTCGGGTATTGATGATACCCTTGTTGAGGGCGAAACAGTCACGCTGCTCGGTGAGCATGCGCTCAATTATGTCCGTACCCGTTACGGTCTTGATGACAGCACGAACGCAAGAAGAATGGTTCGTCAGCGTCAGTATCTTGAAGCGGTTTATGCAAAAACTCTTGACTTCATAGATAACGACGATGAATTTGTTGTTGAAGCGGCAGTTAAACTTGCCGATTATATCGTTACCGATTATACGGGAACGGGTTTGCAGGATCTTGCCAAGAAAATCTCAAATTATGAGTTTGTTGAAATTTGTGAACTTGAAGGCAGGAATGTTCGCGGTGATGAACACATTGAGTTTTATCCCGATGAAGATTCAATTGAAGAAACAGTTGTAAAACTGTTTTACGAGCCCAAAAACAAATAATTTTTTGAAAGGATGTGTACATAGTGAAAGATATCTCGGCTATAAAACCCGAACTCGGTTCTGAAAGTTCAGAGACATTTGAAAAAGTACACGTCCAAAGAAAACCTGTATATGAATTTACCAAAAGAGTATTTGATTTTACGGTTGCTCTGTTTGCAATGATTGTGCTGTTTATTCCGCTTTTGATTGTTGCGTTGATAATTGTAATTGACAGCCCCGGTGCTTCTCCGATATATGTTCAGACTCGTGTGGGTAAAAACGGGCGTGAATTCAGATTCTATAAGTTCCGCTCAATGGTGCCGAATGCAGAAGCAATGCTTGATACGCTTTTGGATAAGAATGAGATGGACGGACCTGCTTTTAAAATAAAGCATGATCCGAGAATTACGCGATTTGGCAACTTTATCCGCAAATCGTGCATTGATGAGTTGCCTCAACTTATAAATGTACTGAAAGGGGATATGAGCCTTGTCGGACCAAGACCGCCCCTTCCGCGCGAAGTTGAAATGTATGATGAATATCAACTTCAGAGATTATCCGTAATACCGGGTATGACATGCTATTGGCAGGTTCAGCCGGAGAGAAACAGTATTTCATTCGATGATTGGATGAAGTGCGATATGAAATACATAAAAGAGCGCAGTATAAAAACAGATTTTATAATACTCTTGAAAACATTTGGTGCGGTTTTAGGCATGGGAGGCATTTGATATGGCTCACAAAAATAATGAAAAACTGCATATAGCAATGCTTGGTCACAAAAGAATGCCGTCTCGTGAAGGCGGCATTGAAATTGTTGTGGGCGAACTTTCAACGAGAATGGCTCAACTGGGTCATTCTGTTACTTGCTACAACAGACGAGGTCATCATGTCAGCGGTGAAGAATTTGATTCAGAAGTTTTATCCGAATACAAGGGTGTTCGGATAAAACGCGTTTTTACCGTTCAAAAAGGTGGTCTGGCTGCAATGACATCATCTGTTTTTGCTGCTTTGAAAGCCGCTTTTGGCAGATACGATGTTGTGCATTTTCATGCGGAAGGTCCCTGTGCTATGCTTTGGCTTCCTAAGTTGTTCGGCAAAAGGTGTATTGCTACGATACACGGGCTTGACCATCAGAGAGCAAAGTGGGGCAGATTTGCTTCATGGTACATCCGCTTCGGTGAAAAATGTGCTGTGAAGTTTGCGGATGAAATAATCGTTCTCAGCGAAAATGTTCAGGCATATTTTAAAGAAACATATAATCGGGAAACTGTATTTGTACCTAACGGAGTATCATCTGCTCAGCAGGTTGATGCAGACTTGATTACCGAAAAATACGGTTTGCATAAAGACGAATATATTTTATTTCTCGGCAGGCTTGTCCCGGAGAAAGGGCTTCGCTATTTAATCGAAGCATATAAATCTGTTGATACGGATAAAAAACTTGTTATAGCAGGCGGATCTTCAGATACCGCCGAATTTGAAAAAGAACTTAAAAATTCGGCTGCAGGCAACCAAAAAATAACTTTCACTGGATTTGTTCAAGGCAGACTTCTTGAAGAACTTTACAGCAATGCATATATATACGTTCTTCCGTCAGACCTTGAAGGAATGCCTCTGAGTCTTTTGGAGGCTATGAGTTACGGCAACTGCTGTCTTACATCAGATATACCCGAATGTTCGGATGTTATCGGTGACTGCGGATTTACATTCCGAAAAGGCAGTGTTGATGATCTGAAAAACAAATTGCAGTTTTTATGTGATAATGCTGATGTAACCGAGAAAATGAGGGCAAGCAGCGCTATATATATATGTAATAAATATAACTGGGATGATGTTGTTTGCAAAACTCTTCAACTGTACGGGGCAAAAAACATCACTGAATTTTCTGCTCATAAAAAGGAAGAAAATAATGAGAATTTTGTTGGTCAATAAGTTCCTGTATCCTAAAGGCGGAGCAGAAACGTATATTTTTAAACTCGGCGAAATGTTAACCCATAATGGGCATGCAGTCGAATATTTTGGCTTGCAAAATGACAAAAATATTGTCGGCAACAGCGCAGGTGCGTATGTGTCCGATATGGATTTCGGTAATGGAATAAAAAAGAATCTGAGCGCTCCGTTCAGAATAATTTATTCTGCCGAAGCAAGAAGAAAAATCAGAAAAGTGCTTGAATACTTCGAGCCTGATGTTGTTCATCTGAATAATATTCAGTTTCATCTGACTCCAAGCATAATTCTGGAAGCGGAAAGATATCGTAAAAAAACAGGTTGTAATCTAAAAATAGTTTATACAGCCCATGATTACCAACTTATCTGCCCCAGTCACGGTTTGTTTGATCCGGAACTCAATGTCTGTGAAAAATGCCTTGGCGGAAATTATATGCACTGTTTCAAAACAAAGTGTATGAAAAAATCAAGAATGAAAAGTTTGCTTGCAACCGCTGATGCTTTTTTCTGGAAGTACAGCAAAGCATATTCTTATATTGACAAAATAATTTGTCCTTCTTCATTTCTTAAATCCAAACTTGATACACAGGAAAGATTCAGTCAAAAAACGGTTGCAATCCATAATTTTATTGAACCGCAAGTTATATCCGAATGCAAAAAAGAAGGCTATGTTCTTGAATTCGGGCATCTTTCAAGGGATAAGGGAACAAACACTCTTCTTGAAGCGGCAAAAAAGATGCCTGATGTTCATTTCGTTTTTGCCGGTTTCGGTCAAGCGGAAAAAGATATTGAAGAGGTTCAAAATGCCGAATATGTGGGCTTTAAAACCGGAGATGAACTTAAAGATTTGATAAGTAAAGCGGCATGCAGTGTCTGTCCGTCACAATGTTATGAAAACTGCCCGTTTTCTGTTGTTGAATCTCAGATGTACGGCACACCCGTCATAGGTTCTCGAATGGGAGGAATTCCTGAACTTATTAGTGAAGGCGAAACAGGGCTTCTGTTTGATGCAGGCAATGCGGAAGAACTTGAAGAGAAGTTGCGCCGTCTGATATATAATCCCGATGTTCTCAGCAAGTTTACGGAAAATTGCAAACATGCTGTTTTTGAAACTCCCGAAACTTACTATACTAAGTTAATGCAAATATACGGAGAATAATTTATGAAAATTTATGAAATAGGAACAGGCTATACTCCTATTCCTGCTCAGGTTGCCGCAGCAACCGAAAGTGTGGTTGAAGAGTTAACAAAGGCATATCTGAATATGGGCATTCCCGTTGAAATCATTGATATTTCAGCGGATAAAAGAGCAGATAACGAATTGCCCATAACTCAGGTTAATGTTCCCTCTTTCTTTACAAAATCAGATGTAAGTCTGGGTCTTGTTCATAAATTAAAAAGAGTAGTTTACTCTGTTTTTCTTGCATTTAAACTTAAAAAAATTCTGAAAGAATCAAAGGAAAAATCAGTTCTTCATTTTCATAATCAATATAATCTTTTCTTTTTTAACAAATTGGTTTCTGAAAAACTGCGTTCAAAAGCAATAATCGCATACACAAACCATAACGGACTTTGGTCTTTGCAATGGAATAAAGTTAAGGATACATTGCATAAGCGTTATTTTCAGGAAATTTCAGCAATGAAAAGCGCTGATTTGGTGTTTGTTCTTAACAAAAACACAAAAGAAAATGTTGTAAATCATCTTGGCTTAGAGCAAGGCAGGGTTGTTGAAATACGTAACGGTGTCAATACGGATATTTACCGTCCTTTGCCTGAATCGGAAATCGAAGATGTTAAATCTCAACATAATCTAACGGGTAAAAAAGTAATTTTACAGGTAGGCTCTGTCTATGAAAATAAAGGACAGGCTCGCTGTGTTGAAATGCTTGCTCCGCTTTTAAAAAAACACGATAATCTCGTTTATGCCTTCGCAGGCGGAATTGTATCTCAAGAATATTTTGATAAGGTTAACGCTTCGGCGAAAGACTGCGGAGCAGCAGATAAAGTTATATACCTCGGCTCTTTTGCTCCGGGCGAGGAAATGAACGGAATTTACAATCTTGCGGATATAACTGTTTTTGCCTCGGAATATGAAGGTTTTCCGCTGGTTTGCGCAGAATCGCTTTCGGCAGGTGTTCCTGTTGTTATCTGTTCGGATTTATCAATTAATCTCGGTGAAGGATCTGTTGTGACAAAAACCGGTGATATAGAAAAAGATATTGAGTCTGCGATTATATCAAATACAGAAAACTATAAGAAAATTTGTCTTGAAGCAAGAGAAAACGCAAAGAAAAACTATTTATGGCAAACTATCGCGCAGGAGTATTTAACTGCATTTAATAATGTAAAAGGTGAAAATTAATGGCAAAAAAACTTAACGGCACAGTAATTGTTACATACCGATGCAACGCAAAGTGCACTATGTGCAACAGATATAAAGAGCCGTCAAAGCCTGAAGAAGAAATTACAATTGAAACAATCCGCAAACTGCCTGAGATGTATTTTACAAATATCACGGGCGGCGAGCCTTTTATACGCGAAGATTTAAAGGAAATTGTTCGCGAACTTTATAAAAAAAGTGACCGTATCGTCATTTCAACAAACGGATTTTATACTGACAGAATTGTTGATTTGTGTAAAGAATTTCCGCAGGTGGGTATCCGCATCTCAATTGAAGGCCTCGAGCAGACTAATAATGAAATCCGCGGTCTTGATGACGGATATAACAGGGGATATACCACTTTGAAAACCCTTGTTGATATGGGCATGAAGGATGTAGGCTTCGGTATGACGGTTCAGGATAAGAATGCGCCTGATCTTGTTCCGCTCTACGATATATCGGATGAACTCGGTATGGAGTTTGCAACCGCATCGCTCCACAACAGTTTTTATTTTGTTGAGTCAAACAACATAATTCATGACCGACTTATGGTTGCTGAGAATTTTGAAAAGTTAATTAACAAACTGCTCGATTCTAACAGCCCCAAAAAGTGGTTCAGAGCATATTTCAATCACGGCCTTATTAACTATATTTTCAGCCAAAAGCGGTTGCTTCAGTGCGATATGAGTTTTGATACCTTCTTTATTGACCCGTTCGGCGATGTTATGCCGTGCAACGGAACAAAAAATAAAGAGGTTATGGGTAATCTTAATGAGCAGACGTGGGATGAACTCTGGAATAGTGAACAGGCAGAAGTTGTACGCCAAAAAGTTCGATGCTGTGACAGAAACTGCTGGATGATCGGTTCGGTTTCTCCCGCAATGCACAAATATATATGGAAGCCTGCTTTCTGGGTAATCAGGCACAAGTTTCTGCGCTTCTTTAAAAAGAAGAAATATTCAATGTATGAAAATAAGATTGTTCGCGATTACCGTGACGGTAAGGTGACAAAAGAGCAACTTGATGCATGCTCAACTTGTGAGCAATGTGCAGCAAAGATTTAAGGAGAATGAAATGGTAAAGCGTTTTTTGCGGAATATAGTCCTGAGAGAAAAAGCGAGTTCTGAAAAATTTGTTGCACATCTGAGAAAAAACGGTGTTCAGGTGGGCGAAAATGTCCGCTTTTTCTCACCGTCAAATACGCTTGTTGATATAAGTTGTCCGTGGCTTCTTTCAATTGGGGATAATGTAAATGTAACTCACGGCGTTATTATTCTGACTCACGATTATTCGTGGTCTGTACTTAAAAAGCAGCCCAAAACGCAGGGCGTTATTTTAGGCGCACAAAGCCCTGTTAAGATCGGCAACAATGTTTTTATAGGCATGAATGCGGTTATAACAAGGGGCGTAACTGTTGGCGATAATGTGATTATAGGCGCAGGCAGCGTTGTTACGGGCGATTGCGAAAGCAACAGTGTTTATGCTGGTTCGCCGGCAAAAAGAATAATGTCGGTTGACGAATACTATTCCAAAAGGGAAAGCAGGCAGTTTGAAGAGGCAAGAGAAATGGCAAGGATTTACCGTGAAAGATTCGGTGAAAATCCGCCAAAAGAAGTCTTTTTTGAATATTTTATGCTTTTCTCAACTGCCAAAGAAGCATGCGATGTTCCCAAATTCCGTGCGCAACTTGAAACGGGCGGTAACTTTGATGAAAGCGTTGCCTATATGCAAAATCACAAACCGATGTTTGAAAGTTATGAGGATTTTCTGAAAAACTGTTTTGAATAAATTTAACGGAAAGTTTTGATTGAATGCTTGTTTTATCAAATTGTTTAAGCAAAATTGCAGATGAAGGGTGCCTTAAAGTTGCGGTAAATCTTGTCGGCAGAATTAAAAAAGCGCAGCCTCAAACCACGGTTGTAACATATGACAGAGAATCTGAAATATCTGATGTCTGTTTGCAAGTCAACAAACTTCTGTTGAACAGGCGGTTGATTTCAATAATACGCAGGTACAGAGGGCAGGTACTTTATATTCCTTTTCCTGCGCGAACGCTTGCAACGGCAATCAGAGTTTTTATTCTTTCGCTGTTCTCAGGTAAAGGGCTTAAGGTGATTTCTGTTATGAAATATCATAACAACTTTTTTTCACGCCTTCTCCTGAGGTTAAGCGGCGCTGAATTTATAGTTTTTTCAAAAGATGCTGCGGATTATTATAAAAGCATATTGGGCGGCAAGCGAGTAACATATCTGACTACGGGAGTAGATACCGAGAAATTTGTTCCCGTTTCTGCCGAAAAAAGTTCGGAACTTAAAATAAAGTACGGCTTTGACGGCAATAAACCCGTAATCCTACATGTTGGTCATCTTAATCAAGGCAGAAATATTGCTGAGTTAATGAAATTTGATGAAAAGTATCAGGTGCTGCTTGTTACAAGCACTCTGACCAAAAATGAGCAGGATGAAGACCTCAAAGCAAAACTTTCAGGTTGTTCAAATATAAAATTAATTGATGACTACATACCGAATATTGAAGAGATATATCAACTTTCTGATGTTTATTTTTTCCCTGTTTCAGAAGCAGGAAGATGTATTGATGTTCCGCTGTCAGCTATGGAGGCGGCATCATGCAACAAGCCTGTAATCACTACCGATTACGGCGAAATGAAATCTTTCCTTGGCAAAAACGGTTTTTATTATATTGATTCTTTTGAAAGAGGCAGACTGAATGCCTTGGTTGAGCAGGCAATAAACGCCCGAAACATATCAAGCCGTGAAGCAGTTCTCGGTTATGATTGGAACAATGCCGTATCATATTTTTTAAATTAAATTTAATGAAAGGAGCCGTAATATGAACCAACCTTTGGTTTCTGTTGTTATACCGGTTTACAATGTTGAAAAGTATTTGGACAGATGTATCTGTTCGGTTGTTGATCAGACATACAGAAACACCGAAATTATTTTGGTTGATGACGGCTCAAATGATAAGTCGCCTGAAATATGCGATTCATGGGCGAAGCGTGACGGAAGAATAAAGGTTATTCATAAGCAGAACGCCGGTGCGGGTATGGCTCGTAACACAGGAATTGATAATGCCGAGGGCGATTTTATTCTTTTTGTTGACAGCGATGATTATGTGGATTTGTCAACGGTCAGTAAATGCGTTGAAACTTTGCAAAAAGACAAATCGGATATAGTTATGTTCGGCAGGGTAGAGGCAAAAAAGAACGGTGAAACAAGTATTAAGCCAATATGTACCGATAAGTTTTATTTTGAAAACAAAGCGGTTACGGAAGATATTCTTTCAGGTCTATTTATAAATGAAAAGGGCTTCGGAGTCGGCGTTTGCGGAAAGATGTTCAGACTTTCCGTTATAAAAGATAACGGCATCGGATTTCACTCGGAGCGTGAACTTCTCTCGGAAGATGCCTGCTTTTTAGTTGAACTGTTTGAATACATTAAATCGGTATCGCTTTTACCCGAAAATTTTTATTATTATTATCAAAACGAAAATTCATTTTCAAGAACATATAAAAAAGATATGCAGAAAATGAATGATAATTTTCTTGCTTACTGTATGCAGGCATGTGAGAGGCTTGGGTATTCCGAAAAAACCGTCAGCCATATAAAAGCAAGATATCATATATATACTCTTACAGGCATGAAGCAGATTGTTGCGTCGGATATGCCTGCAAAAGAGAAGAAAAATGCATTAAAACAGATATATAACAATCAGATTTTAAAATCGACACTTACAAATGATGTTTTGAGTTTGGCTAACTGCCGGTCAAAACTTTTCTGGAAATTGTTCAGAAATAAGTGTTTGGGGCTTTGTGCTTTGATGCTGCGTTATAAAGCCCGCTGACAAATTTAACGGAGGTTGTTTATGACCGCAAATCGGTTTGGTATAATCAGCATACAAAAACGGACATTGCCTGAATGGCTGCTGTGGTTTATTTTTCTTTTTCCGTTTCTGATGGCTTTTTTAACGGAGTTTATTGGATTGCCGGGTTTTGTCAAATATTTTGTTGATGCAGCATATGTTGTTGCGTTTATGTTTGTGTTCTTTCGCCGCATAACCCTGCTCAGCAGAAAGGTTATGCCGTTTGTTGCCTTTTTTCTTGCTTTTTTATTGTATACTTTTACGGTTTATATTTTCAATTTTCAGTCACCGTTTTATTATCTCTGGGGTTTAAGAAATAACTTTAGGTTTTATATTGTATTTCTTTTATACACCGTGTTTTTTGATGAAACAGAAATTAAAAAATGTTTTAAATTTATAGATTACATTTTTTGGATAAATATTTTTCTTTCTGTTTTTCAATTTATTGTTTTGGGGTATGAACAGGACTACCTTGGCGGAATATTCGGCGTTGAAAAAGGCTGTAATGCGTTTACGTTTATATTTTTCAGTATAGTTATAAGCAAATCTATACTGTCGTTTATGAATAAAAACGAAAAACCCTTGGTTTGTCTGGCAAAGTGCGGAGCATCGCTTGTTGTTGCCGCAATGGCGGAACTTAAGTTTTATTTTATACTTTTTGTCTTTATTCTTGCTTTTTCGGCACTTATTACCCGTTTTTCATTCAGAAAGTTTTTCTTCATGCTGGTTTTTACGGTCATGCTGATATTTGCAAGTTTGTTGCTTGCAACAATATTCAAAGATGACGGAATGCTGTCTTTTGACGGCATTATAGAAATGGTTACCGCATCAAACTATGCAACAGCGGAGGATTTAGGTCGTTTTACCGCTATACCAACCATTTCAAATAATATACTCACCAAACCTCTTGAGAAGATTTTTGGCTTAGGTTTGGGTAACTGTGATACTTCTGCATTTGAAATATGCAATACGCCGTTCTATAAAAGCCATTCGTATCTTCATTATGATTGGTTTTCAAGTGCAATGCTGTTTTTGGAAACCGGTTATGTCGGCTTGATTACCTATATCGGATTTTATGTTTTGTGTTTTGTTTATGCAAGGAAGCATATGAAAAACAGGTCATCAAACGAACTATATTGTCAAATCAGCATGATTATGTCACTTATCTGCATAATTATGGTGTTCTATAACTCGGCGCTTAAAACGGAAGCGGCTTATCTCTCAGTTTTTTCAATTGTATTGCCGTTTCTTCAGTCATCTTTGCCGGAAAGTACGGAAGAAACCGGTATTTCCGATTATAAAACTGCGTAATTTTTGTTGGTGAAACATGAACTATAGTAAAGTATTCAATAACGCCAAGTGGATAATTGTTTGTAAGGTAATTCAGTCACTGTTGCAATTCATAGTCGGCATGCTGTGTGCTCGTTATCTCGGTCCGTCAAACTACGGTCTGATTAACTATGCCGCATCTGTTGTGGCTTTTGCAATTCCGCTTATGAGGCTGGGCTTTGATGCAACCTTGGTTCATGAACTTGTTGAAAATCCTCACAAAGAGGGCGAAATTCTGGGCACGTCGCTTGCAATGAATGTGTTGTCAAGTCTGATATGCATCGGCGGTACGACAGTATTTGTTTCGGTTGCAAACACTGATGAAAGAGAAACAATTCTTGTTTGTTTTCTATACAGTTTATCGGTATTTTTTGCTGCAGTTGAAATGATTCAGTATTGGTTTCAGTATAAATTACAATCAAAATATTCATCGGTTTCAATGCTAACGGCATATGTGGTTGTTGCGGCATACAGAATCTTCCTGCTTGTCAGTGAAAAGAGCGTTTATTGGTTTGCTGTTACTCATTCAATCGAATACGGAATAGTTGCTTTGCTTTTATTGGTTATATATTTCAAAAAGGGCGGAACGCGTTTTTGTTTTTCTTTTGAAACCGCAAAAAAAATGTTTTCCCGTAGTAAGCATTATATTCTTGCATCGCTTATGCTCGTTATTCTTCAGAATACAGACCACATTATGCTTACCTTCATTTCGGGAACTGCCGAAACAGGTTTTTATTCTGCAGCAATAACATGCACAACGATTGTTCAGTTTGTTTATATTGCCGTTATTGATTCTTTCAGACCTATTATTCTTGAAAATAAAAAGGATAAGTCTGCAGAGTACAGCCTTAATGTGTCGCGTTTATACGGCATAACTTCATATGCGGCAATAGCCCAAAGCGCAGTGTTTACCTTTATGGCAAAAATAATTGTTGATATTCTTTACGGGGATGAATTTTTGGCGGCTGTTCCTGTTTTGCAGATTTTAACTTGGTATTTTCTTTTTTCTGTTATGGGAGTTGTCCGCAATGTTTGGATTCTTGCCGAACAAAAGCAGAAATATCTGTGGATTATAAACCTTTCAGGTGCATTGTTCAATATAATATTGAATTCCTTCCTTATTCCGCAATTCGGAGCAAGCGGAGCAGCGTTTGCTTCACTGCTTACACAGTTCTTTGCAAACTTTGTTCTCGGATTTATAATTAAACCTATTCGTGAAAATAACAGGTTGCTTTTACAAGGACTTAACCCTGTATTTGTTATAAAAGAAGCAAAAAATATACTTTTACTTTTAAAAAATAAGCACGCAAATAAAATCGGGTGAGTTTTATAATTTGAACTCGATTGGGAGAACAGATATGGATAATAACGAAAAAATAATTATTAATGTTGATGACGGCGAAAATGAAGTTATAAATGCATCGGAGAAAACGGAGCATTCGCATTCTTCAGGCAGTCATCACCATTCACACCATCACAGCCACGGACATCATCACCACAGTTCAAAAAAAAGAAGCAAAAATCACAAAAAGGAAAAGGCAAAACATTTTTTCAAACGCTATAAATACAGGATTTCCAATATTTTAATTGCTCTTTTGTTTATAGGTATACTGGTAATTGTCGGTGTTTCACTTGACGGCAAATCAAATTCAGATTTTGAAAGTTCGGGCGGCAAAAATGATGTAATTCTTCAAACAAACTCCACCCTTAATATTAAAATACCGTTTTTTGATGAGGATGTTGTAATAGCAGGCACTGCAGTTCAGGTTTACATGGAATCTGAAGACGATGATGCATTTGATGTTTACAAAGACTATGCAGCGATGGGCAGGCTTGATGTGGGATTGCCTGTAACTCTTTCGTATGAAGTGACGGGGATTCCCGGCGGTTATTCAGTTAAGAGTGCTGATGTTTTTGTTTCTGAAAACGAGAATATGACTCCGTCGGTTTGCTATCCGTTTGATGAAAATGAAACAAGCGTTGATGTTTACCATTTAAAAGTAAATACTCAGTATTATTACCGGATTACTCTTGAAATATCAAATGGTTCAAAAACAAGTGTAGCGGGAAGTTTCAAAACAGCGGATACTCCGCGTATTCTTTCTGTTGACGGTGTTTATAATCTGCGTGATATAGGCAACTGGAAAACTGCTGACGGCAAGGTTATCAAGCAGGGCTTGTTATATCGAAGCGCAGAGTTGGATGGAGCAGTCGAATCAAAATATACAATTACTCCCGACGGTGTTAATACAATGCTGACCGTTCTCGGTATTCGCACCGATATGGACTTAAGGTATTCAAGCGATAACAAAAACGGAACAAATGCGCTTGGTGCCGGTGTTAAGCATGTATATTACGGTGCACCAATGTATGACGGTGCATTTACATCTGAAGGCAAGGCAGCAATCAGAAAAATATTTGCTGACCTTGCAAACAAAAATAACTATCCTGTACTTATGCACTGCACACACGGTATGGACAGAACAGGAACTGTTTGCTATCTTCTTGAAGCAATCCTCGGAGTCAGTGAAAAAGACTTGATGAAGGAATATCAACTTTCGTCATTCTGTCACGGTGAAATGTGGGGATTGAGCAAAATGAACGAATTTGTGGGAAGACTTAAATCTTACGATGGAGTAACTATTCAGGAAAAAGCGGTAAACTATCTTCTTTCGACTGGTGTCACTTCGGCGGAAATAGCAAATATACGAGAGATTTTTCTCGGCAAATAAAACTTGCACAGTATTCATAAAATGCACCCCAAATGATAAAGATTTGGGGTGCATTAGTTATTGAAAGAGTTTATTTATAACTTTAAATTTCCTTTTTTAATATTATCCTGAATTATAGCATCTGTAATCTCAAATAATTTTTCTGAACCTGATTTTGTTTTACTTTGCCTTTTGTAAATTTGTTCAACGGTAACATTGTGTTCACGCCAGTCACCGCCATTATTGCTGTTGTTTAAAATAAGCGGTTGAATGTTGTCCATTGCATGGGCAAATTTTGATTCAGCGGTTTCGTATGCTTCAAATTCATCAAACAAGGCTATAAGTTCTTTTGCCTGCTCTGCAGGTAAAATTGAAAATATTCTTTGTTTGGCACGGTCTTCTCTGGTTTTTTGGGATTGCAAAGCGTCGCTATCATAAGCATACGTATCACCGGCATCTATTTCAACGATATCATGAATAAGGCACATAAGCATTACTTTTGCAATATCAATTTCTTCGTTTGAATATTCCTTGAGTATGTATGCTATGATTGCCATGTGCCAGGAGTGTTCTGCATCGTTTTCATTTCTTCCGTTATCGGATAAGTGAGTTTGCCTGAATATGTTTTTCAGTTTATCAATTTCCAATGAAAATGAAAGTTGCTTTTCTATACGATTATCCATCGAATCACCCTTATCAATCAAAATTCATTTCAAAAATTATAACATAGATTTTTGAAATGGCAATAATTATTTTTCGATGACAGAACGGATGACATTATCTCTTTTAACAAAATCAAATTTAACTCATCTTATTGTATTTACTTATTTAAAATATAGTGATATAATATTACGGCAAAATAACCGAAAGGATATGATACAAATGAAGTATATAGGTATAGCGTTGCTTGTTATTCTTGCTGTTATCCTGCTTTTGGTTGCAGTTGCAGCAGTAAGAGCAATAAAGATTAAGGCTAAACCCAACACAAATGCACCTGCTATTAATCCCACTGAAAAGGAAGCGGCTGATTACGCACAGAAACTTTCAGCGATGGTTCAAGTGCCGACGGTTTCGCTCAGAGGCAACACGGATCTTACACAGTTTTATAAACTGCATGAGGTTATGAAAAAGAACTTTCCTCTTGTTTTTTCAAAACTTGAATGCACTGAAATAGAGGGCAACCTCATTTTCCGTTGGTCAGGTAAAGATGCCAAAAGAAACGGTATTCTTCTTATGGGTCATCAGGATGTTGTTACCGCCGACGAACCTAATTGGGACAGGGATCCTTTCTCAGGTGAGATTTCGGGCGGAAATATCCACGGCAGAGGCGCGATGGACTGTAAATCAACCTTTTTCTCAGAATTTCAGGCTGTTGAAGAACTTCTTGCGGAGGGATTTGAACCTCCTTGTGATGTTTACCTTGCAACGGCGGTTGATGAGGAAATATCAGGCGAGGGCGCAATAAAACTTGTAAATCACCTTAAATCAAAAGGTGTTCATCTTGATGTTGCAATGGATGAAGGCGGCGCAATCCTTAAAGATGCTCTGCCTACCATGGCAGGCTGGTGTGCCGCAATCGGCGTGCTTGAAAAAGGGTATATTGACCTTAAAGTTATCGCGAAGGGTAAGGGCGGCCACTCCTCAACTCCCAAAAGCAACACACCTATTGCAAGGCTTTCAAAGTTTGTTGCGGATATTGAAAAAGATAAACCTTTTAAGGCGGAAATATCAGGCCCTGTTTATGCTATGCTTGATCAGGCTGCACCTCTTCTCGGTTTTCCGCTGAGAATGGTGCTTGGTAATATGTGGCTGTTCAAGGGTCTGCTTACCAAAGTTCTGCCCATGGTTTCACCTATGTGTAACGCATTTGTAAAAACAACATTCTGCTGCACAATGGCAGAAGGTTCGCACAGCCCCAATGTTATTCCTTCGGAAGCATACATAGTATGTAATCTGCGTCCGTCACCTCATCAGAATGCAGAGCAGTCACTTGCAGTGCTTAAGAAATATGCAGATAAATATGATCTCGAATTTGAGGTTATTCACGCAAGAAACGCATCAAACTGCGTTGATTATAACGGCGAGGAGTTCGGATATCTTAAAAAATGCCTTAACGAATGTTATCCTGAGGCAGGTGTTATTCCTTACCTTATGACAGGCGGAACGGATTGCCGTCATTATGAAGAAATTGCTGATAATTGTCTGCGTTTCTGCCCAATCAAGATGAGCAACGAGCAACTTGCCGCCATGCATGCCGCAAATGAAAGCATCGGTGTAACCGAAGTTGCCTATTGTGTAAAATTCTATAAACACTATATAAAAAATCATAAGTAATGACAAAGGACTGTTTTGATTATAAAACAGTCCTTTGCTTTTTATTCAAAATTACAAGACTTTTGGGTTGTAAATTGCGGTATGATGTTTTATAATAATTCCATAAATAACTTTTGGCAAGGAAAGATATATATGAAAACTACCGAAAAGATTTTACAAAGTGAGAAACATGAACTTAACAGGCTCAAAAAAATGAAAAACAGAAGTTCCGGCAGCAAATATTTTTTAATTTTACTCATACTTATTGCAATTGTTAATATTCTTGATGAAGTTACAAGTAACCTCACAGTTACGGTGCAGTCATCTTTTGTAACGGAGTTCTTTGTCAATAATCCGTTTATGGGTAAATACTATACATACGAAGACGGTCTTGCGTTTCATTCGGGAATCGGTGTTTTTACTTATGTTTTAGGTTTGTTTACTCCGTTTTATAAGGCCCTTGCCGATAAATGGGGCAGAAAACCGCTTTTTGTCCTTTCAACTCTCGGTATGGCAACGGGTCTTATGGTAATACATCTCTCATCAAGTTACATAATGTTTCTTGTTGGTTTTGCAATCATAAGTTTCTTTATGGGTCACGATATTCAGATTATCTATATTCTTGAAGAAGCGCCCGACAAACACCGCGCAAAAATTTACAGTTTCCTTAAAAGTTTCGGCATTTTAGGTGTTATCCTTATTCCTGCACTCCGCGATATGCTTATGGGTAACGATGCAACAAAATGGCGTGAGATTTTTCTTGTTCCTGCATTGATCGGTTTTGCGACAACTGTGCTTGTTATACTTTTGGCAAAAGATACAAAGGTTTTTATCAAAGAAAGAATAGAGTATCTTTCACGCTCATATGAAGAAAGGCAGGCAGAAAAAGAACTTAAAAAGCAGCAAAAGCAAGCGCAGAGAAATCAGTCCGGTGTGTTTAACGGCGTAAAATATATTTTCTCAAACAAGGATACAAAAATGCTCATTATAGCGCATATTATTTTCGATGCCGCAATGCCTGCGATTGCGCTTTATTTTGAATCATCTATGCACCGTGCCGGAATGAGCACGAGCGATATTACAAAAGCGCTGTTTATGGTGCCTGTTATTTATGCGGCAATAACTTTTCTTTCGGGATTTATTGCTGATAAAGCGGGCAGAAAAACAACGGTTACTCTTTTTTCAGTTACCTGTGTAACGGGATATGTTCTTTTTGTTGCAGGCATACTTTGCGGTTGGAATCCCTATCTTGTCGGTGCGTTTGCAGGGCTTTATCAGGGTTCATATTGGATCGGCAGAGATTATATGAATGTTATGATGACTGAAAAAGTGCCTACGGATATCCGCGCATCGGTTGTCGGCGCTGAGGGTCTTTTGGTTATTATAGGTCTTGTTGTAGGATATGCAAGCATAATAGTCGGAATGATGATTATGCCGATTTGGTGGGCTTGCCTTACAATTTCCATCCCTGCAGTTACGGCTGCGGCGGTAATATTCACCCTTAAAGTTAAAGAAACAAAGGGTGCAAATCTTGATAATTTATAAATATTGAAACAAGCCGTCCGAAAACTCGGACGGCTTAGTTTTTTCATGTATATGGGGTTGAGTTAGAAAAATCAGTATGCTATAATAATCTAAAAGCAAATCTTAACAATGTCAATCGTCACATTTTTGTTTAGGAAAGGCGGAAAATCAAATGCAAACTTTTATTAAATTCTTGCTTACGGTTTTTACTTCATTTTCAATTTTTTGTTCAAACCTGCTTTTCCCTGCTACCGTTTATCCCGAGAGTGATAATTTTGATTTTTCTTTTCTTCAATACCCCGATGAAGCCATCGTCACCCTTGAAGAAGCAGGGCTTACCGAGCAGGAACTTGTGGGCCGCGCATCGGCTCAGTTGCCCGAATATGTTCAATCGGGCGGATATGATGATATCAACGGAATTATTATTTCTCCGTATTATACAGCAAAAGTAAGCAACACGGAAATTCCTGTGTATGCTTCAGTTGTTTTTATCCGTGTGGATGATACGGGAACGCTTCATTCTTTTTCCGAAATTTATGTTGATACAAGCAAAGATTTTTCGTTCAACATCGAAATAACAGGAGCGGATGTTGCGCTTAAAAACGCCATCGTTTTACCCGAATCTCACGGCGTAAAAGCACATTGTTCAGATAATAAGGTAACAGCATCAATTAGTAAAGCCGGCATATACACTTTTCTTTTTAACGACGCAAATCAATATTACGGGTATACTCTTATTGTGCGTGAAAAAATCGACGAGGATGCTGAAATTGCAGAATATATTGAAGAATACGGCGAAGATAATGTAATCGTTCTTGACAAGGGCGTTTATGAATATGATTATGTCAATTTTGTTGCTCAGAATAATCAGGTAATCTATCTCAGAGAAGGAGCATATGTTATTGCAAATCACCTTTATGATATAGATTGCGCAGAGGATGAGAACAAATACTTTGAACCGAGCGCACCCGGACATAATGCAATCGGGCTTACAAGATATCCGTTCCTGAATTTCTTCAATTGTAATAATTTAACCCTTACAGGCAGGGGAGTAATTGATATGACCCGTCTTGACAGGCGTGAGCGCCGCGGTGTGGTTTTCACTAACTGTAACAATATCAATGTAAGCGGCATCAAGATTATAAATTCTCCCGAATGGTCATTTATTTCCTATTGTTGCACCAATGTAAATATTGAGCAGGTTGATATTATAGGAAACCGCGGAAATTGCGACGGATTTGCAATATGCAACAGCCATAATGTAAAAGTAAACGATTGTTTTGCAAGAGTAGCAGATGATACATTTGAGGTAAAAGCGCTCGGCGGTGTAATGGACAGCAAAAACATTGCTTTTACAAACTGTATTGCATGGGGCGGTTATGCAAGATGCTTTGGCATAACCGGTGAAGTAAACAAAAAGATTTCCGATGTTACTTTCCGTGACTGTGCTGTCGTTTACCGTGACGGCATCTGGAACAATGACAGAATAGGTTCTCTCGTGGTTGTTGCAGAACAGACAGAGGGCAGTATTGATGGTGTCTTTTTTGAGAATATAGAAATATTCCGCGATGAAGGCAGACCGATTCTTGTAAAAATTTATGATGAGGAAGCGGAGAATTTCGAGATTAAAAATATTGTTTTCAGAAATATTTCTTATACATCCTATATGAAGCCGAAAATAGCAGGAACAAACAGTAATACAAATACCGTGCAAGTAGAACTTGAAAATATTACTGCCTTCGGCAAACGATTGACCAATCCGCAGTTGATATTTAACATCGGCAGATATTGCAAAGTAACATCCCGATAACGGAAAAAGAATTCTGTGTTTTTTATACATGTATTAATATAGAAAAATAATCGTTTCTGCTATAACGGCAGGGGAAAAACCATACAAACAAAACCACCTCAATTGATGCGCAAATTAGCACCGATAAGAGGTGGTTTAATGTTTTTGTGAGGAGAGTTTGATAAATTGGAATTTGTCAATCAAAAAACACCGTTATTATATTTTTTCTGCACGCAAAAAATGCAGATAAATCCGATTATTAATCCAACAATTAATACTGCAACCGCAACCAATGCAATCTTTTCCGAATCTCCCAGCAGACTTACTATTCCGCTGAGCAAAAGTGCCGTTGAGATAACAAACATAGCTTTTCCAAAAGATTTTCCATATGCGGATTTATCGGTAACGTTTGTTTGATGATAATCATGAATCAAATTGGTTTTTCCCCGATATATTGCAACACCAATCACACCAAAAAGTGTCGATGTCAAAAACATAATTATCGAATATGTAATCATAATGTTTCCTCGTCAAATTCTTATTTATCAAACTTATTATTTTGTTACAACCGATGAACCGTTTTTGGATATATTCCAGATGAATTCCGCTATATCTTCGGGTGATTCCTGCATACCGTTTCTGACCCAGCATTCAAGTGCGGCGGCGCTGCCCATAATCGTATAAGCCGAAACCATATGCTTGTAATTATCCGAGAGATTGTTGTTTTCGGATTTCATTTTGTTCATGTTGAATCTGTTTGTCATAATGAAAACACGGTTCATTATTTTTGAACTCAGGTGTTTTGAAAAAATGATGTTTGAAAGTGTATGATTTGCTTTGAGCATACGGCAGACAACAGTTATCGCTTCAACGGTTGTGTTGCTTTCGTTGAGCGATTCGTCAACGGAGTTTATAAGGCTGTTTTCAATGCTTTCATAAAGCTCGGAAACGCTTGAATAATGGGAATAAAACGTGTTTCTGTTAACCGTTGCTTTTCTGCAAAGCTCCGTCGGAGTTATCTTTTCAACGGGTTTATCTTTCATCAGTTCAAAAAGTGCGTTTTCAAGCATCTTCTTTGTTCTTTTTATTCTTATGTCCATTTAACGAACACTTCCTCTTATATCCGTTCGATAAGAAGCAGTTACTTATCGAACAGTCTGTTGATTATCTTTATATTCAGTAGTATAATTTAATCAAATAAATTTGTCAACGGAGGCGGAAAACTTGAAAGTTTTATCTTCAAAATTATTTGAGTCCCGTATTCAAAGTTACAACACAACCGCAAAAGAAAAGTTTCTCGGTTATCTTATCGGACCCGCAGGTGCTTTGCTCGTAAATGCACTTCTTGCGCAGGGATTTCTCAATGTATTCTATACCGATGAACTTGGTATGAGCGGTGTATGGGGCGGAATGTTCCTTGTTGTTTTTCCTGTTCTGTCAAAAATTCTCGATGCGATAACAAACCTGATAATGGGTGCAATTATCGACAGAACTAAAACTGTTCAGGGCAAGGCAAGACCGTGGCTACTGCTTTCAATTCCTCTTGTAGTTTTGTGCGGAGTTCTTTTGTATTTTGTTCCCACTCACGCGTCAACAACTGTAAAGGCAATCTACATAATTTTCACATACAATCTGTACTATTGCTTCGCATTTACTATGTATAACATCACTCATATGATGATGGTTCCGCTTTCAACACGAAACGATATGCAGAGAAGTCAGCTTGCGGTGTTCAACAATGTTGCAAATATCGCAATAACAGGCATTCTTGTTGCTCTTCTTTTTCCGATGCTTGTTCTTCCGAAAATCAAGGGCGATATTGATGCGTGGGTAACATTTATGACGGTTGCGGCAATAATAATGCTGCCCGTTATGCTCCTTGAATACTACTTTACAAAAGAAAGAGTTACTCTTGAAAACCCTGAAAAAGCGTCAGAGGATAACATAGCCTTTAAAGAAAAAATCAAGGCCTGTATGCAAAACAAAAACTGGTGGATTCTCGTTGCTTTCTGGCTTTTCTATTGGGTAGGTCAGCTTACACGTTCAAATGCCATGACATACTATGCAAACTGGGTGCTCGGCAGCACATACGCCGACGGTATAACACAGACACTTCTCAATGTTATCGGCGGTCTGCCCATGGGTATAGGCATATTCCTTGTATGGCCCTTATCAAAGAAATTCGGTAAAAAGACAGTTACTGCAACAGGCTTTATTCTCTGCGTAGTCGGCGACATTATTACTTTTATTGCACCCGATAATCTTGTTACCGTTCTTATCGGTCAGTTCATTATGAATATGGGTATCGTGCCTGCCGCCTATGTTTTCCCTGCGCTTATGGCAGGCGTTTTTGATGAGATTGAGTATAAACACGGTTTCCGCTGTGACGGTGTTGCAACGAGCGTTATCAACTCGATGAACACCATTGCCGTCGGCTTGAGCATCGGCATTTTCAATCTCCTTATCAGAGGCTATATTCAGCCTGAATTTGATGCCGCAGGCAACTGCATTACAACCCAGCCCGATTCAGTTATATCAGCAATTGTCTGGGCGTTTGTCGGTATGAATATATTCATTCACGCAGGCCTTGCAATTCTTCTGCGTTTCCTTGACGTTGAACTGAAATTACCTGCAATTCAAAAAATTATCCGTCAGAGACAGATTGATAAATGTAAGGCAAGCGGAGAGGAATGGGTTGAGCCTGCCGAAAAAGCAAGAATCATTCAGGAAGAACTTGACGCCAAGGCAATTGAATCATTCAAAGTCGAACTCAAAGAAAAGTGTGCAAAGAACAGTAAACTTAATTATGAGGCTGAACTTGAAAAATATATGCAAAAGTTCAGAGAACAGAAAGAAAAGGCAAGAATAAAAGCCGAAAAAGAATTGCGAGACGAGGCTGAATATTCACGCAAAATGGAAGAACAGGCAAGGAAAAAGGGAGTGAAGATATGAACCGCAGACCCGATATTATAGTCATCAATCCTGACCAGATGAGGGCAGATTCTCTGCATCATCTTGGTAACCTTGCTTCATATACACCCAACCTTGATACTCTTGCTGATGAGGGTGTCAGTTTCAGCAACGCTTTCTCTCAGAATCCCGTGTGTGTACCGTCAAGATGCTCGTTTATGACAGGAACCTATCCTCACACAAACGGTCACCGTACAATGAGTTATCTGCTCCGTCAGGGTGAGGATAATCTTTACCGCATACTCAAAAACAGCGGATACTATGTCTGGACAAGCGGCAGAGGTGACTGCCTTGCAGGGCAACAGACAAGGTGGCTTAAAGAATGCACAAGCGAAATATATAACAAATGCGGCAAGAAACCGAAGGATGAAGGCAGAGGCGAAAAGGGAGATAAAAGATACCTTAGTTTTTACAGAGGCGAAATTACAAACGTAGAATCTGACGGTATGTGCCATGATAACGATTGGGTGTGGACAAAAGGCTGTGAAGATTTAATCAGAAAAACGAAACCCGATGAGCCGATTTTTGCGTTTCTCGGTCTTAATAATCCGCATCCGCCATACCACGCAGAAAAGAGATTCCTTGATTTGATTGACGAATCAAAAATTCCGCCTGCAAAAGCGCCGTCAAAGCCCGAAGATAAAAAGCCGTCGATGCAGTATGAACTTTGCGATGCGCTCGGAATTGCTGATTGGGATACTGAAAACATAACTGCTCTGCGAAAGACTTATCTTGCCCAATGCGCAAGGATTGATGAGATGACAGGCAGAATTATTCAGGCGCTCAAAGATACGGGCAGATATGATAATGCTGCAATTTTCTTTTTTTCCGATCACGGAGATTTTACTGCTGATTACGGTATACCCGAAAAAGCACAGAATCTGTTTGACGATTGCCTTGTGAACGTTCCTCTTATTGTAAAACTTCCGAAGTATATGCAAACAGATAACGGCATAAATGATAATCCTGTTGAACTTATTGATTTCTTTGCAACTGTTCTTGATATTACAAAAGCAGAGGCATCATATACTCATTTTGGCCGTTCACTTGTTGATACAATAGCCGACAAATCAGTTTCCGTGCGTGATTTTGTTTGCAGTGAGGGCGGCAGATTGATGAGCGAATCCCATTGCACCGAAGAGGTTGAAAATTATTTCGGAGTTGTTGCCGATGAATATGCGCCTAGAATTAACATTCAGCAGAAGAATGACGGTCAGCACACCAAGGCGGTTATGATTCGTTCAAAGGATTATAAATATGTTATGCGGCTTTATGAAACCGATGAATTCTATGATCTCTCAAAGGGTGAAGAAATAAACGAAATAGATAATCCTGAATATTCAGCAATAATTGCCGATATGCGTTCAAAGCTTCTTGAGTGGATGCTTGAAACGGCGGACAGCGTGCCGAAAGATAAAGACGCCCGTTTTCCCGATGACTTCTATCTCGGAACAGTCAATGCAATGGCAGGCTTCAAAGTATCACCGCTTATAAAAGGAATTATGTATCTGACACGCAATGATTTTTCTTCGCTGATTAACAAAGCGATAAAGTTGCTCAAAATTGATACAAACGGATTTTATAACAATAAAAAGTAATTGAAAAACCACTTCATTATGCGTAAAGCACAGTGAAGTGGTTTGCTGTTTTATAAGGGTTTATTATGATGTAGTTTAGTTTGCTCGGATTTATCTTTTTTCCACCTGCCCGATAAAAAGAAGATAAGTCCGATAACTATAGGCATATAGCCTGCAATGGCATCGCCGTACCAGAAACCCTGGCAACCCATTCCAACCACAAAGCCAAGCAGAGCCGAAATGCCGATACGGCTTATCATACCGTCAATGATGGCAACGGCAAAGTTCAGTTTGGCATTGCCTGAACCGTTCATAAGGGAAAAACTCACGGAACGGGTGGCGGAACCGTACATATTGAGAATTGCCGGAAGAACAACTATGGATGCTATAGCAAGCACTTCCTCGTCACCGGTGAACATTCTGAAGATAGGCTCGGAGAAGAAAAACAATGCAGCAGCAAGAACAGTGGAGATAAGAACGCTGCTATATAATACAACTTTCATAATTTTTGGCACACGGTCATATTTTTTTGCGCCAAGACTCTGACCGACCATTGTGCTGCCGGCGGTGGTGAATGACTGAGAAACAATGCCGATCATCATATTAATTTTGTTGTAGAGTCCTGAGAGTGCCGAAAAGACAACGCCGTAAAGATTAATCCACGATGTAAGAACAATCTTTGAAAGGTTAATTGCTGCAGATTGGATTGCCATAGGTACGCCGAGAGCCACCAGTTTTTTAAATGCCTGAGGGTCGATTTTGAAAGAGGCAGGTTTGAAGTCGAATCCAAAACTATCTTTATTTATGAATAAATATGTAAGTGCAATAACGAAACTTAATCCCTGCGAAATAACAGTTGCCAATGCTGCGCCGAAAACCTCCATATTTAAACCTGCAACAAACAAAAGGTCGAGCACTATGTTAACCACTGCAGCAATGGCAATGAATACAAACGGTCGGCGGCTGTCACCCATACCTCGAAGAATTGCGCTTATGATATTATAACCGTAAATGAAGAACAATCCGAAAATACAGGTAACGGTATAGTCCATTGTGAAAGCGTAGGATTCAATAGGGGTGTTGAGTAAATCAAGCATTAAGTTACGGATGAAATAACAACCGACGGAAATAACAAGCGATATACCCAGAAGGAAGGTGAACATAGTACCTATTGTCTTTCGGACGTCATCCATACGCTTTGCGCCCACATCCTGTGAGATGAGCACCTGACCTGCAGATGAGAATCCCATAGCAACGAAGGTTAACAGATGAAGAACATCGCCTCCGATAGAAACGGCTGACATACCCTCGCCGCCGATATATTGACCGACAATGATCATATCAACAATATTATATATTGCTTGAAGTGCGTTTGAAACGAATAACGGAAATGCGAATTTGAGCAGCAGTTTGGTGACACTGCCGTTTGTAAGGTCAGTGACCATAGTTGATTTTTGTTTAGACATATGATTTCCTCTTTTTATGTAAACACAAAATTGCTGTGCTAATTATATCATAAATGCAACAAAATACAACCTGAATTTTATTGCTGATAATATAAAAAAAGCCCACAGATTTGTGGGTTACAGTGTTGTTTATTGTAATGTTTATCAACCGACGGATTAATGCGTAAAAATCCTATTCGTCAAGTTTATCTGCGGCAAGTCTTAAGCCTTTGCCGAAACATTGGAAGTGAAACGGTCACTTTTGCAGTTTAAATTCTACTCAATCGGCAGAGGAAAGAGCAGAACCTACAAAACCACCTCAATCAATGCAAAAACGAGCACCGATAAGAGGTGGTTTGATGTTGGATAGTTTATCTGTTAATTTATGAGAATATTCCTGCAAAGAAACCGTATATAACTGAAATTGCATGGAACAAGTTTCCTGCAAGTCGGAGTGACATTGTGAAAATTACAGGAATTTCAATATCTACACCTTTTTCTGCAATAACGGGAGAGGTATTGCTTCCAAACTCAAGTTCTTCAAGTTTGTCAAGAATAACGTTTGCTATAATTTCATTGCCCTGTGCGCTGGGATGAATTTCATCATCAGCAAAGTTTGCCATATCATCACCAAGTGCCGAGGCAACGTCAACAATAACAATTTCACCCGGATTTTCAGCGTTATAGCGTTCTATTGCGGCATTGATTCTGTCTGCACCTTCCTGATAAGGCTCTCTCAAATAGCCAGACTGAGGATTATAAAGTGTCTGCATAAGAATAACCGCATCTGAATTATGAGAATTTATGATATCAACTATTTCGCAGAAATTAGTGTAAAAACCGTCTGCAATTCTGTCGAATTCGCTGTGGTCGCTGAGAACAATTGAGTCAAACATAAGACCAATCAGATTGCTCATAAGAAAATCATTGCCGCCGATTGAAATACTGATTATATCTGCTTTCTTCAGGTCAGCGATAACCGTTTCATCTTTAAGACGGTTAATGAGATTTGTTGTTGTATGACCGGGAATTGCGTGGTTTGCGTAATCGTATCCGTTGGTATCAGAAACGATTTTTCCGTAGCAGGCATTACGGGAATTTGTAATGCCTGAGCCGTAGGCTATTGAATCGCCGAGCACAAGGTAGAACGGTTTTTCGGTTTCTGCATATACGCAAACCGTGAACATACAGAAAATCATTGCAATGCTTAAAATAATAGTTGTGATTTTTTTCATTTTATATTTCCTCCTATTTCCTTTATTTTTAATATATCATTATATTAATTATCGGTCAACAATTATTTTTGCTTTAAGACACAATTGTAATTTGTTGAACAAAATTAAACATATATGCTCATATTTCGTTATTGAAACAATAAAAGAATCAAAGTATAATGGAATCAAGAATTGAGTAAAGAGGTGTTTCGATGAAGAAGAATTTTTTTAAGGTAATATCCCTTGCACTTGTTTTGAGTATGCTTGTCAGCAATTTTGCTTTCGCAACAAGCGGTGACGTTGACCCTGAAATTATAGCGGAAACAAGTGAAACCGCAATTCAGATTGAAAGCGAAGGAATCGTTCTTCTCAAAAACGAGGATAATTTTCTTCCGCTTTCAAACAAAAAGGTCAATATCTTCGGAGCAGGTTCGGTTTGTCCGTTTTTCGGCGGAGCAGGATCGGGTGCAATAACAACCGATGATCCCGTAACCCTTTATGAAGCATTTGAAGCAGAGGGAATAGAATATAATTCCGAACTTCGTGCTCTTTATGAGAAGCATTGCCTTTCAAACGAACTTCCCAAAACCGATAATACCGTTATTAACAATCTTCTTCAGGTGCTTCTTGCCAAGAATACTCTTGAAGAAATGAATCCCAAGTATCTTACAGATGCACTTCTTGAAAATGCGGTTAAGTTTTCTGATACAGCAATAATCGTTATCAGCAGAACAAGTGCAGAAGGAACAGACCACACGGTTGAAACATTAAGCCTTTCCGATGATGAAAAAGCAATGGTTGAAAAGGTAACATCTGCGTTTGAAAATGTTGTTGTTCTTTTCAATATCGGAAATGTTATGGAAATGGGCTGGATTAACGAATACGAGAGTATCAAGGCTGCGGCAATTATCTGGATTCCTGGTGAATTCGGCATGACCGCCGTACCTCAGATGCTTGACGGCAAAGTCAATCCATCGGGTAAACTTACAGATACAATTACATACAGCATTGATGACCACCCTTCAAGTGAATGTTTCGGAAGCAATAAGTATAACGGCGGCGAGCATTTCGTTGAGTATTATGAAGGTATTTATATAGGCTACCGTTATTTTGAAACCTTTGCAAAAGAGAAGGTGCAATATCCCTTCGGCTACGGTCTTTCATACACAAGATTTGAAAAAGAGGTTGTTTCAACGGAATTTGATTCGGAAAATATAACGGTTGAAGTAAAAGTCACAAACACAGGTGATATAGCAGGCAAAGAGGTTGTCCAGATTTATTACAGTGCTCCTTATACCGAAGGCGGCATTGAAAAGAGTGCAATCTGTCTCGGCGGTTTTGCAAAAACAGATATGCTTGACCCTGGTGAAAGCGAAACCCTCACAATATCATTCAAAACAGACGATATGGCATCCTATGATTATAAGGTGAACGAAGCATGGGTGCTTGAAAAAGGTACATATAAAATCATTGTTGCAAACGATGTCAGAAATCACATTGCAGACTATGATTATGAAATCTCAGAAACAAAGATAATTAAGAATGACCCCGTAACAGGAACTGAAATTGAAAATCTTTTTGAGGATATTTACAGCGGATATGAGATTATGTCAAGAGCCGATGTTGAGGGAACTTATCCCGAACTCCGTGAACTTGATAAGGACGATTATCTGATTGACATTGATAAAACTCCAGACCCCATAAAAGATGGTGAAGCACCTAAAATGGGCGTTAAATATGATAAAACCATTACTTTACAGGATGTTGCAGAGGATGAAAGCCTTTGGGATGCATTTCTTGATCAACTCACTCTTGATGAAATGACAATGCTCGTTATTAACGGCGGTTATGAAACCCACGGCGTTGAGCGTCTGGGAATTCCTCACACAATGGATAACGACGGCCCTTCAAGCGTAAAAGGCAGAAACGGACTTGTTTACACCGACAGCGGCACGGCATACCCCTGCGCAACCGCAATTGGATGCACATGGAATGTTGACCTTGCTTATGAAATGGGTGAGGGTGCAGGAAAAGAAGCCGCAGATATGGGCACGGATACCTGGTATGCCCCCGGCGCAAATATCCATCGCAATCCCAGAGGCGGCAGGAACTTTGAATATTTCTCTGAAGACCCGATTGTTTCGGGTATTATGGCGGCTGAAATAATCAAGGGCGCAAATTCCCAAAGCCTTGTGACAACAATCAAGCATTTTGCACTTAACGACCAGGAATCCCACAGAAACGGTATTTTTACTTGGTGTGATGAGCAGGCGATGCGTGAAATCTATCTTAAGGCATTTGAAATCCCCGTCAAGGAAGCACAGCCCAAGGGTATTATGTCAGCATATAACCGAATCGGCACAAAATGGTGCGGCTCAAGTTCCGCACTTCTTAAAGAACTTCTCCGAGAAGAGTGGGGATTTGAAGGCTTTGTTGTTTCAGACTATTCTTCTAACTTCACCGGCAGCGGATATATGAGTCCTGTTCTTGCGGTTTATAACGGCAACGATACAATTCTAACGGGTATGTGGTCACTGCAGGCACTTCAGCATAAAGCGGCTGTAAAACTTGCCTATGCAAAAGATCCCGTCGGTTTTGGCAACGCTTTGCGTGAAGCCTGCAAGAATCTGTGTATTATGAAAATCGAAACCAAGGCGTTCAAGAATCCCGAGATAACCTATGATTCATCTTTAATCGGTTCTCTTGATACATTTGATGATTGGGATTTTGAATTCCCTTATGTTTTCACTTTTATAAGATTTGTTTTCAATAATATTCTGAATGTTGTAATTTATGCTTTCAGATTTATTCTGTAATTGCTTTTAAAGGGAGAGAGAAAAATGTTACAGATTTTACAGAGAATAATTGCTGTTATACTTTCTTCATTCAGCGTTTTTTCAACCTTTATCGGTGGTTTATCGTTTGAAGAATATGGTGTTTTCCAAAATCTTGCTTACGGCGATGCCGAAAGAAATATCATGGATATCTATGTTCCCGAATCTGCATATGATAATGAGCATAACGGAGTTATTCTTTACATTCACGGCGGTTCATGGACAGGCGGCAACAAAGAGGATATGGCGGAAAAGTGTAAAAGATTTGCAAAGAAAGGCTATATCACAGCAACGATGAACTATACCCTCTATGCAGACGGTCTTTTCGGCAAGGTGACTGCTCTTACAATGTGTGACGAAATTGGCAAGGCGATTGATAAAATAAAAGATTTTTCCGAAGAAAAGGGGCTTAATATCACAAAACTTGCCGTTTCGGGCTATTCTGCAGGAGCACATCTTTCGATGCTTTACGGATTTTCAAGGGCAGATGAATCTGCGATTGATCTTGTGTTTACTGCAAATCAGGTTGGACCGTCAGATTTTCATTCAGAAGTCTGGGGCAGCACGGGTCTTGCGAGTATGCTTTCGGGAATTGAAATCACGGATGAAATGATTGCAAACGGTGAGGTCGAGAAAGTAATAAACCTTGTTTCTCCCACCGCTTATGTAACCAAAGATACCGTTCCTTCAATTCTTGCTTACGGCGGTACGGATATGATTGTTCCTTCAGGAAATGCTGAAAGAATAAAAACTGCTTTTGAAAATGCAGGTGCGGTTCACAATTATATACTTTATCCGCTTTCCAATCACGGTTTGGGTCTTGACCCGCTTTGCGAAATGGAATATATAAATACTGTTGAACAGTATTGCGTGCAGTATTTCGGATATTAATTACTCGGAGGTTCGCGGTATGAGATATGTTGCCGATCATGATTTTCATATTCATTCAACGGTTTCGCTGTGCTGCCGTGATGATAATCAAACGCCGCAAGCAATACTGAACTATGCGAAAGAAAACGGTTTTAACAAAATCTGCATTACAAATCATTTCTGGGATGAAAAGGTTAAGAGCGAGGCAGAATGGATTGAAGAGCATGATTATTCTCACATTTCATCTGTATTACCCTTGCCGAAAGATGATAACATAGAATTTCTTTTCGGCTGTGAAACCGATATGGATTTCAATAATGTGCTGGGTGTAAGCGAAGAAAGATTTTATGCTTTTGATTTCATTGTTGTTGCAACAACACATCTTCATCTTGACGGAAACACCGTCAGAACAAAAATAACTAATCCTGAAGAAGCAGCGTTCCATTGGGTTGATAAGTTGGAAAACCTGCTTTTAAAAGATTTGCCTTTCAATAAAATCGGTATTGCTCATCTGACAACAGGGCACATACTCAAAAATCAAACCGCAGAAACATTGTCTCTGATTTCTGATGCAACAATGTGTTCAATATTCAGCGAATGCTCACGCAAGGGTGTAGGCATTGAATTGAATGTTAAAACAATAAATATGACTGATGAGCAAAAAGAAATTTTTCTCCGCCCGTATTTTATTGCAAAGGAATGCGGATGTAAATTTTATCTCGGCAGCGATTCGCATAAAACAAGTGCATTGGCAACAGCAAAATCTGATTTTGAGGATTTAATAACACTGCTTAATCTTAAAGAAACTGATAAATTTACACTTTAACATTACATAAAAACCACTTCATACAGTGCCATATAAGCACCGATATGAAGTGGTTCAATGTTTTTATGAAGATAGTCTGACAAATTATAATTTAACAGTTTGTCCTTTTGTGACAATAGGCTCCTTTGTCAAATGAACTGTCGAGCAATGATATACTGCGGGAAAGTTTAACTTGCTGTTAGTCAAAAATGTCAACAATTAATTTTCGGATTTCAACAATTGCGATTTCAAATGCCTGACGGATAAATCTTACGGCTTTTTCAAAAAAGTTTTCCGCTTTAAACTCGGCTTTTTCTCCGTCGGCAGAATAACAACCGATGTTGTTGCTTGTTATTTCATTGCCGTAGAAATCTGTCATACAGCCATCCTCTATCTTAAAGCCTGCTCCGATTAACGGTGAGCCTTCTGCAAGTTGATATGCTTTTATCGGGTCGTCACCGCCCACAAAGCCGGGAAGAGTGTTTAAAGCATCTTTGTCAAATGCTGGGTTAAATGTGTTGTAATAACAGTTGTTGGCAAACACATTATTCCAGTTTTTCGCTTCTTCATTTATATGATAAAACTTATGACCGTCTTTGAAAACTATAATGTTATTTGCAAACAGTGAATCGTAAATCTGTGTCATCTGAAATTCTGACGAATTGATTATTGTATTGTTATAAAAACTGAAATTCCATTCACCGTCGGATACACCGATTTTGTTTCTGCCCTGATTGTCATTAACAGAAAGGCAGTATCTTACCGTATTGCCTCTGTTACCGCCGCTGGCAGGGTTGTTGCACATAAAACGCATATTATCGTGAGAATAAATATATTCGTATGTGCAGTTATATGAGCCGTGGTCAAAATCCACAGTCATTCCGTCACCGTAGTTTTTCTGACCCGCTATTTCACAGTAACTGAAAGTACAGTTTGATGAATAATGGGTCCACATTGCGGCAGTAAAATACAGAATTTCTCCGTTTTCATCAAGACCGACTCCCTGACAGCAATCAATTGCACGGCAATGCGTTACCAAAGCACCGTCGCAGCCTTCAAGAACAACCGCTTCACCGTCCATATTATAAAACTCACAGTTCTTTATAAGTGCGTTTTTGTTCAGGTCCTGAGTTCCTGTAAAAAATATACCGTTGCCGACATCATATATTTTGCAGTTTATTGCCTGAAAATCGTTGACGGGATGAGGTGAACCGCCGTAACGTTTGATAACTATTGCGGCTCTGCCAGAAATCGGACCTTCGGTATAATTGTCACGGCAAGTTACCTTATAATTCTGCATATCGTGAAATTCGCAGTTTTCTATTCTGACACCTTTTGATTCCTTTGTAACCCCGTCAACCCAGATACCGCCGCCGTTGTGCGCCGTAATTTCAAAGCCCGAAACAGTTACATAGGAGCAGTCAAAAAGTTTCATAACCGCATCCCTTGCGTCGGTGTTAAGGTGCGGCTTTTCGCCTTCACCGTAGGATGAAATGACAATGGGATTATCCGGAGTTCCTGAGCAGGTAAGCGTAATGGCACAGTCATAATCACCGCCTGCTTTGAACAGAATTTTATCTCCTGCTTCAAGCGTTAAAGAAGCAATGTTAGCAACTGTTTTCCAGGCAGAGGATTCGGATAAACCCGTGTTTTCATCGTTGCCCGATATGCTGTCAATATAGTAAGTTGTTCCTGCGGCAAACGCAAACGTTGTTATGCTCATGGTGATTATAACAGCAAGAATTATCGATAAAAACTTTTTCATAACAATACCTCCATAAATTAAACAGATATTTCGAAATACTGTTCTGCAGTTACCATGCAATATTTTCCGCTAAGGTAAATTTTTTGTTCAGCAATCGAATTATATCATACATTATTGTAAATTTCTACAGTATGTTTGACATAATCTTGAAAGAGAATTATAATTAATGTATCATAATGTTTTTATAATAAACCGGAGTTGATAAGATGAAAAAACTGTTTTCTTCGCTGCTTTGCATTATAATTGCATTTAACGCGGTTATCCCGTGCTTTGCGGCTGACGAAGTAATTATACCGCAAATCATTGAAACCGTTTATCCAACAGACGATGTTGTTATTGCCGATATTGTTATCAATGCCGATTCAAGCGGCGAAAGCGATGTTACTTCGATTATTCAGCAGGCAATCGATGACTGTGCTGCTAACGGCGGCGGTACAGTCTGGCTTCCTGCAGGAAAATACAGAGTAACGGGCAATGTTTATATCCGGCAGTTTGTAACGCTGATGGGCGATTATCAGGACCCCGATGACGGTACGGACTACGGAACAATAATCATTGCCGATGTTGAAAGCACAGATGCGATGAATCCCGCTTTGATTAAAGTTGGTGCGAGTGCGGGTGCGGTTGGTCTTACCGTATGGTATCCCGAACAGAATATAGACTGTGTCAAACCTTATCCTTTTACTTTTTATGTTGTCGGTAATGAGGATTATATGCTCTCAACAATCAAAAACTGTACTCTTATAAATTCTTACAGAGGAATCGGTGCAAGTGCCGAATGTGAAAACGGTATTTATGAATGTCACGAAATGCTGACTGTTGAAAATGTCAAAGGCACTTGTCTTTATCAGGGTTTGAACGCCCATAATTCAGCCGACGTTGATACCGTTAAAACTCTTTATATATCAAACAAGTATTGGTGCGAAGCGGGTGAGGAGTTCAACGCTCCCGAAAGGCAGAAACTTGATGAATATACACGCAAAAACGGCTTCGGTCTTGTAATAGGCGACCTTGAATGGCCTGAATTTGCCGATGTCAGAATCTCCGATATGCTTTACGGAATGCTTGTCAAAGAAGGCACACGTTACACCTTCAGCGGCGAATTTACAGATTTTTATATAACTGATTGTGATTACGGTATTTATATTCCCGAAGGAAACATAATTTCAAGAAAATATTCCTGGGGTACGGGCATAAGCAACGGCGTTATTGAGGGCAGCGAATGCGCAATATATGACCCCGGTGAAAACGCAATGATTCTGACAAATGTTAAAACCGAAGGCAAAATTAATGGCAAAAATATCCGTATCTACAATGCAGATACAAGCGGATATGCTCCCGATTATAAGCATAAGCACACAAAGCCTGCCGAAGTTTTGTATGTTGTATCAGCAGATAAAACGGGCAAAACCGATGCGTCTGTTGCTGTTCAGAATAAGTTTGATGAAGCGGCAGAAACCGGCGGAATAGTTTATCTGCCTGCAGGTCTTTACCGCTTTGAAAATCCCGTAACCGTTCCTGCCGGTGTTGAGTTCAGAGGTTCATCATCTGTTGCAACCCGTTGCCAGAGGGATAACAGCAGCGGAACTCTTATTCTTTCATATTATGGTTTCGCTGCATCGGATAAACCGCTTATTACGTTAGGCGGCAATGCTTCGGGCATCAGCGGAATAAGAGTTGATTATCCTCTCAACAATCCCGTTGATGACAGCGGAAAATATATGAAAACCTCACCCGTTATCTACGGCGAATATGATGACGTTTATATCATCAACTGTGCATTAACCCTTGCAAGTTGCGGAATAAAACTTCAAAACTCCGATGGCGCTTTTATGAAAAAAGTAATTGGTTGCTGCTTTGAATCAATGTTTGATTTAACCGATTGCAGTAACGCTTTTATTGAGGGCTGCTTGCAAAACGCAAACACTTTGCCGAGAAACGGTTATGCAAAGTTCGGAATACCACGTCTGACAGAGGATAAATTATTTGATTATGTTTTCATCCCCATAACAAGAATTCATACAGATTATATAAGGCTCAATTCCTGCAACGATGTTACCGTATTCAACACGTTTATTTACGGCGGAAAATCCTTTTTGTATTCGATTGACAGCAATGCTGTATTTGTCAATACAGGTCACGACGGTTCGTCAAAAACAGAGCCTGCACTCATTATGTCAGGCGGTGAAATCACTTTCCTCAATTCTATGCGATCAACCTCAGACGGGCAGCAGGGTTATTATTTCTATTCAATTGAAAACGGCACAAGGTTCAAATCATATACCAGCCAGTCTGTTGATATGGCATATTGTGAGCATCCTGTAATTGAAAACATAAAACTCAATGAACTTGACAAAAGCGAATGGATTTACGGCATTTTGCAGCCTATTTACAGATTGATAGCATTCTTTGGAAATTTATATATGGATAATCAATAAATAACAGTAAACAAGGTGATTCAATGAGCAAATATTACAAATCCAAAAGTATTAAAATTGAATCAACGGGAAAGGAAATCGAACTGCTGATTTTTCAGCCGACTCTGAATGCCAAGCCTATAGAAAAGACTCCTGCGATTTTATGGATTCACGGCGGAGGCTACATAACGGGTATGGCAAGAATGATTTATATGTCACGGGCCATTGACCTTGTCAAAAAGTACGGTGCGGTTGTTGTAACTCCCGAATACAGACTTTCAAACGAAGCGCCATATCCTGCCGCATTGGAAGACTGCTATGCCGCTTTGAAATATCTCAAAGAACATTGTGATGAACTCGGAGCAAACAGCAGTCAGATTATGGTCGGCGGCGAAAGTGCAGGCGGCGGACTTGCCGCATCACTTTGTATGTATGCCCGTGACAAGGGAGAAGTAAATGTTGCGTTCCAGATGCCGCTTTATCCGATGCTTGATAACCTTGATACCGAATCGTCAAGGGATAATCACGCACCCGTATGGAACACAAAACTTAATCATTTCGGTTGGAAGAAATATCTCGGCGATTTATACGGAAAAGATGTTCCGCCGTATGCGGCTGCCGCCCGTCAGACTGACTATTCAAATCTTCCGCCCGCTTACACATTTGTCGGAGATATTGAACCGTTTTATTGTGAAACACTTACCTATATAGACAACTTGAAAAGTGCAGGAATTGAAGCAAAGGTCGATGTTTATCCGAACTGTTTTCACGCATTCGATATGCTCACACCGTTCAGAAAAGTCAGCAAAAAAGCAATAGCAAAATTTGAAAAAGAATATCTGAATGCCTGTGAAAAATATTTTGCAGAGCAGAAAGATCATTCAAAAACATAACTGAATTAAAATCACAAAAATCACCGTTGCAGTAAATTGTACCGCAGCGGTGATTTCTGTTTTTTAGCATAATTTTCAAAAAAATGAACATATTTCTTATGTATTGATTATTGACAGCATGCCAAACTGTCGATATGATTAAATTGAGCACAATTAAATTTAGAACAATACATTTTGGGGGTATGTTATGAACATTTATGATCTCAAGGTCAAAGCACAGGATGGCAGCGAAGTTTCGCTTTCTGATTACAAGGGTAAAGTTTTGCTCATAGTCAACACGGCAACGGGTTGCGGCTTCACCCCGCAGTATGACGGCTTGCAGGATTTATATGAAAAATATCAGGCGCAAGGATTGGAGATTCTTGATTTTCCTTGCAATCAGTTTGCAAATCAGGCGCCCGGCGATGACGGGGAAATACATTCTTTCTGCACAGGTCGCTACGGCATCACTTTTCCGCAGTTCTCAAAGATTGATGTAAACGGCAAAAACGAGTCACCGCTTTTTAAATATTTAAAATCGCAAAAGGGCGGTATTATGGGCAGTAACGTTAAGTGGAATTTCACAAAGTTTCTTGTTGACAAAAACGGCAATGTCATTGACCGTTTTGCACCGACAGTAACTCCCGATAAAATTGAAAGCAAAATCAAGGAGTGTCTGTGATGCGCTTTGAATATAAAGCCGAAAAAACTTGCGCTCAGACAATCAGCTTTGATATTGACGGCAACGTTATCACAAATATCGAGTTTTACGGCGGTTGCAACGGTAATTTGAAAGCGATTTCGAAACTGCTTGAAGGCTCGACGGTTGAAGAAATCGAAGCAAAGCTGCTCGGGAATACCTGCGGCAGAAGACCGACCTCATGCACCGATCAACTTGCAAAAGCTGTTCGTGAGGCTTATAAAAAATAATCTGAATATTTAAGAAAAGAGGCTTAATATGAAAATTGCAGTCCGCTATTATACCCGCTCGGGAAACACAAAAAAGTTGGCAGAAGCCATTGCTGATGCCGTGAAAGTAGATGCCAAGGATGTTACGATTCCGCTTATGGAAAAAGCAGATATATTGTTCCTCGGCTGCTCTTACTATGCTTTTGACGTGGATGAAGCAGTAAAAAATTTTATATCGGAAAACAGAAAAAATATCGGTAAAATTGTTTGCTTTGGCACGTCGGCTATGATGAAATCAATGATAAAACCCGTGAAAAAGGTTGCCGATGCAGCAGGAGTGCAGGTTGCAAAGGACGATTTTCATTGCAAAGGCTCATTTGGTCCGATGCACAAAGGGAAACCAGATGAAAACGACTTGAAACGTGCTGCTGATTTTGCTAAAATGATAATGGAACAATAAAAAAATCTTTCAGCCTTCGGTGATATAATGAAACAATCAAAATATGACGCATTAAAACTTGAAAATCAGCTTTGCTTTCCTCTTTATGCCTGTTCCCGTGAGATTGTAAAGAGATATAAGCCGTTTCTCGATGAAATCGGGCTTACCTACACGCAGTATATAGCTATGATGGTATTGTGGGAAAGAAAGCGTGTAAATGTAAAAGAACTCGGCGAGTGCCTTTATCTTGATTCGGGCACACTGACACCGCTACTAAAAAAGCTTGAATCAAAAGGTTTCGTTACTCGTATGCGTTCCGATAAGGACGAACGCAACCTTGTGGTTGCAATAACTGAAGAGGGTGAAAAACTTAAAGATAAAGCGGTTGAAATTCCTTTTCAGATTGCAGGCTGTACGAATCTTACGCCTGAAGAAGGTGTGCAGCTGTACGGTATCCTTTATAGAATTCTCGGAAAGACTCCGTGATTTTGCAAGTAAAATTTTGTTTTGGGGAAGAGCTTATGAATAATGTTAAAGAATCAATCCGTAAAAGAAGAAGTGTCCGTACTTATGACGGTCGTGAACTAAGTCAAAAAGACATTGACAGTCTTTGTGCTTTTATGGAAACAGCAGAAAATCCGTTCGACATTCCCGTGGAATTCAGATTAATGAGTGCCAAAGAAAACGGACTTACT
>SVPH01000002.1:120665-121756 GCA_015065965.1 Oscillospiraceae bacterium
ACAACAACGGGACAACTAAGTCCGTTTTCTTTGGCACTCATTAATCTGAATTCCACATTAATGAGTGCCAAAGAAAACGGACTTACTTGTCCCGTTGTTGTCGGAACGGATTTATATGTCGGAGGAAAAATCAAGTGTGTACCGAATGCAAACGTTGCTTTCGGGTACTCATTTGAAATGCTTGTGCTGTATGCACAGTCGCTCGGAATCGGAACCGTCTGGCTTGGCGGCACGATGAACCGCCCTGCTTATGAAAAGGTCATGGAACTTGAAGCGGATGAGATGATGCCGTGTGCAAGCGCATTGGGATATCCTTCGGAAAAGATGTCCTTGCGTGAAGGCATGATGCGAAAAGCAATCAAAGCAGATGAACGGTTACCGTTTGAAGAACTGTTCTTTAAAGGCAAATTTGATACTCCGCTGCAGAAAGAAAAAGCGGGCGATTTGGCAGAGCCTCTGGAAATGGTAAGGCTTTCTCCTTCAGCGGTCAACAAGCAGCCTTGGCGAGTGGTAGTTTCTGATAACACAGTTCATTTTTATCTTAAACGCAGCAAAAATTTCTCAGGCAGTTCTGCTCTTGATATGCAAAAAGTTGATATGGGGATTGCGCTTTGCCATTTTGCTCTCACAGCCAAAGAGAATAATCTGAACCCGATCTTCATGCAGGAAGATCCGAAACTCATATCCTCATCCGAACTTGAGTATATTGCATCATATAAACTTGTTTGAGTTGATAAACTTAAAGAATGCGGTAAATCTGCGGAGTTTTATGCTGTTGACGGTGCTCATCACGGCGGCAGAGAGTTTTGGTCGGAGCAAGTGCTTGAAATCATAGAAAGTTTTATTCTGAATACGAAACGGTGAAGATACATGCCTGGTTTCTATGTAGATTTGATTGAATCACCAAAACAGAAAAAGATTTTAAGGTTGCTGTTTTTATGCGATTACAACAATCATAACCCCCGGCATGAGTGAACTGCTCCAAATTGTGCGGACAGTACAAAAAGCCCCCTAAGGCAGAAATATTTAATTAAGCGGTAAACTGACTTCGTTTTTCAAGCGGAGTCAGTTTTGTTTTAAGTTGAATTCGT
>SVPH01000031.1 GCA_015065965.1 Oscillospiraceae bacterium
CAACAAATCCCATTCTGCAATGGGGCTTTATGAAAAGAAAAGCGTTTGTTCTTTCCGTGCTTGCTCTTTTTCTCACTCAGGGACTTATGCAGGCAAATATGACTAATCTTATCATTTTTGTGAATTATACTCAGCCGCAAAATTCTGTAATATCGGGATATGCAATTTCCATTATGTATGTTGGAATGTCTTTGGGTGCTGTTATTCTCGGACCTTTGGCTGACCGTTATGAGCCTAAAAAAGTGCTTGTCGGTTCATTAGCACTTACAGGAATCGGCTGTGCCGTTATGCTTTTGTTTTCCGCTAACACCTCTGTGCTTTTGCTCGCTGCTTCATTGGGAATACTCGGATTTGGGCTTGGCGGAAACGGCACTATATTTATGAAGGTTGTTCTCTCGGGTGTCTCTCTCGAAACTTCGGGAGCGGGAACGGGAACATACGGACTTTTCCGTGACCTTGCCGCCCCATTCGGAGTTGCTGTATTTGTTCCGATGTTTACTAACAGAGCAGCGAATCTTATCGGTACAGGAATGACTGAAATTTCTGCTGCCGTAGATTCCATAAAATTACTTGCCACGGTTGAAATTGTGTGTGTCATAATCGGAATAATTACCATACTTTTTCTGCCCAAAATTTATAACGATAAAAAAGGAGCAACAAGATGAAATTAAAAGATAAAATTGTTTTAATCACCGCGTCCACCAGAGGTATTGGTCTGGCTTGCGTCAAAGCCTGCGCCAAAGAGGGTGCAACAGTATATATGGCTGCAAGAAACCTTGAGCTTGCAAAAGAAGAAGCCGACAAGCTGATTTCTCAAGGCTGTAACGTAAAATATGTTTATAACGATGCAAGCAAGCCTGAATCATATTTAACTATGACAGAAGATGTTATAAAGGATGCAGGCAGAATCGATGTTCTTATAAATAACTTCGGCACTTCAAATCCGGGAAAAGACCTTGACTTTTCAAACACCGATACCGATGTTTTTCTTGATACCATAAATATTAACTTGAGAAGCGTATTTATGGCGAGTAAAGAAGCTGTTAAATATATGGCAAAGCAAGGCGGCGGAAGCATTGTGAACATTTCTTCCGTGGGAGGTCTTGTGCCCGATATTTCACAGGTTGCATACGGAACAAGCAAGGCGGCAATCAATTATCTGACAAAGCTTATAGCAGTCCACGAAGCAAAAAATAACATTCGCTGCAATGCAGTTCTTCCGGGAATGACCGCAACCGATGCGGTTCAGGAAAAACTTTCCGAAGAATTCAAAGAACTGTTTCTTCGTCATATACCTTTTAACAGAATGGGTAAACCCGAAGAAATCGCAGCGGCGGCAGTTTATTTTGCAAGTGATGAATCAGCTTATACCACTGGGCAGATTTTAACTGTATCGGGCGGATTCGGTCTTGCAACACCACTATACGGCGATTTATCAGGTGAAACACACCGTAGATAGGCGATAATTAAAGCGCGGTGGCAAGGATTTCCTTGTCACCGCTTTTGTCAGTTGTAAATCAGTTCTGTATTTACAAATTCTCTTACTCTTGCCTCAATATTATTCATACGTGCAACCCATTCCATTTGGTTTTGCTTTTTAAGTTGTTCTGTAATTCCCTCACTGATCTTCATCTGTTCTGCTATCTGAGAGAACATATCTGATGCCTGTTCATCAACCTCCGCAAGATGAGTCCACAATGTACCGTTCATAAGCATAATATAGAACTGTACTCGTTTGTGCTTCATAAGATAATCCTTGTGTTTCAGTCCCCACGCACCGAGTGGTTTCATTGCTTCGGCAGGTAGTGTAATGTTGGGGATTTTGTAATCGCCAACTGTTCTGTATGTACCACCGTTGAGTTCAAATGATGATTTATTCATAACTAACCCTCCTCTCAATCAGTAACAAATGTGTCGAGTGTAAACTTCGCCCCAAGCCGAAAGCCTGAAATAAAACCATCAGCTATACTAACTGTCAGAAAATCGTTATATGCACTTGTGTATGTTACAAACAAATCTTTATCTTTGTCGCTTAACTTTGAATAGAGTTCTTCTTCCTTTTAGGTGAGAATTCTTAATTTTTTCTTTAATTCATTTTTTAACTCCGAACAGCATTCCTGCGGTTCCATGTTGCCATAATAAAATTCTTCAATAAAACCAGACATTTTGTAAACCTTCGTAATAGATTGATAATCCTTACAATTCAATCATTCCGACTGTCTACAAAAGCCGAAGGGAGGCAACTTCCTTATGAAGTGCCTCCCTTCAGCAGTGCTCTTCTTCATTTTTCCATTGTATAAACTTATAATTTTCAAGGATATTGAAAAAAACGGTAAGTCTTTCATAAAGCGGATGTGAATTTTCGCCGAAGAATTTATCAACTTCAAGTGCTATGTCTGCAACGCTTTTTTTACCGTCAATTTTTTGCCAAACAAAACTTCCGAGTTCATCAAGATGAACAAAAGTCATTTTTGGCTTTCTAAACAAAATCTGTGCAATCCTGTTCATAATACCCGTATTTTCCATTTCAAGGGTAACCGTACCGTTTGCACAAAGATTCCATAAAACAGTATCAGGCAAAAGAGGAATTTTATTAGGATAGTTTATTATTTTTCTTTTTTTCATCTTTTCCATTCCATACAGAAAATTTAAGAAGTGAGAGAATTATAAGCCCGAACAGTGCAAATCCTGCAATGTTTGATGATGTGTGAGAAAAATTCAGGTATCCGGAAATATCAAATATTTTATCGGCGCCGAAAACGGCAAGAAGCGCAAGCAGTATACCTGTAAGACCTTCACCTGCAATCATACCTGAGCAAAAAAGAATCCCCCTGTTAGTTACATCATTGCTTTTTTGTTTGTCAGCAATAAATCTCACTATACCTCCGACCATAATGCATGCGGTCAGGTGAACCGGAAGATAGATTCCGATTGCAAACGGAAGAACAGGTATTCCCGCTATTTCGGCAACAACGGCAACAAATACTCCGATGAGAACAAGATTCCATGGCAGATTGTTGTCAACAACGCCCTCAACTATCATTTTCATCAACGTTGCCTGAGGAGCGGCAAGAGCATCCGAGCCGAAGCCCCAAACGGAATCGAGAAGATATAACGTTCCGCCGATAGCGATTGAAGATGCGCACACACCTATAATTTCGCCGATTTGCTGTTTTTTTGGTGTTGCGCCAAGAATATATCCTGTTTTCAGGTCCTGTGAAGTATCACCTGCAATAGCAGCAACGATGCATATAATAGAGCCTATTGCAATTGCACTTCTCATACCGTCTGCGCCGGAATTGCCCGTGATTTTTAGGATAACCGTAGTAATAAGCAGTGTTGCAATAGCCATTCCGGAAACAGGGTTGTTGCTGCTTCCGACAAGACCGACCATTCTTGACGAAACCGTTGCGAAGAAAAAGCCGAAAACAACAACAATAACCGCACCTAAAAATGTAACGGGTATTGCAGGAACGAGCCATACGGCAACGGTAAGTATTGCGATTGCAATAACAACGGTTTTTATGCTGAGATTATGATTTGTACGCTCAGAACCTGTGCTTTTGCTGCCTTTTATTCCTTTTAGGGTATCTCTGAATGTTCGTATTATAAGTGGCATGGATTTGATAAGGCTGATTATTCCGCCTGCGGCAAGCGCTCCGGCACCGATATAGCGGATATATGAACTCCAAATTGCGCTTGCACCGCCTGCTATAAACATTTCACCTATGGTTGTTTCGCCTGGATAGATTATAATGTTTTCGCCGAAATGTGTGATAATGGGAATCAGCACAAGCCAACTCAGTATGCCGCCGCAAAACATATACGATGCAATTTTCGGGCCGCAAATGTAGCCGACACTCATAACAGCAGGATAGATTTGTGTGCCTATCTCACCTGTAAAACCTTTGAGTTTAAAAGAAATTTCACTTGAAACTATTTTGAGACCGTCAATTATAAATTTGAACAGTGAGGCAAGACCCATGCCTGCAAAAACTGCAGAAGCGTTTGAGCCGCCTTTTTCACCTGCAAGCATAACTTCGGCGCAGGCTTTTCCTTCGGGATAGGGGAGTATACCGTGCTCCCTGACAATAAGTGCATTGCGTAAAGGCACCATGAAAAAAACGCCTAAAAGACCGCCGATAAGAGCAATAAGCATTATTTCAAAAATATCAGGCTTTGTCATCTTTCCCTCTTTTGCCCAAAGAAAAAGCGCAGGGAGAGTGAAAATTGAGCCTGCAGCCAACGATTCACCTGCCGAACCCAAAGTCTGGACAATGTTGCTTTCCAGTATTGAGTTTTTGCGCAGTATAACCCGTATTGCTGTCATTGAAACAACCGCAGCAGGTATGGATGCCGAAACCGTTAAACCGACTCTGAGCCCGAGATATGCGTTTGCCGCGCCGAAAACAACAGCAAGAATAACCCCGATTATTACAGATGTAACGGTAAACTCTGCTGTAACCTTATTTGAAGCAATATATGGTTTGAAATTACTGTTATCCTGCATAACATCACCTTTTGGTATGATGTCCCATAAAAACAGAAAAATGCAAAAAGGAACGCTGATATTGTTAAAATCAGCGTTCCTTAATTACCGTGCAATTTTTTATTCCATAATATTCAAAGCACTTGACTGCGCTCGCATTGATTTTTTCTCCGCAAACAACAATCGGCACCGCAGGCGGACATCCTACTGTTATTGCCCCAAGAATTCTGCCGCAACTTTCAGATACGGGAACAACCTCATACGGAGAAAAAACTGCATTTCTTGCAGACATTGCTTTTTCAGGTAAGGTGAACTCAGGCGCATCTTTGTAAATTTTATCCTTTTTCGGAATCGAAATCAACACATTTTTTGCTTTTTCCAAATCGCACTCTGATTCCGGAGTAAACATCAAAACAGTGAAATCGGGATCGGCAAATTCGCATATAACATTATTTTTTTTCAATATTTCAGCGATTTCCGTTCCGTAATATCCGTGTTTTTTTGCACACAAGGTTATTTTCAGAGGTTCATTGCCGCAAAGAGCATAGCCGTGAATTTCAAGAGCATGTTTAAACTCCTGCATTTTATTACAGAAAGCAGAGAGTTTTTTGCCGTAACCCTCTGAAATATATCTGTTTGCCATATCAAGTGACTGCATAATGATATATGACGGGCTTGTTGAACCGAACATTGCAAGCGCATTTTTTGCTTGAAGTGAAAATGTTTCGGGTGCATTCGGCGTAATGTGCAGGTATGCGCCGCCTGTCAGCACGGGCAGAGTTTTATGTGCGGAGTCGCAGCATAAATCTGCACCGAGGTCGATCGGATGGTGTGACTGCGGAAGGAATTTAAGGTATGCTCCGTGCGCATTGTCAATAAGGAGCAGTGCACCGTACTTTCGGCAGACCTCAGATATTGATTTTATATCAACTGTATTACCAAGGTAATCAGGGCTTGTAAGATAAACCGCAGTCGGTTTTTCAACTGAGCCGCAAATTGCTTTTTCAAGTACTTCGGCAGTAACAGCACATGAAAGGTAAGAACTGTTCTTTTCTGGATAAAGCCATGTTACATCGCAATCGGTCAGTGCCGCAGCGGTTAAAAATGCTTTGTGAGCATTTCTGCCTGCAAAAATAAGCGGCTTTTTGCCCTGCAGTTTTGCGTGAATTACGGACAGGTATATCATTGCCCTTATGCAATGTGATGATCCTTCGGTTGAATAAAAGGTCTTACATCCGAAAAGCGACGAAGCGTTATCTTCGCTTTCTTTTATTATACCGCTTGCCTCATAAAGGCTGTCTGCACCGTCTATTTCGGTTATATCATATTCTTCAAAGCCGAGAAGAGCCTTGCCTTTGTGACCCGGCATGTGCAGGCGTGCCGCATTTTTATTTTTATATTCGTTTACAAAATCACAAATGGGTGTGTTCATTATTCTTCACCGAATGCCCTTGCAACAGCAACCATGATAGCGCACTCCATTCTCTTTTTGAAAAGTTCGCAGCCGTACTTATATACACCTTTAACGGAGCCTGTTGAATGGTAAGCGTTTGCTGCGCAACCGCCGGAGCAATAAAGTCTTGCCCAACATTCGCGGCATTCGGGGCGTGAATAAACGTTGCATTCCGCAAATTCGTTCTGAATGGTTTTATTTGTAACTCCGTTCCATATATCGCCGAGTTTGAATTTTTCCTCGCCAACAAATTGGTGGCAGGGATAGAGTTCACCCGTAGGTGTAACTGCCATGTATTCCGTGCCTGAACCGCAGCCTGAGATGCGTTTATAAATGCAGGGACCGCCTGTAAGGTCGATCATATAGTGATAAAACGTAAAAGGTTTGCCTTCCTTATCACGGCTGAGCATGAGTTTTGCAAGTTCCTCATACTGCTGCTTGACAATAGGCATATCCTCCGCCGTAAGTTCGGATTCTTCACCCGGTGCGCAGACAACAGGCTCCATGCTCAGTTCAGTAAAACCGAGGTCAAGCATTTGTTGGATGTCTTTTAAGAAATCGGGGTTAGCATGGGTAAATGTGCCGCGCATATAGTATTCTTTGCCGCCTCTTGCCTGAACAAGTTTCTGGAATTTGGGAACAATCTGTTCCCAACTGCCCTTGCCTGCATAGTCAACACGGTAGCGGTCATGAATTTCTTTTCTGCCGTCAAGGCTGAGAACAACATTGCTCATCTCACGGTTTGCATAGTCGATAACATCGTCATCAATAAGCATGCCGTTTGTGGTTAGAGTAAAACGGAAATTTTTGCCGTGCTGTTTTTCAATGCTCCTTGCATATTCAACAAGTTGCTTTACAACATCAAAATTCATCAGAGGTTCACCGCCGAAAAAGTCAACCTCAAGGTTGCGGCGTGTACCTGAATTTTCAATAAGGAAATCGAGTGCTCTTTTGCCGACTTCAAAACTCATCAGCGCGCGTTCACCGTGGTATTTGCCCTGGCTTGCAAAGCAGTATGAGCAGTTGAGATTGCAGGTGTGAGCAATATGCATGCAGAGCGCTTTTACAACGCCTGCGGTTTTTTGCTTAAGGTGACCTGCCATGGGTTCAAATGTTTCGGGCGCAAAAAGTTTACCGCTTTCCTTAAGATGAGCAACCTGCTCATAGCATTCTTCAATATCGCTTGAAGAAACATCCGCATACTTTTCTGCCACTGATTTGATAACAGAATCTTTACTGTTATCTTCAAATATTGCGATGATATCATATGCGATTTCATCAACAACGTGAACCGAGCCTGAGCAGATATCAAGCACTATATTGTAGTTGTTTAATTTATACTGATGTATCATAAATCATTCACCTTTACACAAAAAATGCTGCCGTTTAAGGCAGCATTTCAGCATTTGCAATTACTTGCTCTCTTTTGTCTGAGTGTTTTCGCACTGCTGGTTAGCAATACCGCAACTTGTCTTGCATGCGGACTGGCATGATGTCTGGCATTCGCCGCAGCCGCCGTTCTTTGCGCTGTCACACAGATTACGGGTTTCAAGAGTCTTGATGTGTTTCATGGTGCAACCTCCGTAAAATTTTGTTGTTATAAATGATATCACATAATATTTTTAAAGTCAATATCTTTAATATAATTAATCCTCAATAGCCGCTTTGCGTGCATTGATTTTTCTGAATATTTCAGTGTCAAATTTGGGTGTACGGTCATAGTAGTAAAGACCGTTCTGCTCTTGCTCTATATCATAAAGTTGAGTATAGCAGAAGCCGAACATTCTGTAGTTATCAAGCAATGCATTTGTGAGACCTGCATATCTTTCGATAAGTTCTTCCTCGCTCTTGGGTGCGTTGCCGTATCCCCACGCATCGCCTCTGTCACCCCTTGACCACTGGAGTCCGCCGTATTCGCTGACCCATGCGCAGCCTTTGCCGCTGTACATCTGTCTGTCGGGGAATTTCTCATAGAGGATGCCTTCAGTCATGAGTTTATCGTAATTTTCTTTGAAAACATTATAATCCTGCTCATAATCGTGAACATCATAGATATCTGTTTCAACATGGAAGTTGCCGCTTGTGTCAATACAAGGACGAGTTTCATCCATGTGTTTTGTAACTCTGTAGATTGTACGCAGAATGCTGTCATATTGCTTTCTGCCGTTGATATCCCATGTTTCGTTAAAAGGACACCAACCTATGATTGAGGGATGGTTGAAATCTCTTTCAACGCATTCGCACCACTCGGGCAGCATTGCCTCAAGCGCACGTTCATCTGCCCAATTAAGACCCCAGTTACCGTATTCGCCCCAAACAATGTAGCCGAGTCTGTCGCAATGATAGAGGAATCTTTCTTCAAATACTTTCTGATGAAGCCTTGCACCGTTAAATCCTACTGCAAGCGAAATTTTGATATCGTTTTCAAGCGCTTCATCTGACGGTGCGGTATAAATACCGTCGGGATAAAATCCCTGATCAAGAACAAGGCGCTGGAATACGGATTTACCGTTGATAAGGAATTTATAATCGTCAATCTTTATGTTTCTTAAACCGAAATAACTCTTTATTTTATCTTCACCGAAAGTGAGTTCAAGGTCATAGAGTCTGCCGCAACCGACTTCCCAAAGATGGATTTCATCAAGATTGATTTCACCTGTAACTGTTGAAGCAGCGGTTTTTGAAAACGCACCCATTGCCTTGCCTTCATATGAAGCGGCTGCGGTGAATGTTCCCTCGCCCTCAACAACGGCAGAGATTGCAACCGTGCCGTTAATGTAATCGGGATAAATTTTGAAACTTTTTATGTATGCCTTGGGAACAAATTCAAGCCATACAGTCTGCCATATACCCGTTGTTCTTGTATAATCACAGCCGTGGCTTTTAAGTTCTTCGCTCTGCTTGCCTCTGGGTACAAGGGGATTTCTTAAATCATCAACGGCGTTAACAATGATTGTGTTTTTGCCCTCGGTAAGATATTCGGTGATATCAAATTTGAATGATGCGTAACCGCCTTTGTGGAAACCTGCTTTTTTGCCGTTGATATAAACTGTTGTTTCATAGTCTACTGCGCCGAAATGCAAAAACACCTTTCCTGCAAGTTGCTCTGCATCAATATCAACGGATCTTCTGTACCACACGGCAGGGATGAAATCTGTATGTTCAATTCCCGAGAGTTTGCTTTCGGGGCAGAAGGGAACGGTGATTTTCTGTTCCCATTCCGTTCTTTCGATAATACCGGATTCTCTTTTGCTGTTGCCAAAGTCGAATTCAAAATCCCATTCTCCGTTGAGGTTGAGCCAGTTTGCTCTTTCAGCCTGAGGTTTAGGATGTTCATGTCTCGGAATATTTATCATAATATTTTCTCCTTGTTTTAAATATCAAAAAAATAATCTTCAAGCATTGCCGCAATGCAGTGATACACGGGCAATGTAAGTTCCTGAATTTTGAAAGTTTCCGTTTCAGGCAGCCTGATACAAATATCGCAAATCTCACTAAGGTTGCTTTCTTTTTTACCCGTTATTGCAACGGAAACAATTCCTGCCGCTTTTGCCGCCTTTGCCGCATAAACAATGTTTTCGGAATTACCCGATGTGCTGAAACAAAGAAGAATATCATTCTCTTTTGCGTAAGCATAAACCTGCTGAGCAAAAACAAGAGTAGGTACGGCATCGTTTTCAAAAGCGGTCATCAGCGCAGAGTGAGTGCACAGTGAAATTGCGGGCAGACCTTTTTGAAGGTTATCGGCGATGAAACCATCACTGAATTTTCGCTTTTCTTCGTCTGTCAGCGATCTTTTTTTGAGAAAACCTTTCATCAGTTCACCAACAAAATGGTCGCAATCTGCCGCCGAACCGCCGTTACCGCAGCAAAGCAGTTTTCCGCTGTTTTTATAACAAATTGTCATTGCGCTGAAAACATTGTATATATCATTTTTGCACGGTTCAAGGCACGGATAACGGTTAAAAAGTTCGTGAAAAAAATATGCAGTGTTTTCCATTATTTTTTACCCTCCGCAAAATCTTTTGCAACGCCTATTGCGGCATAGTCACCGATTTCATCGCCAAGCATTGCAGGAACAATTTCGCAACACTCAGCCGAAACGGCAAGAGCCTCTTTCTTTATCACTTCATTCATGCTTTCAATAAGCAGATGCCCCGAACGCTGAAAAATGCTGCCTATAACGATTTTTTCGGGATTTAAAATGTCAATCAGTATTGATAGACCCAAACCGAGTTTTTCGCCGCATCTTCTGTAAATTGCATTTGCAAGTTTATCACCGTTTATTGCCGCATCGGCAATGGTTTTGGCGGTTACATTGTCGCGCGGAATGCTTGTTATTCCGTTATAAATTGAAAGCATTTTTTTGCCCATTGCAGCAATACCTGCACCGCTGCAAAAGCCCTCAAAAGAACCCGCTTTGCCGTAAGCGGCAGGACCGTCTGCATCAAGTCTTATGTGACCTACTTCGCCTGCTGTGCCGCAAGTGCCGGAGTAAAGTTTTCCGTCAAGAATAAGCCCTGCGCCCATACCTGTGCCAAAAGTGAGAAAAATCATATTTTTTGCGCCTTTACCTGCGCCGAACTGCCATTCTGCAAGCGCACATGCATCGGCATCATTCCTGATTTTACACGGAATACCAAGTGATTCGGTTATCATATCAGCAAGAGGGACATTATCCCAGTCAGGCAGATTAGGCGGCCGCATGATAACTCCCGTATCGCTGTTGAGAGGACCGCCGCAACTTACACCGCATGCGAGAACATCTTCTGCAGGAATGCTGTTTTTCTCAAGCAACTTTTCTGCACTTGAAATAAGTTCGGCAATTACTGTTTTGTATCCTCGTTCAACTTTGGTTTCAAATCTGATTTTGTCTTTGATTGTTTTTGAATTCTTTTCGCTGAGAACTACGGCGCATTTTGTTCCGCCGATGTCCATGCCGAGGTAATATTTCATATAAAACCTCCTTTTTTGAAATTATACAATGAATGCATTTTTTAGTCAATCAAAAAGTAATATTCCGATTTTTTTTGAGGAAAATAATTCGGAAAGGGTGGGATAATATGGCAGTGACACTGATAAGAGCGGCTATACTTTATATAACGGTTATTTTTCTGATAAGGCTTATGGGTAAACGGCAGATAGGTGAGTTGCAGCCGTCGGAACTTGTGGTTACAATTCTTGTGTCTGAAATTGCGTCAATACCTATGCAGGATAACAGCATACCTATTCTTAATTCCGTTGTTGCACTGTTTGCACTGGTCGCATTTGAGATACTGTCATCCGCAATAAGCATGAAAAGCCCAAAGATGCGTGCGTATATGCAGGGACATCCGGTTATTGTTATCCGTAACGGAATAATTGATTATAAAGCGCTGAAAAAACTGAGAATGACGGTCAGTGACCTTATATCCGCTTTGAGGCAGAAGGATGTTTTTGATATTTCTCAGATTTCATATGCCATTTTTGAAACTAACGGACAAATCAGCGTTCTTTTAAAACCCGAAAACAGAAACTCCACTGCGGCTGATGTGAATGTTTATCCCAAAGATAAAGGGATGCCGTTTGCTGTTATATGTGACGGAGAAATAATTGAAGATATGGTAAAAGAATCCGGCTACGATATAAGCAAAATCAGAAAGTTTGTGCTTTCAAGCAAAATTCCTACAGAAAAAATTCTGGTTATGAGTGTTGATTCTGACGGTATTGCATATATAGCAGGAAAGGATGAGAACAGTTGAAAAGAGTGGTTGCGGCTTTTGCGTTGCTTGCAGTTGCTGTTTCGGTTGCGGTATGGTCAGGATATATTTTTAACAGAGAAATGAGTTTTTTTGAAACAGAACTTTATAAACTTATTCTAATTTCCGAAAACAGCAGCGATGAAGAGTTAACAGAAGAAACAGAAAAAATAATTTTAAATTGGAACAGTACACTCGGTATACTTCGCAGTGTTGTACTTCATGAGGGTATTGATGAACTTAACCGCAATATTTCTTCACTTTCTCAAATTATCAAATATCTTGACAGAGAACAGATGAAAGAAAAATGTATTGAAGCGATAAATCAGATTGCAAGTCTTAAGTCATGCGAAAAAATCAGTTTTGAAAATATTTTGTGAACAGGGCAAAAAACTGTTGTAAAAGTTATTCTTTAATGATAAAATAAAATAAAGGAAGGAGAGTGAATTAAATGGCAGAGTTCACAATGTTGATTTTTTGGTTAGTTCTGCTCATTCTTCTGATTGTGGTCGAAGCGGTAACGGCGCAGATGGTAACCATATGGTTTGCTGCAGGAGCAGCAGCGGCACTTGTTGCCGAACTTCTCAATGCGCAGGTATGGCTTCAGTGGGTTGTTTTTATTGCGGTATCGGCAATTGCTCTTATTGCAACCCGTCCTCTTGTCAGGAAACTGACAAAAACAAGGGTTCAGCCCACCAATGCAGACCGCTGTATCGGCCAGACCGCAGTTGTTATGCAGGAGATAGACAATGTTGCAGGTAAAGGTCAGGTTTATGTTAACGGAGTGACCTGGACTGCACGTTCTGCTGATGGCTCGGTAATCGGAAAAGATGAGAAAGTAACTGTTGAAAAAATCGACGGCGTTAAACTTATAGTAAAAACGAATTAAGGAGGCTTATTTATGGAATGGATTATTATTGGAGTTCTTGCAGTGTTTATTATTGCGATAGTAATTTTGAATATCAAAATTGTTCCTCAGTCCAAGGCGTATGTTATTGAAAGGCTCGGAACATACAGCGCAACCTGGCAGACAGGTCTTCATGTCAAAATTCCTTTTATTGAAAGAATCGCAAAACAGGTTTCGCTCAAAGAGCAGGTCGTTGACTTCCCGCCCCAGCCTGTTATCACAAAAGATAACGTTACAATGCAGATTGATACGATCGTGTTCTTTCAGATAACAGACCCCAAACTTTTTGCTTACGGTGTTGAAAGACCCATTTCCGCTATTGAGAATCTGACCGCGACAACGCTCAGAAACATCATCGGCGAAATGGAACTTGACCATACTCTCACATCAAGAGATATCATCAACGCAAAAATCAGAGGTATTCTTGACGAAGCAACTGACCCTTGGGGCATAAAGGTTAACAGAGTTGAACTTAAGAATATTCTTCCGCCTAAAGAAATTCAGGATGCTATGGAAAAGCAGATGAAGGCGGAGCGCCAGCGCCGTGAAGCGATTCTTACCGCGGAAGGCGAAAAGGCAAGTAAGATTCTTGTTGCCGAAGGTCAGAAGGAAAGCATGATTCTTTCCGCAGAGGCTGAAAAGCAGAGTGCAATCCTTGCAGCCGAGGCTATCAGAGAAGCAAAGATTATTGAGGCTGAAGGTGAAGCGGAAGCAATCCGCAAGGTTGAAGAGGCGAGAGCACAGGCAATCGGTCTTATCAACGATGCAAACCCCGGTCAGGGATACCTGACACTCAAGAGCCTTGAGGCATTTGAGGCTGCAGCAGACGGTCAGGCAACAAAACTCATTATTCCCAGCGATTTGCAGGGCATTGCAGGCCTTGCAGCCAGCGCAAAGGAAATTCTGGATAAGTAATTAATAATCATACTGCGTAAAACATGAGACGGGAGCATTGCTCCCGTCTTGTTTTTTACTCCTAAAAATGCAGGGACAGACCTCTGTGTCTGTCCGTGTATGCCGAAAGTCACACTTTTCAAGTCAATATGAACAAATAGAGTTCTGTGTTTTTGTTAAAAACGCAGAACTTTTTCTTTTTCGCAGAATTTTTGCGTAACAAATCACGATTTTTGTCATATATATATAGACAAACATAAATATGGGGGCGATTACGATGCGTTGATTTAAAAGACAAGAACCCGTACATAACAGTACTAAGATTGACATGGTAAGTCTGAAATGTTAAAATAAAGGAGGAAAAACTTTGTTTAAAAAATTTGTTTCAGTTATATCCTGCATATCTCTATGTTTAAACATGTTTTTGCTTTTAGCCTATGCGGAAAATGCAGACGAAATATCGGCAGATGATTTTTACAACCAAGTTAATCTCTTGGTTGAAAAATATGATACCGATGATGGTCTTGCATCAGAAAACAACCCGATAAATATTTCAAACAGATTGATTGTAAAAAACGACTCTAACGAACCATTGCAAAATTATTATGGTGCATCTGCAGTTGTTGAAGGGTATGATTGTCTTCACTTTTTACAATATTCAACTGAAGAAGAAGCAAAATATGCATATAAAAAATTCACTTTTGAAGACATTGAATATGTGGAGTATGATTTCTATATGAACTTATATACAGAAAGTAGTGTTCAAAAATCAGACAGTCATATGTCTTGGAACTCTTCTGCAGTTCAATTCGACGAAGCCGTTGATTACCTGACCAATAAAAATATTGACTGCGAAGAAATTAGGGTTGCTATAATTGATAGCGGTGTATATAAAGGACATGAATTTTTTGAGGTTGAAGAGGGTGTTGCCGATAGAATAATTGATTGTGGATATACATATGATGTTCTTATGAGTGATGAAAATAATAATGATTATACAGTTAAATATCCCTCTACTGAGGATATTTTGTTTCACGGAACCTTTGTTGCTGGTGTGATTTTTGACAATTCTATGGAAAATGTTAAAATTGTTCCTTTCAGAATAACAAATACTATAAAGACACCTTATAGTAAGATTCTACATGCGTTATCCAAAATTATTGAAATAAATACTAATGAAATGGTAGCAGATGATATTGATGTTATTAATATGAGTTTTGCTAACACTCTAAATATTGAAGATAAAAATTGTTATACCATGATAGAAAAACTTGAGCAAGCGTCAGAGTTAGGTGTTATTTTAATTGCTGCTGCAGGAAACAGTAATAAATCAACTGACAAAATACTCCCTGCAGCACATCCCAAAGTTATAACAGTATCTGCGACTAATGAAAACAGCGCTCCTGCAAGTTTTTCAAATTATGGTCCATCTGTTGATATTAGTGCTCCTGGGGTAAATATAACCAGTCCAACGCCAAGAATGCTTACTGATAGCAATGATGGTGTTTTTGTACCTTATAATGCGTATATGACAGATAGTGGCACATCGTATTCTGCGCCTATAGTTGCTGCTGCAGTAGCGATGCTTAAATCTATAGATCCTGATATCACTCCGGCAGAAGCAGAAAAAATCATTAAAGAAACAGTATACACTCCAGAAAAATGGGAGGAAAACTGTAATGGCAAAAACTATGGTACAGGAATTGTAAATTTCTATAATATGGTTAAGGCTGTGATTGAACCTGAACATAGTGCTACCCCTATAATAAAACTGAATTCTGATAATAAATTTGAAATAACAGTTCCAGAAGGATCGGACTTAAGAATTTACTATACTCTTGATGGGACAATCCCTGATATAAATAATCATTCTATCTATAAAGAACCATTAAATTTAAAAAATAAGAATTGTTCAAAAATAATAGCGGTTTGTCACGAAAATGGTAAATTTATAGGAGAACCTGTAACATATAATATGATAAAGTATGATACAAAGACCATATTTTATAAATGGTCTGATTCGTTGTCGACAGAAAATAAATTAAAAAACGCGAATTGGCAATCATACAATCCCAATATAGTTTCTGTTGATAGTGAAGGCAATATTAGAGGCATATCAAAGGGTGTTACAAGAATAACGGCAACTTTATCTACGGGAGAAAAAATAATCTGGAAAGTTATTGTTAAGTATTCACCTGTACAGGCTTTTTTTGTAATGTTTTTTCTTGGTTTTTTGTGGATTTAGAAGGTCTTAATTAAACATTACAAATTAATTTGATTTGTTTTCTTTTCTTTAGTTTTATAACAAATTGGTTTACTATAATAAATAGTAGTTTAGTCTAATTCACATAGTCTTGCATATCGTATTTTTCTGGCATAAATAAGAATTAGGAGGTTATACATTATGAAAACGAAAAAGTTTATTGCAATTATCCTGACATTTGTTTTGGCTTTTTGTGTGCTTACGGTTGCACAAGGAAGTGCAGAAATTCCCGATGGTTTTACTGCCATTTACACTGCAGACGATTTGAGCAATATCCGCAATGATCTTGACGGTAAGTATATTCTTATGAATGACATTGATTTGTCAACTTATGGAAACTGGGAGCCGATAGGCACCAAAGACAATCCGTTTACAGGTGTTCTTGACGGTAACGGATACTCTGTTTTTAATTTAACAATAAAAGGTGAGTATGATGCGGATAAAACGCTTTATTTTGCTTTGTTTACTTCTGCAGAAGATAGCAAATTCAGCGATTTATCAATCATAAATGCACAAATTGATGTTACATATACAGGAACAACTGTTCAAACTTCAAGAGTGGGTTTTATTGCAGGTTACGGTAATTGTGTTACTGTTGAAAATTGTATTACTTCCGGATACATCAAGGTCAAAGGCTTTTTTAAAAATACTGTCGGCAGTTTTTTCGGCAAAGTAAATTCTACAACTGCAACAAATTGTGTGAACTATACCGATATTACTGTTGATAATCCTGCAAAACCTGTTGAGGTTTCCGTTGGCGGTATTGTAGGTGCAGCAACATACAGCACAATATCAAAGTGTTGTAATTACGGGGATATAACTGTTAACGGCACCGATTATGATGCGAGTCACAGAGTGGTTTACGCAGGCGGAGTGGTTGGTGAATGTGATGAACTGATTTTATCTGTATCGGATTGCTATAATAGAGGAAATATCTGCCTTGGTTTTTCAGCATCATCTGCTTTTGCGGGCGGAGTGGTTGGTGATTCATATGCGGTGGAAAACTGCTATAATACTGGAAATATTACTTTTCCAGAAGATTTTAACGGTTGCGTAGGCGGAGTTTCGGGCAACAATTGGTCAGGCGGTTTGGCTGTTATGCCTGCTCCTGTATTAAAAAATGTATATTATATTAACAGTGATTTGTTTGCTTCATATTCAAATACAGCAGCACCCGATGAAAACAGTTTTGAAAATGCAAAACTTTTAACTAAAGATGAGTTTAAAAATCAGGTGTCATTTATCGGCTTTGATTTTGATACAGTATGGGAAATGGAAGAAAACGGTTACCCTATTTTAAAAAATCAGCCTGAAATGCCTGAAAATATTCCTGATAGACCAACGACGGAATCTTCGACGGAGCCTTCTGCTGAGTCCACAACAGAACCTTCGACGGAACCGATAACGGAACCCTCAACCAAGCCTGATAATAGCGAGTGCTTCCTGATAAGGTTGTTAAATTGGATTTTTAATTTGATTACTAAGGTAGTTTCTTTTGTAATGAATTTGTTTTAATTCATAGGTTAACAGCATAAAACACAAAGGACGGTGCGTTTTGCACCGTCCTTTATCATTTTAAATTATTCAACTGTAACCGTTCCGTCAACGTCAACGGTAATCTTCATGCCGTCTTTAACGTAGTCAAGGAATTCCTGACCGAGGCAGTCAACTGTTACCATGGGTTCGTCTGCCCAAACAGCAGCGAGAACTGCGCCTGCACAAGCGAGTGAGTCAATGTGCTCTGAGAAGAGCATGCAAGCGGGGTTTCTCTTCATAACGTTTGCGCAATAGAGAACCATGCCGCCTGTTGTTGAACCGATAGTCTGGGGAAGGCAGAGCGCTGTGCCGACCATGGGCTTCTCAAAGAGGTCCTTGTTATTCTGGTCGCCGCATTTTGCTTCCTTATCGCCGAACTGAAGCGCATTCTGGAAAGAAGCAAGAGTGTTGAAACCGCCGTGAGAAACAAGTGCGGTTGCTGTGCATTTACCTGCACAAACGGGACGTCCTTTGAACTGTTTCATCTTACTTTGCCTCCTTTGTGATTATGTCAAGAATCTCATCGCTTCTGTAGTAACGTGAGGTTGTGTATGTTCTGAGTTTGTTTGAGTTTGTGATAACGGGCATCTTCTTGCAAAGAGGGTTGTTCATATACATAAGGGGACAGATGTAACTGAGGATAACGCCTGTTGCCTTAAGTTTTTCAGCATAAGGTGTTTTGTTGAATTCTTCAACAACTGCGGGTGCAGCGGTGAAAACGGTGGGAATTGAAACTTTCTTAAGACCGTTCTTCTTAAGACCTGCTGCAACATTGTCTGTCCATTCAATAAGTTGAGCGTGTGAAAGGTGAGGGCAGCCGACAAAGCAGAGTTTGGGGGTTGCGTTCTTATCTTTCCACATGATGGGGTAGTTTGCCTGAACCTTTTCAAGTTCTGCATCGTCAACAACATAAACCTGAGCACCTTCAGCGATAAGGCTTTCACCCATTTCAACTGCTTCAGGTGTAAGATTTTCAACATGGTAAAGACCTACTGCGCCGTTTGAAGCGGTTGCTGCACCGAAATCCTTGAGGTATGCCTTGGTATCGCCGTCAAGTTCTGTGCCGATCCACTTGTCAAGACCCTTGATAAAGGGAACATCTTCCATGACTTTCATACCGATTGCAGAACCGAGAATCTGTGCTTCGGGCTTCTTGGTTGTTTTAACTTCAACAATCCATGTTGCCTTTCTGCCTTCGTCTGTAACAAGACCGAAGTAAGGAACTCTGCCGACGATTGAACCAAAGAGTTCAATGATACCTGAGTTTCTGTTGCAACGTGCGCCGAGAACCGAGTTTGCAAAAACAACAGCCGATGATTCTGCCCATGAAAGAACTTCGCCCTTCTTGGGGATATTGCCTACTTCGTCCATGTAGCATGTGCAAGTATATGATTTATCGTCAATAAGACCGAGTTTTGAAAGTTGAGCATCATAACTGTCCTGCATGCTGTACATAAATTTGTTGAAAATAAGTTTCTGAAGGAAATTAGCGGGAACATTTTTGTCAAGAGGTTTGGGGTCAACGGAGAATTTCTGCTGTGAAAGTGCGCCGCCCTCAATAAGTTGATCCATAAGATCATAAACGGGCTTCATAACCTTAAGACCGAAACTTGTAACAAGGTGACCCATTTTGCTCTCAACAGGAACCATTTTTGTTGCGCCGAAGGCTTCACCGTAAAGAACAAGGGTTTTCATAACCTTTGCCATTACTTCGCCCTTAGAGCCGTTAAGAATATCCTGCTCTTCTTGGGTAAGAATCATTTTGTATTCCATAATAACATTATCCTTTCGATGTAAAGCGAAGCCGCAAAATGCCCGCGTTTTCGTCTTTACACAAATTTTCAATTTATTTTAGCATTTTGTGCGTATAAATTCAATATAAAAAACAAAAAAATCATAAAAACTTCAACAGAATAACGGCATAGAATAATATGGGTGATAATAATGAAACGCAGAGGTTTTTACCGCCGCAGGAGCAGTGTGCCGTTTAAGGCGGTATGTATAATTCTGATGCTCCTTACAGGCGTATTGCTTACAGATGCAAAACTGCGCCCTGCAATATATGACCTTGCAGCCGTTGAAGCACATGCCGCCGCGGTTAATACGGTACATACGGCGGTTGAGGAAACTCTGGCAAAAAACGGAATGTCGTATGCGGATATTGTCAGCATCAGCCGCAACGAAAGCGGAGATATAACAGGAATCACAACCGATATAGTGAAACTCAATCTGTTCAAATCAAGGGTGACAACTGCTGTTGACAATGCGTTTACTCAAAAAGGTACAGCGGAGGTAAGCGTTGCACTCGGTTCGGCAACAGGCATAATTTTCTTTTCGGGCTGGGGTCCCTACATAGATATAAAAATAGGAATGAAATCATCGACTCATTCCGATTTTGAGAATGTTTTTGAAAGTGCGGGAATAAACCAAACTCAGCACAGCGTTATGCTGAATATGGAATCTCAGGTGATTTTGAATATGTCAGGCAGACGGATAACACGAACCGTTGAAACCTCTTTCTGCGTTGCGCAGACAGTTATTGTCGGCTCTGTTCCAGATGTTATGGTTGAATAAAAATTTCATTGATTTTACACAGAGAAATTGGTATAATAAATTTTATAAATAAACAAGGAAGTAACGGCTATGAATTTTGAAAAAGCAAAAGAAAGAGCAAAGGAACTCCGTGACCTGCTCAATTACCACAGCCATAAATATTATGTTGAAGATAACCCCGAAATAGGGGATTATGAATATGATATGCTGCAGCGTGAACTTGCGGCAATAGAAAAGGAATTTCCTGAACTTATTACACCCGATTCGCCTACTCAGCGTGTCGGCGGCAGTGCAGACGGCTTGTTTGAGCCTGTTGTTCATACAGTTCCGCTTGAGAGTTTGCAGGATGCGTTCAGCATTGATGAAGTGCGTGCGTTCGATTCAAGGGTAAGGGATATTTTCAGCGATGCGGAATATGTTGTTGAGCCTAAGATTGACGGTCTTTCCGTTGCTCTTGAATATGAAAACGGCGTTTTTGTGAGAGGGTCAACAAGAGGTGACGGCAATATCGGTGAGGATGTAACCGCAAACCTCAGAACGGTTAATTCAATACCTCTGCGTCTTAAAGAAGATATTACTATTGAAGTCAGGGGCGAGGTTTATATGCCCAAAAAGGTTTTTGCCGCACTTGTTGAGGAACAGGAACTTAACGGCGAAAAGACCTTTAAAAACCCAAGAAATGCTGCTGCAGGTTCACTTCGTCAGAAAAATCCGAAAATCACTGCATCAAGAAATCTTGACATTTTTGTGTTTAATATTCAGCGGATTGAGGGCGGAAATATTACTGGTCACAAGCAATCAATTGACTATCTTAAAACTCTCGGATTCAAGACCGTTCCGTTCTACAATAAATTTAATAATGTTGATGCTGTTGTTGCGGAACTTGACAGAATCGGTGAAATCCGTTCAACACTTCCGTTTGATATTGACGGTGCTGTTATAAAAACAGATTCTTTTGCTCAGCGTGCCGAAATCGGCAGCACTGCGAAATTCCCCAGATGGGCGCTTGCGTTCAAATATCCCCCCGAAGAAAAAGAAACAACTGTTATTGACATTGAAGTAACAGTCGGCAGAACGGGTGTGCTGACACCAACTGCGGTTTTTGAGCCCGTTCTTGTTGCAGGTTCAACCGTTTCAAGGGCGACTCTCCATAATCAGGATTTTATTGATGAAAAAGATATAAGGCTCGGTGACAGGGTGATTATCCGCAAAGCGGGTGATATTATTCCCGAGGTAATAAAAGTTGTTTCCCATGCCGAAAACAGCGAAAGATTTACTTTGCCATCAGTTTGTCCGTCATGCGGTGCAAATGTTATCCGTGAAGAGGATGAAGCGGCTGTAAGATGCGTTAATCCCGAATGCCCCGCACAACTTTTGCGCAACCTTATCCATTTTTGCTCACGAGATGCAATGGATATTGAGGGAATGGGTGATGCCGTGCTTGAAAAACTTGTTTCCAACGGACTTCTCAGCAAGGCAAGTGAAATTTATACTCTTAAAAAAGAGGATTTCATGACCCTTGAGGGATTCAAGGACAAATCTTCGCAGAATCTTGTTGATGCGGTTGAAAATTCAAAGAAGAACGATCTTTCAAAACTCGTTTTCGCTCTCGGTATACGCCATGTAGGTCAAAAGGCGGGCAAAATCCTTGCTGACCACTTCGGCACAATGGAAAATATAATGAATGCCGATATTGAACAACTTACTGCGATTGAAGGCTTTGGCGGTATTATGGCTCAGAGTGTTGTTGATTTCTTTGCGCTTGAGCAGACAAAAAGGGAGATTGAAGCCCTTGCCGCATACGGCGTTAACATGAATTCCCAAAAAGAAAAAATTGACAACCGCTTTGAAGGAAAAACCTTTGTCTTAACGGGTACTCTGCCTACCTATTCGCGCAATGAAGCGAGCGAGATTATTGAGAAATTCGGCGGCAAAACGGCATCTTCCGTTTCGAAAAAGACAAGTTATGTGCTTGCAGGTGAGGAAGCAGGCAGCAAACTCGTCAAGGCACAGACTCTCGGTGTAACAATAATTTCCGAAGCAGAGTTCAATGAGATGATAAAATGAGATATTCAAAAGAACATTGCTGGGTAGAAAAGACCGAAAACGGTGTCAGAATCGGAATAACCGATGTGCTCAGAAACCGTATCTGCAAAAATTTTGTGATAAACCTCTGCGATGAAGATGATGTAATCAGAGCAGGGGAAATAATGGGCGATGTTGAGTCCTGCGATTGGTTTGATATAATTGCCCCGGTCAGCGGCAGAGTTTTGCGTGTGAACGATGACTTACTCCAAAATCCGCAGATTCTTCTTGAAAAGAATGTGTGGCTTGCCGAATTTACTGATGTTGCCTATATTCATCCGCTGATGTCTGAAACGGAATATTTAATGCAGAAATAAAATAACCGCTGTTCACAAATTTGTGTACAGCGGTTATTCTTTGGTATATCTGATTATGTCTGACGGTGTGCAGTCAAGCATTTCACAAAGGTCATTCAGCGTCACGGTGCTTATAGGCTTGTTGTGCTTAAGTCTGTCAAGCAGGCTGCGACTGATATTGTAATCCTTGATGAGTTTATATGTGGTTATGCCCTTGGATTTCATCGTTTCATAAAAAGGCTCATAAGTTATCATCGTTATCACCAAATCAATTATATTTTATACTCTTACTATTGACAATTATCTATATATAGAGTATAATTAATAAAAAGAAAAGGAGAAATATCTATGAAAATCAAAAAACTTTTATCGATTGTTTTGGCTTTGACACTGTGCTTCTGCTCACTAACTGCGGTTGCTTATGCAGAAGAAAACACAGAGGATGAAGCACTTATGCCGACTCTTCCGCCTACTGAAGAAGTTGATATTTCCGTTGTTTACCGACCTTTGAAAAGCCTTGTTTCCTATTCGGATTATGGACCTTTTTTAGATGGAATTGTTCTTAAAATAACTTATTCAGACGGTACAAGTGAAACGGTTGCAATAACAATAAAAGGTGGCGAACCGTTGGAATATGATGCAGGAAAGTTTAATGTATACACTAATTTATTTAACACAGCAGAGGTCAGAAGCCCCGGGATAAATACGAAAAAAATCGTTATAGACACTTATGAAAACGGCGTGGAATATTCGGGAGAGTGTGAGATAGAGTATCTTTATATTCCTTCTTTTGTTGAATTGATATTTATGCTTTATTATATGATGAAGTCTGTTTTTAATCCGATAATAGATTTCCATATTTAAATTAACAAAAACCCTTGCAATTTTTATTTCAGTATGATAAAATGCTTTCAATATTGTAAACGCAGAGATCGGGAGAGTAAGCATTTTTTGAGCACTAAAGAGAAAGTCCGTCAGCGGCTGAGAGCGGGCTGTGCAAGGATTTGCCGAAGTTCACCCGTGAGCGGTGAGGCTGAAATATCAGTAGGTTTCAACGGCTGCCTCCGTTACGGGCAATAAAGCGCACGGTGTTTTGCCGTGAACGCAGGGTGGTACCGCGGATTTAATTCGTCCCTCGTCATCGTTTGATGATGAGGGCTTTTTTATTGTAAATTATGAAAGGATTGATATAAAATGACCCAGAAATCCCTTGAGTTAAAGCAACTTTTTGAGGAAAAGATTGCTGCTGTTACGGCAACTGCCGAAATTGAGCAGCTCAGAATCGAATTCCTCGGCAAAAAAGGTTCAGTTGCGGCTCTTATGCAGGAACTCCGCAATGTTCCCAATGACCAGAAGAAGGAATCAGGTCAGAAGATTAACGAAACAAAGCAGTTCATCGAGGGCGCAATTGCCGCTAAAATCGAAGAAATCAAGGCTCTTGAAGAGCAGAAACTTATTGACAGCGCTGAGAGTTATGATGAGTCAATGCCTACCGATGCAGATCTCGGCTCATACCATCCCATTACCCTTACACGCCGCAGAGTTGAGAATATCTTCCTGAGCATGGGCTTTACGATTGAGGATTACTCCGAAATCACAGATGACTATAACTGTTTTGAGGCTCTTAATATCCCCAAACATCACCCTGCAAGAGATATGCAGGATACCTATTATCTGAGCACCGGTCAACTTCTTAAAACCCATACCTCAGCCGCTCAGAACACAATTCTGCGCAAGTATGCACAGAATCTTGAAAACGGCAACCCCATCAGAGCAATTTTCCCCGGCAGATGCTTCAGAAATGAAAAGATTGATGCTTGCCATGAGAACACTTTCTTCCAAATGGAAGGCATGATGGTTGATAAGGATATCTCAATTTCAAACCTTATCTATTTCATGAAAACAATGCTTTCGGAAGTATTCCAGAAAGATATTACCGTAAGACTTCGCCCCGGTTTCTTCCCCTTCGTTGAACCCGGCTTTGAACTTGATATTCAGTGCACAATCTGTAAGGGTAAGGGCTGCCCCTCTTGTAAGGATTCGGGCTGGCTTGAACTCTGCCCCTGCGGTATGATTCATCCCAATGTTCTCACCGCTGCAGGCATTGACCCCGAAAAATATATAGGCTTCGCTTTCGGTCTCGGCATGACAAGACTTGCAATGATGACATACGGCGTTAAGGATATCCGTGTGTTTAACAGCGGCAGCCTTAAATCACTTTCACAGTTTACAGAAAAATCCTTTACCAGACCTGAAGAAAGCAAGGAGGCATAAGAAATGTTTGTATCAATTAACTGGATTAAAGATTATGTTGACCTTGATGGTCTGGACATAAAAAAACTTATTGAAAGTTTTACTCTCGCAACCGCTGAGGTTGAAGATATAATAGAAAAGGGCGCTGACATTGAAAATGTTGTTGTAGGCGAAATCCTTTCTGTTGAAGAACACCCCAACTCAAAGAAACTTCATCTTCTTAAAGTTGATGCAGGCTCAAAGGTTTGCAACATCGTCTGCGGCGCTCCCAATGTTGCCGTTGGTCAGAAAGTTGCGCTTGCTCTTGCAGGCGGCAGAGTATGCGGCGGTGAAATAAAGATTGCAACCGTTGCAGGTTATGAGTCAGAGGGTATGTGCTGCTCCGAAAAGGAACTCGGCATCAGCGATGACCATTCGGGCATTATGGAACTTGACCCCTCACTCAAAAACGGAACAAACATCAAGGATGTTTTCCCCATTGATGATATCATTTTTGAAGTTGATAACAAATCACTCACAAACCGACCCGACCTCTGGGGTCATTACGGTATTGCAAGAGAACTTGCAGCCCTCGCAGGCAGAGAACTCAGACCTCTTGAACTCGGCGATCTTTCATATGACGGCGATGAGAAAGTTGATGTTAAAATCGGCAGAGAAGACCTTGTTTACAGATATTCCTGCATCAAGATGGATAACATCACAAAGAACAAGAGTCCTCTTGAAATGCGTATCCGTCTTTATTACTGCGGCATGAGAGGAATCAACCTCCTCGCTGACGTAACCAACTATATCATGCTTGAAATCGGTCAGCCGACTCACGCATTTGCAGGCAACGCAATCGAAAATATTGTTGTTACAACACCCAAAGAAAAAACAACTTTCAAAACCCTTGACGGCGTTGAAAGAATTATTGACGAAGAAACCCTTATGATTTGCAACGGTGACACTCCCGTAGGCATTGCAGGCATTATGGGCGGTCTTGAATCCGAAATCGTTGAGGATACAGGTTCAGTTGTTCTTGAAAGCGCAAACTTTGA
>SVPH01000032.1 GCA_015065965.1 Oscillospiraceae bacterium
GGCTGCTCTTGCTCTGCGGAGGTCACCCTTTCTGTGAGGACCGTCAAGAACCATCTGATCGCCTGTGTAAGCGTGAACAGTTGTCATGATACCGCTCTGGATGGGAGCATAATCGTTGAGAGCCTTAGCCATGGGAGCAAGGCAGTTTGTTGTGCATGATGCTGCTGAGATGATGTTGTCTTCAGCGGTAAGTGTGCCTTCGTTTACGCTGTAAACGATTGTGGGAAGGTCATTGCCTGCGGGAGCAGAAATAACAACTTTCTTTGCGCCTGCATCGATGTGAGCCTGGCTCTTAGCCTTTGAGGTGTAGAAACCTGTGCACTCAAGAACAACGTCAACGCCGATTTCACCCCAGGGGAGTTCTGCAGCGTTAGCCTTAGCGTAGATTTTGATTTCCTTACCGTCAACTGTGATGCTGTCTTCGCCTGCAACTACTGTATCAGCGAGAGCATATCTGCCCTGTGCTGAGTCGTACTTGAGAAGGTGAGCGAGCATAGCGGGGTTTGTAAGGTCATTGATAGCAACGATTTCGTAGCCTTCTGCACCGAACATCTGACGGAAAGCAAGACGGCCGATACGACCGAAACCGTTAATTGCAACTTTAACTGCCATAGTGAATTACCTCCAAAAATTTTATTAATTTTTTGACCGTATCTATTTTATACATTTTTAAGGAAATATGCAACAGTTTTTTGATTAATTTTTTCGTTTTTTAAAAGATTTGGTAAACTGAACAAAATTCTAAAAAAGTTGAGCAAAAAGGGTGCAAAACTTACAAATAATTTTGTGAAAAAAGAGGCTATTTATGATATTTTCCGCCGCTTGAAATCATGAATGCACGGTAAATCTGCTCAAGCAGCATGACTCTTGCAAGTTGATGAGGAAATGTCATGGGGCTCATGGACAGCCTGAATTTAGCCTTGTTCTTCACTGCATCGGAAAGACCGTGAGAGCCGCCGATAATAAAACAGAGCGAACCGAATCCCGAAACAGCGCAGTTTTCAATTTCTTTTGAAAATTTTTCGGACGAAAGTTCCTTCCCTTCAATGCAAAGAGCAAACACGGCTTCGTTTGCTGATATTTTTGCAAGAATGCGCTCGCTTTCGTCATTAAGCGCGGCTTCAATCTGAGCATCGTTCGGATTTTCGGGCAGCCTTGCAGGTGTCAGTTCGGTTATTTTGAGTTTACAGAATGCACCGAGCCGTTTTTCGTATTCTGCACATGCCATACGCAGATAATTTTCCTTCAATTTTCCTACGCAGATTATGTTAATGTTTATCATATATCCTCCCGATTAAAAAGAAACAACCGGGTTGTTATCGCCGGCAACACTGAGCAGATAATCAAGGTTTTCAACCGCTCCTGCCATTTTCATAGCCGCTCTTGTTGTTTCAAAGGCGAGGGCAGGAATATTGTTTTCTTTACTCAGATGACCGAGAATAAACCTTGTTGTGCCTGATTGCATAAGTTTAACTGCGGTTTCTGCACAGGCTTCATTTGAAAGATGACCGTGGTTTGAAAGTATTCTTTCTTTAAGAAAATAAGGGTAAGGACCGTTTCTGAGCATGCCGACATCATGGTTTGATTCAAGCAACACCAAATCGCTGCCGTAAATTGCATTCATAACGGTATCTGTTACTTTACCGATGTCTGTTGCAACGGCAAGGCGTTTTCCGTCTGGAGTGACAATGCTGTAACCTGTGCTTTCACGGCTGTCATGCGGAGTTTTGAACGGACGGATAAACATTCCGCCTGCCTCCATACCTTCCCATGGAATAACATCGGCAGATATCTTTGGCGTTATTGTACCTATATCTTCCATTTCTGCAAGCGTGCCGTGAGAAGCATAAACCTTGGTGCCGTGTCTTTCGGCAAAAACACGGATGCCGTTTATGTGGTCTGAATGTTCATGAGTAACAAATATTGCGGCTATTGAGTCAGGCTCTACGCCTATGTTTCTGAGCGCATCAGCAGTTTTTTTTGCACTTACACCGACATCAATCAGAATGCCGCCTTGTGAAGTGCCTATGTATGTGCTGTTGCCGCTGCTTGATGAAAACAGTGAACAAAACTTTGCCATATTTATCCTTTCAAATAAAAGCGGGCTGTCCGTTAATGAACAGCCCGTTATATAATAACATTATATTATCTTAACCTGCGTTTGTCAGGCTGTTGGGTTCAGGGCAGAAAACACGCTTGATATCTGCACCGAGACCTTTGAATTTTGCAACAACATCTTCATATCCTCTGTCGATATGAAGAATGTCTTCAACTTCAGTTGTGCCGTTTGCGGCAAGACCTGCTATTATCATTGCGGCACCCGCTCTCAAGTCGTCTGCTTTAACAGGTGCGCCTTTAAGTTGTTCAACACCTTGAATAACGGCAAGTTGACCGTCAGCCTTTATATCTGCACCCATTCTGTTAAGTTGCTCGGCATAACGGAAACGGTTTGACCAGATACTCTCCGATATGATGCTTGTGCCGTCTGCAAGAGCAAGCAAAACTGCCATCTGGGGCTGCATATCGGTGGGGAAGCCGGGATGTGGCATTGTTTTGATTGTGCATTTGCCGGGTCGCTTATCAAGAGAAACTCTTACAGCATCATCAAACTCTTCAACAACTGCACCGCATTCAATGAGTTTTGTTGAAATGGATTCAAGATGCTTGGGAATAACATTCTTTATAAGGACATCGCCTTTTGTTGCTGCAGCGGCAACCATATATGTGCCTGCTTCTATCTGATCGGGGATGATTGAGTATGTGCAGCCGTGGAGTTGTTCAACACCTCTGATTTTGATAACATCAGTGCCTGCGCCTCTGATATCCGCACCCATAGAGTTAAGGAAGTTTGCAAGGTCAACTATATGAGGTTCTTTGGCTGCGTTTTCGATAACGGTTAGTCCCTCTGCCTTAACGGCTGCAAGAAGAATGTTTACCGTTGCGCCGACGGAAACCATATCAAGATAAATCGGGCTGCCGATAAGTTTATCCGCTTTTGCTTCAACAGTTGCGTTATCCTCAACAGAAACATTTGCACCGAGAAGTTCAAAACCTTTGATGTGCTGATCAATCGGGCGTGCGCCGAGGTAACAGCCGCCGGGCATTGCAACTTTTGCTCTTGAAAATCTGCCGAGAAGTGCGCCGATAAAGTAGTATGATGCACGCAGATGTTTTGTCATATCGTGTGAAATAACATACGAGTCAACGCGGCGTGAATCTATTTCAATTGTATTCTTGTTGATAAGTCTGACATTTGCGCCGATGTGTTTGAGAATTTTCATCATGTAGTTAACATCGCTGATGGAAACCGGGAGATTCTCGATAACGCAAACATCTTGAGAAAGAATTGCTGCGGGAATAATCGCAAGAGCGGCATTCTTGGCTCCGCTGATTTCAACTTCGCCTTGAAGGGGGATACCGCCGTTGATTATGAATTTCTCCAAGAGTTTTACCCTCTTTCATATTTGTTTATATAAAAATGAGAAATATTTAAAATTAAATCCAAAGTATTATATCATTAATTTTCAAATTTGAAAAGACCTAATACAAAAAAATATGTCAGAAATTCGTAATTTTTTTGTAATAATTCTGTTTTTTATTGCTAAAAAACGATTTTTTTGCGCTTTGCAAACATTCGCTACATATAGTATGCCATAAAAACAGATCCATACATGCTGTGAATTTTTTATTTTCAAAATGTCAAAATCACCAAAAATCGGAGGATTATTTGTTCGGCTTAACATAATGATGATTTTGCTTAAAAATCAATTTGTGTTTTTGACCAATGATGCGAAGAAGTAAAAGGAAACCGTTGAAAAATAAGGTCAAATTCAACAAAAACAATGAGGGTTTTTTGAACAATTCTTCAAAAATCAAATATAGGATATGGCAGGATAGACAAAATGTTTTTACACTCTTTTAATTAATTTATTTGGTAGAAATTAACAAAAACGGCTCGAAATTCACAAAAAATTCAAAAAAATATTGAGAAAAACAAAATATTTCTATTGCAAATTGGCTTCTTATTGTGTAAAATGTATATGTCCCAATGGTCATTTTGTATAAATTCATGATGAAGTCAAAACAAATAGAATCGAATGAGGGGTAATAATTATGTCTAACAGAATTTTTCAGGGTCTTGTCCATCAAATGCGTGATGCAGTGGGTAGAACTCTGGGCGTAATTGACGAAACCGGCACAGTCATTGCTTGCAGCGAACTGAGTAAAATCGGTGAAGTTATTTCAACTGCAAACGATGTTTTTGCTGACAACGATCTTCATTATATCAACGGATATACTTTCTGCAATTTCGGCACTCATATTCAGACCGAATATGCGGTATTTGTTGACGGAACAGATGAACTTGCAGGCAGATTTGCGGCTGTTTGCTGCGTTTCTCTTGAAAATCTCAAACAGTATTACGAAGAGAAATTCGACAGGGGCAATTTCATTAAAAATGTTATTCTTGATAACATTCTTCCCGGCGATATTTATATTAAATCAAGAGAACTCCGTTTTAATTCGGAGGCAACAAGAGTGGTTCTGCTTATAAGAATCACTGACCATAACGATGCTGCCGTTTATGATGCGGTTCAGAATCTTTTCCCCGATAAGAGTAAGGATTTTGTTATTAACATAAACGAGCAGGATATTGCTATTGTAAAAGAAGTTCGCAATAACATCGAAACAAAGGACCTTGAGAAACTTGCACGCTCAATTTCAGATTCACTGAGCACCGAACTTTACACACATGTTCTTGTAGGTATAGGCACAACGGTTGAGGGTGTTAAGGATCTTGCGCGTTCATTCAAAGAGGCGCAGATTGCTCTTGAGGTAGGCAAAGTGTTTGATACAGAAAAAACAATTGTAAGTTATGACAATCTCGGTATTGCCAGACTTATTTATCAACTTCCTTCAACACTCTGCGATATGTTCCTCAGAGAAGTATTCAAGAGAGGTTCAATTGAAAGCCTTGACCATGAAACACTGTTTACAATTCAGCGTTTCTTTGAGAACAACCTTAATGTTTCCGAAACTTCAAGGAAACTGTTTGTTCACAGAAACACTCTTGTTTACAGACTTGAAAAAATCAAGAAACTTACAGGTCTTGACCTGAGAGAATTTGATGATGCAATCGTATTCAAAGTTGCTCTTATGGTTAAGAAGTATCTTGATGCAAAACCCGTGAAGTATTAAACATAGGACGTCAAGTTTCGATATCTGCCAAATAATTTTTAAGGATATGATTCTGTGATTCAGTTTACCAATGTTTCCAAAAAGTATGATACAGGCACTAACTATGCCTTGAAAGATATAAATCTTACCATTGAAAAGGGTGAATTTGTTTTTGTTGTAGGTTCATCCGGTGCAGGTAAGAGCACTTTCCTCAAACTTATGATGAGGGAGGAAGTGCCTTCAACAGGTTCTATAGTTGTTGAAGACATAGATTTAACCAAAATCAAAAAAAGAGATATACCTAAATTCCGCCGCAGACTCGGCATCGTTTTTCAGGATTTCAGGCTTATCCCCAATATGACGGTGTTTGATAATGTTGCATTTGCTATGCGTGTTATCGGTACAAAAGAAAAAAAGATACGCCGCAGAGTTCCTTATGTGCTCAGCCTTATGGGTCTTAACGAAAAGGCAAGGAATTATCCAAAGGAACTTTCAGGCGGTGAGCAGCAGAGAGTTGCTCTTGCAAGAGCACTTGCGAACAATGCCGAAATTATCATAGCGGACGAGCCTACCGGTAATGTTGATCCTCAGATGAGTTATGAAATCGTTGATTTGCTCATGCGTCTTAACGAAGCGGGAACAACTGTCATAATGGTAACTCATGAGCACAGCCTTGTTCGCTGTTTTGATAAGCGAGTTATCATTCTTGATAAAGGTGCAGTTGTTTCTGACGGCGGCGCAGTTGTGAGAGAACAGGCAACTTCTCACATAAATCCTGTCAGCGAGATAGAAAACGAATATGTTGTTCCTCCTGAGGAGGATTATTCCGCATATGCCCAAGATACTGAAATTCAGTTGGTTGAAGAAATTGTTGTGGCGGAAGAAGAAACCATTGCGGCAGGAGGCGACAACTGATGGGCAAATTAAGATATCTTACAAAAGAAGGCTTCCGTAATCTTAAGGTTAACAAACTTATGTCAGTTGCATCCGTAACTGTGCTTTTCAGTTGCCTTATGCTTATCGGTATTGCGTTTATGATTCTTGTTAATATTCAGTCATTTATTTCAGGTATTGAGGCAGAAAATGTTATTATGGTTTATGCTGACATTGAAGCAAATGATTATGAATATATGGCTCTCGGCAATGACCTTCGTTCAATAGGCAATATTGCTTCTGTTGAAGAAATTGAGAAAGAGGCTGCGTATGAGCAGATTCTTTCTGAAATGGATGCAAACCTCAGAGAATATCTCAGCGGTCTTGATAAAAATCCTCTTCCTGACGCATACAGAGTAACTGTTGCGGATATGTCAGGATTTGAGACGGTTGTTGAGGAGATAAAAGGTCTTGAACGCATTGAAAGAGTATACGAAAACAGTTCTCTTGCAAGGCAACTTCAGGGAATCAGAGATTCAGTAACCTATATCAGCATCGGCATGATTGTGCTGCTGTTTATAGTTTCTCTGTTTATTATTTCCAATACTATTAAAGTTACCATGTTCAGCCGCCGCCTTGAAATAAGCATTATGAAAAGCGTCGGTGCAACCAACTCGTTTATCCGCTGGCCTTTCATGGTTGAAGGCATAATCATCGGTGTTATTGCCGGTATTCTTGCAACCGGAGCGGTTTGGGCTGTCTATGAGTTTGCATTAGGATCATTTGCAACCATGCTTTCGGGCTTCGGCGGTGAAGTTCAGGTTGAATTCCTTGATTACGCTCTTTATCTTGTTGCGGCGTTTGTATGCATCGGTATTTTTACGGGTGTTTTCGGCAGCGCAACATCAATAAGAAAATATCTTAAGGAAAGGAAGTTTGTGGAACTTGAAGATTAAAACAAGCCGTAAGAAAAGACTTTTTTGTATTGCTCTTGCTTTGGTTTGTGCTTTCTCGGCTATGATAATGCCTCATGCTTCTGCTGAAAAAACTCTTGAAGAACTGAATGCCGAATATGAACAGATAGAAAAAGAAATTCAGGAGAATCAGGAAAAACTTGAAGAAGTTGAGGATGATATAAAAACTAATGAAGATAAACTCAACAAACTCAACGGGCAGATTGATAAAATAAATGAACAAATAGATTTGCTTGATGAAAGCATAAATCTTCTTAATAATGATATTGATTCTTTGCAGAATGATATAGATGCCACAACTGATGATATAGAAGAAATATCAATCCGCAGGGAAGAAATTCTTCTTCAGATGGCGGAAACTCAGGCACTTATGGAAGATACCGAGGAAATGCTTCTTGCAAGGCTGCGTGAAAACTATATGTCCGGCGGAGGCGGTTCAACGGTTGAACTTCTTCTCACGAGCGGTGATATGGCATCGTTTTTTGCAAGAAAAGAACTTGTTACAAGAGTTTCGGAGAATGATGCAAAACTGATCTCGGAACTTACAGACAAAATAAACGAACTCAATACGCTTAAAAAGGAACTTGAAACCAAAATGGTTGAACTTGAGGAGAAGGAAGCAGTCCTTAACACTCAGATGGGCGATCTTACGGTTAAGCAAACAGACCTTGAAAGCAGCATGAATGTCCAGAAGGACAAGAAGAATGATGCAACCGAAAAACAGAACGAGGTTAAGTATCTTCTTGAAGATCTTGATAAGGACAGCGATGCATACAAAGCGGCCATAAAGCGCAAGGAAGCGGAACGTGAAGCACTTGAAGCAGCAATTGAAGCGGCTATTAAGGCTGACGGTTCATCAACCGAAGATGTTCCCGATGAGCAATATAACAATGACGGCAAAATGCTTTGGCCCGTACCCGGTTCAACAAAACTTACCGCAACCTATCCTTCATACAGTGACGGCAGCCCGCACTGGGGTATTGATATCGTAAGAACTGATGTTACAACCAAAGGTTCTCCTTTCCGTGCTGCGCAGGGAGGTAAAGTTATTCTTGCTCTTAATGACGGCAACTGGAATTACGGTTTCGGCAACTATTGCATTATTGACCACGGCGACGGTAAACATACTCTTTATGCGCATGCTCAAAGGCTGTATGTCAGCGAGGGTGATGTAGTTCAGAAGGGTGAAGAAATCGGTCTTATCGGTGACACAGGCAACACAACCGGTCCTCATCTTCATTTTGAAGTAAGAATCAAAAACTCAAACGGCGATGTCAGCCGAGTCAATCCTTTGAATTATGTTTCAAAGCCGTAATAAAACCCAATAATTTAAGAGGCGGCTGTATGCCGCCTTTTTTTGAAAGAAAGGAAGACCGCTTATGAACAGAAAAATTTCAGTCGGTCTGTGCATTTCACTGGTGATAATCTCCATAACGGCTACCTTTGCCGTTACCATGGTTGCATCAAAAGAAATTTTCAGCGGAATCATGAACAATATTTCTCAGCGTTCGCAGTCATATCAGGTTGTTGAAGAAGTAAACCAGATAGTTTCGTCTTATTTTTACGGTTCAGTCAGCGACCAGAATAAACTCAATGCCGCGCTCAGCGAAGGTTATGTAAAAGGTTTGGATGATCCGAACAGCATTTACCTCAGTGCATCGGAATATGCCTCATATACATCAACTCTTGAAGGCGGCGTAACGGGTGTCGGATTGGAAACCGTTTACAATTATCAAACAAGTGAATTTGTTGTAACTTATGTTTATGAAGGTTCTCCCGCTGAAAAAGCAGGACTTAAAGCCAATGATGTTATAACAGCAATTGATAACACGGAAGTTACAATGAGTAATTTTTCTCAGTTACGCAACTTGCTTTACGGAAGCCTGCTTTCATCAGTATCCATTGAATATGAGCGCAATGATGAAACAATTGTTGCCGAAACAATGCTTGGTTTCTCAATTCCGAGTGTAAGGTCTAACCTTTACGGTAATGTCGGATATATAAAAATAGGCGGATTCTATAAAAATACCGCCTCGGAATTCAAGGCGGCAGCGGAAAAACTTATTGAAAACGGCGCAGAAAGTCTGGTTTTTGATGTAAGGGATGTTTCGGGCGGAACAATTGATTATGCAGCGCAGGTGATTGATGTTATTTCGCCTGCAATTCCCGATAACATTGCTGTTGCAAAAGATAAAAACGGTAACGTTTATAAAGATAAAATTTATACCGCTGAAAACAGCAATATTACTATGCCGTTTGCGGTTCTTATTAATAACAGAACAAGCGGGCCTGCTGAACTTTTTGCCTGTGACCTGAGGGATATCAGTCAGGCACAACTTATCGGCACAAAAACAGCAGGAGTCGGCACAATGCAGGAACTTTTCCCTCTTGAAGACGGCGGCGCAGTGCTTCTTACGGTTGCGCTCATTGAACCCCGCGGCGGAGCAACTGCTGTGTATAATAAAGTTGGTATTGAGCCTACGGTTGAAGTTACTTTGAGCACAGGCGGATTAACTGATCTTGATTTGCTTACAACCGAGCAGGATAAACAACTTTCAGCCGCATTGAATATGATGGCATCTTAAAATTTTCGTCGTAGTTCAATTACTTTGCCGAGAATAGATACAGGAAGTGTTTCAACCTCGTTTTCTGAAAACAGCATAGGTTCAAAAGCAGGATTTTCAGGCACAAGCATAAGGCTTGTGCCTTTTTTTATTACTCTTTTAACAGATAAATCGCTTTGACCTATCGCAACAGCAATTATGTCACCGCTCAGTATTTCACAGCGTCGGTTAACTATAACCGTATCATCAAACAGAAGTGTAGGGGCCATACTGTTGTCATTAATTGTAAGCGCAAAAAAATTGGCACTGCCGAGTTTTTCTTCTGCGGCTTCAGCATTGATTTTTTCAAAACCCGGAATAAGATTTTCGTCTTTAGGTTTTTCAAGACCGAGAAGGAGTTCAACCGAAACACCGAATACATGAGCGAGTAATTGCAGGCTGTTTCTGTCAGGAAGCGTTCTTCCGTTTTCCCATTGGCTTACAGCAGTCTGATGCACATTGCAAAGGTCAGCAAGTTGTTGTTGAGAAATCTTTTTCTGAGTTCGCAGTTCTTTAATAATATTCATAATATCACCTTAATTGTTTATAGTCTAATTATGAGTTAAACTATTGAAAATGTCAAGAAAAATTTGAAAAAAATAAAAAACGCTTGACAAACGAACGAATGTTCACTATAATCAATAGTACAACTATTAATTTTGGAGGCTGAAATGCACAGGAACAAAAAAGAAAAAGATGTAAGAAATGAGTTTCCCAGCCGTGAAGAAATAAAAACGGCGCAACTTGCCTGCTGTGGCAGATGCTGCACTCAGTGCGAATCTCCTGCAGAATATGCGTGGAGAAAAAGGGATGTTGATATGGCAATTCTGCTTGAAAAAGCGATTGTGAATGAACTTACTGAAATCGAAAGGGAAGCGGTGATTGAACACTGGTTTAATTTTGAAACCATGACTGCTATTGCAGAAAAGAAAAAGATAAATGTTTCTGCAGTAAAAAGAACACTTGCGAGAGCGACGGATAAGTTAGCAAAAGTTTTGCGCTACGCAGTTTGTTATCAACAGAATATAAGCGATGAAAACATAGTTCCTGTTGTTCTTGGCAGAGCAAGAGTTATTGCTGCTGCGCGCAATGCTTCGGGAGGAAGTTCAGGTGACAGAATAACGCGGCTCAGGCAAAGTCAGAATCTTACGCGTGAAGTTCTTGCTTCTGCAGTTGGAGTGTCTGCTGAAAGACTTGGCAGACTTGAACACGGTGCAATTCCCATGGGTGACGAGGTTTCCTCAATAAGTGAATTTTTTAATGTAACGGCTGATTTTATTTTAAAAGGAGAAACGGATGAAGGAAAATAAATCTTTGATGCAACTTGGCGAGGAATATGAAGCGGCAGCGAGATTCGTTAAAGAAAGAATTGATAAAAAAAGAGCACAACTTAAAGGGTTGAGGGAAAGCATATGCTCAAATGAAGCATATGAGTTAAAACGAGATTTGCAGGTTCTGTATGCGGAATACAGAGAAGCCAGAGAAATTGCCGATTATCTGAAAAAGTATTATGAACCGCATTCGGGGCGCAGGGAACTTTTCAGTTATTGATTATATTTTGAAAAACACTTGACAAATGATGAACACATAATATATAATACTATCTGCGCTTTGAAAGTGTGGAGATGGACGTTTAGCTCAGCTGGTAGAGCATTCGCTTGACGTGCGAAGGGTCAGCGGTTCAAGTCCGTTAACGTCCACCATATTGGAGAAATCCGAACTTAATGCCAACGGCAATGGGTTCGGATTAATTTTTATTTTTTATGGAGATAGCAATGAAAAGAATTACTTCAGTTATCCTTTGTATGGTGATGTTTATGTCGTTCTCAATCAGTTCTTACGGTGCTTTTGATGCGCCTAATCTTACCCGCGAGCAGTGGGACTCGCTTTATTCCGAATATCATGGAGAAAATACTTTGCCTATGCTCTGTGTCGGTGCTGACGAAACACAAGTCAGCCTTTGCTGGCATGCCGACAAAGCGACAGCAAAGCCCGAGGTTCTTTTTTCTGAGAACATGGATATGTCGGATGCAAAAACATTTACAGGTGCAATAACTCCTGCCGAAAATGATTCTCAGGTTGTATGCAGGGTAACAATTACGGGTCTTGAAGAATTCACAACCTACTATTATCAGTGGAATACTGATAACGGACTAAGTGAAGTGTGCAAATATGAAACAAAATCGTTCAGTGACCATAAGGCGCTTATTGTAGGAGATATTCAGATATCGGAGGAAGTTGAAAACGGCTCGCAGTCTGAAGACGGGTATAACTGGAATAATGTTCTTGCCGAGGCACTTAAAAAAAATCCCGATGTAAGTTATTTTGTTACTCCGGGTGACAATACATCAAGCGGATGTACTGCAGCGGAGTGGCAGACACTTCTTACTCCTCAGGTTCTCAGAAGCATGCCTATGGCAATGGCAATCGGTAACCACGATAAAAAGGGCATGACATATAATTATTACACAAATATGCCCAACGAATATTACGGTAATTTTTTCCGCGGTCTTGACCGTGATTTCTGGTTCCGCTACGGCGATGTTCTCTACCTTTTCTATAATTCAACTTCAGGTAATGCACCTGACCATATGGCTATGACAAAAGAGGCGGTTGAGAAAAATCAGGATGCAAAATGGAGAATAGGTGTTATTCATCACGGTATTTACGGCGCAGGCGACTGTATCGGAGATTTGGAAACAGAAATTCTTCTGACAACGATTTTTACTCCGATTTTTGAATCGTATGACCTTGATCTTGTTATAACAGGACACACACATTCACAGGGACGTTCACATTTTATGGAAAAACGCAAGGTTGCAGGCACAGCGGAAAGCGGAAAGAAATATACCAATCCTGAGGGAATTGTGTATATCAACTCAAACTCGGTTTGCTGGCATTCCGTGAATGAGAGTTATGAGGCAGAGCATCTTGCATACAGTTACCTTGAAAATGATACAATAGCCTACACAACTCTTGAGTTTAAAGGCGATACGCTGACCCTTGAAACAAGAAGAGGGGATAACAGCGAGTTACTCGACAGCGTTGTTATTGAAAGAACACAGGAATACAACGAAAATTCTTTCGGCAACACTGTGCGTAGAATTATTTATAAACCTGTTGAATTTTTAGGGCTTATTTATACGTTGGTTGACAATTTGATAAGAAGCATAAACGCATAGTAAAACCCCGATTGCCGCAGTTTCAATACGGCAGTCGGGGTCTTTTTATTTGCAAATAATGATAAACGGGCTGCTCTGTTAAAGCAGCCCGACTTATCAAAGTTTTGTTAAGAAAATGAAAGGATGGATGGTTCTGCGCTCAGCAGTCGCACTTCTGCCAAGCGATTATGTGATAATTATATTATAAATTTTCTGCTTTTGCTACCTTTTATAATTACAAAAAGGCTACAAATCGGTTACAAAATCACATATAAATGTTACAAATTGTAACTATTAAAACTTCCTTGTCTGCATATATTTTATTGATGAAATATTTAATTAATAACGTAAGGGAGAGTAAAATGAAAAATAATAATGAAAAAGATAAATTGCTTGAATTTATATCTGTTGCAATATCATTAATGCTTGCGGCGGCGATTTTTATGAGCAATTCTGCCGGAAAGGTTTCATTTGCCGTAGCATCGGTTATGTTCCGCTCAGGCAATAAGGTTCAGACACACGCCGTATCAATGAACAGCACAACAAAAACTACCTCAACCTCGGCTGGAACAACTGCTGTTACAGCAAGTAAAAAAATAAGCGATATCACGCAGACTCCTGAAGATATTAAGTCACTTATAAAAAAATATACCGAACTGTTTGCGGATGATAAAAAAGACGGTGATATAAGTTCTGTTACATATATATCAAAAGGTGCAACGCATACTTTTGAGAATGTGCGTGTCAAAAATACAACCGAAACAAAATCGCTTGACATTGAAAAAGTTCTTTCGCAGCCGCTTGAACTTTCTGTTGATAAATCAAAACCGGCAGTGCTTATTTTTCACAGTCACACATCTGAGGGTTATGAACTGATTGAGCGTGACTGGTATGCGCAGGACTACACCTCAAGAAGTAATGATGAAAGCCGAAACATTGTAAGGGTTGGAACGGAAATTGCGAATTATCTGACCGATTTGGGCTATACTGTAATACACGATAAAACAATTCATGATGATTCCTATAACGATTCCTACCCAAATTCCAGAAAAACCGTTGCAAAGCATCTTGAAGAGCATCCCGAAATTCAGATTGTGCTTGATATTCACAGAGATTCCATAACTCTTGATAACGGAGTCAAAGTCAAGCCCGTCAACACAATCGGAGGAAAAAAAGCGGCTCAACTAATGATTATTACCGGTGCACAAGAGGGGAAGGTTGAGGATTTTCCTGATTGGGAATATAATCTCCGCTTCGCTTTACAACTTCAGAAAAAATGCGAAACCATGTTTCCGGGTCTTATGCGACCCGTTCTGTTTTCGCAGCGTAAGTACAATATGGATATGACCCGTTTCAGCCTGCTGATTGAAATGGGGAGCGAAGCAAATACTCTTGAAGAAGCGTGCTACTCGGGCAGAATGCTTGCTGCCGCATTGGCATCATTCATGGATGAATATGTTAAGGTGAATTAAAATGAAAATCTTAAGAGCATATGCTGTTACGGCAATTATCTGTATCAGCCTGACTTCCATAATTGCCTGTGTTTTTATAGCAGACGAAAGTGCAAAAAAAATAAGCCTCGGAGATGAAAGCGCCGTGGTTGTTTTCAGCAGCACAGATGAAAATTTATATGAAAAAGCAGTAAATCCTATGCCGATTTTTGAAAAAATAAAAAATGCGGCAGAAAAGGCGGCAAGCATTGCGCCGCCTCCCGTGAGCAACATTTATTGGTTTGCTGTTAATACCTAAAATCTGCTAAACTGAACACATCTGCAGATTATAAAAAATCCCGCATTCTCATTGAGAATACGGGATAATTTGTGTTTATTTAAGGTCGCCGCCTACTGAGCCGTCCCATGTATCAACATGTTGAGCCTTCATTTCTTCTTCATCAAACCAACGGGTTGTAACTGCCTTTGTTTCAGTGTAGAAACGGAAACCGTCCTTGCCAAGGCAGTGAAGGTCACCAAAGAATGACTGCTTGTGACCTGTGAAGGGGAATATGCCGACGGGTACGGGAATACCGACATTAACGCCGACCATGCCGCCGTCAGTTCTCTTTGCAAATTCTCTTGCGTAGTAACCGCTTTGGGTAAAGATAACCGAGCCGTTTGCAAAGGGATTGTTGTTCATAACTGCAAGGCCTTCTTCAAAGTCCTTAACTCTCTTAACGCAAAGAACAGGACCAAAAATTTCTCTTGTGCCAACTGTCATGTCCTCTGTTACATGGTCAAAAATTGTAGGACCTACATAGAAACCGTTCTCGTAACCGGGAACAACGGGATTTCTGCCGTCAAGAACAAGTTCAGCGCCTTCCTCAATGCCTTTTTCAATCCATTTAAGAATTGACTGTCTGTGAGCCTCTGTAACAACGGGACCGAGGGTCGATTCTTTATCATACGCAGGGCCGAGTTTAAGTTCTTTTGCAAATTTAACAAGATAGCCTACAAGTTCATCGGCGATGCTCTCTTGAGCAACGATAACAGGCAGAGCCATGCAGCGTTCGCCTGCGCAGCCGAATGAAGAGTTGATAATGCCTCTTGCGCTTCTTTCAAGAGCGGCGTCTTCAAGAACAAGTCCGTGGTTCTTAGCCTCGCAAAGAGCCTGAACTCTTTTGCCGTTCGCAGCGGCTCTTGAATAGATATGAAGACCAACGCTTGTTGAGCCAACAAATGTTATGCCCTTAACATCGGGGTGGTCCATGAAAATTTCCGCTTCATTTCTTGAGCAGGTTACGATGTTGATAACGCCGTCGGGCAGACCTGCTTCCTGCCAAAGTTCAGCAAGACGCATACATGTCATTGGAGTCATTGAAGCCGCTTTGAGAACGATTGTGTTACCGCAAACAATGCAGAGGGGTGACATCCAGCCCATGGGAATCATACCGGGGAAATTGAAGGGAACAATGCCTGCAAAAACGCCGACAGGCTCTCTGTAGAGTGTTGTATCATATCCTGATGAAGTGTCCCTCATGCTTTCACCCATAAGAAGTGAAGGTGCGGAGCATGCAAGTTCAACGGGTTCTTTAACCTTAAGGATATCTCCCTTTGCTTCGCTCCATACTTTGCCGTGCTCTCTTGCGCAGATTTCGGTCAGTTCATCCATATGCAGTTCAAGAAGTTCACGGAATTTGAAAACTATCTGAACTCTTTTCATAACAGGTACATTTGACCATGATTTGAAAGCCTCTTTAGCGCAGGCAATTGCTTCGTTAACCTCGTCTTTTGTGCAGCAGGGAGTCTGAGCGATAACTTCTCCTGTACTGGGATTATAAACATCCATGTATTTTTCGCAGGAAGAATCAAGCCACTTGCCGCCGGCAAAATACTTGAGTTTTTTTACTGCCATCTGAAACACTCCATTCAAAAAATATTATCAAGTTATTTTATAACTTTTCAAAAGATATGTCAATACTCGGTGAATAAAACAAACTGTTTGCTGCAATATATATGTGACGTATTATATTGAAAAAAGGTGATTTTATGGCGATTACAGGTGGAGAATACGGCAAAATGGCAAAGAAGGCTTCGCCGCCCACAAAAAAAGTAAAAAACGGCTGCCTCTCTTTCTTGATAGGCGGTCTGATATGCGCACTCGGCGAAGGAATAGGCATTGTTAGCGAAAAAATCGGTATGGATGCCGACGATGTTAAAGCGATTATTCCCATAACACTTATAGTAATTACAACCGTGCTGACGGCATTGGGTGTGTTTGATAAAATCGCATATTACGCAGGTGCAGGGACTATTGTGCCGATAACAGGGTTTGCTAACTCAATTGTATCGCCTGCAATGGAGCATCAGGCGGAGGGCAGAATTCTCGGCACGGGCGCAAATATGTTCAAAATCGCAGGTCCCGTTATTGCCTACGGTTCTGCAGCAGCGGTGATATACGGGGTAGTTTATTATATATTTTTAAGATAGGTATTTTTTATTTCGGACCGTCATTTGACGGTTCTTTTTGTTGCCACAATAAACAATTTAACGAATGTGATTTTGTTCAAAACATAGAAAATTTGAAGAAAGTGAAAATTTTTGCGTAACATTTTGCGATTTCCGTCATATATATATGTAAATATTTTTTAGGAGAAATATTTTTCTGTAAAAATAGATTTCAAAGGGAGCGAGAGAAGGAGATTCCGGTGGGTTGATTAAAAACCAATATCAGCAAAAACTTAAACTACAAAATTTAAATTCGGAGGTAAAGAAAATTGGAAAAAGCATTAAGGAGATTTTTGGCAATTGCACTTGCTCTTATTATGAGCTTAGGAATGTGTTCCGTTGCATTTGCAGCAAGCGAAAATTTTGTTAAAGAAATCAATCCAAAATCGTTTGTTCCGGAAGGTTTCATAGGAATTTATACCGCAGAGGATTTGGATAATATCCGCAACAATCTTTCAGGTAAGTATATTCTTATGAATGATATTGATTTATCACCATACGATAATTGGATTCCGATTGGTAATAGAAATGAAGCGTTCAACGGTGTTTTTGCAGGAAATGGATATTCAATTAAAAATATAAAAATAAATATTAGCGGAAACACAGAAATTATGTCAGGCTTATTTGGATATATAAAAAATGCAATTATTTTTAATCTTTCAATAGTTAGTACAGAAATTAAAATTGTTGGAAGTGAAGATGTCTATGTAGGTGCTATTGTAGGTTTAAGTTCAGGCGGAACTATAACAAATTGTATATCTTCAGGTTCAATAACTGTTTCTGTTTCAAAAAAAGGAAATGTCGGCGGAATTGCAGGATATAGTAAAACAGACATTATTAACTGCTTTTCCGATGTATCTGTTAAAGTTGATTGCGGAACACGACTCTCATATGTTGGTGGAGTAGTAGGTGTAACATATAATAAAATTTCACAATCTGCAAGCCAAAATTCTTTATCAGTCAATTCAAACGGCAATGGTGCAATGATTGTGGTTGGTGGAATTGCAGGCGGAGCATTTAATGAAGTAATAAATTGCTTTAATATCAGCACGGTTAGTGCATATTCATCTTCATTTGCTACAGTAGGCGGAATAGCAGGTGAATCGTATTCAATTACAAATTGCTATAACATAGGTGAAATTTCTGTGAAAACAGAAAAAGAGGACTTACAGTACATTTCTGTTGGAGGAATATCAGGGTTTACCAATTTTAAATTGCCGTCCATAGATCAACCGACTGAAGAAAAATATAATTCATATTTAACTAATTGTTATTACTTAAATAATCTTTCGCAAGCAACGAGTGTTTCAGAATCTTTGGCTATGAAAAATGTTGCATCTTTGACAATTGATGAAATGAAAAATAAAAATTCATTTTTGGGCTTTGATTTTGAAAAAATATGGAGTATATCCGAAATGGGCACACCGTACATAGCAAGTGAGGTTTCAAACATACCTGAAACTTTAGAGCTGAAAACAAAAGAAAATCAATCTGTTTTTGAGTCCCCTACTTTAATTGTTTGGAAGTTTTCAACGAATGAAAATGTTGCTGTCATGGATAATATGGGCAATGTTGAAGGCTTTGACGAAGGAACAACGGCCATTACATTTATAACTTCTGATGGTCAGTTTGAATCTTGTGAAATATCAGTAACTAAGACGACATTTATCAAAACTATAGTTGAGTTTTTTATGCAAATAGTAGATTTCTTGTTTGGTTGGATTTTTAATTAAAATTAAAGGAGAAAAACTATGCATCGTTTAAAACATACCTTCATAATAGCTGTTTGTTTGATTCTGCTGTTAAATGTTATGCCGACTGCGTTTGCAAATTCAACTGATAGTGCAAATGGATTATCTCATAATGATTATTCACAAGCTTTGTCCGAAATGATTGAGTATTATGAGCCTATTTATGGTGGTTTTACGACCGATGAAAATGGAATACATGAACCAATAAAAACAAATAGGCTAATCGTAAAAACTAATTCAAATGAACCTATATCTGATGCTTTGGGTGCTGTTGCAAAGATTGAGGGTTATAACGAAATACATATTTTACAGTATTCTAACAGTACATCAGCCGAAGCAGCTTACAACTATTTTAATACGCAAGATTCTATTAAATATGTTGAGTATGATATGTATTTTTGTATTTCCGAAGATGAAGTAAGTGCTACGGAAGATGTGCCTGATAGCGGTGAGCATCTTTCTTGGGGCAACTCAGCTATAAAATCCGATATTGTTAATCAAATGCTCATTTCTTCAAACATTGAACTTAACGAAGTGATTGTTGCTGTATTTGATTCGGGTTTAGATGTTGAACATAAACGTATAGACAAATCAAGGATTTGTACGGGACGAAACACTTGGGATGCAGAAAACCCTACAGATTTAGTGGATTATTATGAACATGGTACAAAAGTGGCTGGAATAATCCTTGACAATACATTACCAAATGTAAAAATAAAACCATATAAAATTTCAAATTGGTACGGAGGAATATATTATTCACAAATGGTTGATGCTATTCCGGTAGCTGTCGAAGATGGTGTTGATGTAATTAATATGAGTTTTTCATATCCAGGAATGGATTATAAATTGTTTCAGGAGAATGTAAACGCTGCAGTAAACGAAGGAGTTTCTTTTGTTGTTGCATCTGGAAACGATAACAAAAATGCAAATGGATATTATCCATCACTCTTTGATAGTGTTATTACAGTATCTGCGATTGATTCGAACTTTATACCGTGGGAAGATAGTAATTGGGGAAGTTGTGTTGATGTATCTGCTCCAGGTGCTGATATAATAAGTTTAGATGCCTTTGATGACATAATGAAAAAACCTGAATCTGGAACATCAGCTGCAGCGCCCTTTGTTACTGCAGCGGTTGCGATATTAAAGTCGATAGATTCATCCTTAACCCCCAATGAGATAAAAACAAGGATCACGTCTTCTGCCTTTGTCCCCGAAAGCTGGGATAGCAGTAAATATGGCACGGGTGTTTTAGATTGTGAAAGTATGATTTCAGATATGCTGACAGATAGACCAAAAATCATTTTGAGTTCAGATTCGGCAACTATAACATCTACTAAAAATGCAAAAATATATTATACCATAGATGGTTCAAATCCTATTGTAGGTGTCTCCGATATATATACTGAACCTATTAGTACATCAAATATCAAAAAAATAAAAGCTATAGCATACGAAGATGGTAAACTTCCGAGTATTGTTGTTGCTTCTGAAATTAGAAGAACGAAAAACATTACAATGAGGTATATGGGAACAGAAAAGTTAGAGTTGAACCCAGGAGAAAAAATAGGTGCAGTCTATGTGGCGAATGAAGATGTTATTACATATGAAGAATATGGAAAAATAAAGGCGCACTCAATTGGTGAAACACAGGTTATTGCTTTTATTGGAAATAACAGAAGAATAACTTATAATGTTACTGTTGAATTTGCTTGGTGGCAGTTTCCTCATAAAATTTTTTATGAATGGTTTGGCATTTTGTTATGGAGTTTCTAAATTCTAGCGTATAAGATTTTGAACGGCTGATTTTCAGCCGTTCTTTTTTGCAAACTTTCAGTTTTTTATGTGTCCTAACTTGACAGCGGCGGAGGGCAGAATTCTCGGCACGGGCGCAAATATGTTTAAAATCGCAGGGCCCGTTATTGCCTACGGTTCTGCAGCAGCGGTGATATACGGGATAGTTTATTATATATTTTTGAGATGATTTTAGCCTTCTCCGTTGGGGGGAAGGCTATTAATTTTTACAACAAAAACGCCAAAATGTTTTCAAATTGTATTATATAATGGGAACAAAATGATTTAAACTTTACATTTTAAACTGACTATGATAGAATAATTTTACCACACAAAACTGAAGAATACTTATATCAGAGGTCGCACAAACTGTTTTGGCAAAAGTGCAGACTTCTATTTCGCGTACTCTGGTATAGGTAGTGAAATGGTTTTGTGTGGTAGCAAACGAAGTTCTGCATTTTTCGGTGTGTGTAACTTCGGTTGCACACACTTTTTTACTGTCAAATCTTACAGATTTAAAACGGACATTTTGTTTAAAACGTAGATTTTTTTTAAATGTGAAAATTTTTGCGTAACATTTTGCGATTTTTGTCATATATATACAGACAAATATTTAGGAGGAGATTCCGATGGGTGATTAAAAGCAATTTCATAAAAACTCAAACTGCGAAATTAAAAATCGGAGGTAAAAGAAGATGAAAAAAACATTTAAAAAAATTATGTCAATTATTCTTGCGTTAATTTCTTGCTTTATGTTATGTAGCGTTGCGTTTGCTAATGAATCAGAATCCTCATCAGATTCCGTATACTTGGTTGATGCAAAAATCGTTTGGGTTCCATTGAAGAATCGTATTGTATTTAGTTGGGGTATGCCTGAAAAACCTAGTGGAATATTAATAAAATTACAGTATTCAGATGGAGTGCATACTGTTGAAAAAATTGTTGAAAACAATATTGGATATACCATCGGAAAGGAAAGTGTTAACACCACCTTTAGAACAGATAATGTTAGTTATGGAGTAAATACTGACTTTATAATAATCGGAGACATCGTTATGGTTGAATATAAATATTTAGTTATTCCTCCACTTTTTGGCTTGCTTATTTAATTTGTTGCTTGAAACTGATAAAAATTTAATTTTAGGAAGTGAAATATACGGCTGTAGAAAAATATGGAATTAAAAATGCAGGCTTATATATGAATGAAGGAAAAATACATCTTTCTTATAAATATTTGTGCTTACCCTCAACAATAGTTGGTTTGTTCCAGATATTGTATGAGATTTTTTGATTTTGAGAAAGGATGAATAAAATGAAGAAAGTTAAAAAAGCGGTCTCTGTATTATTTGCTTTGATAATTATTGTCTCTTGTGCCACTGTGAGTTTTGCAGAGGCAGGAATATATGAATTTAACGGCAAGGAATATGAATATTACGGCGAATTATCAGGGGGCAGAAATATTGTTTGGGAATATAATAACAGAGTTGACGAAAAAGATGAAATAACTGATCTGTATGTATATTATTCTCTTAATATTCCTGCAGATGGATATTACTTTTTGCATTATGGAACACCTCATACTGATATGCGGGCGGAAATCGAAGGCGAAACGAGTTTTGATGAAAGAGGGGAGTTTTCTTATTTTATTGAAAGGTTATTCTATTTAGAAAAAGGCGATTATAAATTATTGATTGATGTGTATTATTCAGCCGCAGATGTGTTTTTTTATTCGGACTATTTGGGTGAAAAAATAACCGATATTTCTTTTAACCATGACCTGCTGCTGGATTATGATTTGGATTATTATAATCTAGATGGTCAGTATTATGTTGAGTCATCTGCGGATGCAACAATTACTTTTTCATCCGGCAAAACATATAACTATGAAGATGGAATTCTCAGCGGGACAATGAACACTAAGCCGATTGAAGGTGCAAATAATATGGTAATTGATTTCTGCGATCAAAGGTTTAGTGTAACAGCAAATGTATATTCGGCATCATACTATATTAAAGATTTAGAAATAAGTAATATTGAGGATTATTTCCTCAAAAATACAGAGTTTTATAATAATGTGGAAGAAAGTTTTCCGTATGGAGAAAACATAACCGTAACTTTTAATGATGGTACAATACAATGTTTTGAATACATTGATTATTCAAGAATAACTTTGCCGAACGGACAAGAGTATCCTTTAAAAATTGATGTTTATTATAATCCTTATTTTGATAATTCTGAGAATAGCGCTTGCTCCTTTGATGTAAAAATAGGTTATATAACAATAAAAGAAATATATTTTAACGGCACAAAGGTTTCATTTGCTGAGAACTTGAAGCGCTTAAAAAGTGAAACAGATTATTACATATCCGATTTTGTATATTTCTTTGGTGAAGGTGTCAAAGCGTTTGAAAATAAAGAAGAATTCGATTCATACTTTATGAGTTGCTTTAGGTGCGTTTTTGAAATATGGATTAATTATTTCGATTTCTTTTATTATTATACCATGTTTAGATTCATATAATATAAAAAGAACGGCTGCGGTTGCGGCCGTTCTTTTTGTGGTTTTTTATTTTGCAATTACAATCGGTCTTGTGAGAATGCCGACATCACGCAGGACATATTCGTAACTCCAGCGTTCTTCATCGCTTCTCCATGCGTCCGGACCGTGCCATGAATGTTTAACATCAGTCAGATGGACTGCACCGAAAGAGTTGAAACGGTTACCGAAAAGAGTGATATCAACCTTATGGCTGCCGTTTGCAAGTCCGTCAACATCAAGTGAATACGGCGGGTAAACAATTTTGCCTTTTTCCTCACCGTCAACTGCAACAGAAACGAGAGTGCCTCTGTATCTTGTGGCTTCAACATGCAGGCTGCTGCCCTGTGCTTCAAGGTGATAGGTGATGTTTCCACCGTAGAAAGGCAAGCCCTGATTGGTGATTGAACCGAAACTGATTTTTTCGGAAAGAGCGGTTATGATTTTTGCTCTGCCTGCAACTTTAACACCGAAATTGCCGAGAAGGTAGCACCACTCGGTGTTTGTGCGTTTGCCGAACGGCAGTGTGACTTCAAGAATATTTTCACCTTTCCTGATGTCTGTGAGCGGAATGGTTTTGATATCTTTGTCCGTATACCAGCCTGTAATATTATTGGGGATTTCAGCACCGTTGAAGATTATTTTTGCATTTTCCGCATCCTCAAGTGCAAGTTCTGCGCCGCTGTAATCAATCTCGCTGTCAATTCTGAATCTGAGGGTTACGGCATGCTCGATAATTTCATCATCAAGAACCCAAGGTTGAGGAACATGGCCGCCTCTTTCGTCGAATCCGAGTTTTTTTCTGCAAACATTATCAAGGCGCAGAATTTCTTCTTCAGCCATAAATTCGCCGCCGTCAAGTGAGAATTCTGCCATATCAAGCAGAAGCACGTTGCGCTCAGAAAGGGTATACGGAACGAAGGCAGGCATCGCAACAGGATCTGTAAGGTTATATCCTTTTTCTTCGGAAAGATTTTTTGTGCACTTGCCCTCATCAAGCCTGAGCAATAGGCTGTCATAATCATAAAGGACTTTGGCAATTACCGTGCAGCCGTTGATATATTTGCAGGCGATTGGAGCGATATCGCCGCTGATTGTATCATAAACATAGGGAGTGAACTCACCTCTGATACTTATGCGAAGGTGGTTTTCGGAAACAACGTCTTTGTTGTACGGCTCGCAGCAGCGGCTGATAAACAGCCATCTGCAATTGTTATCTTTGCGCAGTTGATAAATGAATTTTTCCGAGAGCCTGCCGTTTGCAAGGCGGAGTGTAACGGTTCTGTTATCCTCAAGGGCGGTGAGAATTTTTTCTCTGTCATAGGGAACAGCAAGCGATTTTTCATAAAGTGCCTTGCCGCTTTCGTTCGGAATGCCGTCAACAAGCGAGGGCGCATTGCCGAGGAATATCAGTTTGCCGCCTGCATTTTTGAATGCTTCAAGGCGTTCAAGCGTTGTTGCTCTGATGGTTTCGCAATCGGGAACAATGACTGCATCGTATTCCATTTCGCCGACCTTAAGGGGTGCAGTTGCGTTTTCGCACTGAGAGGGGAGAAGCGATTCGCTGATAAAGTTGAAATCTATGCTGCCTTTAAGAAGCCAACTTGTGAGATTCTGGAATTTT
>SVPH01000003.1 GCA_015065965.1 Oscillospiraceae bacterium
CTAATATTCCCAGCCGAATTGCGCTTTCCGTTTCATCCCAGATTGATTCAAGAACCATTCTTGATTCTGTCGGAGCGGAAAAACTGCTCGGTAACGGTGATATGCTCTTTAACCCCGTAGGAGCATCAAAGCCAACCCGTGTTCAGGGCTGCTTTATCTCTGATGCGGAAGTTGAGCGTGTTGTAAATCATATCAAATCTCAGGCACAGACAACATATAACGAAGAAACTATTCATGAAATCGAAGCAAAGGCAGCGGCAGCCGAGAGTGCAAAGAAAAAGGTTGTTGACGATGATGAAGATGGCGATTGGGATCCTATGCTCAATGATGCCATCGAAGTTGTTGTCAATGCAGGCGGTGCTTCAACAACAATGCTTCAGAAAAAACTCAAACTTGGCTATGCAAGAGCATCAAGAGTTATGGACCAACTTGAAGAAAAAGGAATTGTAGGTCCGTCTGAGGGCGCAAAACCCAGAGCCGTTCTTGTTACTAAACAGCAATGGTATGAGATGCAGGCTCTTTCGGATGGTGCCGGTGCTCCGAGCATAGATGATGTTTTTGCTGACGATGATGATTATTCGGGATCGGATGATGACTTTGTATAATACAAACGGCTTTTTGCCGGTTACAAAAGAAGAGATGACTGCAAGGGGATGGGAACAGGCTGATTTTATTTATGTCAGCGGCGATGCCTATGTTGACCATCCCGCTTTTGGTGCGGCTATAATTACAAGAGTGCTCGAAAATGCAGGCTTTAAAGTTGCTTTTCTTGCACAGCCTGACTGGCGTTCAACCGATGATTTTATGCGTTTCGGCAGACCGAGGCTCGGTTTTCTCGTAAGCAGCGGCAACATAGATTCAATGGTTGCTCATTATACAGCCGCAAAGAAAAAACGCAGTTCGGATTATTACAGTCCGGGCGGCAAGTTCGGCTTAAGACCGGACAGAGCGGTTATTGTTTATTGCAACAAAATAAGAGAAGCGTACGGCGATATTCCTGTTGTTATCGGCGGTCTTGAGGCATCTTTGCGCCGTTTTGCTCATTACGATTATTGGGATGATAAAATCCGCCGTTCAATCTTGCTTGATGCTCAGGCAGATTTGCTTTCGTTCGGCATGGGCGAGCGTTCCATGGTTGAGATTGCAAAGCGCCTTGATGCCGGTGAAAATATCGCCGATATCCGTGATATCAGGGGAACGTGTTACAGCGTCGATGTTCGTGAAACGCCATATTACGGCACTGAGTGTCCCTCTTTTGAAAATGTTTGCAATTCAAAAAAAGAGTATGCGGTATCCTGCCGTATTCAGCAGGATGAGCAGGATTTTTTCAGAGGCAGAGCAGTAAGGCAGCGCCACGGCAGCCGTATGTTTGTTCAGAATCAGCCTGCACTTCCTTTATCGCAAGAGGAACTTGATGCGGTTTATGATTTGCCTTATATGCGCACTTATCACCCGATGTATGAGCCGATGGGCGGAGTGCCGGGAATTGAAGAAGTCCGTTTTTCCATTGCCCATAACAGAGGCTGTTTCGGCGGCTGTAATTTCTGCTCTCTTGCTTTTCATCAAGGCAGATATATAACGGCAAGGAGCAAGGAATCCATAGTCAGAGAAGCAAAAATCTTAACGGAATTGCCTGATTTCAAAGGGTATATTCACGATATAGGCGGACCTACCGCAAATTTCCGCCGTCCTTCTTGCGACGGTCAGGAGAAAAGGGGATTGTGCAAGGGTAAAAAATGCCTTGCCCCCGATATTTGCCCCAATCTTAAATCAAACCACGAAGAATATCTTGATATTCTCCGTACGGTTCGAGTATTGCCGAAGGTTAAAAAAGTTTTTATCCGTTCTGGTATAAGATATGATTATATGCTTGCGGATAAAAATGACTCTTTTTTTAAAGAACTCGTTGCACACCATGTCAGCGGTCAACTCAAAGTAGCGCCCGAGCATTGCTCGGCGGCGGTGCTTGATAAAATGGGTAAACCTCATATTGAAGCATATCTTGAATTTTCAAAACGTTATTTTAAATACAGCAAAAAAGAGGGTAAGGAGCAGTATCTTGTGCCTTATCTGATGTCTTCACATCCCGGCAGCACGCTTAAAGAGGCTGTTGAACTTGCACTTTTTCTGAAAAAAATCGGTATCCGTCCTGAGCAGGTGCAGGATTTTTATCCCACTCCCGGTACGGTTTCAACATGTATGTTCTATACAGGGCTTGATCCTTATACAATGAAAGAGGTTTATGTTGCAAAAGATCCGCATGAAAAGGCTATGCAGAGGGCGCTTTTGCAGTATTTTAATCCCAAAAATGCAGACCTTGTCCGTGAAGCATTGCGTAAAGCGGGCAGGCATGACCTTATAGGTTATGGCGATAAATGCCTGATTATCCCTAAAAAACAAACGGTTCCGCAAAGCAGAGAAAGAGGAAAGAGTAACTATGGCAAAAAGAAAAAAATTAAGTAAAAAACTTCTTTATTTAATTGTTGTAATTGTTGTTGCAATTGTTTCTGCAATCGGCACAAATATGGATGAAATTAAAAATCTTGACGGTGATTTACAGAGTGTTCAGGGAACTGACAGTAATTTTCAGGTGCACTATATTGATGTAGGTCAGGGCGATTGTTCGCTTGTTGTCTGTGACGGAAAAACATTGCTTATTGACGCAGGCGAGAACGGGCATGAAACAACCGTTATCAATTATCTGCGTTCTCTCGGTGTTGAGAAACTTGACTACATAATTGCATCACACCAGCATTCCGACCATATAGGTGGATTGCCTGAAGTTATAGATGAATTCGGCATGGACAAAATCATTATGCCAAGGCTTACCGAAGCGCAGACTCCAACCAACAGCACTTATACCGCTTTTCTTAAAGCAATTCAGGCATCAGATGCAAAGGTTATTTCTTCAAAAGTTGGTGCATCATATACTCTCGGCAGCGCAACTTTTGATATTCTCGGACCTGTTTCAAATGATGCGGAAGATATCAACAATATGTCTGTTGTGGTTAAACTGACCTACGGTGAAAAAACTTTCCTTTTCACCGGTGATGCCGAAAAAGAAGAGGAAAGAGAAATTCTTGCAACAGGTGCCGACCTTGACTGCGATGTGCTGAAAGTCGGTCATCATGGCTCGGGAACTTCCTCAGGCACAAATTTCCTTGATGCGGTTACACCCGAAATATGCGTCATTCAGGTTGGCACCGGTAATGATTACGGTCATCCGCACGACAACATTGTTGAACGCCTTATGAAATATTCCGAAGAAATTTACAGAACGGATATCTGCGGAAGTATTGTTATAAGCAGTGACGGTAAAAATCTTGATATATCTTATGAGAATCAATGAGGTGTTTGAATGTTTTACAGCATAGACAGAATTGAAGAAGAGGTTGCTTTCTGCATTGGCGATGAAGAGGAAATACTTCTCCTTTCAACAGATCAGATAATCGGCAGTTACTGCGAAGGCAGCATAATCAGAGAAACCGAAGACGGCTTTTATATTGTTGATGAGGATGAAGAAATCAGGCGAAGAAGTTCCAATTTCAGCCTTGCTGAAAGTTTGTTTGATGAATAAATAATTAATTTTTAAAATATAGACAAGATTGTTCAATTTTCTCTTGAATAATCTTGTCTTTTATTATATAATAAATTATTATATGCTCAATATGGAGGAATACGGCTTGTCGGCAGTTTCAGATAAAAAAAGAATAACCGTTCCCGATGAAGAAATTCAGAGGCAAAGGGAGTATACTCAACTGGTTCGCAGTATTGTTGACAGGCGTTTCGAGTCTGCACCGAAAGCGTTTGTTCATACATACGGCTGTCAGGGCAATGTTTCCGACGGTGAACGCCTCAAGGGTATGCTTGAAGAAATGGGATATGAACTTACGGAGGAACTTTCAGAAGCGGATTTGGTGCTTTATAATACATGCGCTATCAGAGAGCATGCCGAGGATAGGGTTTTCGGTAATGTCGGTGCACTTAAGAGCATGAAAACGGCAAACAAAGAAATGAAAATTCTGCTGTGCGGCTGTATGATGCAGCAGGAGCATGTTGCCGATAAAATCAGAAAAAGTTATCCGTTTGTTGATATAGTTTTCGGAACTCATGTTATCCACAGACTTCCCGAGTTCCTTTATACTAGCCTCAGCAAGGGCAAAAAAGTCTATGAACTTCCTGAGTGTGACGGTTATATAACCGAAGAACTTCCCGTTCACAGAGACAGCAGTTATAAAGCATGGCTGCCTGTTATGTACGGATGCAATAATTTCTGCAGTTATTGCATTGTTCCCTATGTACGCGGCAGAGAACGCAGCAGAGACCCTGAGGTTGTTATTGAAGAAGCAAAGCAACTCGTTGCTCAGGGCTATAAGGAAATTACTCTTCTCGGTCAGAATGTTAATTCATACGGCAAATATCCCGATTACGGTTGCAACTTTGCTCAATTGCTCCGCAGACTTAATGATATTGAAGGCGATTTTATTATTCGTTTTATGACTTCGCATCCCAAAGACTGCACTTATGAATTACTTGATGCGATGGCGGAGTGTGAAAAGGTTGCAAAGCATCTGCATCTTCCGTTCCAGAGCGGAAGTAACAGAGTGCTTGATGCAATGAACAGGCGCTATACAAGAGAAAAATATCTCGGTCTTCTCAACTATGCGTATTCCGTTATGCCGGATCTTTCCGTTACAAGCGATGTTATAGTTGGTTTTCCCGGGGAAACTTACGATGAATTCCGCGAAACGGTAACACTTGTTGAAGAAGCAAAATTCACTTCGATGTATACTTTCATCTATTCGCCCAGAGAGGGTACTGTTGCGGCAAAACTTCCTGACCCTATTTCAAAAGAAGAAAAAGGCAAGTGGTTCAGAGAACTTCTTGATGCGCAGGAAAAGATTGCTGCAAAACGCACCGCTTCAATGGTCGGCAAAACCTACCGTGTGCTCTGTGAAAGTGTCAGCAAAGGCGGTTTGATAGAGGGCAGGACTCAGGGCAATATAATCATTGAATTCCCTGCGGATACCTCTGTAATCGGTTCTTTCAGAGAAGTTAAGGTTACAGAATCGCTTACATGGATTCTTCGCGGCGAACTACAGCAATAATCAGGTAAAAGTACGAGCAAAATTCGTATTATCATATTTTACAGTTAGGAGAAACAAAAATGGACGTAATTGCAAAAGCAAGAGAACTCGGAGCAATGCTCCAGCAGGACGAGCGTTATGTAAAACTCATGGAAGCACAGAAGGCTAATGAAGAAGATACCGCTCTCAACGAACTTATCGCAAGAATTCAACTCGTTCAGATGTCCTTCCAGCATGAGGCTGCAAAAGAAGATAAGAATGAGCAGAAACTTGAAGCATATGACAAGGAATTCGGCGAAATCTATACTCAGATTATGGCTAACCCCAATATGCAGGCTTATGAAGCAGCAAGATCAGAGATTGATAAACTCATGCAGTATATCAACTCAATTTTTGCTCTTTGCCTTCAGGGAGAAGACCCTGCAACATGCGAGCCTCCTCAGGAGCATAACTGCGGCGGCGAATGCAGTTCATGCAGCGGTTGTCACTAAGTTTTGACAAAATTTAAAGGGGCTGCAGAATAAGCAGCCCCGGGATTTTTTGAAAGGTATGGTAAATTCATGGCAGAACTCACCCCTATGATGAAGCAGTATTTTCAGATTAAGGAAAATTATCCCGACACGATTCTCATGTTCCGTTTGGGTGATTTCTATGAAATGTTCTTTGATGATGCAAAGAAGGTTTCGGCTGAACTTGATCTTGTTTTGACAGGCAGGGATTGCGGTCAGGAGGAGAGAGCACCCATGTGCGGTGTTCCGTTCCACAGTGCCGATTCTTATATTGCACGTCTTGTTGCCAAAGGCTATAAGGTTGCCATCTGTGAACAACTTGAAGATCCTGCCCTTGCCAAAGGAATAGTTAAACGTGATGTAACAAGAGTTCTTACCCCCGGTACTGTTATTGAAAGCACAATGCTTGATGACGGTAAGAACAATTTCCTTGCTTGCATCTGCGCAATGAAGGATTGCGTGGGTCTTTGCTTTGCTGATATTTCCACAGGCTGTGTTCATGCGACACAGTTTGAAAGAAAAAATTCACAGCGCAGAATTATAAATGAACTCGGCAGATTTTATCCGAGTGAAATAATAATTAATTCCGATGTGCTGGAACTTACACAGGTTACGGATTTTGTTAAAACAAGGCTCCGCTCATCCTGTGATTTGCTTGATGATAATAACTTTGACCTTTCAAAAACTTCCGGAACCCTTTTAAGACATTTTAAGGTTTCTTCTCTTTCAGAACTTTCGCTTGACAATGCTGACGGCGCAGTTTGTGCCATAGGCGCATCAATGGAATATCTGAAAGAGGTTCAGAAATCAGAACTTGAAAACATAAAGAACATTGATTATTACGGCGAAAGCAGTTTTATGCGCCTTGATGTTTCAACGCTTCGTAATCTTGAAATAACCGAAACAATGCGCAACAGAGAAAAACGCGGTTCGCTGCTTTGGGTGCTTGATAAAACAAAAACTTCAATGGGCAAGCGCATGCTCAGAAGTTGGCTTGAGCAGCCTTTGCTCAGCATTGCCAAGATAACCAGGCGTCACAATGCAGTTGAAGAGTTTGTTGAAAATCCTTCACTAAGAGATGATATTATTGAGTCGCTCGCAGGCTGTCAGGATATGGAGAGGCTTATAACACGAATTGCCTATTCAACGGCAAACGCGAGGGAACTTAAGGGTCTTTCCTCAACCCTTTGCAGATTGCCGCAGATTAAAGAACATCTTTCTGATTGTAAAAGCAGCATGCTTTGTGAACTTCAGGGGGATATTCTTCCTCTTGAAGATTTGGCTCAAGTTATTGACAGCGCAATCATTGAAGAACCTCCGTTTTCCGTTCGTGAAGGCGGCATGATAAAAGACGGTTTTAACGAAGAACTTGATTCCCTGCGTGATATCGTTAACAACGGCAAGGGCTATATAGCCGATATTCAACTCCGTGAGCAGGAAAGAACCGGTATCAAGAAACTGAAAATAGGCTATAACCGTGTTTTCGGTTATTACATAGAAGTTTCCAATTCTTTCAAAGAACTTGTTCCCGAAGATTATATACGCAAACAAACTTTAACGAATTGTGAAAGATTTATTACTCAGGAACTTAAGGAACTTGAATCAAAAGTTCTCGGCGCTCAGGAAAGAATTGTTAAACTTGAATACGAGATTTTTGATTCAGTCAGAAAGAAAGCGGCAGAGCATATTTTTGAAATTCAAAAGACCGCATCGGCGGTTGCCGCTCTCGATGTTATATGTTCATATGCAAAAGTTGCATGTGAAAATAACTATTGCTGCCCTGCAATGAATGCGGGTGACAGAATTGCAATTACCGACGGCAAGCATCCCGTTGTTGAAAAGATGATTGATTTTCCGTTTGTGCCAAACGATACTGTTCTTGACTGCGCCGATAACCGCTGCGCAATAATTACAGGTCCTAACATGGCGGGTAAATCAACATATATGCGTCAGGTTGCGCTTATCTGCCTTATGGCTCAGGCAGGCAGTTTTGTTCCTGCCATGTCAGCGGAACTTTGTGTGGTTGACGGAATATACACCCGAATCGGCGCATCGGATGACCTTGCATCGGGCTCATCAACATTTATGGTTGAAATGACTGAGGTTGCGGATATTCTCAATAATGCAACTTCAAAAAGTCTTATTATATTTGATGAAATCGGCAGAGGAACTTCAACTTTTGATGGCATGAGCATAGCAAGAGCCGTTCTTGAATTTTCAGCCGATAAACGCAAACTGGGAGCAAAAACACTTTTTGCAACCCATTATCACGAACTTACCGAACTTGAAAACAGTGTTTCAGGCGTTAAGAACTACAACATTGCCGTAAAAAAGAGGGGCGATGATATTACTTTCCTGCGCCGTATTATTTCAGGCTGTGCAGACGGCAGTTACGGTATAGAAGTTGCAAAACTTGCAGGAGTACCCAATAGTGTTGTTGAAAGAGCAAAGATTGTGCTCAAAGAACTTGAAGGAGAAGGGCTCAAAGTTCCCGTTCGTGTTCATGAAGAGCAGGGTAATGAAATGCAGTTGTCTTTCGGTTCATCAAACGCAAATGACATTGTTGAAAAACTAAAAAAACTTGATGTTAATACACTTACGCCAATTGAAGCAATGAGCGTGCTTTATGATTTTGTAAAGCAGGCAAACAATAACTGATTTATAAAGGAGGTTTCTTAATATGCCGAAAATCAATGTTCTCCCTAAACAACTTGCGGAACTTATCGCTGCAGGCGAAGTAGTTGAGCGCCCTGCATCGGTTGTTAAGGAACTTCTTGAAAATTCAATTGATGCCGGAGCGGATAATATAACCGTTGAAATCAAAAACGGAGGTATATCATATATCCGCATTACAGACAACGGCTGCGGAATTTCAAGAGAAGATATCCGCAATGCCTTTGTCAGCCATGCAACAAGCAAAATCTCAACGAGTGAGGACCTCGAGAGTATACTTACCCTCGGCTTCAGAGGCGAGGCACTTGCAAGTGTCAGCGCCGTCGCAAGAGTTGAGGTTATGACCAAAACCGCCGAGGATGAAATCGGCACAAGATATGTTATTGAAAGCGGCGAAGAAGTATCGCTTGATGATGCCGGCTGCCCTTGCGGAACAACAATAATTGTCAGGGATTTGTTTTACAAAACCCCTGCGAGAATGAAGTTTCTAAAAAAAGATGTTACCGAAGCAAATGCCGTCGCAGGAGTTGTTGACAGAATCGCTCTTTCCCATCCCGAAGTTTCAATCCGTTTTTTCAGGGAGGGTAAACAGGTTCTTATTACAAGCGGTAACGGAGATTTGCTTACCTGTATCCGTGAAATATTCGGTAAAGATTTTTCATCCGATTTGATTTATGCAGAGTATTCGGGTCAGGGAATTGAAGTGAGCGGTTATGTTTCAAAGCCATCTGCTTCAAGACCGAACAGAAACATGCAATTTTTCTTTCTCAATAACAGACTTATAAAAACGGGTACAGGCAGTGCAGCGCTCAGCGAGGGATATAAAAATTCGATTATGGTCGGCAAGTTTCCTTCGTGTGTTCTGAATATAAAAATCAACCCGTCACTTGTTGATGTCAATGTTCATCCTGCAAAAACAGAGGTCAGATTTTCTGATGAAAGACTGATTTTTAATGCGGTATTCTACGCCTGTAAAAATGCACTTGCCAAAGGCGATACGCCCAAACAGGTGAAAAGAGAACCGTTTACTGATTTTTACAAAGCACCCGAAAAAGCACCGGAGCAACTTAAGATAACACAGAAACCTGCACCTGTTGCCGATATTTGGCAACATATTCCCCAAAAAACGGAATCTGTTCCTGTTCGGGATGTGCCTGAAGTGAAAATCAATTTTGTTGAAACAAAACCTGTCGATGTTAAGCCTGAGCCTGTAAGAACAGTTACCGCAAGTGCACCTTTAGATGAGCCGGTAAAAGAAGAAAAAACAGAAGATATTCTTCTCAACAGACCGTCAAAGACAGAAATCAAACAGGAAGTTGTTTCTGAAACAAAAACAGTTGAACTGAGCAAAACAGATTTTAATGATGAAGAATTTCATCTTGTCGGAGAAGCGTTTAAAACATATATCATCTGCGAATATAAAGGTAAGATGGTCATTATAGATAAGCACGCTGCCCATGAACGCATAATTTATGAAAAACTCAAGCGTGATAACAGTGAACGCACACCGCAACTTTTGCTGCTTCCCGTAACCGTTACACTTTCAAAAGAGGAATATTCCGCAGTTCTTGAAAATCTGAGTCTTCTCAGCGAAGCAGGTTTTGATGCAGAAGATTTCGGTAACGGCTGCATAATTGTCAGGGAATGCCCCATGGAAATTTCTGCCGATGATGTTCAGGATGTTATTTGTGAAATCGCCGGCAGATTTGTTGAAAAAAAACAGGATGTTATGTTTGAAAAACTGGATTGGATTTTCCATTCCGTTGCGTGCAGGAGTGCAATTAAGGCAGGCAACTTTACCTCGCATCTTGAAATGGAAAGATTTGCAAAACAACTTCTTTCCATGCCCGATATACGCTATTGCCCTCACGGCAGACCTGTACTGATAGAAATGACACAAAGAGAATTGGAGAAGAATTTTGGCAGAGTCTAAAATACCGTTAATTGCAATTGTCGGCCCTACCGCATCGGGCAAAACATCACTTGCCGTTGAAATCTGTAAGCGTTATGGTGCAGAAGCGGTTTCCTGCGATTCCATGCAGATTTATAAAGGTATGGATATCGCAACAGCAAAGCCGACAATTGATGAAATGCAGGGGATACCTCATCATATGATAGGTTTTCAGAATCCGGATGAGCCGTTCAGTGTTGCAAAATATTGCGAAATGGCCAAGGAAATTATATTTGATATTTCAAATAGGGGCAAGAAAGCGGTTCTTGTGGGCGGAACAGGTCTTTATTACAGTTCACTTACCGATAATATCGAATTTCTGCCTGAAGAGACCGATTTTGAATACCGTGAAATGCTCAGGAAAAGAGCAGAGCAGGAGGGCGCTCAGGTTTTGCTTGATGAACTGTCTGAGGTTGACCCTGAGGCTGCAGAAACTCTTCATATAAATAATCTCGGCAGAATAATAAGAGCACTTGAGATACATCACACAACAGGCAAAACAAAAACCATGCAGAATGAGCAGTCAAAGCAAAGCCCGTCACCGTTTGAAACAGTTACAATTTGCCTTGATGCAAGGGACAGGCAGGTTCTTTATGACAGAATTAATAAAAGGGTTGATATAATGCTTGAAGCAGGGCTTCTTGCTGAAGCAAAAGCCTTTTTTGATTCATCTCTTGGCAGAACGGCCCGTCAGGCAATAGGATATAAGGAACTCAACCCGTATTTCAGCAAGGAAAAAAGCCTCGATGAATGTGTTGAGAATCTTAAAATGCAAACAAGGCGTTATGCCAAAAGGCAGTTGACTTGGTTCAGGCGTAACGATAAAATCAAATTTCTTTATATTGATGATTACACAAGCGGTGCAGATTTAATTGATGCCGCCTGTGATATTATAGAAAAGGAGTGCTGCGGTTGAAAGGTAAGGACAGGCTGCTGAAAGTTCTTGCAGCAGCAGCGGCTGTAATTATAGTTATATATTTTGCGGCAGAGATGTACAGCCTCACAAGCCGTACTTATACAACCGAAACGGTTTATGAGCAAACAGTGCTGGAAACGGTTGATGCAAAGATGTATATAATTCGTGATGAAACATTGCTTACTACCGCTGTTTCGGGTGTAACCGTTCCGCTTGCAGATAACGGCGAGAGGGTCAGTAAGGGCAGCACCATTGCCGCAGTCTTTCCGTCGGAGGCTTCGGCTGAAAATTATGCGAGCGTTGAATCACTTGAGAAAAAACTTGAATCATACCGCAAGATTGACAGCCAACTCAGCCTTGATAATGTTGATGTCAATAAATTGAATGAAGAAATAAACAGCCGATTTATTTCCATTCTTAACTCTGTGTATGAAAACGATTATTCTGACCTTGGAGATGATAAATTATCTTTTGCCGAAAAACTGTCAAGAAAGCAGATTTCACTTGATAAGGATGTTGACTGTACGGCTCAGATTGCTGAACTTCAGAATGAAATTTCCGCTTTGCAGTCAAGTTCAACTCCATCTGAAATTATAACCGCAGAGTCTGCAGGGTATTATGTAAGCAAGGTTGACGGATATGAAGGTGTTCTGACATGCGCTGATGTCGATTCGCTTACAAAAGATAAACTTGAGGATGCATTTAATGCGAAAAAAAATCCTGTTCAGGCGGATTCCATCGGCAAAATAATTGACGGCTACAATTGGTATATAGCAACCGTAATTGATACAGCAAAAGTTTCGCAACTTCCTGATGCAAAATCAGTTGATTTGATTTTCAGTGAGTCCGGCGAAGAAAAGGTCTCAACTTATATTCACTCAGTTAAAGCGATTGATTCTGATGAGTCCCTTGTTATTTTTCGATGCAATCTTATGAATGACAGTCTTACGGGGCTCCGTATGGTTGATGGAAAAATTGTTGTGAGTGAATACACAGGTCTTAAAGTCAGCAGAGATGCTGTTCGTTTGGATGAAGACGGCAACTCCGGTGTTTATGTACGAAGAGGTAACATTGTCAATTTCAGAAGCCTTAATATTCTTTATTCTGAGGATGATTTTGTGATTGCATCAAAGCCATCTGAAGACAGTGATATAAAACTTGCATATACTCATGTTAAATTATATGATGAGGTTATTATCTCAGGAAAGGAACTGAAAGATGGAATGGTTATCTGACAACGAACGCTATGCTGCCATTGAGGAAAATCTGAAGATCATCAATGCCGATATTGCCGAAGCAGCAGTTAAATCCGGCAGAGCAGCGGATGACGTTAAACTTATGGCAGTTACCAAAACCGTTGAGAGCAAATTTATCAACCATGCAATCGGCAAAGGGATAAAACTTATCGGTGAAAATAAGGTTCAGGAGTTTTTGCTTAAAGAACCTGAATTGGATTTGACCGGTTGCAAGGCTCATCTTATTGGTCATTTGCAGTCAAACAAGGTAAAAAAGATAGTAGGTAAGGTTGATACAATTCAGTCTGTTGACACGGTTTCTGTTGCAAAAGAAATAGGTAAACGCTCACTTGAAGCAGGGATAACAACCAACATTTTGCTTGAAGTTAATGTAGGAAATGAAGAAAGCAAGTTCGGTTTTAATCCCGATGAATTGGAAGAACGAGCATGCGAAATCGCAGAAATCGGCGGTGTTAATGTTAGCGGATTGATGTGCGTTGCTCCGATTTGTGAAAAAGAAGCCGAAATTCGCGCAATTTTTTCAAATATGCACCGTATGTTTATTGACATTGGCGCAAAAAAAATGGATAATATAAATATGAGCGTTCTCTCGATGGGTATGTCAGGAGATTATAAACAGGCAATCCTTGAGGGTGCAAATCTTGTCAGAGTCGGCTCGGCAATTTTTGGCGCAAGGATTTACAGATAATTAAGGAGGATTACCAAAATGGGATTCAAAGAAAAACTTAAGCAGTTTATTAATGTATCGGATGATGATTATATCGACAGTGCAGAGCCTGCATATGAAGATGATTTTGATTTTGAACCTGTCCGTTCTGCTCCTGCAGGTCGTCAGGCTCAGCAGGCAAGAACAGAGAAAACAACTAATGCAGGTGCAAACAATGTTGTGAATATTAATACATCAAAGCAGGCTGCCGGTCAGCCCAAGCCCCATGTTGTTTTCCAGAAGATTGACAGATTTGAAGAAGTAGGCGAAGTTGCCGATATTCTTAATGAAAAGAGAATTGTTATTCTTAATCTTGAAACATGCCCCAACGATGTATCGCAGAGAATCATAGATTTTCTTTACGGTGTTGCTTATGCTAACCACGGCGATTTCAAAAAGGTTGCAGGCAGAGCATACATAATCACTCCGTATAATGTTCCTGTTTCCGGTGAACTTCTTGATGAACTCAGCGGAATGGGCGGCGAGCAGTACTAATTTTAAAGTGGAAGAGGACAGGTGAATAATAATGCTTAAAACAGAACAGATTTTGAACGCAAAATTTACTCCCGTCAGCAAGGGTACATACAGTGCAGAGGAAGTTGACGCTTTCCTTAAGGTTGTTGCTCAGTCCTATGAAACCCTCACAGGGGAAAAGAATGAACTTATCAAAAAAATCAGCATTCTTGCAGATAAAATTGAAAGTTACCGTAATGATGAAGAGGCCATTAAACGTTCATTGCTTGATGCTCATAAAATGGCAGATACAATTAATAAAAATGCAACAATAAAGTCTGATACTCTTATCAGCGATGCTGAAACAAGAGCGCAACTTATTGTTGACGGCGCTAACAGACAGTCTGCAAAGGCTATTGATGAAGCAAGGGAGCAGGCTAAGGAAATTGTTGATAATGCAAGAACTGCTGTTGCATCTCTTACCGAAAGAGCACAGAAAGAAACCGAAAGTGCAATTGCAAGTGCTAAAGCAAAGGCATCTGAAATTATAGCCAATGCCGAAGAAGAAGGTAAAAAGATTATCGGCACAAGCAAGCAGTCATATGAATTCTATTCTGCTGAACTTGCCAGAATACAGTCAGTATCGGCTGATTTCAAGGCAGCAATGGCTGCACTTTGCAATGATCAACTCGGTCTGCTTGAAAATGTTCCTGAGTTTTCTGCAGCCGCTGTTGAGATAAAAGAAGAAATCAAAGCAGAGCCTGCTGAAGAGGAAGTTGCTTCCGCTTCAGAAGAAATAGTTCCTGAACTTGAGCAGGAATTTGCGGCTCTTGAAGATATCATTGCGGAAGAACCTGTTGATATCGTTGCAGAAGAAGAGGAAGAACAGGTTGTTTACGTTCCTGATGAATCAGCGGAAGAAGCGGTTCAGGATCAGGCAGAAGAAGCCGATGCAGAGATTGAAGAAGAAAAGGCTGAGGAAGTAATTATTGATGACGAAGAGGAAGAAGACCTTTTTGCATTCATTGATGAAGTAAGCCTTGATGATATTGATATTCCTTCAAGCCTTGATGATCTTATTCCTTCTGTTCCTGTTGTTGCTGAAGATAGTGAAGAAGAACTTGAGGCTGATATTGAGGATATCACTTTTGAACCCGAAGATGAAGAAGATGACGATGATATGTTTGAAGGCTTCAAAATTGATCTTGATTCAATTGAAGATGACGATGATGATATTACATCGCTTTTTGATTCAATGTTTGACGATTAATTGTTGAGAGGTTTTTATGTTTCAGGCAGTTTCCCTTGCTGTAATAGTTGTTTTGACTGTTATTGATCAGTTAACTAAATATATTGCTGTCAATACCGTAAAAATCAACGGACCTGAAGAGTTCCTTTTTGGGCTTTTTCAGTTCAGATATGCAGAAAATACAGGCGCGGCATTCAGTTCTTTTTCTGATAATACAGTGATTTTAACTGTTGCAACCGTCATTATTCTTGCAGGGTGTTTAATTCTGCTCATGAGCAAAAAAATCAAATCAATGTTTACCAATATTTGTCTTCTGCTTATTATTGCAGGCGGTCTCGGAAATGTTATTGACCGAATAATGCATGGATATGTGGTGGATTTTATTGAGCCGTTATTTATTGATTTTGCTGTTTTTAATTTTGCGGATTGCTGCATAACGGTCGGAGCAATTCTTATGATAATCCGTCAGATTTATGATATTGTTTCCGAGCATAAGAAAAAGGCTGAAAAAAATGATTGAACCTATTAATTCAATTGAATATAACGAGCCGGTACGCATTGTAATTCACGAAGATTCAGCAGGGGAAAGACTCGATAAAATTCTTTCAAACATGCTTTGTGAATATTCCCGCTCATTTGTGCAGGGTCTGTTTTCAGACGGACTTGTCACTTGTAAAGGGAAAAGCGTATCAAAGAGTTTCAAACCTAAGAACGGTGACATTATTGAATTTTCGGTTCCCGAGCCTAAAGAAATTTCGCTCGAACCGCAAAACATTCCGCTTGATATAATGTACGAAGATAATGACCTGCTTGTTGTCAATAAACCTCGCGGAATGGTTGTTCATCCTGCACCCGGAAATTACGATTCAACTCTTGTTAATGCGCTTTTGTGGCATTGTAAGGGTAATCTTTCGGGGATTAACGGTGTTATACGTCCCGGCATTGTTCACAGAATAGATAAGGACACAAGCGGCTTGCTTCTTGTTGCTAAGAATGATTCGGCGCACATTTCGCTTTCTCAGCAGATAAGTGTTCATTCTCTCGACAGAGAATACAGAGCGGTTATTCACGGTCATCTTAAAGATAACGAAGGTATTGTTGATGCACCGATTGGCAGAAGTCCCGGTGACCGAAAAAAGATGTGCGTTATAAATCAGAATTCCAAAAATGCGGTTACACATTATGAGGTTTTGGAAGAATACAGGGATTTTTCATTTATAAGGCTCAAACTTGAAACCGGACGCACACACCAGATAAGAGTTCATATGGCATATTTGGGTCATCCTGTTGCAGGTGATCCTGTTTACGGACCCAAAAACGGTGTAACTTCACTTGGCGGTCAGTGCCTTCATGCGGGGCTTATAGGATTTGTTCATCCTTCAACAGGGGAACATATAAAAATTGAAGCACCGCTTCCCGATTATTTTACAGATTTTCTTGGGAGAATAAAAAAGTAATGGAAACAAAAAAATCACTTTCAAACTGGCTTGTTGCTTCAGATATTGACGGTACACTTAATAATAAACTCAGGCGTTTACCTGAACGCAATGAAAAAGCAATCAAAAAATTTGTTGAGATGGGCGGCAGATTTACTCTTGCGTCTGGCAGAAATCCGCAGTCAATGGAAAAGCATTTCAGGCGTTTGCCTATTGCAGGTACACCGGCAGTTGTTATCAACGGTGCAGGTCTTTATGATTTTCAGAAAAATGAAATGATTTATTTCAGCGCAATGAGCGATGAAGGAATGAGTCTGGCGATTGAAGCGGCAAAAAAGTTTCCGGCAGTTGATGTGATTGTTGTTGCAAAAGATATAATTTATATAACCGGAACAGGTTGGTTTGGTAAAATGTTTGTTGCGGCAGATAAACTTGCCCATAAACACATAAAGGATATTGACGATGTGCCTAAGGAGAATTGGGGTAAGGTTATTTTTTCGGGTCTTCCCATGCATATATCAAAAGTAAAAAAGCATTTTGAATCTATGCAAGATCCTGACTTAACTCTTATGTCATCTTCAATTGCAAGTTTTGAAATACTTGCGAGGAATACACATAAGGGTACTGCAGTTCTTAAACTTGCAGAAATTCTCGGCATTGAGCCGTCACATACGGGCGCAATCGGTGATTATTTCAATGATTTTGATATGCTTAAAACAGTTGGTGTTCCTGCATGCTGCGGTCAGGCGCCCAAAGAACTTAAGGATATTGCGGAATTCGTCGCATGCCATTGCAATGGCGGTGCAGTAGCGGATTTCCTTGAATACATAGAGTCTAAAGAATTATAATTCAGGCTTCTTAAAACAATTCAAATCAGGAGGTGGCTGCAATGGATGCAGTTATCAGAAAGCAGTTAAAAATTAAAGCGTGTAAAGCAAGAATGGGAATTATTGAAGGCGTATTCAATGCTAAATCGGGTCATCCCGGCGGTTCTCTTTCGTGCGTTGATATCGTAACTTATCTTTATTTTAATCATATGAATATTGACCCTCAGAATCCTCAGATGGAGGATAGGGACAGATTTGTTCTTTCAAAAGGACATGCTGCACCTGCTCTTTATTCTGTTCTTGCGCAGAGAGGTTTCTTTCCTGTTGATGAACTCAAAACACTCAGAAAGAGCGATTCAATGCTTCAGGGTCATCCCAGCATGAAGTATACAGCAGGTGTTGATATGTGTACCGGTTCACTCGGTCAGGGTATTTCAACTGCTTGCGGTATGGCTCTTGCTGCTAAACTCGGCGGTAAGAATTACAGAGTTTATACAATCCTCGGTGACGGTGAGATTCAGGAAGGTCAGGTTTGGGAAGCAGCAATGTTTGCTTCAGCAAAAGGTCTTGATAACCTTGTTGCTGTTGTTGATAACAACGGTCTCCAGATTGACGGTAAAATTTCGGAAGTTAACTCACCTTACCCCATTGCCGAAAAGTTCAAATCATTCGGTTGGAATGTAATTGAAATCAGTGCTCACAGTTTTGACGAAATTGATGCAGCGTTTAATGCAGCCGCTGAATTCAAAGGCAAGCCTTCCGTTATTGTTGCTGACAGTGTCAAGGGCAAAGGCGTTTCGTTTATGGAAGATCAGGTTTCATGGCACGGCACTGCTCCTAACGCAGAGCAGTATGAGCAGGCTATGAGCGAACTTACACAGGCTCTTGCCGAACTTGAGGCATAAGAAAGGAACGGTGGAAGAAATGGCTGATATTATTAAGACTGCTACCCGTGATGCATACGGAAAGGCACTTATTGAACTTGGCGATAAAAATGATAAAGTGGTTGTTCTTGATGCTGACCTTGCGGCTGCAACAAAAACAGGTATGTTCAAAAAGGCACATCCCGATAAGTTCTTTGACTGCGGTATTGCAGAAGGCAATATGATGGGTGTTGCTGCAGGTCTTGCTGCATCGGGATATACCGTTTTTGCAAGCACATTTGCTATGTTTGCTGCCGGCAGAGCATATGAGCAGGTAAGAAATTCAATTTCTTATCCTCATCTTAATGTTAAAATCGGAGCAACTCATGCAGGTATCTCTGTTGGTGAAGACGGTGCAAGCCATCAGTGCTGTGAAGATATCGCTCTTATGAGAGCAATTCCCGGCATGACAATTATTAATCCTGCAGATGATATAGAAACACGAGCCGCTGTTCTTGCTGCTGCTGATTATGAAGGTCCTGTTTATATGCGATTCGGTCGCCTTGCAGTTCCCAGAATTTTTGATGAAGATTATAAATTTGAATGGGGCAAGGCAGTTGTTCTTAATGAAGGCACAGATGTTACAATCTGCGCAACAGGTCTTATGGTTGGCGAAGCAATCGAGGCTCAGAAAATCCTTGCAGAGCAGGGTATCAGCGCTGAGGTTATCAATGTTCATACCATTAAACCTCTTGACAGTGAAACGATTCTCGCATCTGCTGCAAAAACAGGTGCAATTGTTACCGCTGAAGAGCATAATATTATCGGCGGTCTCGGCAGTGCGGTTGCTGAAGCAGTTTGCGAAGGCGGCAAGCCCGTTCCTGTTGTAAGACTCGGCGTTAACGATGTTTTTGGAAAATCAGGTCCTGCTGTAGAACTTCTTCATATTTACGGCTTAGATGCACAGAATATTGTTGAGAAGGTAAAGCAGGCAATCTCAATGAAATAATTGATGAAATACAGGCGGCTGTTCCTTTTTAGGAACAACCGCCTTTAGGGTAAGGTGTTAACTTGAGTAATACAGAGGAAAAGAGAATACCCGATAAAGTTAAATGGATTTTAACGGCTTTGGCTGCGATTATTGCTGTTGTTCTGTTGTCAGTTGTAATTTTTCAAATTGTAAGCACTTCAAAGCCTGAGAACAACAGTATTATTGTATATAAAAAAGGAATTTCAAGTGTTGTTCGCATAGGTAATTTAGAAACAACAGTTTCTGATGCTGATGCATCAAATTTTAAATGCGATGAAGAATCGGGCAGAGTGTTTTATACGGTTGATTCATCATATTCTGACAGACTTTATGACCTTTATTATATTGAAAAAAACAGAAGTGAAATCAAAGGCCCTAAAATAATTGATATTGGCGTCAGCCAGAATTACAGTGTAGTATCAGGTAAGGTTTATTATTTAAAGAAGAATGCACCCGCAGGTGTTTACGAAGGCTGCATCTGCGATATTGATAATAATAAGATTGAAACTTTTTCAGATAACGTTGAGAATATTTATGCTCTTGAAGGGGCGGAAAAACTCTTTTTTACAAAGATGCACGGTGATAACAGAGTGCTTTATGAGGTTTCCGATGCGGCACAGTCTGAAATTTGCAGGAATGTCGTAAATATATTCTGTTATAATGATGCGGAAAATCCGCACATCCTTTATGAAAAGAGTTCACTTATTAATAACGGCATGAGTGAACTTTACATTTCTTACGCAAACGGCGAAAGTGAAATGATTTGTGATAACACTTATCATGTGATGTTTGATGAGTATGATCCTGACGGCAATCTTTATTATTTCACATCATCAAGTGAGAGCATATCGTGGAGTTATGTTATAGCCGATCAATATGCCGAATCAGACCTTGAAGTTACTAAGCCGGACAGGAAAGATTTTTGGGCAATATTAGGTGTCTCTGCGGAATACAACGAAGCATGGCGGGAATATCAGAATAAACTTGTAAGAGATGAGATACGAGCAGCGCTTAATGAATCTGTTGCTGAAGGGGAGTTTTCTGTTCCGGTGTTTAATGCGTTTGTATATAACTCAAAAGGAACTTATAAACTTGCTGAAAACATTGACCCTAAAAATGTATATGCGGTTGCTTCTTCTGGTGCACCGAAAATTGTTTTTGAAAACACAGAAGTTCTTCCGGCAGATACCGATATGAACACTCTTGTTGAAATCGCTCAGCGCAGCACAATGGCGGATGTTATTGACTATGCAAAAACAATTGTTGATGAAAGTGTTAAGTCGGAGGGTATGGCATACGCTGCATATGGCAGTGAAGGCGCAGTGACATATCCGCTTAAAGGATATGATAAGAGCAGAACACTGTTCTCTTTTACCCGAAACGGCGAAAGACTTTTTGCCTTTGTGCGCGATTCACAGGGCTCAAGGCTCAATCTTTATTCTAATACAATCAATGAAAATCTGAAACCGTCTGAAGGAATAGGTGTTGATACGGGGATTTCAAGTTACCGTTTTACAGACGGGTCTGTTGTTTATCTTAAATCGGATATGAATAAGATATCAGGCGATGTTTTTAATTATAACGGTGAAAAAAGCGTAAAACTTTCAAATGCTGCAAGTGCGTTTATTGTAGAGAATTATAAAGATATTATTATTCTGAAAAATCATAATTCTGACATTTCTGAACAGACTGCAGACTATTATCTCTGTGTTGACGGTGAAGAAAAACTTATAGGCAACAATATTATTGTTGAAAGTTTTCAGTATACTGAAAGCGGCAAAGCGGCTTATATAACATCGGATAATAACTTGTGGATATACAGCGAAAAAGAATCAGTCTGCGTTGGCGAAGATGCATCTGAAATTTTGCTTTTGGCATAAATAAAGAAAGGAAACAGTAATATGGGCAGTGATAAAATATTGAAAAAGACCGCTTTTGGCGGTTTTAAGAGAGAAGATGTTCTGAATTATGTTGAACAACTTCAGCAAGAGATAGTCGGGCTTAAAAGAGAGGTCAGCAACGGCGTTTCATGCAAACGAGAACTGGAAAATGTTAAAAGTGCCAAGGACTGTGCAGACAATGAACTCGCTGCTTTGCGTGAAGAAAATGCTGCGCTTAAAGCACAGAATGCAGATTTGATTGAAAAAAATGCCGCATATACACTTAAAATAGAAGAAGCGCAAGTCAGCATTGAAGATTATGAGAGAAAACTAAGAACATGTGAATCAAAAATTGAAATTATTGAGCATAAGTTTGCAGAACTTGAAATTACCTGTGCCAGAGTAGGTGATGCCGAAAAATTGATTGAAGAGGCAAAATCTTCTGTTGCTGAGATTGTTGACAGCGCAAAAATTTCAGTTGTAAATGTAAAGTCAGATATTTTCAATGCAAGCGAAAGAATAAAGACAGCCTGTGTAAATTTTGACAGTTCTGCCGCATCACTTAAATCAAGTGCTGAAAGTCTTTTGGCAGCGCTTGCCGATGCGACTCAAAAACTTGACTCCATCGGTGCAGAGGAAGCATAAAATGGCAGAGTATAACATAAATATTAATCAGATTAAACAGTATTCTTCTATTCTTAAAGCGGGCGACAGAGTTCTGCTCAGCGGAACTGTTTATACTTCAAGGGATGCTGCACACAAACGCATTTTTGAGTTGCTTGACAGAGGTGAAGAACTTCCGTACGAGATTGAAGGCGCGTGTATTTATTTTGCCGGTCCAACGCCGACTCCTGAGGGAATGGTTATCGGCAGTTGCGGACCCACAACATCGGGAAGAATGGATGTTTATTCTCCGAGGCTTCTTGACCTTGGTCTTGCTGCAATGATAGGTAAGGGTGAGCGTAATGAGGCTGTTTGCGATGCTGTTGAAAGAAATAATTCGGTTTATTTCTGTGCAATCGGAGGTGCAGGCGCTCTTTATGCAAGGCAGATAGTAAAATGCGAGGAAATTGCTTTTAAGGATCTCGGTTGTGAAAGTGTAAAACGCCTTGAACTTGAAGACTTTCCTGTGGTTGTTGCGATTGATTCAAACGGCGGTAACTTGTTTAAATAAACATACTTTAATCAACAACAAGCCATAAGGTTTTGAAATGTATATTTCCGCCCCGGCTTCGTTGAAAATCTTTGAAATAGCCTCGTATTTCTGCAGATTTTTGCCTTGCCGTGACGAAAATCTCCTCTTTCAAAACTGCTTCGCATCTGAAATGCAATAGGTTGCGTGCAGTCGGGGATTTCTTCTCTGCAGGCATACTGTCGTATGGCAAAGAGAAAAATGCCCGAATGTGTGTGATATTGTGTTTCAGACTTATGTGTTGTTGTTAATTAAAGTATGGTATTAAAAAACGCTTTCTTATGAAAGCGTTTTATTTTTTGGAGAGTTACATGGCTTCTTCTTTAAGTTTTTCTGTTATTCTGACTGTTATAATTACTTTGTCGGTTGCGTATGTCAACGGCTGGACCGATGCGCCAAATGCAATTGCATCAAGTGTATCATCAAGGAGCATAAATATACGATCTGCCGTTATTTTGGCAGCCGTTTCTGATTTTTCGGGTTCTGTTATTATCGGTATATTTAATAACAGAGTTACACAAACAGTAATGAATATTGCAGATTTCGGCAATGATAACCGTGTTGCGCTTTTGTCGCTTTGTGCTGCAATGAGTTCGGTTGTATTGTGGGCAGTTCTTGCATGGAAGTTCGGAATACCAACCAGCGAAAGTCATGCACTTATTGCAGGTTTAAGCGGCGCAAGCATTGCTGTAAACGGCGGATTTAGAGGTATAAATATTAATGATTGGTTTAAAGTTGTTTTCGGGTTGTTAGTTTCTTCAATTCTGGGATTTGCGGCAGGATATATTATTTCAAAAATAACAGTGAAAATTTTTAGCAACCGTTCCAAACAAAAAACTGATACTCTGTTCAAGCATTCACAAATCTTTGCAAGTATGCTTATGGCATTCATGCACGGCGCACAGGACTCTCAAAAATTTACGGGTATACTTATGCTTGTTGCAACACTTTCAGGTATTCAATTGAAAAGTAAAACTCCGTTATGGATGCTTATAATGTGTTCTCTGATAATCGCTTTAGGTACTGCAACCGGCGGTGAAAAAATAATTAAATCTGTGGGTATGGATATGATTAAACTACGCAAAGATCAAGGCTTTTCTGCGGATGTTGCAGGTGCGCTTTGTCTGCTTGTATCTACTCTTTTGGGCATGCCGGTAAGCACAACGCATACAAAAACCTCTGCAGTTATGGGCGTTGGGGTTTCAAAAAGCGCAAAGTCAGTCAATTGGAGAGTTGCGGGAGAAATGGTAATTGCATGGATTCTTACATTTCCGGGTTGCGGATTGCTTGGTTGGTTAGTCACAAAATTGTTTTTAATAATATTCTGAGGTGAGAACATTGAAATTATCTCTCGGTTATTGCAAATATCTTGATGATCAGTGCGAAGAAATTATAAAAGCGTTCAGTAACGGAAGCGGCGGGGATTTATGTGCAAAGCAGTTTGAGGTGACTTTTCATAATCTGAAAGATGATTTTTTACCGCCTGTTGACAGAGAAGATATTGCAAGTTTATCGCTCATGCTATATTATATCTGCGTTTCTGCAAAAGAATATTATCAGAACAAATCCGATCTTCAAAAAAATGATTTATATTCCCAACTTAATTTGATAAGACAGGTTACAAAAGAGTTTATGACAAAAAGAAAAACCTGCGAAGAAAGTATTCGCAGGCTTACCGAAAAAAATATTGTTTGCAAGATGAAAATTGATAAATCAAAAGCCTCACAAAGAGAATGTGCATTGAATCTCAATGATTGTATTTCAGATTATATTAAATGCATTGTTTCGGCGTATTTTAAAAATCTTTAGAAACAATTTTTTTGTTCGTGAAAATAACAGAGAGTGCAACAGAAATAAGATATCCGTAAGTGATTCCGAAAAACATGCAGATGATAACTGAAACGGCAAAAAGAGTAATGTGTTTTGCAGATGAGAAGGTGTTTTTTATTTCACTCCATTTGATGCTTTGCCATGCTCCGACTATGAGAATTACCGCACAGGTATGAACAGGGATCCGTGAAATAAAATCCTGCAAAGAAAAAACAAGAATTGCTGTAATTACTGCAGATAAAACTCCTGCGGTAAATTTTTCTTTTTTTATTCCGTAAGGGAGAACAATACAGGAGCCGAATCCGAGAAGACAATTTGATGCTCCGCATAAAATAAAGTCTTTTCTTGAATGATTTTCATTTTCTGATAATGCATAATATGATGAAAAGAAAAGTGCAACACCGCAATAAAACGCATTTTTATAAGAAATATTCGAAAATGAACTTATTAAAGGAAATAAAATATTATCCTTATATTCATTTAATGATAATTTTCCTGCTTCGTTTATTGCCGAAATCATTTCAGGCGGATTGAGGAAAAAATTAAGAACCGTAGAAATCAGCAGAGCATAAAAAGCAGCGTTGATTATCTTGCTGTTTTTTTTGAATTTTCTTGGAAAAGTAATCATAATTACAAGAACGATCGTGCCGTAAAGCACGCCTCGCCAATTAGGATGAAATCCAAGCGATAGATATGATGCGATAATTTCTCTGACTGTGTTGCCGCTTGCTCCGATACCGAAATAATCGGTTGTAAACAGAACTGTTACGGTGAGTGCAACAGATAGAATTACCGCTGAAGATATTGATGGATGAAGTTTTGGAAAACTTGTCTTTTTTTCAAAACAGCAGAGAACAATAATAAAGCCGCAAATGATAATTGCAAGGGATACGGTTGCCGCACCGAATGCGTTAAAGGCGTATGCGATTATTAAAAAAGAAAGATATTTCGGCATTTGCTTTTTTTGCTCAACTATGGGAAAAACCAGTGCGGCAATACATGCAACTACTGCACCTGCAAATGTTCCCATGCCCGCACAGACTGCCATGCTGAGCGCAAACGGAATAACTGATGTTAAAGTAAACGCCGTTTCTTTTATAAGTGAAACAGATTTATTATTCAAAATTTCTACTCCTTAAAAATACTTTGACTATTAGTTTACATTAAAATCAAAAACTATACAAGCAGTTTTAAAAAACTTTTTAATAAAGTATGGTAAAAAATATAATTATATGATAGAATATTGGGACTAAAAATATACGGAGATATCTGATGAATAAAATAAAGATTAAAAAAATTGCAACTTGGATTATTGTACCGCTGATGGCTGCGATATTTTTGCTTGATATTGCAACTGTTGTTATCAGTAATAATTTTTGCCGCCGTTATCCCGTAACACAGGAAAATTTTGATTATCAGTCGGGCGATGACCGCATCCATTTTCTTAATACGGCTAACTCGGATTCAATTCTTATTGAAAGTAACGGTAAATTTGCTTTGATTGATGCAGGAGAGGGGAATAATAATCCGAGGCGTAAAACAGAATATAAGGGCTATGAACAAGAAGTTATTGATTATATAAAAAAAGTTTGTAAAACAGCCGATGGTTCGGTTTATATTGATTTTATTCTGGGAACTCATTGTCATTACGACCATATCGGATCTTATCATGCTCTAATATCTGATACCGGAATCGGAATCGGAAAAGCATTTTTCAAACAGTTTAACCCAATGATTGCAAAAGAATATGAGGTGGAGCGCTGGGACATTGACGGCACATATAATCAGATTATATCTGATCTTAATCTCAGAGAAATCGAAGTGATCAGCGATTTGCCCTCAGAGCCGTTTGAATTCGGTGATTTTACTATTCAGTTTTATAACACTGAAACACCCGATGAACTTGCCGGAAAGGGAGAGAATGCCGCAAGCATCGGTGTAAAAATAACATTGGGCAGCAAATCGGCTTTTCTTGCTGCAGACATTACGGCATCAACAGGTCTTGAGGAGATTATTGCCGGGCAGGTCGGTGACATTGATTTACTCAAAATAGGACATCACGGTTATTACGGTTCTTCATCCCGCGATTTCCTCTCAGTTCTTTCGCCTGAAATTGCAATTGTTACAAATCAACTTGGTAAGATTTATCCGAATGTTAAGTGGAATTTAACAATGTCTGCAAAAGTTCCGGTTTATGCAACCTATGATAACAACGGCATTATTGCAACGTTTACGGACAGCGGAGAAATTGTGCTGACAAACAATATTCATTAATATTAAGGATTTATTAATTTAACGTTTATTAAATTGACAAATTGTATGTTGACTGATAAAATCATCTTTGTATGGTCAGTTAGTATGTATTCGACAAAGTTTTATATCGGACGGTAAGATAAAAATGAATTTGACTTGTTATGATTATTTGAAAGTTTGTGCAAAAAAAACAGGGGATTTTAATGCTGTCATTGCTTTTGGCAGTAAAATTAAACTTTCAAGGATTATCAGAGATATTGATTCTCTTGCAGCATATATCAACTCAATCGGTATCGGCAAGGGTGATGCGGTAACAATTTTTTTGCCTAATGTTGCTCATGCATTTACAACTTTTTATGCTCTCAACAAAATCGGAGTTATAGCAAATATCGTGCATCCGCTTACTTCTCCGGAAGCACTGAAAGAAAGCATTGATATGACTAACTCAAAAGCAATTTTTATTCTTGATATTCTTGCTGCTCAGTATGCAGAGATGCTTAATTCAACCGGGATTCCGTGTATAATATGCTCAAATTCGGATTATGTTATTGCACCGATAACACCTGCTTTTAAGGTTTTTGAAAAAATCAAAGGCAAAGGCATTGAAAAGTTTGCAAATGCTATTAAGTATACAAAGGCTGTTGTAGCAGGCTCAGCAAAAAAATCTGTTGATTATCATGACGGCTCAAACATAGCGGTTTATCTTCACGGTGGCGGTACAACAGGTAAAAGCAAAACAATTATGCTTACAAGCAATAACCTCAACAATCTTGCTGAAAAACTTAACACGCTTGATATTCCTCATAAAGCAGGCGATGAGTACTCTCTTATGGTATTGCCTATTTTCCACGCCTTTGGTTTAGGTATAGCCATGCACTTCCCGCTTACTCATGGCTTTACGTCAATTCCCATGCCGCAGTTCAATGCGGAGAGTGCAAACAAATATCTAAAAAAATATAAGGTTACTTTTCTTCTCGGTGTTCCCAACATGTTTAAGAAAATGATGGAAGATAAGAATTTTGACGGTCCTCATCTTAAAAATCTCCGTCTTGTTTTTTGTGGCGGTGATGTTCTTCCCGAGAGATTGGTTAAAGAGTTTAATAAAACTGTTGCCAAAAACGGTGGTAAGGGCAAACTCTTCAGAGGCTACGGTTTAACTGAGGTTTCTTCCGTTTGTACGGTAAATACTTATGAGAATAACAGAGAAGATTCAATCGGCAAACCTTTGGACGATATCATTGTTCAGATTTGGGATGATATGAGAAACGAACTTCCTGCAGGCGAAACAGGCGAAATTGTTGTCAGAGGCGATACAGCAATGCTTGGATATTTTAACGGTGATAATACCGTTATTAATGAAGGCGTCTATGTTGATAAAGACGGCAACAGATGGGTTCCTACAGGCGATCTCGGATATAAAGATTCAGATGGATTCATATTCTTTACCGGCAGAAAAAAACGTATGATTATAATCTCGGGTTATAATGTTTATCCCATTGATATTGAAAATGTTGTTCTTCAACTTCCTTTTGTCAGTGAAGTTTGTGCGGTTCAGGGGTATCTTAAAAACAAGCCATGCGTAAAACTTTGCGTAACGCTTAAAACTGATATGGATAAAGATGATGCTGTCGATAAAATTCAGTCTTATTGCAAAAAGAATCTTGCAAAATTCTCATGCCCAAGAAAAATTGAAATTATGGATAGTTTCCCCAGAACCAAAATGGCTAAGGTTGATTTTATGAAACTTTCAGATAAGTTTGACCCAAAAGCAAAGTAAAGAAAGGATAAAGAAAATGAGCAAGCAGACAAGAACTCCGCAGCATGGCGATACTGTTGCGGTTATGAAAACAACTCTCGGAGAAATTAAGATTCTTCTTTTCCCTGAGGCAGCACCTAAAGCGGTTGAAAACTTTACAACTCATGCAAAGAACGGATATTATAACGGAATTATTTTTCACAGAGTAATTCCCGATTTCATGATTCAGGGTGGAGATCCTACCGGTACAGGCAGAGGTGGAGAGAGCATCTGGGGTAAAAGTTTCGCAGATGAATTCAGCGTTGATTTTCACAATATCAGAGGCGCTCTTTCAATGGCAAATGCCGGTCCGTCAACCAACGGAAGCCAGTTCTTCATTGTTCAGGCAAAAGAGGTTGACAGCGGTCTTCTTTCTCAGATGGAGCAACTTGCTGACAGAGGATTCCCCACTGAATGCGTTGAGGATTATAAAGCACTCGGCGGTACACCTTGGCTTGACTTCAAGCACACTGTTTTCGGTCAGGTTGTTGACGGAATGGATGTTGTTGATAACATTGCAACAGTTAAGACCGGTTTTGGTGACAAGCCTGTTGAAGATGTTGTTATTCTTGGAATTGATATTGAAACAGTATAAATGTAAAAATATCCCCTGCGATTTCGCAGGGGATATTTTTGTGTTTGTTAAATTAAAAGAGGTTGCCGATAATTCTGATAATCAGACCGCCGTATCTGTCGATCATAGCAAATATGAAATCAAGGAAACCGAGGTCAAAAATTGAATCATTTCCGTCACCTGCAGCAAGTTCTGCATTAAGAGTAAAGCCCTCGGTATAAACTATTCCGCCTTCGCCGAAAATCTCTGCTCTTACATAACCTTTAATTTGATCTTCGTAGTCATTAAGATCAAAAGCAGTTCCGTCAGCCTTTGTTGTTGCGATAAGTTTACCGTCAGAAATCCAGCGGATGATAAGGGCATTTTCTGAATTAATGGTAATGGTATCTTCTGCATCATCAACAGCAATTGATTTAATAACCGGTCTGATACCTGTTGAATGGTATCCTTCGTCATTGAGTGCCGAGAAACCTACGCCGACATTGCCGTCATCTGATGAATTTTCAATTTCTTCTCTCTCTGCATCATATTCTGCAACAAGAGTTGAAAGTTCGTTATAAAGAGCAGTTTCGCCGTAGAGGGTTTTGATTGCCTTAGCAATCTGATCAAGTTCGTCACGGTTACAGATGCATGTGCTCTGTGGAAGAACTTCGCCGTTGAGAAGAGCATTCTTAACAGCCGCAGATGTTTTATCTGTTGCAAGAACAACAAGGCTTCCGGTATCAATTTTATCAAGTTGATGGGCATCGCTTGTTGCAATCGCTGTTACGGTTGAGCCTTCCTGAGCGGCTTTTGCAAGCATGATATCCCAGAGTTTTCTGTCGTATCTTGTTCTGCCGTCGCCTTTGCTGTTTATATCAATTCCAATGCATGAATCGTATTTGTCAATATAACCGTAGAATTTGTTGATATAGTAGTTGTAAGCCCAGTTATCGGTGTTGTATGCATCTTCCTGATAAAGTTCATATCTGGCCTGGGTATATTCGCCGGGATGGTTGATAACAGAAACACCGCCTGCTTTGTCAACATTGATAATTGCATCATCATAGTCGCTCAGCATAACCCTGTTATAATCTGCAAACCATGCATTAACATGGGCATTTATTGAAAGAGCATTGTGTTCAACACCGTAAGGAATGCGGAGAATTTCATGACCGTCAGCGGTTTTAAGGTAATCGTCACCGTTGCGTGAAATCATTTCATAAGCCGTTCCGTTGGCAAAAGTGCCGCTCTGCTCAAGAAAATCGAGTTCACCTTCGGATTTGCCGATAAGACTCATAACATCCGTAACAATATTTGGGCCGAGAGTGCTGTCAGTCCAACTCATGTCAACAACACTGTGATCTGTGAAAGAAACAATATCAAAACCTGTTTCGTAATGGCGTTCTATTGATTCTGTAAGTGTATCGTCGCCGTCACTTGCATTTGTGTGGGTATGAAGAGCGGCCTTGTACTGATTGATTGTTGCCCAGTCAATGTCAGCATAAGGGTTGGTGATTGTGTAACCGTCTGAACTGCCTTGTGCAAAAGCAAAAGGTGCGCATGTAAGTAACATTGCGGCTGCGATAACGGCTGCAAGAACTTTTTTGAACATGTTATAAACCTCCGAGAAATTTGATGATTTAACGAACAATATTATAACAGTGTTTGTTAGTTTTGTAAATAGTAAACAAAAAAATTAAAGTAATTTTGGCGCAGAGTTTTAATACTTTAGTTTGATATTTACACTGCAATATGGTATTATTTTATTATATTTTATAATTATAATGGAAGGGAATTTAAAGTTATGTTTATTATCAGAAAAATTTGGTCAATTCTCACATTACCTCTTTTAATTATCACTTTGCTTACAAGCCCTGTTGCAAAAACAACGGAAAGCGCAGAACTTGTTTCAAAAGATGTATTCGTGTTTGAAAAAGCGCTCCTTATGGGTCAGGGAATTGCAACTGACGGTGAATATTATTACACAAGCGGCGCTATAACAGCCCTTAATCTTACCGCACTTGCAAAGTTTACGTTTGAGGATATGGAAATGGTAGACAGCCATGTTAATCCTTTACCCGATAAATGCACTGACAGAGGCAATGACCATATAGGCGGTATAAGTGTTTATAATGGTAAAATATATGCTTCGGTTGAGGACAGCGACGAGTATATTTATCCTTGTATTGTTGTTTTTGACTGTGAAACCCTTGAGCCTACAGGGGAAATATATGATTTACCCAAAGAAATCTTCGATGACGGTGTTCCTTGGTGCGCTGTTGACAGTGAAACAGGATTTCTCTATGCATCTAAGTGGACAGATATAGAAAAAATTTATGTTTACGATACCAAAGATTCCATGAAATTTGTGAAAGAAATAAGCCTTAACGGAATTAGCCCCATTCACCGTATTCAGGGCGGTGAATTCTGCAACGGGACTCTCTACCTTTCAAATGACATAGAAGATAACGGTAATTATAAGAATATTCTGAGCGTTGATGTTGAAACCGGTAAAGTTGAAATTGCGGCACTCAGAGATGTCGGCGGTGATAATGTTGAGGCTGAGGGTCTGACATTCTGGCCTTCGGAAGACGGCGCAATTATGCATGTTCTTGATTACAATAAGGTAATTGGCGTTTTTGTTCATCATTACAAAGTTGATTTTGCGGAGAAATAATTTATGCAGTTTAAAGATATTAATATAAGAGACCCTTTTATAATGCCTTATGACGGCAAATATTATCTCTACGGAACAAGAGGAGAAACCGCATGGACATCCGCAAAAGGTTTGGATGTATATGTCAGCGATGACTTGAAAGTTTGGAGCAATGCTCATGAATGTTTCACAGTTCCTGAGAATTTTTGGGCAGATAAGGAAGTCTGGGCGCCGGAAGTTCATCTGTATAACGGCATGTTTTATATGTTTGTTTCTTTCCGTGCCGATAACAGACTCAGAGGTACACAAATTCTTAAAAGTGAATCTCCTATGGGTCCTTTTCTTCCGTTTACCGATGATGCAATAACACCAAAAGATTGGCAATGCCTTGACGGAACATTTTATGTTGATAAGAACGGTGACCCTTATATTGTTTTTTGTCACGAGCATGTTCAGGTTATTGACGGTGAAATCCATGCAATGAAACTCAATAAGGATTTGTCTGCTCCTGCAGGTGAGCCTGTAATGCTCTTTAAGGCATCTCAGCCGGAATGGGCGGATAAGTCACGCGACAGATTTATAACTGACGGTCCTTTTATGTACCGTACCGCATGCGGACGGCTTCTGATGATATGGTCAACTTTCACTCCCAAAGGATATGTTCAGGCTGTTGCTTATTCAGATAACGGTGAGATTGACGGAAATTGGCTTCACGAAAATCCTTTGTTTGAAGAGAACGGCGGTCACGGTATGATTTTTGAGGATTATAACGGAACAAAGTATCTTGTTCTTCATTCTCCTAATGAAAATCCGTATGAACGCCCTGTTTTACTTGAAATCACAGAAGAAAACGGTTCATTAAAACTTAAATAAGAAGAGGAATAAAAATGAAAAAATTAATTAGTATTACTGTTGCGTTTGTTTTGGTATTTTTAACCTGTGTCCCTGCTTTCTCTGCAGATAAAAATATTTCGGAAAATTGTGAGAATATTCCCGTTGTTATAGTCAGAGGTATGGACTTTGGCGGACTTTATGTTGATTACGGCACCGAAAATGAACAACCTGCAATTAATACCGATGCTTGGATGATTGTAAAAGGCGTTCTTAAGGCAATCGGATCGGGTATTATAACAATGAGTTTTGATTCCGTAATCGACGGGGTTGCTGATCTTGCATGCAATATTTTCGGGAATTTCACAATGGATGAAAACGGAGATTCGCTTTATAATGTTTCAACTCCTAAGTATCCTGAAAGTGCTGATAAATACGAAAACCTTAAAATAGGAACGGATTTTGAGTACGGTATGGTAAGAGCATGCATTGAAACTTTTGGCGAAGGTCATACATACTATGTTAATTATGACTGGCGGCTTGATCCGTTTGTTGTTGCCGATGATATTAATGCAGCGGTTGAGTCTGCAATAAAAAATACCGGTCATGATAAAGTCAATATTGTTTGCTGCAGTATGGGCGGACTGATGACGGTTGCGTATCTCACTGAATACGGTTATGAAAAAGTCAACAGATGTCTTTTTATGTCATCAACATTCTGCGGCGCGCAGGTAGCATCGGATTTGCTTACAGGCAAAGTTGATATAACTGCAAAAAATCTCTATAATATGCTCGGTAACAGCGTGAAAGATAACAAAATTTTATCTTTTGTTGTTGATAAAATCTATGATTTAGGGCTGTTTGGTTTTATAACCAAAATTACCGATTTCATACTTGATAATTACAAGGATGATGTATATCAGAATGCGATAATACCCGTTTTTGGCAGGATTCCTTCGCTCTGGGGTCTTGTTCAGCCTGAAGATTATGAAACGGCAGTTAAATATATCTTTGGCGGCAGAACTGAAAAAAACGCGGCTTTTCTTAACAGAACGGATAAAATTCAGAATATGATGAACGGCAGAACCGATTTAATTAATGAAATGATTGATTCGGGCGTTGAAATTGCAGTTGTTGCTCATTATGATACACCTGTTGTTCCTGTTTATGAAAATGCTCATTTTAACGGTGACGGTACACTTGAAACATATCAGATGTCAGGTTATGCAACTGTTGCACCTTACGGTGAAACTCTTGGTGATGATTATATTGCAAAAACTTCTGAATATCTCTCGCCTGACAGAGTGGTTGACCTTTCAACCGCTTTATTCCCCGAGTATACATATATCATTAAGGGTGCTCCGCATGTTGCAGGTTCCTACGGAACTGATTACAGCGACTTTTTCATTTGGCTTTTAATATATGACGGTGAGTTTTATGCAGGTGCAAGTGAGAAATATCCGCAGTTTATGGTTTCTGATTCATCACAAACATTAAGTGAATTTTAAAAAATTACAGCGTATACCGAAAAAGGTATACGCTGTTTTTAATACTTATCAGTTAAATGATTTGTTGCGTTTATGTATTCAAAAACTATGTCACCGTATTTATTGGTTCCCTCTTTATAAAATACAGCCTTAGTTATTCCGGTATTATTAAAATCAATATCAAAAGACGGACAGTTGCTGTAACCCATAATTGAAAAAATAACAAAAGTCATATATGCGGCATGGTTTATAACAGCAACTTTTTCGCCGCTTTTATGATGCGATCGCAGATAGTCAATTGTTTTATATGCTCTTTCAAACATTTCTTTTTCTTTTTTTATGGTGCTATGAAAAACAAGAGGGTCATTTTCGGTTATACCGTCTGCAAGTTTTGCCGTGGGACAAATTCTGCATATTTCTTCCATACCTGCGCCGGGATATTCGGGAGCAATGCCGGTTTCAGTAAGCAGAGGGAGGATATTGAGTTCTTTTTCTTCCGGCTGTTTTTTTATAATTTCATTTGCGGTTTGCACTGCTCTGAGAAGTGCGCTTGAATAAACGGCATCAAAGTTAATTCCGCTGAGCGCATTACCTGCTTTTTGCGCCTGAGAAATACCAAGTTTGGTCAGATAAGGGTCGTTGGATTCTTTGAGTGTAAGATTTTCTTTGTCGTAACCCGCATTGCCCATGCTCTGACCGTGACGGATAAGGTAGAGTTCAAGTTCAACAATCGGCTTTTTATTTTCCATAGTATCCTCCTGAAATGTTATGAAAAAAATTATATAGAAAAGTTATTGTCTTGTCAATCTTCTTGACAATGAATGGCTTAATTATTATTATATTAATGAATCAAAAACAGGGGATGAGCATAATGAGTGTTTGCTATGTTATCGGCGCAGGTGAGTGTAAAAAACTTGAGTTAAAAAAGGAAAATGGAGATTTTATTATTGCAGCAGACGGCGGTTATATTTATCTTGAAAATAAAGGAATTAAACCCGATATAATAATCGGAGATTTTGATTCATCATGTAAAATTCCCGACGGCGAAAATGTAATAAAATTAAATCCCGTAAAAGATATAACCGATATGTACGCTGCTGTTAAAGAAGGTGTTGACAGGGGATATACCGAGTTTCATCTCTACGGTGCGTGCGGAGGAAGAATTGACCATACTCTTGCCAATATTCAACTTGTTGCCTCACTTGCGCAGAAGAATATAAAAGCGTATATACATGACGGCAATACGGTAATCACCGCACTGACCAACGGTTCTTTAAGTTTTAATTCGGGTTATAAAGGATATGTTTCTGTTTTTTCACATTCCGATAAGTGCGAAGGATTAACTATCAAAGGACTTAAATACACGCTTGAAAATGCAGAATTAACAAACTCTTTTTCGCTTGGCGTAAGCAATGAATTTATTGGCATTGAAAGCGAAATTATTGTTAATAACGGAACAGCAATTATTGTTTATTCTTTGTAAAATGTTGACAATTAATTTTTTTGCAGTTAAAATAAACATATTAATTTTGAAAGGAAACAATTATGAAAAAGAACTTTAAAAGAATTCTTTCGGCTTTTATAGCGGCAGTGATTATGCTTACTGCAACAATCCCTTCGTTTGCACTCAGCAGGGAAGAAATATGGGAAATGTACTGGAACGAAGAGTATGAAAACGGTGTTATCCTTTTTCCCGGCAGCGATAACAGCGAAATGAATGTATCTTGGTATTATACAAATGAAACAACACCAAGTGTTGTTCTGAGTGATTCGGCTGCTTTTTCTGAATTTGATACTTTTACCGGTACTTGCGTTGCTGCACCGGACGGTGATTATGCTAATAAAGTAACAATTACCGGCCTTGAAGCGGGTGAAACATATTACTATAAGTGTATCAGCGGTGATTTTGTATCCAATATTTATTCGTTTTCTACGGACAGCGATGAAAACACGTTTTCGGCTCTCTATATGACCGATATACATGTTTCACATATCAAGGATGAAGTTCTTGATGATGGTGAACTCAAGAGAACAGCGGGAATATTCAACAACACTCTCAATGAGGCATATTTGATGCACAGCCCTTCAATTCTTCTTTCAACGGGTGATCAAGCATCTGACGGACTTGAAAGTGAATATAAAGGTTTGGCTTCATCTCTTCTTCTTAAAAAAATACCTGTTGCAACAACCATCGGCAACCATGACCGTAAGGGTGTTGCTTATAAAACATTTACCAATATGCCCAACGAGCAGGATGATGCTTTTGTTTCATCATATGTTGGTGAAAACTACTGGTTTACAAAAGGTGATGTTCTTTTCCTTGTTATGGACAGTAACAATGCCAGCGGAATTGATCATAAGAGATTTATAAAAGAAGCAGTTGATGAAAATCCCGATGCAAAGTGGAAAGTTATGATGGCGCATCACGACCTTTACAGCGGTAGAATTCCTCACAGAGAAAGCGAAAATGCCTTGCTCAGAATGATTTGGGGACCTCTTGCTGACGAGTTTGATATTGATCTTGTTCTTCTCGGACACAGCCACTATTACACAGTTACTAATGTTCTTTATAACGGCAAAACTGTTCAGCCGTATTCGGCAAATATGGTTAATCCCGAAGGAACGGTTTATATGGTTTCAGGTTCGATTACAAGGCCGAGAGATGATGATGAAATCGGACTTAATGATGAATGGATAGGCTATGCAAATGTTCCTGATCAGCAAGCGATATATAATGTTCTTGATTTTACCGAAGATTCAATTACTGTTTCGTCATACTATTTTGGAAACGATAATGCGTTTAACAGTTATACAATTACTAAAACCGAAGAAAAGGAAGATTCATTTAAGATACCCTCGATTTTTGACGGTTTTGTAAGATTTGTCGGCACAATTTACGCATGGTTTAATAATATAGGTGTGTATAACGATCTTAAGGAAGACGGCTTTGAGGTTGACTTTTTTGAAATGGTATTTTAATAAAGACAGAGCGGTACTTCTTCTGTGAAGTACCGCTTTATAAATAAATTTAATATTTTACTTGATTTTTAGAGAATGTTAAGTTATAATAAAAAGGCTGATTTGCCGATGTGATGGAATTGGCAGACGTGACGGACTCAAAATCCGTTGGTAGCGATACCGTGCGGGTTCGACCCCCGCCATCGGCACCATAAGAACAATCCCCAATGGCATCTTACGCCATTGGGGTTGTTTTTTGAAATACGGAATAATTGTAAAACCAAAAGGCTTGTATGGGTAATTAACCTATACAAGCCTTTTCAGCGTTTATAAATTTATGTTTCTGTCAAGCGTTCTTTATGCTTTCAAAAATAAACTCAACAAGAATCTTGAACCAGCGTACAAATGAGTTTACGGCTACGGTGAGTTTGTCAATAAACGAAGCGGGTTTATAAACATCGGGGTCAGCATCCCAATTTTCAGTATTGCAGTTTTCTTCAGTCATGGGGTAAAGTAAATCTGCTTTGGTATCATAAACCATAAACTGGCTGTACGGGAAATCGCTAATTGTCAACTGTTTGTCAGCAGTTGCAACATCATAAAGGATTTTCAGTTCATAACTTGTCCAGTTTGAATGGCTTGAACCTTTAATAAACCATGTACTGTCAGGGACTAAACAAGTAGAAGCGTCAATAAGTTTGTCTGGGGAAATGTATTGTCCCTTGCCTTCAGCAGTTCTTTGAGCAATATATTCATCCGAAAGTGTTTCGTATACATTTGAAGTTGTTGCACCGAATGATGAACGCTTAACTGAAGCAAATTGGTCGGATACAACATCTGAACTTGCGCAGATAGGTATTATCTGATATCCGTATTTTGAGATTACGCCGAAATTTGCTCCGCCTTTTTTAATCTCTTGAACGAGTTCGGGAATTCTTTGGCGAACCTGTTTGTCATAATTATCAAGTTTTTGAATGAGTCCTGCGTATTTTACTCTCTTTTCGCTGCCTTCTTCACCGAAAACATAATGCTTTGCAGATTCATAGTCCTCAGGTGATACACAAGCCCAGTAGTTAGGCCATGTATAGAAGGTTGAAAGCGCAAGAGCAGAGGTTGTGCCTTCAACAAGTTTATCATAAAAAATGTTTTCTGTTGTGCTGATAACACCTTCAAGAAGACCTGTCTGAACAAGCATATCAATGGTTTCCATAATGAATTCGTCTATGCTGAACATGCCGAGACCTTCAACATCTTGAAGAATTCTCATCAGTGCCGGAGGAGCAATATCAAACTTTGCGCAGATAACTTCACTAAGTATTTCTGCACCGCCTACAACGCTGCCGTCCATTGCAATGCCCTGAATATCTTCAACACCGTATTTTGCAACATAAGCCATAACGATGTTAGTTCCGAGACAAGTTGCCGCAATACCAACTTTTTCGCAACCGGTTGATTTTTTGATATCCTTAATATAAGAGTTGAAATCATCGGCAGTTTCCATGGGGTCAAGTCGCCAGTCATAACGGAACCAATAGTCATTCCATGCAAAATAGCCTTTGTCACCCTTCTGACTGTTGTTTCTTTTGTATTCCATCTCATCTATACGGCTCTGTAATAAACCGGAGTTGTTGGTTACATTGCCGTTTTCATCAAGTAAAGAATTAGCAAAGATTTTGCTGATTTCTGTTTCAAGACCGGCATAAAGGTCATCCCAGTTATCAGTTGCAAGACCCTTGGCAAGTGCAGGGAGAAGGGTTTTTGCCATAGATTTGTATAACTCGCTGTTGTCTGTTCCGTTTTCATTATCGTTTTTCAAAAGTTTTGCAAAGTCTTTGTAATGAAAGATTTTATTACCTTCCTGATCATAAAGCGCTTCACCGTCACCTGATATGCGGACAACCGGAATCTGGCTTCTGCTTTCATTTGCGTCAACCCATGAAAAAGCAGGTATCATGAGACTGAATACAAGTGAAATTAAAAGAAGAACTGAAATTATTTTTTTCATAGCATCAACTTCCTTAAAATTTAAAATCAGAGTATAATCAATCATCTTAAAATGATTAATTTATATTCTATATTATAATTTAATTTTAATATAAAATAATTTTTTGTCAACAGACAGATTGGTTAATTAGTATACAAAACAATTTGCACACTTTTGATTAATTTTGCATAAAATCACTAAATGCTTGTTACAACTGTACAAATTAACAACACCAACAAGAACCCTTGTTGGTGTTGTTTTGTATATTTTATTTAAGTCTTTCTGCAATCATTTCTTTAACAGTGTCAATAACTTTTTCAACTTCAACTTTAATGCTTACGCTCTTGTCTCTTGTAACAATTTCACAAACGCCCTCTTTGAGATTTCTGGGGCTTACGATAACTCTTACAGGAACACCGAGAAGATCGGCATCGGAGAACATTGCGCCGGGTCTGATGTTTCTGTCATCATAGATTACTTCCATTCTGTCATCAAGCATTTTCTGATAAAGATCATCGGAAACACCTTTGCATTCTTCATCATCCGCTCTCAGACAACAAATCTGAACATGCCAGGGAGCAATGCTCATGGGCCAAATGGGACCGTATTCGTCGTGATGTGCTTCGCAAACTGATGCAGCGAGTCTTCCAACACCTATGCCGTAACAACCCATGATGGGATACTGGAGATTGCCTTCACTGTCAAGATATTGCATACCCATTGATTTGGTGTATTTTGTTCCGAGTTGGAAAATATTGCCGACTTCAATACCTCTTGAAATGTTGATTGAAGGTTTGCCGCATTTGGGGCAAATTCCGCCTTCTTTAATTTTTGCAAGGTCAATATATTCAACTTCGCCGATATCTCTGCTGATTTTAAGACCTGTATAGTGATGGTCAGCCTGATTAGCGCCGCAGGAGAGATTGTGAGTGTTTTCAAGTGACTTATCAAAAAGAACAGTGAACTTTTCTCTGTCAAGGTTGTAAGGACCGATAAAGCCTGCGAAAAGACCACAGTCTTCAGTGATTACTGCAGGATGAACCGCTTCGCCAAGATAGTTTGTCAGTTTTGTTTCATTGATATCAAGGTCACCTCTGACAAAAATAACAACATATTCATCGGTCATGTTCTTCTGGTAAACAACCGCCTTGCAGGATTCCTCCAAAGGTGTTTTAAGGAAATTACAGATGTCTTCGATTGTATGAATGTCGGGTGTATAAACAAGTTCAAGTTCATTTGATTCGCCCTCAATCTTGTTTTCGATAATGCTTTCTGCCGCTTCCATATTTGCTCTGTAATCGCATTCGGAACAAACTGCGATTGAATCTTCGCCGATAGGGGAGAGAAGCATGTACTCGTGAGAGATGCTGCCGCCCATCATACCTGAGTCAGATGCAACTGTAATAACTTCCGGAATACCTGCTCTTGCAAAAATACGCTCATATGCTTTGTAGCAAATGTCGTAATATCTTTCAAGATCTTCCTGTGAGGTGTGGAATGAATATGCATCCTTCATTGTGAATTCACGAACACGGATAAGACCGCCTCTGGGACGTGCTTCGTCACGGAATTTAGTTTGAACCTGATAAATCATGAAGGGGTATTTGGTGTAACTGTTTGCATATTCTCTTACAAGTTGAACGGCTGCTTCTTCATGTGTCATACCGAGAACCATAGGAGCATCGTTTCTGTCCTTAAAACGCATGAGTTCACTGCCGATGCTTTCGTATCTGCCTGATTCAGCCCAAAGGGATGCGGGCATAACAACAGGGAACTGAACTTCCTGACCGTCAATTGCATCCATTTCTTCGCGGATAATGTTTTCAATTTTTCTTGTGATTCTTCTGAGGGGCATGAAGGATGAATAGATGCCGTTGGCAACTCCTTTCATGTAGCCGCCCCTGAGCATAAGTGCATGGCTGTCAATCACGCAATCAGAGGGTTTCTCCTTAAATCGTTCACCTGCAAGTTTGTCAATTTTCATTATGTTTACCTCCAATAAAAAATGCCCCTAAGCCATATGGCTTGGGACAAACAAAATAGTCTGCGGTACCACCCAAGTTCAGATTATAATAATCTGCTCTCTAATCCGATAACGGCGGATTTCCGGCAAGGCTTACTGCAGTTTCAGCCTGCGGCTCAAAGATGGGTTTCGGCGAATTGAATAAGGGCTTTCACCTTCCGCCCTTTCTCTGAAAATCAAAAAACGCTTACTTGATCTTGTTACTGCCTTTTACATTATTGTATAGTATTCTACACTAAACAAATTAAAAAGTCAATCTTTAAATTTTATTGTTCTGATTCGAAAATTATGCAAAAGTAAACAATTGTTGAGAAAAGTAGTCAAAAAGTGTTACAAAAAAAGTTGATTTGTATTTTAAGATTGTGTTAAAATTTTCTTAGCAAAGAAAATAAAATCCAAAGAAAGGGTTAGTGTTAATATGAGTAACAAGTTAAGTGTTGTTACAGGCGGCAAAGGATATGTTGGTTTTGCTCTTGTAAAAGAACTCGAAGCAAGGGGCGAAAAGATGCGACTTCTTCTTCGCACGGACAGCCCTTATCTTGATGAAATTGAATGTGAAAAGTTTATGGGTGATGTTACCAACCTTGAGGAACTTGAACAGGCATTTGAAGGAGCAGAAACCGTATATCATGTTGCTGGCATAGTTGATATCAGCGGCACAAAAGATAAGCAAGTTTGGAAAGTTAACTATGAAGGAACAAAAAATGTTGTTGCTGCATGTAAAAAATGCGGCGTAAAAACACTGGTTTATTGTTCATCGGTAGATGCAATTTCTATAAATAATGTAATGAATGTTATCAGGGAACCTGAAAGTTTTAATCCGGATTTGCTTGAAGGAGCCTATGCAAAATCCAAAGCGGCTGCAACGCAGTATGTGCTTGACAGTGCAGATGATGACCTTAAGGTGTGCGTTGTTCATCCGAGTTGCTGTATCGGTCCTTATGATAATAACAATACATCAAGCGTCGGTACTATGCTTTCTATGTATCTTAAGGGGTTGTTTCCTATTACGCTTGATTTTGGCGGATATAACTTTGTTGATGTAAGAGATGTTGCCAAAGGCATGATTTCAGCGGCTGAAAATGGCGGAAACGGAGAGTGCTATATTCTCAGCGGATATGCTCATACAATTGACGAGTTCATCAGAACTCTTGCATATGTATGCGGTAACAAGCCTCCCAAAATCAAATTACATAAAAGTATGATTGTTAAACTTTTGCCGCAAATAGAAAAGGTTTTTGATTTGCTCAAACTGCCGCCTGTTCTTAATGAATATTCAATCAGAAAACTTTGTGAAAACTGTAACTTTTCATGCTTTAAGGCGAAATCGGAACTTGGTTACAAACCAAGAACTCTTGAAGAGTCACTTGAAGATACTGTTGAGTGGATGCAAAACAACGAGATTGTTGAAAAAGAACGTGAAGCAAAAGAAGAAGCCTATAATAAATTAATGCGTGAAGTTGAGGAACTTCATGAAGAGCAGAAAAAACTTGAAAGCAAATATAAACGCAGAATAGAAGAAATTGAAGAAAAAGCAAAAAAAGAGTACGAAAAAATTAATCAAAATTGAAAATCAGCCGGCAGAATGCTTTCTGCCGGCTGAAAATTTTATTCTTCAATAAGTCCGTAGTATCTGCCAAACCAGTAGGGGAGAAGATAAACGCTCGGGCTGTTTGCACAGGTTGGTCTGCCGTCATCAACTCGGAAAGGATTGGTGTCGTAATTATGGATTACTCTTGCATCAATATCAAGTGCTTCCTTAAGATGAGGCTTGCAGCCCCAACGCTCTTGCTCAGTATCGTAAACAAGATCTTTTCTTGATGAGTTAATCATAGGTCTTTGAACAAAATCAAGAGGATATTCACGCAGTGATTTAACAGCATGGTCAAGGTCGCATGCATCGTCAGAGAATGCGCCGTAAATGAGGCTGTACCAGGCGCAGTGTTCTGTTCTCTCGTATTCCCAATGATGTCTTGTACCCATAAGCAGGTATTTTCTGATTGCAGGGTCTGTTTCCATACGAAGAATTGTTACCGTGCAAAGGAAACCGAGATTATCGTCAATATGGTTTGTGTGTCCGTCAGGCTTTTTATGTTGAGCAGCATTAAGAAGGTAATGTTCATCAACAGCAAGGCGAAGGAATTCTTTTCTGTATTTTTCATCACCGGATACATGGTATGCAACGCTGAGGAATGTAAGAATTTCAAGGGAATTGATGCATTTTTCCCAAAGCCACATATTGTTTCTGTTGAGTTGATCGGGGTCCCAGATAGCCCATGTGGTGGGTAATCCGTCAACATCACAAAGCCTGTAATTATGTTCAAGAATATGGTCAACTATGTCGCAAAGGATCTCTCTGATGGTTGCTTTTTCTTCTTCGTCAGCGCAGAAATCATAATAAAGTGAAAATCCGAAAAAGTGTCCGGTCATTTCATCGCTTGATGTTTCGCCGAGCCATTCACAACTGCCGTCAGGTGCTTCGTGCCATTCCTGACCGTCAGCCTTTACAACTGTGCCGTAGCCGGGTTCGCCTTCAAAACGCACTGCTCTTGCAGTAAAACCTTTAACACCGGAAATTTTTGTGAGGAAACACATTGCCTTCATTGAGCGTCTTGCGGCTTCAAGATACTTTTTATCTTTTGTAACTGCGTATGCATATGCAAGCGAGCCGATATATGTCTGAGTCCAGAGACCGTCATTATCGCTTATGCTGGGTTTACCGGTACTGATGTCATAATCTTTGATTTGATGAAGACCTGTAACATATCCGAGGGTGCGCAGATATTTATCTTCGGTAAGGTTGAAGCAGAATTCGGCCTTTTCTTCAAGCGTCATTTCAACTTCTGTTATTTTTGAAACACCGGAGTTTGTTGCAGTCCATATTGAGTTGCCGACTGCAATTGCATCGTTAATATCTTTTTCGCATGACCAACGGGTTGCGGGCAAATATTTCTTTGTGCCGTTGTTGAGAATAATAAGACCCGCTTCTGATGAGAGAATAACTCTTCCGTCTTTTGCAAAACTTATGTTATAAATTTCTTCTTCGGGAAGAGCGTTGATTTCTTTATGGCCAAACCAATTGCACTTACAGTCAAAAATGTAACAACCTTTGTCTGTGCCGAGCCAGAGGAATCCGAGATTTTCGTCAAATTTAATACAGTTGATTTTGAAAACAGGCATGTTTGAATGCTCGGGGAAAATTGTCATCCAATGCTTTCTTTTGCCGTTGACAATGCTGAGTGTATCATCGTTTGAAGCAGTGATTTTCTGATTGTTGATAGCGATTTTTCTTGCTTCTGCTTCGTTGTGGAAGAATTTTATGAACTGACCGTTTTCAAGAATATAGAGAGCATTTTCTGCCAAAAGATAAGTATTGTCAATTCCGCTCATATCACAGATATCTGAATCAAAGTTCTGAAGTTCAGCAATCTTTCCGTCAGCAACGGTGTAAACCGTTCTGTCGGTTGCAAAATAAACTGTGCCGTTTTTAGCGGTAAATATGTTTCTTACCGCGCCGCAAGCGAATGATCCGAATGAGCCGTCTGTCTTTGTGTAATTAAGACCGCTTTCGGTACCGATGTAGACAACTTCGTTTTTATCGCTTCCGAGGCAAAGCGCTTTGTCAGCAAGCAATCCGTTGCTTGCACCGTAAAATTCGCATGTGCGCTGAGGATATTTGTTGCTTTTGTAAAATCCTTTTCTTTCCATCTTTTTCTCCTTTTTATTGAATTATTATGGATGTTTGAATATATTTATCAGAATTAATCTCTCTGATTATAATTTTCTTTTCTCCGCTTTCGCAGTATTCATTTGTTTGGAATGTCCATGAAGCAAAGCCCATTGAATCCGCAATGGCATTATTAAGGTTTTCGCCTGAAGTCATATCCCCGTCAGTTTCTATCGAATAAGTTGCGTTGGGTGTTCCCTGAATCATAATTGTTGCAGCGTTTCCTTTAACAACGGGGGTTGTTTTGGTCACAAGGTTAAGACCGTTTTGGATTTCGTCAACTGTTCCGCCGTCAACCGCTTTTTGAGTTATAATAATTTCGGTTGTTGCAGTCTGAGCGTTTGTTTCAGATTCTTTTTTTGGCGGATCAGTTGGTACGGGAGGTACATCAGGTACAAATTGAGTTTGCTCCTGTATTGTTATTTGTTCATTATTGTATGTATAATCCGTGCTGCGTACGGTTGTTGTGGTTGTATCATCTTTTTCATCTTTTATACTGCATGATGAAAAAACCGTAATGCATATTGAAAGAACAAGCACCGAAGCGGATATGATTTTTAATAAATTTGTCATTCTTAATCACCTTACAATTTAATTGATATTTCGCCCGAAGAAAGGATTTCTTTCTGCCCGTCATCTTTAATAACGATAAGGTTGCAGTTTTTATTTATTCCTTTTACTTCTGCTGAAAAAACTTTATTGTTCTTTTGATATGAGATTTTTTTGCCGATTATAAACAGGCGTTTTTCGTATTCACACAGAATATCTGTATTGTCCTGATTATAAACATATTCAAGAATACTGTTTGTGATTTCTTCGGCAAGAACGGTTTTGCTGCAATCCGTATTAACACTGCCTGCAATATAAAACAGTTCATCGGGAAAGTTTGACGTTGTCAGGTTTATTCCTACTCCGAGTGCGATATATGTGTTTTCCTTACAGTTGAAACATTCTGTAAGTATTCCGCAAACTTTAAGCCCGTCAATAAAAATATCGTTTACCCATTTTATTTCGGGTTTTGCTCCAAGTTTTTCAAGTGCTTTACATACAGCAATCGCTGCTGCAGGAGTAAGCAATTCGCAGTTATGCGGAGCGGGAAACACAAGAGTCATATACAGCCCTGAGTCTTTCGGCGAAAAAAATTTTTTTCCCTGCCTGCCTCTGCCCGCAGTTTGTTCATCAGCAATTATAAGCGACGGCATAGGCAAATCAAAGGCGTTTTCTTTAGCATATGTGTTGGTTGAAGGTATGGACTGAAGAAAAATCTTATTGATATCGGGCATAACATTCATCCTAAATAAAGATAATTGATTTTAACATAATATTGATTTGATTTCAACATTATTTTATTAGAAATTAACACAAAATATATTATTTCAATGTTGACAAGTCATTTTATAAATAGTAAAATTTAACATAAATATAAGTGCTCGGTGGTGATGTTTTGAAAATACTTCAAAAGGGTTTCAATTATTCTCAGGACGGACCGGGTAACCGCCTTGTTTACCATTTTCAAGGCTGTAATTTTGCCTGCAAGTGGTGCTCTAATGCAGACAGTATTCCGCTTGAAAATATTAACTCAAAGGAATATTCCGTTGATGATATATTTGATGAAATCATGCGCAGCAGAATGATGTTTTTTGACGGCGGAGGTGTAACCTTTACAGGAGGAGAAGTCTGTGTTCAGTCTGCAGAACTTATTGTGCTGTTGAAACTGTTAAAAGCCAACGGAATTCACACTGCTGTTGAAACAAACGGCTCAATTCTTGCACTCAGAGATATAGCGGAGTATGTTGATTACCTTATTGTTGATTTCAAGCACCATGATGATGAACAGCATAAGAAATGGGTCGGAAGTTCAAATAAAATCGTTAGAAAAAATATTGAATATTTTTTAAATACAGGCAGGCAGATACATATAAGAATCCCGGTTATTCACGGTGTTAATGATGAACCGCAAGGTTTTGCTGATTATTTTAAAGAATTTGATACTTCAAATGCTGTTTTTGAGTTTCTTGCTTATCATGAATACGGCAAGGATAAATGGAACGGAAAGTACGAAATTGAAAACGGTTTTGTATCGGCAGAAACTATAAAAGATTTTACTGAATTTTTTAATGAATACGGCATGAAAACCGTAGTTACATAAGGAGAAAATGTGATGAATTGTATTCTTGGCAGCAGAAAAATAACAGAAATGGCAAAGGCACTTTTTGCCGAAAAGAGAGCAGGTAACCGCCTTGACGGTTGGTTCATTGCAAAAGAGTACGAACTTCGTCTGGCAAAAGAATTTGACGGCGAGAACGAGGAAGTCAAAAAGGCTCTTATTCTCAGAGAAATTGTTAAAACAATTCCGATTTATCTGAGCGATTATCAGATTTTTGCAGGCACTCAGGATGATGCTTTTGCAAGAAGTTATGCGCTTATAAATCCCGCTTTCAAGGTTGAGGAATTCAGCGGATATTGTGATCCTGCTGCCGTTTTCTCGGATATTGAACCGAATGATGATATTACTGCTGACAGAATTGAAAAGGCAAGAGCCGAATTTGCCAAAACGGAATATGCCGTTAAACTCGGCGAAGTATACGGTAAAAATGAATGTTATACTAAGGAAGTTATTTTTTTCTTTGAGCAGGTAACGGGTCATCTTATTCCTGACATGCGCTATGCGATAAAGTACGGCGTCAGAGCAATGATTGATAAAACAGCGGGCAAAAATGGCAACGGTTATAAGGCTTTTGCCATTGCTCTTGAAAGCGCAATCATTCTTGCTAACCGCTATGCAGACCTCGCTGCAGAGCAGGCAAAAACTGCATCAAATGAAAGAAAAGTCCAACTTGAACTTATGGAGAAAACTTTGCGAAAAGTTCCTGAAAACGGTGCGGAAAATCTTTGCGAAGCAATACAGGCATTTATCATTATGTGGCAGATTATGTGCCTTGAGCAGACTCCGAATCCGTTTGCTTTTTCTGTAGGTAATGCTGACAGGATTTTTGAACCTTACAGAAACGGACTTGATCGTGATACAACTGCAGCATTGTTCAAACATTTTCTTGTATTTTTCAATGTTGCGGACAGAAGTTGGGCGATATCGCAGAATATAATCGTCAGCGGCCGTGATGCTTGCGGTAACGATCTTACAAACGAAACTACATATGCTCTCATGGATGCATATTATGATATGAACTTGCCTCAGCCTATACTTTCCGTTAAACTTCATAAAAATACTCCTGCTAAACTTTATGAAGAAATGGGCAGATTTCTTTTCAGCCCCGGTGTTCTTACACCGTCATTCTTTAATGATGATTCTCTTTATGATGTTCTTTCCTCAAAGGGTGTTGACGGAGAAGACCTTGCGGATATTTCAATTGCAGGCTGTCAGGAACCTCTTATTATGGGTAAAGATAACGGCAATACAACCAACAGTTGGCTTAACCTTCCCAAGATTCTTGAAATGACTCTTACGGGCGGCGTTTCAACAATAACAGGTGAGAAACTTGTTGATGTTGAACCTTGTAAACTTGAAAATATAAGAGAGGCATTTTGGAAAAATGTTGAAAAGTTTGTTGCTGCCATGGGTGAAGCGGCAAACGGTGCTTCGGCTGCGCTGTCAACCCAGCGTGTACCTTTCCTTTCATGTCTTATGGGCGGTCTTGAAAACGGCATAGATGCAAGAGATATTAATGCACAGGGTACAAAATATAACGGCAGCGGTTGTCTTATTCACGGTGTGTCCGTTATTGCGGATAGTTTTTCCGCAATAGATAAATTGCTTACTGAAAGACCGCAGGATGCAGATAAACTTGTTGATGCACTCAAAGCGGACTTCAAGGGTTATGAAGATTTACGAGATTTCTTGCTCTCAGCAGATAAGTTCGGCAACAACATTGAAAAGGTTGATAAAGAAGCAGGTGAGATTGCATCAAAAGTTGCGGATATTGTTTCATCAACCAAAAACTATCTCGGCAATTCGTTCCGACCCGATTTCAGTTCACCGTCAACTCATCTTCTGTATGGTTACTGGGTTGGTGCAACGCCTGACGGCAGAAAATCAAGAGATATGCTCGGTTACGGTGTTGACCCTCTTTACGGCAGCGCAGAGAACGGCCTTGGCTTCCGTATGCTTTCAAATATGCAAATGCCGTTTGAAAAGATGAATGGCGGCTATGCATCTCATCTTGGCATTGACCCGAAATATTTCAGTTCTGAAACATATGAAGGTAAAGGCATTGAATTCAGGGATAAAGTTATTAATCCTCTTTTCTTCAATCCTCTTAAAGAAGGTGTTTCACCTTTCTATCTTTATGTAAATGTTACAACAGCCGAAATACTCAGAAAAGTTCTTGCAAATCCCAAGAAGTATGCTCCGAGCGGTGTTTATATAATGAGAATCCACGGAACATTTGTTAACTTCCTTGATCTTTCTCCTGCAATTCAGCAGGATATTATTACAAGGCTTGATCCCAAATCGGCAGCAATAGGTGATTAAATGAAATTAATCGGAATTGATATAGGCACTACAAGCATCTGCGGCGTATCAGTTGATGCATCAAGCGGTGAAATTGTCAAATCGCTCACAAAGCAAAACAAATCGTTTATTAAATCTGATAAACCTTATGAACGTATTCAAAATCCCGATATAATAATGGATAGTGTATACGGAATAGTTTCTGAACTTGGTTTGGATGATGTTGCTGCCATAGGTTTCTCAGGTCAGATGCACGGCATAGTCTATACCGATGCAGCAGGCAAAGCGGTAAGCCCTCTCTATACATGGCAGGATGAGCGCGCTTCGATTGAATATGAGCAAGGCAAATCATATGCTAACCACCTCGGCTGCTATGCGGGTTATGGACTTGCAACCGATTTTTATAATGATAAAAACGGCATTGTTCCGGATAACGCTGTCAGTTTGTGCACAATAGCGGATTATGCCGTAATGCAACTCTGCGGCATGCAAAAACCACTTGTTCATATTACAAATGCGGCAAGCCTCGGTTGTTTTGATACGGATAGAAATTGTTTTACAATAAGCAATCCAAGAATTCCGGATGTAACAACAGCGTTTGTCTCTGCCGGTAAATATAAGGATATTCCCGTCTGCGTTGCCTTGGGAGATAATCAGGCAAGTTTTATCGGCTCTGTTTCCGATACGGACGATGTTCTGATTAATGTCGGTACAGGTTCGCAGATTTCATGGCTTACCGAAACACACGTTTCTTGTGACGGTGTTGAAAACAGACCGTTTGACGGCAAACATTTTCTTGCGGCAGGTTGCGCCCTTTGCGGCGGAAGAGCATTTGCTATGCTTGAAAAGTTCTTCAGAGAAATTGCTGCTCTCGCAGGCTGTGAAGCAGATTCTTTGTATACGCAGATTGATGATTTGCTCAAAAATAAAACAGAAACAACGCTTGTTACTGATTGCCGTTTTTGCGGCACAAGAAATGATCCTTCCGTCAGAGGCTCAATTTCAAATATTTCCGAATCAAATTTCACTCCGGCGGATATGGCTTTGTCTGTTCTTAACGGCATGGTAAGTGAACTTTATGATATGTTTAAAAACGGCGGTAAAACAGCGAAAAGGCTTGTATGCTCAGGCAATGGCACAAGAAAAAACGCTCCGCTCCGTAGAATAGCATCTGAAATGTTCGGCTGTGAAATAAAAATTCCTCTTTATGCTGAGGAAGCATCATACGGTGCGGCACTTGCTGCATCGGTTGCATGCGGAATAAACGGTAATATCAGCGAAGCATGCAGACTGATTAAATACAGGGAGAACTGATTATGTTTTACAATAAACCTATTTTCTTTGAGAAAAACAGGGTTTTCAGAGTTTATACAGGCGGCAAACTTTTTGCCGATTTCTTCGGGGATGAGTCAACAGACGGATATTATCCTGAAGAATGGGTTGCATCAAGCGTAAGAGCGCTTAATGAGGGAAGCACCGATGAATACGAAGGCGTTTCAAAAATTAAGGGTACTGATTTATACCTTAACGATGCAATTGAAAAATACAAATCTGAAATTCTCGGTTCAAGAGATGATATCGGAATTCTCACAAAAATTCTTGACAGTGCAATCAGGCTTCCCGTTCAGGCGCATCCTGATAAAACGTTTTCAGAAAAATATTTTTCTTCAAAATACGGTAAAGAAGAAAGTTGGATAATTCTTGCAACGCGTCCCGGAGCAAAGATTTTTTATGGATTTAAAGACGGCGTAACGCTTGAGGATTTTTCAAAAGCAATTGATGAGAGCGAAAACGGCTCAAACGCAATGGAGAATCTGCTTTCTTCAATTGATGTTAAAGCGGGAGATGTTATTTATATTCCTGCTAAAATGGTTCATGCCATCGGCAGCGGATGCCTTTTGCTTGAAGTGCAGGAACCTACCGATTTTACAATACAGCCTGAGCGTTGGTGCGGTGAATATAAACTTTCGGACAGAGAGATGTATCTTGGCCTTGACCGCGAAAAAGCGCTTGAGTGTTTTGATATTTCAAAACGCTATCCTGCACCGCTTACGCCTAAGATTATTACCGATGAAAACGGCATTAAATATGAGTCAGTTATTGATGAAAACATAACAACCAGTTTTTCTGTCAGAGCAATAACTCTCAGCGGAGGTTCATTTGTGCTCAGCAGGGGAGCAGCGGTTTATGTTGTTACCGATGGCAGCGGCTCAATTATCGGTGAAAACTACTGTGCTGAAATCAAAAAAGGCGATTATTTCCTTATGCCGGAAAGCGCAAAGGATAAATTTTCAATATCAGGCAATAATATCAAAGTAACTGAATGTTTTGCCTAAAGGAGGATTCTATGAACACAAACGCAATGTTTAAAATCGGTTACGGACTTTATGTTCTTACCGCCAAAGAAAACGGTTTTGATAACGGTTGTATCATAAACACCGTTACTCAGGTAACCGCAAACCCCAACAGAATTACTGTTGCCGTAAACAAGGCAAATAAGACGCATGATATGATTCTCTCAACGGGAGAATTCAATGTCAGCATTCTTACAACATCGGCTTCTTTTGATATTTTCAAGGCTTTCGGTTTCAAAAGCGGCAAGGATACCGATAAGTTTGACGGGTATACTTCGGTAAAAAGAAGCGAAAACGGTATATATTATATTACCGATTCAACAAACGCTTATATTTCCGCAAAAGTTATCAACGCAACCGATCTCGGTACTCACACTCTTTTCCTCGCTGATGTAACCGATTGTGAAATACTTTCGGAAATTCCGAGTGTAACTTATGATTATTATCATAAACATATTAAACCGAAGCCCGAAGTGAAAAAGACCGCAAAGGTTTATTACCGCTGCAAGATTTGCGGCTATATCTATGAGGGTGATGAACTTCCTGCAGATTTTATCTGCCCGCTTTGTAAACATCCTGCTTCTGATTTTGAAAGAGTTGAAGCAGATGAGGATAATAATTCAGATAAAGGAGAAAATGACATGAATCTTAAAGGCACAAAAACAGAAAAAAATCTTATGGCAGCATTTTCAGGCGAATCAGAGGCAAGAAATAAGTATACTTATTTTGCTTCAGTTGCTAAAAAAGAAGGTTTTGAGCAGATTTCTGCTATCTTCCTTGAAACCGCAAACAACGAAAAAGAGCACGCAAAAATGTGGTTCAAGGCTCTCGGCGCTCTTGGTGGTACAGCAGAAAACCTTCTCCACGCAGCAGAAGGTGAAAACTATGAGTGGACAGATATGTATGCTACCTTTGCAAAAGAAGCAGATGAAGAAGGATTTACAGAACTTGCTGAAAAATTCCGCATGGTTGCAGCAATCGAAAAGACTCATGAAGAGCGTTATCGTGCACTCCTGAGTAATGTTGAAATGCAGAAGGTATTTGAAAAAGCAGAAATGACAATGTGGGAGTGCCGTAACTGCGGTCATCTTGTAATGGGCAAAAAAGCTCCCGAAGTTTGTCCTGTATGTGCTCATCCTCAGGCATACTTTGAGGTTAGAAAAGAAAACTATTAATAATTATTTTTTTGCCGAGAGCAATCATGCTCTCGGCTTTTTTTGTTAATTTTTTAATTTTACTTGAAAGGAACACTAAAATGATGTATCATTAAAGAAACATAATTTTTTAAGGAGATTTCAGATGAAACTTATTGATACATCGTGCCCCAAATGCGGAGCAAAACTAAAAATTGACATTGATAAGAAACGCGCAAAGTGTGAATATTGCGGTGCAGAGTTGATAATAGATGATGAAGTAAGGCGATTTAAATATGATAATGCCGAGGAGGCAGGGTATAATTTTGAAAAAGGTCGTCAAAGAGCAAAGAATGAATTGAAAAAATCAAAAATTGCCGCTCAAAAAACAGCCAATAAACAAGCCAAAACAAAACGCTTGATTATAGGTTTTATAATTTTTGCCGTAATCCTCAGCGCAATATTTATCGGCGTTAATTTAGTAAACAGACGAACCATACATTCTGATATGTATATTGAGTCATTAACCGCTGAAGATGAAAGTGTTTTAACTGATAACACCAGAGTTAAATTCACAATGGAAAACGGCAGTACATTCGTTGTTGAACTTTATCCGGAATATGCTCCGAAAACCGTTGAGAATTTTGTGAATCTTGTTTCTGACGGATTTTATGACGGTATTACATTCCATAGGGTTATTGACGGCTTTATGGCGCAGGGCGGTGACCCTGAAGGAACAGGATTTGGCGGAAGCAAAGAAAAAATTGAAGGTGAATTTGCTCTTAACGGACATAAAGAAAATACTCTTTCCCATACAAGAGGAGTAATTTCTATGGCGCGTTCGCTCAATGATTATAACTCGGCATCTTCGCAGTTCTTTATCTGCTATGAAGATTCAACTTTCCTTGACGGTCAATATGCTGCATTCGGCATGGTTGTTGAAGGCATGGAAACGGTTGATTCTTTCCTTGATGTTGAAAGAACATTAGGCAGTGATAATCAGATATCTTCACCGGTTACACCTATTATTATTGAAAAAGCAGAGGTGATGTGATATGGCAAAAAATATTGTGTTCAAAGGATTCAGAGCAACAGAAATTGAATTTGTCAACAAGTGCGAAAACGGTGCAAAACTTGAGTTTGAGAACAAGTATTCTTATAATGTAAAATACTCTAACAACAATGTTTGTGTTGGCGAAATGGTTGTTGAAGTAAACGATAAATCTAATAAAGACAAATTCCATATCAAAGCGGTTGTTCAGGGGATGTTTACTTATAATCCCGAGGTTAAAAGAGAAATTCTTCATGTTCAGACATTCAAGGAACTTTTCCCATATGCAAGGACAATGATTTCTTCGCTTACGGTGAATGCAGGTATTCCGCCGGTATTTATTCCTAATTTTGATATAGAATCACAAAGCATTTATAAATTCGGTAAAAACGTTTGATGAAAGGACAGAGAAAATATGGATATCATGGATTTGGCATCAAAAGGCATAGTGGCAATTACAAAAAATTTCGGTAAAAAGGTATGTAAGAACGAAACCGCACCTGAAATTGAGAAGGTTGCGCCCGTTGAAATCAAAGGCAGCGGCTACAGAGCAGGTTTTGCAACTGATGAAATTATGCCTGATCTTAACAGCGGTAAAACATACTGGATTGCCGGTCACGGTTCGGGTCACAAAATGGAAGGCGTACTTTCTCCCGTATATATCAGCGCAGTATGGCTTGACTGCGGCAATGATGAAGGAATGCTCTGGCTTGGCGCGGATATAGTCGGCATGACAAGGGTAGAAGTCAATAAAATTCGCTCAATGATTATGGCTTCTGACAAGATAAAGGGTTGCAAGTGTATCAATTTCAGTTGTACTCACAGCCATTCGGGCATTGATACTCTCGGCTATTGGGGCAAACCCAACCTTGTCAGCATTCCATCCGACGGTAAAGATCCTGAATATATGGATATGCTCATGAACAAGGCTGTTAAGGTTGCTGAAGAAGCATATGCAAACAGAAAGAGCGGCAAACTTTACATTGGCGATATCAAAATTGAAAACGGTCTGCAGACACGCAGAGGATTTATTGACAGGCATGAGGTTCTTTCAAGATTCCGTTTTGTTCCCGATGACGGTGCAAAGGAAACATGGATTCTCAATTTCGGCGGTCACCCCAATTCTCTCGGTGGCGGCAATCGTATGCTCAGCGGTGAATATCCTTATTTTATGCGTGAACAGATTAAGGCTGAAAATGGCGCAGATGTTCTGTTTGGAATTGGTGCAATCGGTGCAATGGATGTTGCCGAACTTGATGAAAAAGATAACGTTAACTGTATCAAACTGCAGGCTAAGATGATTGCTGATGCAGCCTTGAAAATTGATAACGATAAGGAACTCACCCCTGATATGAAGATTATGCAGCAGCCTTTCTATCTTCCTGTCGGTAACTATGTTCTTACTCTGCTTGCAATGCGTCATGTTATGAGTTTTAAGGCATACCCCTGCAATGAGAGCGATATAGGCATTGCAATGATGACTGAACTTACTTACATGTCAATCGGTGGCAAAAAAGTGCTTCTTCTGCCTGGAGAAAGTTTTGTTTCAACCGTTTACGGCGGATATATGTCAGCCGATGTTGCTCCCACGGGCAAAGGCCCCGAAATCAATCCCACTCCGCTTGCTGAGATTGCAGGTGAACCTGATATGATTGCTTTCGGTGTTTCAAATGATATGACCGGTTATGTTGTTCCTCCCAATGATTTTATTCTCAACCCCACTCAGCCTTACCTCAACGGCGTTAAGGATAAAAACGGTCTTAACCATTATCATGAAACAAACTCAATGGGTATCGGCGCTCAGAAAGTTATTGCAGATACTTTTGCCGATATGGTGAGCAGATTCTGATGCTTGCGTTAGTATATTCTGTTGTTATTCTTATTGCAACAACCCTCGGCGCATTTGTGGGATTGGGCGGAGGAGTTATAATAAAACCGATTCTTGATTTTATCGGTGCAGAGCCGAGAATGCAGGTTGATTTTCTCTCATCAATGGCGGTATTTACCATGTCCGTTGTTTCAACAGGAAAATCAATCAAAAATAAGGTTAAATTCAAAAAAGATATAATTGCCTTTATTTCAGCAGGTTCTGTTGCGGGCGGTTTTCTCGGCAGTTATTGTATGGATTTGCTCGGCAATTTTTTTGCGCAGGAAAATATACGCTGTATTCAGGCTTTTGTTCTTGCAACGCTGCTTACTGCAGTCTGCATTTATGTGAGTAAACAGAGTTTTTCTTTCCATGTTAAAAATCCTTTTGCAATTTGCTTTGTCGGTTTAACGCTTGGTTTTTTTGCATCTTTCCTAGGTATTGGCGGCGGCCCGATAAATGTTGCTGTTTTAACATTGTTTTTCTCGATGAATGTTAAGGAATCGGCGGTATACTCTGTTGCGATAATCTTTTTTTCGCAACTTTCAAAACTTGCAACAATTTTTGTTTCAACAGGCATTGAACCGTATATACATCAGTGGAAAACTTTGATTTTTATTCTGCCTGCCGCAATTCTCGGCGGAATAATCGGTTCAAAGTTTAACCGTAAATTTGATGATGTTATAATACGCAAAATATTTGTTGCGGTTATGATTTTGCTTGTTATTCTCAATGTTTATAACGGAATTGTATATCTTACTTTATAAAAACGGGCGCTGATTTTCAGCGCCTTTTGTCGGTGATATAATGCTGAATTTTAATGTTGAAAATAAATCCTCATGGGAAAAGATAAAGGAAAGCGGAATGCCTGTCGTTGTTTATGGAATGGGCAACGGTGCGGATAAAGTGATTGATGAATTCAACCGCCTTGAAATTCCTGTTAAGGGAGTAACGGCGAGTGATGATTTTGTCAGGGGTCAGATGTTCAGAGGATTTAAAGTTACAAAACTCTCTGAGTTCAGCGGTGAATTTGTTGTTGCCGTTGCATTTGCAACATGTATTCCCGAAGTTATGGAGCATATTTATTCGCTTTGTGAAAAATACAGAGTGATTGTTCCGTGTGTGCCTGTTTTCGGTGATGAAATTTTTAACCGAGAATTTATCGAAAAGTATGAAAGTGAAATAAATAAAGCATATAAACTTTTTGATGATAATTCAAAAAAGATTTTTGAGGGCTGTGTTAACTTTATGTTTGGCGGCGAAATCGCAACTCTTAAAAGTATTACAACAGATAAAAATGAAGTTTTTGAAAATATACTGCACTTTGGTGAAAACGAGAGTTATCTTGACCTCGGTGCATACAGGGGCGATACCGTTGAGGAATTTCTGAATTACTGCGGCGGAAAATATGAAAGCATAACAGCCCTTGAACCTGACAGAAGAACTTATAAAAAACTTTGCGATTATCTTGAAAAAGTTCCGAATTCAGCCGCATATCAGAAGGCTGTATACAGCGAGATTAAAACACTTTTATTCAGCAGCAAAGCGGGCAGGCAGTCAACAATTTCCGCAAAAGGCGAAGAAATTGAGGCGACAACCGTTGACGAACTGTGTAAAAATAAAAAGGTGACATATATTAAAATGGATGTTGAAGGTGCGGAATACGCCGCTTTGGAGGGCGCAAAAGCAACGCTTGAAACGCAAGAACCTAAACTTAATGTTGCACTTTATCACCGCAGCAGGGATATATTTGAACTTCCGCTTAAAATTGCGGCGATTAACCCCGAATATAAGTTTTATCTCCGCCGTCATCCGTATATTCCGTGCTGGGATATGAATTTGTATTGTGTATGAAACATATTGACAAGTTAATGATGATATGCTATCCTATGCATAGATACTCGATGTATTAAAAATCTATGTATAGGATGATTTTTTATGAAGGTAAGTAAAGAACTTGCAAAGGGCAGCACTGCATTACTTGTTTTAAGTGTTATTTCAAAAAGAGATATGTACGGATATCAGATTATTAAAAATATTGAAATAGCGAGCGAAACTGTTTTTTCTCTTAATGAAGGAACGCTTTATCCGATTCTCCACTCTCTTGAAGCGGAAAAATGCCTTGAATCATATTGGTGTGAGGCAGAGGGAAGAAAACGAAAGTACTATAAAATCACCGATAAAGGCTTGAAAGTACTTGAGGGAAAAGAAAAAGAATGGAAAGTTTTTTCAACTGCAGTCGGCAAGGTTTTGGGAGGTGCTGAGTTTGCATGAGCATGTTTTTGATGAGATTCTTGACTATTTGTGTTCGGGCATAATGTCAAAAGGCGAAAAGCAGAGAGTAAGAGATGAACTGTATGACCATTTGATGTGTAAATATGAAATAAACATTGCTTGCGGTATGAATGAAGAAAAAGCGGCAGAAAATGCAATTAGTGATTTAGGCAGCAAAACCGTTTTAAAAGAGAATTTGCAAAAGGTTCATTGGTATTATCCTGAACAGAGTATCAAATCCGCTATGTATTTATTGATTTTAGGTTTGATTTCACCTTTTCTTTCGCTAATGTTTAGTAGCATTGAATACATGTTTAATGTGGGTTCAATAGTATCAATATTATCTCAGATATTGGTTTTCGTTTCTCTATTTACTTTAAGAACGGTCAATAAAAACTTCAGGGATGTTTTTTTCGTAAACATAATCACAACAGCATTGTATGTTTTAAACACTGCATTTGAGCCATTTATAACTGATTATTTGTTTATATCTCATTTTATATCGTTAACTTTAGGTGCTTTAGGTATAGCAAGAAATGTGCTCATTTATTTGGGCTTGAAAGATCTTGTAAAGTGTTGCGACGATGTTAAAATTGTAAAAAACACTGCGTTATATTATTTGATAGCCTCAAATCACATATTTATATCCTTATTAGAATTAAAATATTCATCAAATCTGAGTTCGTTTTTTGGTGTGTTTTTTGCAATTTCAGCAGTGCTGTATTTTTTTGTTTTTATTAATAACATGTTGAAAATTTCGGATATACTTTATAGAAGTGACTATGTATTTAAAGTTGATGTTTCTGTAAAAAACAGGGCTTTGAGTATTGCAGCGGTATTTCTTTTTACAGTTGCAACAATTTGTAGTGCTGATTTAATTTATTCTAAAACGGATATAAACAAATCAGATAACATTCAATATTCTGTTGAAGATTGTGAAATTGAGCAAAAAGAATATGAACGCATCTGCAAAAATATTGAATCATACGGTATTAACAAAAAATGGGTTTCTGTTATGCCGAAAAGTGAAATATTGAACTATAAAAATGTAAAAAACAAAACTGAATTGACACCAAGTGCTCAGGAACTGTTGAATTATTATGATCACACACTCAGCGGAGATATCTTGACTTTTGGCTTTTATAATGGTAATGACACTTTTAAACGGTTTGCCAATAGTGTTAATGTATATAATTATTCAGTAAGTTTAGGCTTTTCGGAAGACGGAATGCAATTAGTTCGTTTTGTTAAAATATTCATAGTTCCGCAAGCATCAGTTAAAAAGTATTATAAAGATGTTGTTGTTTTTGATGATTATGTTGATGCGATTGATGAGATGTATCCTTTGCCTAGCGACAAACCGCAATGCGGAGATTTGTTGCTTGCCATAAATCAGAATAATAACAAAATATTTAAAAGAGATGTTAAAATACTTGATTATGATGAGAAAAAGCCAATCAAGGGTTTTGTGTTTGATGTTGAACCGGGCACAATTATTATCTATGCTACTACAAGAAAAATACAGGATTTAAGTGCAACTATTAATGATTTTGGTTTTACATACTATCATCAGAAATATCCCGTAATCTTTCCTATTAGGAATATTGAAGATTTATTTCTTCATGAATTTTTTTCAAAACCTTTTACATTCGATATATATAATTATGAGTCAAAACATTTTTATGCAATGCCTGAATGTGAGTATGTTGTTCCCAAAATAAAAGAATAGACGGAGCGTGTTATTTATGCGTAACGATGAAATGTATTTGCAATTATATCTGATTCGCCACGGCGAAAGCATGGGGAATATTGAAACGGATGAACCTTTTGATAAAACAAATCCTCCGCTGACACCGCACGGCAAAGCGCAGGCAAAAGCGCTCGGCGAAAGGTTTTCGGATTTAAGTAAATTCACCCTCTATTCAAGTCCGCTTGACAGAGCAATGGAAACAGCCTCTGCAATTTCTTGCAATATGGTAATTGATGATGATTTGCTTGAAAGGGGAGTGCGTAAAACCGAAAGCGGTTTTGAGAATTTTGAGGAAAGCGATGAGGAGTGCAAAATAAGGGCAAAGAGAGTGATTGAACGCATAAAATCAAAGCATATCAATCATGAGAATGTTATTGTTGTTGCCCACGGAATGTATATTCAGTTTTTACTCAAGGCTGCACTTGAAATTGATGATTCAATGCGTTTTTCGGTTTATAATGCTTCTGTTTCAAAAGTTAATCTGAGTTTTGACTATCCGCCTAAACTTGCTTTACAGAATGATGTTTCTCATCTTAAAGAAACTGACGGCGAAAAACTCTTCTGGATGTAAAAATACCGCCAAAACCTATCGGTCTTGGCGGTTAATTTTATAATATTATCATTTCAACATCTTTACAGATTTTGTCCAGTGTTTTGTCAGTTATATCATCAGTGCCCATGAGTTGCAAAGCATAGGTTGCCGATATGTTATACGACAGCGAGTATACTACATTAAGTACGGTATAGTCGAAATCAGGTCTGATCTCATAAGTTATTGCGTATTTTTTTTCATTTGACTCATGTAATACTGCATTAACTGCTGAACCGGGTTCGGAGTGGTACGAATCAACAAGAGAATTAATTGCCTCGTTAATGTTTTCTTCGTGCAATTTAATGTGTATGTTCATGTTTTGATATGAAAGACCGCTTTTACCTTTAACCTCATCACTGAGGTGATATGTTACGGTTTTGGACTGCGCGGTTGTCCTTACGTTCTCGGGCGTATCACAACCTGCAATAAGTTCGGGTATGTAAAGAAGTTCCGAAGGTGCATCCTGCAATTTTTCTTTAAAAAACTCGGTATTCTTGCTGTTGCTGCATGATGAAAATAAAAGCGCACAAAGCAACATGCAGGTTAATATTTTTAAAGTTTTCACCGTTTCTCCTCCTCAACTTAAGGCATATAAGGATTATCGTCAAACTCATAATCTTCAGGCATAATAAAGGGTCTGAAGTAGTTGATTGTGTAGTCAATGCCCCATTGACCTTTTTTACCCTGCCAATATTCGGAGTGGGGTTCAATTGAAAGCATGCCGTTATAATCTTTTGTGTAAAGAATATCCATTGCAGCGCCCCAGTTTATGCTGTCAAGGCCTGCGGGTGCATCATCATAAACATCGTTATCAAAATAAACGCATCCTTTAAGATGGAAATGATAGAATCTGTCTCCCCAGTCACGCATTTCGGCAAGATAGTTTCCGTCGTGATATAGGCAGTGCGAAATGTCGTATTTTATGCCGAGTTCGGGAAGGGCGGAAAGAACAACTTCCCATGCCTTGGGTTCAACTATAAAGTTTTCCCAGCGGCAGTTATAAACAGCAATTTTAACGCCTTTATCTTTTGAAAAATCAATCAGTTTGCCGAGATAATCAATGGCAATGTTGCAGTTTTCATAGAAACTTTTGCTTTCAACATAGTTTACGCCGCAGTTGTAAACGGGGCAGCCGATTATTGATGCTGCTTCAATAATGTTTTTATCAGCCTGCAGTGCATCGGGGATTACTTCTCCGTTTTCATCAATTCTTGTCATGCCCCAGCGGCCCATTGAGCCGACGGCAACGTTATATTTTTCGCTGTAACCTTTTATTTCATGAGCCTTTGAGAGAAATTCTTCGGAATCATAGTTGTCATTAACGCAGAATTCAACTGTTTCAAGACCCTTGTCATGAACATATTTTATGCAGCCTTCGCTCCAACCGTTGATAATACCCAGTTTCATGTTATCAATCCTTTCTTACAATAACTGTATTCTTTTCAATTAATTCAACAGGGTGATAAGAGAGTTTTGATTTTCTCAATCCTTCATCACCGCAGTCTTCTTCACGGTTTACATATTTTACATAGTCACCAGATGCATACATCCGCAAATATTGATTTGTAAGCATCTGATATGCCCCGGCATAGGAAATGTCTGCTTTTTCAATATGGCAGAAAAGAGTATCACCTATAATTTCACCGATTGAATATCCGATAACATTGCCGTTTACCTTTAATACAGCGCCAAGCATTCCGTAAGTTTCATAATTTTCAAGCACTTCGCAGCACATCTGGAGTTCAAGGTTTGCGCTTTCATCTTTCTCGGAATTAAATGTAAAATTTTTGGTGAATTCAATAAGTTCGGGAATAATATCGGGAACAATTGCTTCAAAAGTCCAGTCAGAATAAAGTTTTCTGAATTTGTTAATATGGTTTCTAGGTGTAGCATATTTTCTGCCGATAAGGTTAAGCAGCGCATCTTTATCATAAAGATAATCAAACCAGTCTCTGTCTGCATCAGCGTTACTGCAGGGATATTTGTTCAAAACATTTGTTAATTCGTTTTTGTTGACAGAACATAAAATCATGGGAATGTTGTTTTCCTTGCAATGTTCTTCAATAGCATCCAGTGCACCGTCAATGTTCCTGCCGATGGGATATGCAAAACATAATTCGCCTTTAAATTTTGAAGAAAAAATTATTGTTCCGTCTATAATTGCATATTGATTTTCAAAATAGTCTCTCCACATCACCGTCGCACCGGCAGACCTGTCGCACTGCCTTGCAGGGTAGGCTGAATAATATGCTTTCAGTGTTGGAATATCATTCATTTCTATTTTCTTGAAATTTAACATAATTTTACCTGTCCCGATTTTAATTTCAATGTATTATATCATTTCTTGAAATAATTGTAAATATTTAAAAATTAAACAAAAACCCAATTTTCTATTGCATATATTTTGTTGTTCTGTTATATTTACTGTATAATGTTATTTTTAGAGGTGCTTTATGATTACGCCGTATAAACTTAAATCTCATCTGTGCAGGTTCTGCACTTTTTATCAGCCGGAGGATAAAAATGTTCCTGACGAACTGAAAAACTATAAGAATGATTTGCCCAACCTTGAAGGCTTCCCTTATCCGCTTCCTTCAAAGAAAACCGATTATACATGCTGTGCAAAAACTGGTGATATCGAATGGTTCGGTGCATCAAACGGTCTTACCCGTTATGATAAAAACGCTGAAAGAGAAGAAGATATTATTATGTATTTCAGCGCACCGAGAGATTTGCTTGATAATAATGTAAAAGCAATTATGCCTGACGGTGATAACGTATGGGTACTTACCGAAACGGGTGCAACATATGTTGAAATGAGACTTGTCGGTGCTGAAGAAAAGGCGGATATGCTTCTTGAGGAAACCCTTAAATATGTAAGCCGCAGAGGAATGGTAAGCCAAAGATATCTCAGAGAAGGCAGAAATTTTGATTCTGTTTATCCTTATGCAGATTCTGATAACGACGGCAGTTTTACAGTAGGATTCTCAATTGGCGAAATTTTTAGATATGCTACTTTCAAAAGGGAAAAAGGTGCTGATCATCCTGATACATTAAAGGCGAAAGAAGTTGCTACAAAAGCAGTTGAAGCATGCCTTCTTCTTCTGCATATTCATTGCAGAGGAAACGGATTTGCAGCCAGAACATATCTCTGCACAGATCAGCCGGTTCCTGATGACGGTCTTTTCTTCAGAATCAAGGACGGTAAAGCAACATGTCTTGAAACAACCGATGCCAAAAAGAAAGGTTATGTAGGTACGGTTATTGATGCGTCGGCAGAAGTTCCGGAAAGGCTTGCAAAACTTTATACCGATCTCGGCTACACAAAAAATGATATTATTTATAAAGCCGATACAAGCAGTGATGAAATAACTCATCATTTTCTTCATATGCTTATTGCGTACGATCATCTTGCATGTGATGATCCTGAACTTGGCGAACTTATTAAATCATCCGCTGTCGGTCTTATGAATCACATTATTGATCACGGTTACGAACTCCATGATTTTACAGGCAAACCCACTTCATGGGCAAAATGGAGTAAACGATATTTTGATACGGAATTCGGCTGGGTTGACGGTGCACTTAACTCTGCTCAGGTTCTTATGTATCTGCTTGTTACAATGCATATTACAGGCGAGGAAGGCAAGTGGAGAGAACATTACGATTATCTTATCAATGAAGAAGGTTATGCCGATATGACTGAAAAGCATTTTGACAGGCTTTATCAGGCAAGCCTTTCGGGTGATTTTATTTTTGTTGAAGATATTATGTATGGTGACCATATGCTTGCTGTTCTTGCATTTTTCGGACTTTGTACTCTTGAAAAAGACGAAAAACTTCTTGCAAAATACAGAAAAGGCTTTAAGGCATGGAGAACATCGCTTGAAAGGGAACATAACCCCGGCTATGATTTCCCTTATGCAATTGCTTGTCCTGATGAAGAAATTGATATGGAACGTATTGCAGAGTGGATGTACAGAACAAACAAGAGCCGCCTTGCAGCAGGTGTATCTCTCAAAGGCAGGCACGATATTCCTGTTAAACCGCTTAAAATGGAAGGCAAAGAAATATCTGTTCTACTTCCGCCTGATGAAAGATTTATTTCAAAATATGACCGCAATCCTCTTTTCCTTACAAACGAGGATTCCGGCGGTATAATGTGTATTGAAAGTTGTTATGTATACACATTTGCCTATTGGATTGGCAGATATTACGGATTCTTTGAATAATGAGGTATTATTATGAATAACAAGATACATATTATCGGAAATGCTCATCTTGACCCCATATGGCTCTGGAGATGGCAGGAGGGCTGCGGAGAAGTTCTTCAGACTTTTCGTTGCGCTGTTGACAGAATCAAGCAGTATAAGGGCTTTGTGTTTACATGTTCATCTGCTTCCTACTATAAATGGGTTGAGGAGATTGATCCTGAACTTTTTGAAGAAATAAGAAAACTTGTAAAAAAGGGCAAGTGGGTACCTGTTAACGGATGGTGGGTTCAGCCGGATTGCAATATGCCAAGCGGCGAAAGTTTTGCCCGTCAGGCACTTTACAGCCAACTTTACTATTATGAGAAATTCGGAAAAATCTGTAAAACAGGCTATAATGTTGATTCATTTGGTCACAATGCAATGCTTCCGCATATTCTTAATAACGGCGGTATGCGCTGCTATGTTATGATGCGTCCCGGTATGCATGAAAACGCCGAAATACCTGAAAATCTTTTCTGGTGGGACAGCCCCGACGGTTCAAGAGTTCTTACTTACAGAATACCTTACAGTTACGGAATCAGCGGTAAGCATGATATTGACAGAGAACTTCCTCTTCTCAGAGAACGTGCAGAAAATACGGGCCACGGAATGATGATGTTCTTCGGTGTCGGCAACCACGGCGGCGGACCCACAAAAGGTGATATGGATTATATCACAGATCTTATGGATAACGGATTTGAGGAACTCGAATTTTCATCGCCTGATGATTATTTTGATGAAATGTGTGCCAAGAAACTCGATTTACCTATATGGAGCGATGAACTTCAGCACCATGCAAGCGGCTGCTATTCTGCAACCTCTCTTGTTAAACAACTTAACAGAAAGGCTGAATATTGGCTTGCAAATGCTGAAAAGTGGAACACTGTTTCAGCAAAAATTTCAAATCTTCCCAAGGCAACTGAAGAATTCGGCAAAGCATGGCAGGAAGTTTGTTTCAATCAGTTTCATGATATCTTTTGCGGCTGTTCAATTATGGAAGCCTATGACGATGTACGCGATTCAATGGGTTATGCCATGAAGATTGCCGCTAATGAAGAAAATAAAGCGTTGCTTAAAATTGCAGGTATGATTGATACTTGGCTTGACGGTGTATCAGATGCACAGTCGCTCAATGAACGTCATCATTGCCGTAATCTTAAATTCCCCAGACCGGTTATTGTTTTTAATCCCAATTCTTTTGAGGTTGAAACACCGGTAAGAACATATCATCCGTCCAAAAAAGTTGAGGACAGCAGCGGCAACAGTGTTGTTTTCCAGAATGTGCGTTCATCACGTTCAAACGACTCTCATTTGGATACTGTTTTTGTTGCGAAAGTTCCTGCTTTGGGTTATGCGACATATTGGCTTTGGCATGCTGATTCGGAGTTCGTTGAAGATGGTACGGTTGCAAGCGATGTTTCTGCATCGGAATTAACACTTGAGAATAAATACCTTAAAGTTGTTTTTGACGGCGAAACAGGCGGAATCAGGAGCCTTGTAAATAAAGAAGACGGTGCTGAATATGTTGGCGGAGAATTCTGCATTCCAACGGTAGTTGATAATACTGAGCCTGATACATGGGCACATAATATTTTTAAGTTTGATAAAACAATAGGTAAAATGAGCCTTAAGTCAATAGAACTTGTTGAAAACGGTGCTGCAAGGGCTGTTATGCGTGTTAAACATGTTTATGGCGGTTCTTATCTTACTCAGGATTTCATTCTTGAAACGGAAAGCAAACACGTCAGAGTTAAGTGCAGAGTTCTTTGGCAAGAGCCTCTCACAATTCTTAAAATGCCTGTTACCGTTGACGGAGCAAATCCGATTTCAACCTATGAAATTCCTGCCGGATTCATTAAGCGTCCCTGCAACGGCGAAGAAGAGCCTGCTCTTACATGGGGTGATATTACTGCAGGTGCAGAACAGCGCAAGGGTGTTGCGATTATCAGCAATGCAAAATACAGTTATGATTGTCCGAACAACACTCTCAGGCTTACAATGCTCAGGAATTCTATTTTTGCTGACCATTATTCTGACAGACCTGCCGCTGATTTCAATTATTGTGATGAAGGTCTTCACAGATTTGAATATGCTCTTTATCCGCATGCAGGAGAGGCAGAGGAAAGCGGTATTCAGAAAATCGCTGCTTTGTTTAATTCAAGACCGGTTACTGTACCTGCAGGTTATCATAAGGGTGAACTTCCTCGTGAAAAGAGTTTCATCAGCATCAATAAACACAACATCTGCCTCGATTCGTTTAAATACTGCGAAGACGGCTCAGGTGATATAGTGATGCGACTTCGCGAAACAGACGGAAAAGCAGTCAGAGTTGCGGTTGTTTGTGATATTGCCGATGCGGGTTTTTATGCCGATTTCAGAAAACTTGAAACAAAAACTTTCAGAATTGACAGCGAAGGTTATGTAACCGAAACGGACTACCTTGAAGGCGTTGCAAAATAATATTTTATGCCCGAATTCATTTTGAGTTCGGGCTTTTCTATATTGAAAATAAAAATTCAATATGATATTATCAAATAAAACAAAAAACAGGACGGTGCATTTTATGCCGTGGATTTGGCTCGATAAAAACAGATATTCTCAGTTTCAGAATAACACATACACAATAAGCGGAACAAGTACGGTAGAGATACTTGAAAAATATAATTACTGTGTTGCTGTGTTCAAGAAAACATTTGAATTTGAAAAAGAGATTGAAAAAATCAAACTGCGTGTGAGCGCAGATTGCTTTTTCCGCTTGTATATCAACGGGAAACTTGAAGGAATAGGACCTGCAGCGTCGGGCGGAGATTTTCTTTGCGTTAATGCTGCACCGAAGCATTATGCCAATATATACGAACTTGATTTATGCGGCAATGAATTTGATGTTTTTGCCGAAGTTCGTCTTTTGCCTGAAGTGCTGACAGATTATTCAAGGGGACACGGCGGCTTTTATTTTAAAGGAACTGTTTACTTCAAAGACGGAACAAGCAGCGATATTGAAACGGATTCATCGTGGTTTGCCTCAGTTAATACTGCCTATAACAACTATCAAAGTTACAATGCAAAACTAATCGGTAACTTTGAAAAGCCTGAATTTTGTATGGCAGAGGAAATTAAGGATATATGGAATGCTGAAGATGCGTATATTCCCATGCTTTCGCTTAATACGGTTAAAACAGAAAAAATTACTATAAAAAAAGACAGCGAAGTTTCTTTCAGAATAAATCTTGATAAGATTTACGGTGTATATCCTGTTCTCAGGTCAAACGGTGCATGTAATATTGAACTAAGAACAAGTGAACTTGAGGGGCAAACGGAAACTGCTGAAAAAATTTCTTTTGCCGAAGGAAAGAATGAATATATGTCCTTCCGTATGCACAGTGCAGGAACTGCACATGTAATGGTTGAAAACACAGATTCTGAAGATGTTGAGGCGGAAATTTCATTTATTGCTCCATGGTATCCGATTACTGCAGAAGGCAGTTTTGTAACGGATAATGAGGACTGGAATAAAATATTTGATGTATGCAAGCACACTCTTAAAATTTGCCGTCAGACACTGCATCTTGACAGTACAAAGCATCAGGAACTTCTTGCCTGCACAGGAGATTATTATATTGAAAGCCTTATGACAATGTTTTGCTTTGGCGATATGCGCCTGGCGGAGTTTGACATTATGAGAACGGCTGATTGGCTATCCGCAAACAGCGGAAGAATGTTTCACACAACATATAGCCTTATATGGGTTCAGATGATATTGGATGTTTATATGATTACGGGCAGCAAGGAAATGATTTATTACTGTCGTGATGCTTTGAAACAACTTTTTGACAGGTTTGAAACATATATGGGTGATAACGGAATAATCGAGAACCCGCCTGATTTTATGTTTGTGGACTGGTCTGTGATTGACGGATTTTCCATGCATCATCCGCCTAAATATCTCGGCCAGACTGTTCTGAATGCATTTTATTATAAGGCTCTTACCGATGCTGCCGAAATTTACGGTATAATCGGCGATGATGCAAGAAAATCCAAGTTTACAGCAAGGGCTGAATTGTTTAAAAATAGTTTTAACAATGTGTTCTATGATAAAGAAAGAAGGCTTTATTTTGACGGTTTGGGTACTCCTTACGGCGGAGAGAAACATTATCTGCCTGCAAATGTAAACAAAAAACATTTTTCAAAATATCCCAATATTCTTGCCTCACTTTACGGCTTGGCAGATGAAGAACTTGCTGTTGATATTCTTGAAAGAATTATACTTAACGAAGAATTGCAGGATATTCAGCCGTATTTTACCCATTATCTTCTTTGTGCTGTCAGAAAATACGGTTTGTTTGATAAGTACGGAGTAAAACTTATATCCCGTTGGGCAGATATTGTCAATGAATGTGATAAAGGTTTAAAAGAAGGCTGGTTTGCTCCGGAGGAGGGTTATTCTTTTGACCATTCGCATGCATGGGGCGGCACACCGGCATATCAGATGCCGATGGCAATTACAGGTCTTGAAATCATAGAACCGGGTATGAAAATTCTTAAGTTTTCGCCGAATCTTTATTGTTTGAATAGTGCAAAAATAAATATTCCCACAAAAATGGGTATGATTGAATTTTATGCAGAAAAGGGGAAATCTGCTGTCATAAATGCTCCAAAGGGAATAAAAATAATCAGGGGTGATATCAGTGAGAATTCTTGATGGTTTAAAACCGGAAAAAGTTTTTGAATATTTTGAGGAAATTTCCGCAATCCCCAGAGGGTCCGGAAATACCGATAATATCAGAGATTACTGCGTTGATTTTGCAAAAAAAAGAGGCTGTGAATATATCGCTGATGAATGGGGAAACGTTGTTATATTTAAACCTGCATTCAAAAATGAAAAATCAGAACCCGTTATTATTCAAGGCCATCTCGATATGGTGTGGGAAAAGGATGAAACAAGCAATATCAATTTTGAAACCGACGGGCTTGAACTTGCAGTTGATGGCGACTTTGTTCGGGCAAACGGAACAACGCTCGGCGGCGATGACGGTATTGCCGTTGCAATGTGCCTTGCGCTTCTCGATTCTGATGACATTCCTCATCCGCCGCTTGAAATAGTTCTTACTGCTGATGAAGAGGTTGGTATGACAGGTGCAGGCGGTCTTGATACCTCTATGCTTAAATCAAAACGCATGATTAACCTTGATTCGGAGCAAGAGGGCGTATTGTGGGTAAGTTGTGCAGGCGGAGTGCGTGCGGATATACTGCTTGATGTAGAATATGAAGATAATGAAGATAATACATTTGAAATCTGTGTTTCAAATCTTCACGGCGGACATTCGGGTGCAGAGATTCACAAAGGATATGCCAATGCCAATAAAGTAATGGGCAGGGTTCTTGAAATGCTGAGAAATAAAATTAAGTTTTCTGTTTGTGAGATAAACGGCGGAACGATGGATAATGCAATCACAAGAGATTCAAAGTGCATTATTTCCTCTGAGGCTGATGTTATCGGTGCAGTTAAAGAAATATCAGACAGAATTTCAGATGAGTATAAATCTACAGACCCGGATATAAGCATCACTGCAGTTTTGTCAGATGAATCAGATAAAACAATGACCTTTAAATCTTCAAACAGTGTAATTGATGTTCTTAATGACTTGCCCAGCGGTGTAATTGCAATGAGCAAGGAGATTGACGGGCTTGTTGAAACATCTTTGAATCTCGGAATATTAAAAACGGTCGGTAATACGGTTTTGTTAAATTATGCTGTCAGAAGCGGGAAAGATGCGGAAAAAGAAAAACTTTGCAGTTCTCTTTGTGAAATTTGTAAAAAGCATTCATGCAAAATTGAATTCAGAAGTTCTTATCCGGCATGGGAGTTTAAACCTGATTCCGAATTGCGTGAAACAATGTCTGCGATTTACAAAGAAATGTTTGGTAAAGAAATGGAGGTCACTGCAATCCATGCAGGTCTTGAATGCGGTCTTTTCTGCGGAAAAATAGACGGTTTGGATTGCGTTTCGCTCGGTCCCAATATGTTCGATATCCATACACCGAAGGAATGTCTGAGTATTTCTTCGTGTGAAAGGGTCTGGAATTATCTTTTGCGTGTGCTCGAAACAATCTGATATCGCATATTTTAATCAGTCTTCCGATGCTCAGATAAAAATTTATTATTTCGCTTGCATATAAAATAAAAATATATCCTTTAATTGCGTGTTTTGGCAGCAGAAAATAAACCATGCCAACACAAAGTGCCGAGTCGATTATATTATAACGCATGGAATAAACTTGCTGATCAAGACCTTTCAGCATTCCGTCGGTTATAATATCAAGATACATTACGGGAACAAGCGGTGAAAGTATTCTTATATATTTTACCGCTTCGTTTGTTTTGTAAAGAAAATTTGATATGTAAGGCGCAAATGCTGCCATAATTACTGCACATAAAATTGAGAATAACGCCGTTCTTTTCAAGTTGCGTGATACAGCTGCATTAATACCTTCCGAATCACCGATTTCATTTCTTTTGGCAAGGTCTGGTACAAGAAGCGATGACAGTGATGATAAAACTGCGCTTGGCAAGAGCAGTAAAGGCATTGCAACGGCATGAATGTTTCCGTAAGCGGCAAGGGCAGTTTTGCTGCTGCGTCCTGATTTTTCAAAACCCTTTGGAATAAGAGTATGTTCAACCGTAAGCAGAATGCTTCTTATGCATGTACCTGCTGCATCAGGAAGAGCAACTCTTAACATACGGAATATATCAAGCGGAGATTTATCTGTTTTGGGTTGAGAAGTTATTTTTTTCAGCAATGAAGACATACAGAACGAAAAAATCTCAGAAGCAGTCATACCCGTAACAACAGACATACATGCATATGCTGAGGAATGATAACCTGAGTTTGAAATCAGCCATACAACAATTGTTATTTTAAACAGTTGTTCAAGTAACTGAATTAAAGAAAACTGTGGTATCTTTTCTATTGCAGTGAAATATCCTCCCAACGCTGACGACATTGCAACAAATGGAAGGCTGAGCGAAAGGATACGCAAAGGCAAGGCTGTCTGTTCATTTGAAAGCCAATATATGCTTATGAAATCAGAAAAAATAAAAAGAAATATACCGATTATACATCCGCATATGCCGGCGTAAGTTATACATATGCTGAGCGATTTATTCATGTCATTCTTTTTCAGCGTGTTTATTTCAACGGCAACCCTTGTTGTTGCAAGCCTGATTCCTGCGCATGAAAAAGTTACGGCAAGTGAGTAAAAGGTCATAACAAGTTGAAACAGACCTACGCCGGAAATGCCGATTTTTCCGGTCAGATACGCATTAAAACTTACAGAAATTGATCGCATTATCAGATTAACGGCTGTCATTATTGCGGTATGTTTTATAAGATTCGATTTTTGCATAAAATCACTCTCTTACAGTTGAAAAAAATTAAATGTATGTTATAATCAAATTATATTTTATAATAAGGTGATAATATGAAAAAAGTTATTAAAACTGTGTCATTATTGCTTGTGTTTTCAATGCTTTTCGGTATATCGTCAGTGTCGTATGCTGTTGATATGCCCGAACTTGTTCAGTACGGATTCGTTGACTGCGGCGATGCAGATATCGAATACGGTATTTACGGTTCGCTTGATGCCGAACCTTTGCTTCTTCTGCCACCAAACGGCGGAGATATGCACAGTTTTGACGGCAGCATTCTGCCTGAAATGGCAAAGCATTTTATGGTTATAACAGTTTCGCCCAGAGGTACGGGCAACTCCGATTGGGTTGAAGGTACAATGAACTTTGAAACATTCAGCGATGATCTTGCGAAAATATTGGACTTCCTTAATGTTGATAAAACAGACATTTTCGGTTTCAGTGACGGCGGCAATCTCGGCGTTGTGTTCACTCTTGCTTATCCCGAAAAAGTTAAATCACTTGCAATAATGGGTTCAAATATCAATACTTTCGGTACAAACACTTTTGATCAGATTCAGATTACTTACCAATATATAGTTCTTTGTGTTGAAGCATGGATTAAGGGCGATGAAGAAACAAAAATAAGGCGTGATATAAAGGGCATGATGGTCGGTCAGCCCAGCCTTACATTTAAAGATATTTCGGCAATAAAAGTTCCCGTTTTCAATATCTATGGTGAACATGATATGATTCAGCGCTGGCATTCAAAGATGATTACAAAATCAATCGAAGGCGCAGAAGAACTTATGATAGTCGGCGGCGGCCACAGTTCTTGTTTTGATTATACCGATACAATTATCAACCCTGCTTTGCTTGATTTTTACGGAATAGAGGAATAATACATGAAAACTTTATCAAAAGTTATGCTGGGTGTTGCAGGAACAGTTGCTGGCGGCATGATGCTGACAGCAGCCGTTTATATGACGCTTGTCATATCCGAAGCAAAGAAAAATCACTCCGACGATTGTGATTATCTGATGGTGCTTGGCGGCAATGTAATCGGTGAAGATACACCCAGCCCTCAACTTTTTGAACGAATGAAGGCGGCAGCGGCTTATCTTAATAAAAATACAGAGTGCCATATTGTCCCGTGCGGCGGTTGTTTCAGACACGGTCAGAAAAAATCTGAAGCAAAGATAATTGCAGACTATCTTATTGAGCAGGGGATAGATGAAAGCAGAATTATTCTTGAAGATAAGTCAACAACAACGGTTGAGAATTTTAAGTTTGCGCTTGAAATAATTAAGAATCATTCGGGCAAAGATGTTTCAGAAACAAGAATTGCTTTTCTTTCATCTGATTATCATATTTACAGAGCGGCGTTAATTGCCAGAACATGCGGACTTGAGAATCCGTTTAAAGTCAGTTGCCCAACTCCGAAAGATGCATATAAAAGATATGTGCGCGAATGTTTTGTTGCACCCGATTTATTTGCTCAAATCATAAAAAGCAAGTTCAATCATTGATTTTTTCTGTATAAAAATTATATTGACAAGAATTTTGTTCTATGTTAAAATATACAAAATTTAATATAAAGGTTTTGATGGGGAGGGCGGCATAAATGCGTTCTCAGAGAGTCGGCGGTTGGTGAAAAGCCGATGTGCGGCAGATGCTTGTTGTAGCCCCTGAACCGAGAGGAAGAAAGTGCTTTTGCATCAGTAGAACCTTTCCGTGATTGCTGCGTTAATGCATAGGGCTTGTCAGAGCCCAAAGAGCGGCGCTTTTGCGCAATTTGAGTGGTACCGCGGGTAAATTTACTCGTCTCATTGATTTATTTAAATCCGTGAGGCGATTTTTTTATTGTCTCACACTTGAAGAAAGGATGATTATTTATGGCAAAAGAACTCGCCAAGCAGTACGATCCGAAAAATGTTGAGGACCGTATTTATGACTTCTGGCTTAAAGGAAAGTATTTCCACGCCAAGGTTGAAAATGACAAAAAACCTTATACTATCGTTATTCCGCCTCCTAACATCACAGGTCAACTCCATATGGGCCATGCCCTTGATAATACTTTGCAGGATATTCTTATCCGCTGGAGAAGAATGCAGGGCTATGATGCACTTTGGCTGCCCGGCACTGACCATGCATCAATTGCAACAGAAGCAAAGATTGTTGAAGCAATGAAGGCAGAAGGTCTTACAAAAGAGGACCTTGGCAGAGATGGCTTCCTTAAGCGTGCATGGGAGTGGAAAGAAAAATACGGCGGCCGTATTATCGAACAACTTAAGAAAATGGGCTCATCCTGCGACTGGGACAGAGAGCGCTTTACTCTTGACGAAGGCTGCAGCAAGGCTGTTCTTGAAGTTTTCTGCCGCCTTTATGAAAAGGGTCTTATTTACAGAGGCGAAAGAATTATAAACTGGTGTCCTCATTGTCTTACATCAATTTCCGATGCAGAGGTTGAATATGAGGATCAGGCAGGTCATTTCTGGCATCTTCGCTATCCTTTCAAGGACGGCAGCGGATACCTCATGCTTGCAACAACAAGACCCGAAACACTTCTCGGCGATACAGCGGTTGCTGTTAACCCCAACGATGAAAGATATAAGGATATGATTGGCAAAACCCTTATCCTTCCTATTGTTCACCGCGAAATTCCCGTTATTGCGGATGAATATGTTGAAATGGACTTCGGAACAGGTGTTGTTAAAATCACTCCTGCTCATGACCCCAACGACTTTGAAGTAGGTCTTCGCCATAACCTTGAAGTTATCAATGTTATGACCGATGATGCCAAAATTACTGCTGATTATCCCAAGTACGCCGGCATGGACAGATACGAAGCAAGAAAGGCTATCGTTGCTGACCTTGAAGCAGAAGGTGCACTCGTTAAGATTGAAGATTACAGCCACAATGTCGGCACATGCTACCGTTGCCACACAAGCGTTGAACCCAGAGTTTCAAAGCAGTGGTTTGTTAAAATGGCACCCCTTGCCGAGCCTGCAATCGAATGCGTTAAGAGCGGCAAAACTCAGTTTGTTCCCGAAAGATTTGAAAAGACATATTTCCATTGGATGGAGAACATCAAAGACTGGTGTATTTCCCGTCAACTCTGGTGGGGTCACAGAATCCCTGCTTATTACTGCACTGATTGCGGTGAAGTAACAGTTGCAAAATCCGCTCCCGATTGCTGTCCAAAGTGCGGCGGTAAGGTTGAGCAGGATCCCGATACACTTGATACATGGTTCTCATCGGCACTCTGGCCGTTCTCAACTCTCGGTTGGCCCGATAATACACCTGAACTTGACCATTATTTCCCCACAAGCACTCTTGTTACCGGTTATGACATTATCTTCTTCTGGGTTGCCAGAATGATTTTCTCAAGTTGCGAGCAGATGGGTTGTGAACCGTTTAAAACGGTATTTATCCACGGTATTGTCAGAGATGCTCAGGGCAGAAAAATGTCAAAATCGCTCGGCAACGGTATTGATCCTCTTGAAGTTATTGATCAGTACGGTGCAGATGCTCTCAGATTTACTCTTGCAACCGGCAACAGCCCCGGAAACGACATGAGATTTTCGGATGAAAAGGTTGGTTCAAGCCGTAACTTTGCAAATAAACTCTGGAATGCATCAAGATTTATTCTTATGAATATTGGTGATGATGAGATTCCCTGCGAACTTCCTGCAAACCTTGCACTTGAAGATAAGTGGGTAATCAGCCTTGTTAACAGCCTTGCAAAAGAGGTTACAGATAATCTTGAAAAGTTTGAACTCGGCGTTGCCGTTGCAAAACTTTATGATTTCATCTGGGATATCTTCTGCGATTGGTATATTGAACTTGCAAAAATCCGCCTTCAGAAGGGCGGCGAAGAGGCTCAGAGCGCAAAGCAGGTTCTTGTTTGGGTAATGGATAAGATTCTTAAACTTCTTCATCCCTTTATGCCTTTCATTACTGAAGAAATCTGGCAGACAATTCCTCACGACGGCGAATCAATCATGATTTCAGCATGGCCTGAATATGACGAGAGCCTTTCATATGCTGCTGAGGAAGAGGAAATGGAAAGAGTTATGACTGCTGTCAGAGCAATCCGTAACCGCAGAGCAGAGATGAATGTACCTCCCTCAAAGAAGGCTAAAGTTTATATTGCAACTGCTCATAAGGCAACATTTGAGCAGGGCGGCGTATTCATGCAGCGCCTTGCAAGCGCATCTGAGGTTGAAATTGCTGACAGTTTTGAACTTGACGGCGCAGTTTGCATTGTTACACAGGACGCAAAGATATATATTCCCATGGGTGAACTCGTTGATTTTGAGGCTGAAAAGGCAAGACTCAATAAAGAACTTGCTGCAGTTCAGAAGGACCTTGATTTTGTTAACAATAAACTTTCAAATGAAAACTTTGTTGCAAAAGCACCTGCAAATGTTGTTGCCGCTCAGCGTGAACAGGCCGCAAAATATGCCGAAAAGATTGAGATGCTTAAAGAAAGCATTGCAAAACTCGGTTAAATGTTAAATTTTTAGGTGTGGCGGGGGCAATGCTTCCGCCACCTTTAATTTAGGTGATGTTATGAATTGTAATGAAGCAATTGAATATATCCATTCTCTTGAAAAATTCGGAATTAAGCCCGGAATGGAGCGTATCCGTGCTCTGTGTAACGAACTCGGAAATCCGCAGGATAAACTGAAGGTTATCCATGTTGCAGGCACAAACGGCAAAGGCTCAACTTCAACAATGATTTCCAATATCCTCAGAAAAAGCGGATATAATACAGGGCTCTTTATTTCTCCTTATGTTACTGATTTCAGAGAACGCATACAGTATAACGGTAATATGATTGAAAAAAATGAACTTGCTGAATGCATTGAAAGGGTAAAGTCTGCAATTGAAAGGCTTTCTGTAAAAAACATACAGCCAACAGAGTTTGAAGCCATTACTGCAACTGCATTTCTGTATTTTAAAAAGAAAAACTGCGATTTTGTTGTGCTTGAAGTGGGCTTAGGCGGCAGATTGGATTCAACAAATGTCATAAATGCTCCGTATGTAAGCGTTATAACAAGCATTTCTTTTGACCATACATCAATTCTGGGCGATACAATTGAGAAAATTGCAGCAGAAAAAAGCGGTATTATAAAATTCGGCGCCGAAACAGTTGTTTATCCGTTTCAAGATGAAAAAGCAATGAATATTATCAAAAAGACATGCGAAGAGAAGTGTAACTCTCTGCGTATTCCCGATATCAACCGTCTTAAAATCGGCGAAGAAAGGCTTGAAGGCACACAGATAATTTATGACGGTATAAAGTTTAATCTTCCGCTTGCCGGCAGGCATATGGCTTTTAATGCATGCACTGCTATTGAAGCAGTTCGATCACTTTCAAGGTTTGGAATAAAAATCAGTGAGGAACATATTGTCAATGGCATTGAGTGTTCCATAATGCTTGCCAGAATGGAACTTATAAAGAAAAAACCTGTTGTTATCCTTGACGGAGGGCATAATGAAGGCTGTGCGGCCGCACTTTCCGAATTCGTAAAAAAGCATTTAAGCGGAAAAAGAATCATTGTAGTCAGTTCTATGATGGCAGATAAAGATTATCTTTCTTATTTGAGTGCGATTGCACCTCTTGCCGATACTTTCATAGCGACAAAAGCAAATGTGCCGCGTGCGCTCAGCAGCAATGAACTTATGGAAAATGCGGAAAAATTCTGTAAGCAATGTTATGATATCCCTGATCCGCAAAAGGCAATTGTTGCAGCACATAATATTCTTCAATCCGATGATGCACTTATAGTATGCGGTTCTTTTTATCTGGCAGGAGAAATAAGAGAAACTTTGCTTAATTTTTAACAGCCTTTACAATTCAACAATTTTTTTATAATCAATCCCTTATCCTTTGTGATAAGGGATTTTTTTATTTAAGGAGTGAAAAAATGGCAATTAAAATTAATACAACACCCGTTAGAATTACTGTTGTTCTCAGCGGAGAAATTGACCACCATAATGCGGCTGCACTTCGGCTTGAAGCAGATGAAGCAATTCAATCTTCCCTTGCGCCGAACGTCCGCCTTGATTTCGGAGATGTAACTTTTATGGACAGTTCGGGAATAGGATTTGTACTCGGAAGATACCGTATTGCGGAAAGTTACGGTGGAAATGTAGAAGTGGTTAATCTTTCGGACAGGCTATATTCAATGATGAAACTTGCCGGATTGGACAAACTTGTAACACTGAAAAATAAAAAGGAAGTGAAATAATGAAACCTATAAATCAAATGAAATTGCAAATTGAAAGCCGTTCTGTAAATGAGGCGTTTTCAAGAGCAACGGTTGCGGCTTTTGCTGCTCAACTTGATCCCAATATTGAAGAGATATCCGACATAAAAACGGCTGTCAGTGAAGCGGTTACAAACTGTATTGTTCATGCTTATCCTGAAAGTGTGGGCATAATTTACATATGGGCAGGAATTTATGAAAACGGTGTTTTTAAAGTCAAGATTAAAGATAAAGGCTGCGGAATTCAGAATGTAAAACAGGCAATGGAACCGCTTTTTACGACTTTAGGCGGAGAAAGAGCTGGTCTCGGATTTGCTGTTATGGAAAGTTTTTGCGATAAAATCAAAGTTTCATCTAATATCGGCAAAGGAACAACTGTTATTTTGGAAAAACATTTTATAACACGCGGTGCGTCAGATGGCAGAGATTAAAACAGAAAGAAACAAGTTGGTTGAGAGTAATTTCGGGCTCGTGCATGCCTGTGCCAACCGATTCAGAGGCAGGGGAGCAGAATATGATGATTTGTTTCAGGCGGGTTGTGTAGGACTTATTAAGGCTGCGGATAACTTTGATGAATCAAGGGGATTTTCGTTTTCGACATATGCAGTTCCTGTTATTTTGGGTGAAATCAAACGCATTTTCCGCGACGGAGGAACAGTTAAAATCGGAAGATCTGTCAAAGAAAAATCAAGAATTGCAATTAAAAGAAAAGAAGAAATTGCCGTTACTTTAGGAAGAGAACCAACAATCAGCGAACTTGCGCAAAGTATGGGTATTGAAAGCGCTGAAGCAGCAATGCTGCTTAATGCATCAATGCCTGCATTGTCTCTTACATCCGGTGAGGAAGATGAAAGTCAACTTGATATTCCCATTGATTCACCTGAAAATGAAGTTTCTGATTTGCTTGCTTTGCGTCAGGTGCTTGAATCTCTTGATGAACGTGACAGGAAAATGATAGAATTACGCTACTACGGAGGACTAACACAATCAAAAACAGCAGTCAAATTGGGGATGACTCAAGTTCAGGTTTCAAGGCGGGAAAAAGTTGTTCTTGAAATGATAAGAAAAAAATTGACCACATAGCATTGACAAACTGAAATATTAAGTTTAAACTGAAATGCGGCAGATATCTGCCGCTTATTCTGTTTTATGGAGTGATTTTTAATGATCAAAAACATTCCCGACGGTGTATATCCGACAATGGTGACACCTTTTACGGATGATAACAAAATCGATTACAACGGTGTTCTTGCCATGCTTGAATGGTATTCAAATAATGGCGTTGACGGAATATTTGCAATCTGTCAGTCAAGTGAAATTTTCTTCCTTTCGTTTGAAGAAAGACTTGAACTTTTAAGGTTCATTATGAAAAACAAGCCTGCTGATATGAGCGTTGTTGCTTCGGGACATACAGCCGATGAACTTGACAGGCAGATATATGAGGCAAATGCATTTATATCAGAGGGTATTGATGCATATGTATTTATTGCAAACCGTTTTGCCAAGCAGGATGAGGATGATTCGGTTTTTCTTAAAAACTATGAAAAAATGGTTTCTTCAATTCCTGAAATCGGTCTTGGCATCTATGAATGTCCTTATCCTTATAAACGCCTTATGGCACCTGAAACACTCAGGCAGTGTGCTCTTGACGGCAGACTTAAATTCCTTAAGGATACTTGTTGCCGTATTGGTGAAATTGAAGCGAAACTTAAGGCGGTTGAAGGTTTGGGTCTTAAAATTTATAATGCTAACTCTGCAACACTTCTCGAATCACTCAGGGCAGGATGTGCAGGATTCTCAGGCGTTATGGGCAATTTCCACCCCGAACTTTATTCATGGCTTTGTAAAAATTATAAAACCGAGCCTGAAAAAGCAGAGCAGGTTCAGGCTTTTCTTGCGTTTGCTTCGCTTGCAGAATGCCAGATGTATCCCGTGAATGCAAAATATCACCTCGGACTTTGCGGTGTTGATATCGGTTATAATTGCCGCGTTAAGGATGCTTCTCTTTTTACCGAGGGCAATAAAAAAGAAATACAGCAGATGTTTACTGTTGAAAAAATGTTTAAAGAAATGTTAAATATCGGCTGATTGTTACAAAATTGTACACTTTGAATAAAAATACATATTGATTTATATATTTTTATATGTTAAAATTATTTTGTTACATTTTGGCGAAATATTAAATTATTGGAGGAAATCAAAATGGCACAGAAAAAGACCGTATTCCTTACCGGTGCTTCAGGTACAATGGGTTGGGAAGGTTTCCAGCAACTCTATGCAAAGAAAGATAAGTTTAACATTGTTGTTCTTCTTCGTGACAGCGAGAAGAACAGAAAGAAGTTCGCTCCTTACATGAACGATCCTTCTGTTAAGGTTGTTTGGGGTGACCTTAAGAAGTATGAAAGTGTTCTTGAATGCGTTACAGGTTCAGACTATGTTCTTCATGTTGGCGGTATGGTTTCACCTGCTGCTGACTATTATCCCATCAACACAATCAAAACCAATGTTGGTGCTGCAAAGAATATTGTTGCTGCAGTTAAGGCTCAGCCTGATCCCGATGCAATCAAGGTTGTTTATATCGGTACTGTTGCTGAAACAGGTGAAAGAGATGATCCTATCCATTGGGCACGTACAGGCGACCCCATCAAAATCAGCGTTTATGACCATTATGCAACCAGCAAGGTAATTGCTGAATCAATTTTTGCTGAGTCAGGTCTTAAGCATTGGGTATCACTCCGTCAGTCAGGTATTCTTTATCCTGAAATTCTCAAGAATATGGAACCCATCATGTATCATGTTGTTATCAACGGTGTTCTTGAATGGGCAACAGTTGAAGATTCAGGCCGTCTTCTTGTTAATGTCTGCGGTGATGATGTTCCCGAAGAGTTCTGGAGAAGATTCTATAACATCGGTTCAGGTGCTGAATACAGAATCACAAACATGGAATTTGAAGAACTTCTTCTCGGCAAGTGCGGTCTCGGCCTTGGCGATCCCAAGAAACTCTTTGATCCTGATTGGTTCATTACCCGTAACTTCCACGGTCAGTGGTATCTTGACTCAGATGTTCTTGAAAATTATCTCCACTTCAGAGCAAATGTGCCCATCAAGCAGTATTTCAAGAGCATGATGGATAAGGTTGAATGGTTCTATAAACTTGCATTCCTTGCAAAACCCTTTGCTCCGCTGGTTAAACCTTTCATGAAGAAGATTGCTCAGACTCCTGTTTACGGCACTCTTTGGTGGAAGGCAAATAACGTTACTCCCAGAGTCAATGCATATGTTGGCTCAATGGAGAAATGGAATGCAATCGGCAGCGACTGGAGCAAGGTAAATGTTTATCGTCCCAACGATGATCCTGCGAAGGCTAACGTTCTTGATCACGGTTATGATGAAACCAAGGACTTCAATTCACTCACAGTTGAAGATCTCAAGAAGGCTGCTGCTTTCAGAGGCGGCGAATGCCTTGCAACTGAAATCGTTGATATGTATACTCCCGTTCTCTGGAAGTGTGCTCACGGTCACGAATTCATGATGTCACCCAACCTTGTTCTCCGCGGCGGTCACTGGTGTCCTGAAGAACTTCCCTCAACACTTGAAAAGTGCGAGCAGAAAAAGTTCCGTTGGGCATATGATGATGAAGCAAAGGTTAATCCTTTCTTTGCTCAGGTTTGGTATCCTCTCCATGATAAGGATGAAAACAATGTTTACACCGAAGAAATCTATGCTGATTTCAAGGAGTATCAGAAATAATTGATATTTTCAGCGCCTTTCGTAATTGAAAGGCGCTTTTATTTTTAAAATAATATTGTATCCGGAACATTTATATGATAAAATATACTTAAATATATTCTTAGGGAAGTATTATATGTTAAAAATAAAATCTATAATTGCTGTAATATTATCTTTATTGGTTTTAGTTCTGCCATCATGTAAAAGTTCGCAAAGTGAAGCGGAACTAAAAATAGGCGTAAAAGATATTCAGGGAGTCTGTAATCCTTTCTATGCTGAAAGTGAAGGCGACAGTGAAGTTATATCGCAGATGTTTATGAGCATACAGCGCAGAGACGGTGATAATAAGTTAATTAATTACGGCGGCGGTATTTCATATGAGTTTGTAGGCGACAGTCAGATAAAATATACTGTTTCTCTTAATGAAGATATGTTTTTTTCTGACGGAAAAAATATTACCATAGATGATGTAATTTTTTTCTATCATTTTATTGCCGATGCAACATATGACGGCGTATACAGTGACTGGTATTTTAACGATATTGTTGGTTTGAAAGAGTACTATTTTGATGATGTAAATTATCAGGATAAAATTTTGAATATTGAGAAAAAAATAGAATCAAATTATTCTTCCGCAACAATAGAAACTGAAGATTATGTTAAATACCTTGTTGAAACAAATCTTGAAGGCCGTTTTAACGGTAACCTTGATTCAGTATCGCCTTCAGGAGTTACGTGGAAAGAATATATAGGTAATATGGGTTATTCAGATGACCTTGCAAGCCTTGGCAGCAATCCCAAAACAGATGATGTTATAGAGTTTGTTGCGACAATTGAAGCAGAAAACAACCGCTTTTCATATAATCCTAAAGATTGGTATCGTGAGTTGCTATATAAAGACTATATTGGCGGAAACTACAGCGACGGCACTGATATTGACACAATTAAAGGTATTAAGAAGGTTAACGACTATACATGTACTGTTCTCTTTAATTCAAGAAACATCAACGCTGTTGCTCAATTGAATGCTTTGCTTGTTCCCAAAGAGTATTTCAGCACAGAATATGTTAAAGGGTCTGCAGACAAAATAAAAAAAATAGATCGCTGTAATGTCGGTTCCGGTCCGTATGTTGTAACCGATTTTACGGAAACAGAAGTAAGAATGTCCGCCAATGAATATTATAATGAAAATGAGTGCGAATTCACAACGCTGAGATTTATAGAACTTTCAGATGAAGATAACCCGATAAATTATGTTGTAAGCGGCAAGGTTGATGTTGTTGAAACGCTTGCAACTGCGGATGCAGTAAAAAAACTTGACGGTAAAAATGTTCGGTATTTTATTGAAGATTGCGATTATTATGTTTCTCTTTTTCTTAACACAAGAACAGTTGATACACCTCACAGAAAATCATTTATTGGCTTGTCAAATGTTAACAGTGCTGTAGAGTCAAAAATAGGTTCGTATTATACAAGACCGCTCAGACCGATAAGTGTAAGGTTTGAGGAGTATCCTTCTGATCTAACCGAATCGTATTACAGCGAGAGCACATATTCACTTTATAATATTAACAGTGAAATTAATATGACTGATGTATCTGCATATTATTGCGGCAGTGAAGAAGATCTTGAATTTTCAGTGCTTGAAGAATATAAAAACAATCTTTCTCAAAAAGGAATAACACTTAATATTGTTCTTACTGATGAATCAAGCCTTGAAAATGCAATTATATCAGGTAAAGCGGATATGTGGATTGAAACTGTTTATGACGGTGATTCATGTGATAAACTCGAGTATTATAACAGTGTCGGAAGGCTTAATAAAACAGGTATAAGTTCACCTGAAATTGATAAAATGACTGCGGATATCCGTTCTGCTGCAGGTTTTTATGATAAAGTTTCAATGGTCGGTAAACTTATGGATTTGGTTATGGCAGAGGCGGTTGAAAGTCCTTTGTATCAACTTCAGACAATTACGGTTTATAATACGGAAACAATCAGCGATAGTTCATTTACTCACGGATTGAATATAGACGGCTATACTCACTATATTCCATTATTGAAAAAGAATTAGGAAAGGTGATGTGTTATAAATGTCAAAACTTTTTTCTGCGGCACTTCTTGCTGCAGGTGCTGCTGCGGCTGCAAAGGTTGCCAAAAATATAGATGATATAAATCCTGCAACGCTTGCCAAAAGAGCCGTAAATTCTTTTAAACTAAACTATTCTGCAGATGAACCATACGATAACGGTGTTGCTTTAACGCCCCCTATGGGTTGGTCAAGTTGGAATCTTTTCCGCAACAAAATAAATGAAAATCTGATTTATGAAACTGCAAAAGCCATAAAAGAAAGCGGTCTTGCCGACTGTGGGTATAAATTTGTAAATATTGATGATTGCTGGCAGTCGTCACTAAGAGATGAAAGCGGCAGGTTGCAAGGCGACTTCGGTTCGTTTCCGAGCGGAATAAAGAATCTTGCCGAAAGAGTTAATGCGTTGGGGTTAAAACTCGGTATATATAGTTCAAACGGCACTTTGACATGCGAAGATTTGCCGGCCAGCCTCGGCCATGAAGCGATTGATGCCGATACTTTTGCAGAATGGGGCATCGAGTATTTTAAATATGATTTTTGTCATAACCTGCCCATTCCTGTTTATGCACCTAAAATTGAAAAAGTTGTTATTGCAAAAGCAGGTGCTTCGAACGGAGTTGAGTACGGTGTTGACGACGCAGTGCTTACAGGCGACGCCAAAATTATAAATGATTCTAAACTTGACAGCGGCAGATATATAACAGGTTTATCTTCAAATGCAGGTGCTTGTGAATTTAATAATGTTGTTGTTGACGAAGATGGCGAGTATATCTTGACTCTTTGCATACGCAAAAAAAGTAACAGCAATAAGTATGCTGAAATTCTTGTGAATGGGAAAGATTTGTATAAAACAGTTCTTCCTGCAACAAAGAGTTTTACTGTATCCGGCAGACATCAAATTAAAATAAATCTTTACCAAGGGATAAATACAATTAAAATATATAATCCTGTTGCTTCAAGGCAGGACAGTGCTGCAATTCAATATTCGACAATGGGTAAAGAATTAAAAAGAGCAACGCGTGAATATGCAGAAAAGAACGGTTGCGATGAAAAGCCCATTGTATTTTCAATTTGTGAATGGGGCAGGAATTTTCCCTGGAAATGGGGTGCTCATGCCGGAAACCTCTGGCGTACAACACATGATATCAGACCTACATGGAGTTCTGTTCTCGGCATATACGAATTTAATGTTCTTCTTTATAAATATTCAGGTATCGGTTCATGGAATGATCCCGATATGCTTGAGGTTGGTAACGGAGAGTTTACATTTGAGGAAAATAAGGCACATTTTACACTGTGGTGTATGATGGCAGCGCCGCTTATTCTCGGAAATGATGTCAGAAAGTTTATTAAACCTGACGGATCAGTTGATACTGAAAACGAAACATATCGTATACTTACCAATAAAGAAATGATTGCTGTTGATCAGGATCCTTTGGGTGTCCAGTGCCGCAGAGTTAAAACAAACGGTGCAGAGGATGTGCTTATAAAACCGCTTGTGAATGATGAGTTTGCAATGTGTTTCTTTAATAAAGCAAGCAGTTCAAGCGTAATGTCATATTCAGTTAAAGAAGCACTTGGTCAGACTTTCATTTCAACTCCGCTTGCAGAAGAATATGATGTTATTGATCTTTGGAGCGGTGAAAAGACGGCTTGTGCAGATATCATTACGGCAGATGTTCCTGCGCATGGTGTAAGAGTATTTAAGGTTAGGGTGAAATAATATGTGTTTAAATAAGTTTGGTAAAAAATATCAGAACGGTGCAGGGGACTATAGTATTCCTCTCATAAGGCTTGATGTTATGCCTGAGGATACGCCGGATGAATATAAATATTTATATGAGTTTTCGATTGTTGATAATGAACTGGATTACCTCGGTCATCCTGATGCTATTCTTCTTAAAGACGGCAGTATTCTTGATGTGTATCCGTCGGGTCACGGTAAAGGTGCAATCAGAAGTAAAATCAGCCGTGACGGTGGCTTGACATATGATTCAAAAATAGAAAACCAACCAAAATCGTGGGAAACATCAAGGGAAACTCCGACTGTTTACAGGCTTGAATTTGCTGACGGTTCTCCCGATAAAATTCTTCTTATTTCAGGCAATCCCAATTGGCATGACGGCAAAGGAACTATTGGCGGTTTCAATTTTTCGCTTTCGGATGACGAAGGCAAAACATGGAGCGAGTTTGAACTTTGTTTTTCAAAAAAACATGATTATACTGTTATTCCCGTTGTTTCAATGGCATCGCTGACAAGGCTTAAAGAAAACGGAGTTTTTGTTGATAAATGGATGGCATTCTTCCATGATTCAAGTTTTGTTAATTACAAAACCATTCTTTCGTTTGAAAACGGAAAAGCAGTTTGGAGTAAACCTGAACCTTATTTTGCTCAGCACCGTAAAATTGAAAAAACGGCGAATATGTGCGAGGTAGAGGTTGTTCGCTCGGATTGCGGGAAAGGCGATGAACTTTGCTTGATTGCAAGGAGCAATAATAAAAATTATAATTCCTTGCTTTCTTTCTCAACAGATGAAGGAAAAACCTGGTCAAAACCTGTTTTTGCACCTTCTGCACTTAACGGCGAAAGGCATAAGGCTGACTATACAAAAGACGGAAGGCTTTTCATCACTTTCCGCTCAATTGAAAGAGATAAAGCCAAAAAAGAAAAGTATTTTGACGGTTCTGCATCTTGGTTCAGTGAAGGTTGGGTTGCTTGGGTAGGTACATATGATGATCTTAAGAACGGAAGCGAAGGTCAGTACAGAATTAAACTTGCTCATACATATCTTGCTAAACAAACAGAACCTGAACTTTCTGCTAATGCAGATACAGGTTATTGCGGCAATGTAGTTCTTGATGACGATACAGTTGTCACGTCTACTTACGGCTGTTTCGGTGAAAAACTCAGTAACGGCGATTACAAAACATATGTTGTATCCAAAAGGATCAGACTCTCGGACATTGATAAAATTGTAAAATAAGAAAGGGGATTATGTTATGGGACTTATTAAAGCCGGCATAGGAGCACTCGGCGGTGTACTCGCTGATCAATGGAAAGAATTTTTCTACTGCGATTCACTCGAAAACGATGTACTTATGGTAAAAGGACAGAAGCGAGTAGGCGGACGTTCTTCAAACACCAAAGGCAGCGATAATATTATTTCAAACGGTTCGGGCATTGCCGTTGCAGACGGTCAGTGCATGATTATTGTTGAACAGGGTAAGGTTGTTGAGGTCTGTGCAGAACCCGGTGAATTTACTTATGATTCATCAACAGAGCCAAGCATTTTCTCAGGAAAACTCGGTGACAGCATCAAAGAAACATTTAAACTTGTAGGTAAAAGATTTACATACGGCGGCGATACAGGCAAAGACCAGAGGGTCTATTATTTTAATACAAAAGAAATTCTTGATAACAAGTTCGGAACTGCAAATCCGCTCATGTTTGAAGTTGTAAATAAGAGAATAGGAATGAGCCGTACCGTTCAGGTAAGATGCAACGGTGTTTACTCATATAAGATTACAGACCCTCTTCTTTTCTACACAAAAATTGCAGGTAATGTAAGTGATGAATTCACACGAGATGAGATTGATTCGCAACTTAAGACGGAGTTTATATCGGCTCTTCAGCCTGCATTTGCTGCTCTTACAGAACTTGAACTCAGACCTGCTCAGATTCCTGCGCATACAACTGAACTCAAGAATGCAATGAATGCCGCTCTTAAAGTTGAATGGACAGACCGCAGAGGTATTTCTGTTGAATCCATTGCAATTAATCCGATCACCCTTACTCCTGAGGATATGCAGAAGATTAATCAGATGGAAGATGCCGCAACAATGGGTTCAAATCCGTTTATGATGGCAGGCAGAATGACTGATGCACAGGCTAACGCTATGGAAGCGGCGGCTTCAAATGAAGCAGGTGCAATGACCGGCTTTATGGGTATGGGCATGGCGATGAACGCTAACGGCGGATTCAATGCGGCGCAGATGTATAACGCAGGTGTTCAGCAACAGCAGCAGATGGCATCACAGCAGCAGACAGCACCGACACCTTCTGCCGACGGCTGGAAATGCTCATGCGGTACAAACAACAGCGGAAAATTCTGTACTCAATGCGGCAGCGCAAAACCTGCAGAGGGCTGGACTTGTTCCTGCGGTAATGTTAACAAAGGCAATTTCTGCTCAAACTGCGGCTCAAAACGTCCTGCAGATGCTCCTCTTTACCGCTGCGATAAATGCGGCTGGCAGCCCGAGGATCCCAAGAATCCCCCTAAATTCTGCCCAGAATGCGGCGATATTTTTGATAATAACGATATTAAATAAGCAAAACCGAGAGGCGTACAACATACGCTTCTCGGCTTTTTTTATGAAAAAATTATAAAATAACTTTTTGGGGTATACCGTCATTATCTCTTGATTTATCGGCAAGAAAAACAACAAGATGTCCAAGCATAGAATCGTTTATGCTTGTGCATGATACAGAAGGAGTTTCACCTCTTACATAGGCTACGAAATCTCTGACAAGGTCAAGATCACCGCCACCGTGAGTATCATTATCTATTTTTAAATCAAAAACAGTGTCATTGTGTTCGCAACCGGGTCTGGGATCAATTTTGGAAAGGGTAAATATACCATTTTCAAAATCACCTTCGATTGTGCCCCTTGTGCCCGTGATAAAGATTGTTCGCGTACCACGGCTTGTTCCGCCAATCATATTGTGTGTGCCCGTTGCTCCGTTTTCAAAGAAAATATTGACTGTTTGGTGGTCAACAACATTGTTGTCACTTTTATATGCACAAATGCCGTACGGACTTGTTTTTAATAATTCAATCTTATCCTCTATGGTTGTGTTTTCGTTATGTTCAAGTGCATCCCAAACATAGAATGACCATCTGTCAGGATGATCAATATAAAGCCTTTTGGCAGAATAAAGGCATTCTTCGGAAAGGGGACAGTCAACAAGGCATCGGGTTCCTGAATTCTCAGGTGCATTTTCGGGCCTGAACTGCATATTGCATCCGAAACTTGATACCAATGCCGGTTTTGTTTCGCTCATAAGCCACATCATGATATCAAGGTCATGGCAGCATTTTGCAAGAAGCATTGAACTGTGGCATTTTTCAAAGTTATTCCATTTGCCTCTCACATGGCTTGTTGACATGTGATGGTAACTTACATATTCATTTGTTTGTATGCTGATGATTTTTCCGATTTCACCGGAAAGGATTATGTCTTTTATTTTTCTGTAAAAAGGTGCATATCTGAGAACAAAGCATACCATTATTTTTCTGCCGTATTTATTTGCAGCGGCAACAAGTTCTCTTGCTTCATCTTCATTTACAGCAAAAGGCTTTTCAAGCAGGATATCATAGCCTGCTTTTAAAAGAGAAATTGATGTTTTAACATGAATATGATCCATTGTGCCGTTGATAACCGCGTCTGCAAATTTAGGGGCAGATGCAAGTTCTTCGGCTGTTTTAAAGCATCTTTCAGGCGGAATATTGAATTTTTTTGCTATTGATGATCTTCTGTTATCATCAGGGTCCGCTACACCGACAATTACCATTTTATCGCTTTCAATTTCAGCGAGCGCAGCATAGGTAAGGCTTCTGTGTCCTCCGCCTACAATTATTGTTTTCAAAGGTTCGTTTTTCATGGGATTATACGCTTTCTTCTATTTGGATTTTTATTTCATTACTGAAATCAGTCATTTTTTCGTTCATTTCACGTCGTTTTTTCATCAGTTCGCAGTACATTCTGTCTCTCAGACTGCCTGAAAGGGGATAAAGGAATTTTGGAATAACTGCTAATATTCCCGTTAACTGAGGTATGCCTGTGCATAATGCAAAAAGCCACCATTTTGTTTTGTCTGTCTGTGTGCCGATTGCAATGCCCTGTTCATATCCGATTGCGCTGAGAATAAGGCTTTTAACGGATGTCATTGCGATGTTTTGAACTTTTGTAATAAGACTTCTCGCAACTCCGATTGTTGCTTCAACACGGTAACCGTTCTTCCATTCGCAATAATCCATTGCTTCGTTGTAAAGTTCGGCTTTTACAACTTTTCTGATGCCGAATGCCCATTTATCAAACCAAGCCTGAATACCAAACAAAATGCACATCAGAAGCCGCTTTTTATAGTTCTTTTTAATTGAGCCGATAATAAACAGCAAAATTATCCAGAAACGAGTATACAAATCTTCAAAAACCCATATTGCTTTAGTTGAAAATTTTGCTCTTATGGGTTTAACAAATGCATAACTCAGTGTTCCGTTGATGCTTGACGGAATGTTTAATAATGTTTGAAGTGAGGCTGAACCGAGAACATCTATGAAATAGTTCGTGCTGCTTGAACCTACACTGAATCCTCCCAGAAAATCAGAAAGAGTGATTAACAGAACAGGATAGTTGTTTATAACCGCTTTAAGGCCTTGTTTAACACTTGGTGCTTCAATTGATTGCATGACTCTTTCTCTTGAAACAAGGAAAAAATATAGTGTAAAAACACTTGAAATTATTCCTGTACCAAGACCCATTGCAAGGAATACATTCTGAAGTTTCCATTTTAAAATATTGTTGTTTATCAGGTCAATCAGAACACCCATTATATAGTTGGGCATATCTTCGCCCATAAATCCTGTAAGCAATTCAGCCAAGGTAATCAGCCTTGCTCTGTCATTCGGGTGGGGAGTGACAGTTGTCATGTATCCTGATTTTGCAACAGAGGTAAAAGTACCCGCAGTTTCATTTATAACATTAAATGCAAAGTAATAAATGAGTTTGGGCAGATATGTGCCGGATGTTGCGGGGAAAAAGAAAGGAATAAGCCAATACAGAGAACCAAGCAAAGTAAGCGGAATTTGAAATGCTACAAGATACGGTCTGAATTTTCCCCAACGAGTTCTTGTTTTATCAACAATAGTGGCTATAATCGGGTCGTTTATAATGTCCCATGCTCCCGTAAAAAGGGTAACGATAGCGTTTGTTTTAAAATCAATTTTTACAACATCCCAGATGAATCTGTCAGTATAACTGTTTATATTAAACGCATTTGAAAAGTCATTCAGAAGATAAGCAAAAGTTTCTTTTGAACCGACATATTGTCTGTCATATACTTTAAATTCGGAGATTTTACGGTTAGGTGCATCACTCATAATGTATCCTCCCGATATATAAATAACTGAAAGAAAAGCGTTGCGGTTAAATTCCGCAACGCCCGCCTGAAGTAAAAATTTTATTTAAGGTTCTTAACAGCCTCTTTAAGCGCTGCCATTTCATCCTTGCTGAGTGTAACGCCCTTGCCCATTTTTTCATGGTCAGGTGCCCACTCACGGATATCATACTTGGGATCTCTTCCGTTCCAACTGATAAGATTGAGTTCCTTTGTCCATCCCTTGGGATTTTCTGAAAGAACTGCTACGGATTCAACGATTTCATAAGTAAATTCGGGCATGGTGTTGCTCCTTTCAATATTTATACAATGACATTATAATATATATTTTTTAGATTGTAAATATATATTTTTAAAAATTTTAAAAATAATTAGTATAAGTTTCTGTAAAAATTTGGTTTGTTAAATTAACATCGGTATATTTTGGACATGGCATGAATATATTATGGTGATAAACTTATCGGGAGGAACAGCCATGAATTTTAACTGTGAAACACAAAAACTCGGTTTTTGCGAAACTGTTTTTGAATCTACTGCGGAGCAATCACTTGATGCTGATATAACATTACCTGACTATTGTCCGGAAATTCAGCGAATTCTTAAATGTAGTGTTGAAGCAAACATTATTTCGGTACAAAACACATCCGGAAGAGTAACAGCGGAAGCATCTGCTGTTGTGCGCTTACTATATGTTGGCGAAAACGGGAAACCTGCAGGATATGAACAAAGTTATCCTTTGCAGAAATTTATTGAGTCAAACAGAGTAACAACCGATTCCGCTGTAAGTGTAAATATAAACACGGATTATGTTAATTGCAGAGCAGTTAATTCGCGCAGATTAGATATAAGAGCAATGCTCACATTTGTTTTTAAAGTTCAGAATAAAAGAGAAGAAAACATTTTGTGCAGCGCGGATGGTTCAGGTATTCAGTTGATGCAGGAGAATTACAGTTTTTCTGCTATGAGAGGTGTATGTGAAAAGTCGTTTTCATTAAATGAAGTAATAGAAATGGGCGAAAAAACACATCCTGTTTCACAAATAATCAATGTTTCAACATGTGCGCAGGCAAGCGAGGTGAAAATAATAAATAATAAAGCGCTTGTTAAAGGTGACTGTACGGTTAAAATATATTATATCAGTGAAAACAGCAGCACAATTGAAAGTATTGAACACGCTTTGCCAATAAGTCAGATTATTGAACTTGACGGAACAAACGAAAACAGTATTTGCAGTTTGCGATTAAGTATGACATCTTGCGAGGCAATTGCAAAAGCGGATACTTCAGGGGATATGTGCCTTATTGATTTAAATGCCCGTATAAGCGCTTTTATGGCTGCGTTTGAAGAAATTCCTCTTTCACTTATAACAGACGCTTATTCAACCGAATATGAGGTGAAAAATACATTTAAAAACATTGAACTGCTTGAGTATAACGATAAATTCAATTCAAATTTCACAAACAAGGTTGTATTTGAGAGTATTGGTGTAAGTGTTGACTGTGTACTTGCTGTATGGTGTTCCGATATAAAATATTCATTTTCAGCAAAAGATGATAAGTGTTTTATAAACGGAACATATCAGGCAACCGTAGTATACAGAGATTCAGAGGGTAAAATCGGTATAATTCAAAAACCTGTTGATTTTGATTATTCATCAAAACTGGGAAAAAAATCAGAAAGAATTTTATGTTACGGTTCTGCAGCAATTTCATCGTGCTTTTGTGCTGTTACAGGTGACAGCAGGCTGGAATTGAAGACTGAAATTTTTATATCCGCAGTTGTACTTTCAAGTTGCACAAAAAAATATGTAAGTGCAATTGAAATAAATGAAGAAGGATTTAAATGTGATAAATCATGCGCTTTAACTGTTTATTTTTCCGATAAAGGTGAAACTCTTTGGGATATTGCGCGCCGATATAATACAACTGTTGAAGCAATAATGGCAGAAAATAATATAAGCGAGAATGTTATTGATGAGAGCAGAATGATGATTATTCCCGGCGTATAATTGTTTACCTCCGAGTAACACTACAATATGAAGATGATTATTGTGATGTGAAAGGAATGTTAGTGTGAAAATTTTTGATATAACAGGGGACAGTTATACTCATGAAGTTGAAGAATTCAAAGGAACAGTTCTTCTTGATTTTTTTGCGGATTGGTGCGCGCCGTGCAAAAGTCTTGCACCGGTAATTGAAGATGTTGCAAAAGGAGCAGGCGACAGCATAAAAGTATGCAAAATAAACGTTGATTCCGAAAAGGAACTTGCAGAAAAATTCGGAGTAAGAAGTATTCCGACTCTTGTTGTTATGAAAAACGGTTCGGTAATGAATCGCAGCATTGGAGTGACAGGAAAAAAAGCAATTCTTGATATGCTTGAATAATACAAAACCGCTTTTGCTAAACATCAAAAGCGGTTTATGTTCATTTTTAGGCAATAAACATAATTTGTATGTTGTAAAATTCAAACAATATATTTATACTTATATTAACATATTTATGTTAAATAAAATTTAGGAGGACAAAAAAATGGAATTTATAACTGAAATCCTTGCAATGGTTCAGGAAATTCTTGCATTCACTAAGGAACCTGAAGCGGCAGGAATAATTGAGATTATCAAGAATTCTCTTGCTTCAATTTTCGCATCAATTCCCATGCCCCTTTAATTGTTAATGCAAAAAGCGATGTAGCCTTTCGGTTACATCGCTTTTTTTAACATAATTCTTTTTTTATTGCGTCAATAACATTATCTACATCAGACTTAACAACAAGCATTGCAATTTCAATTTCCGATGTAGTTATCATTCGAACATCAGCATCGACGCTTGCAGCGGCGTTAAATATTGCGGCTGATACACCGGGAGTGCCGCGCATCGCTTCACCGCTGACTGTAATTTTGCAGTTACCGCTGCTGACGCTGATTTTTGTTTTAGGAGATCTGCTTCTGAGTTCAGATGCAATTGAAAGAACAGAAACAAAATCCTTGTCACTTACAGTAAATGAAAAACCTGAACTTGCACCGCTGAGGGGGAACTGTGAAATCATATCAACATCTATTCCTGCTTCAGCAATAAGTTTAAAAACTTCTGCCATATGTGAAATATCTGCCGGTGCATCGCAGAGCGAGAAAAGTGTGACATCTTCAGTTACAAAAATATTATCAACAAGTTTCATGTTTTACCCCTCCTGAATTTTTAAATCATATCAGACATCTTATAAAGGCCTGCAGGTTTGCCGCATATGAACTTTGCAGCGCTGATTGCTCCCGTTGCAAAAAGTTCTTTGCTTCGTGCTGAATGAGAAATAGAAATTATTTCATCATGACCTGCAAATATTACCTGATGTTCGCCTGTGATTGTACCGCCTCTTACAGCGTGAATGCCGATTTCCTTCTTTGTTCTTTTCTCACGCTTTGAATGGCGGTCATATTCATATTTCACATCATCGTCAAGTTCTTCCTTGATTGAATCTGCAATCATCAGTGCTGTGCCGCTTGGGGCATCAATTTTCTGATTGTGGTGCATTTCGATAATTTCAATATCAAATGAATCGCCGAGAATTGATGCCGCTTTTTTAGCAAGTTCACAAACGAGATTTACTCCGAGCGACATGTTCGCGCTGAAGAAAACGGGGATTTTTTCAGCCGCATCTTTAATAAGATTTATCTGAGCATCATTAAGACCTGTTGTTGAAATAACGGCAGGTATTGAATTTCTGACGGCATATTCAAGCAGACCGGCAAGAGCGGCAGGATTTGAAAAGTCAATTATAACATTTGCTTTTTCTGTTATTTCTTTTGAAACATTGGAGGGTGATGAAAAAACGGGGTAACCGCTGAGGCTTTCGGCAAAAATGTCAATACCGCCGACAATTTCGCATCCGTCGGTTTCAGCAACGCTGCGTGTAACCGCTTTGCCCATTTTTCCGTTGCATCCGCTTAATATAATTCCTGTCATTTTAAGTTTACCTCAATTAAACAAGGCCATGTTTTGCCAGAGTGCTTCTGAGTTGTTCTCTTGCAGCATCAGCCATTTTGTAAAGGGGAAGTCTGCACTCGCCAACATCCATGCCCATCATGTTCATTGCTTCTTTAACGGGGATTGGGTTAACATCAATGAAAAGATCGTGGCAAAGATCCATGTATTCAAGTTGAAGTCTGCGGCTTTCCATGTAATCGCCCTCAAGGAACTTTGCGGGGATGTTATGAGCAACTTCAGGACAAATGTTTGAAAGAACGGAGATTGAGCCTTTGCCGCCAAGTGACATAAGAGCGGTAACCTGATCGTCGTTGCCTGAATAAACCGAGAAATCTTCGCCGCAAAGAGAAATTGTTCTTGCAACCGATGAAATATCACCGTTTGCTTCCTTTGTACCGACGATTCTTTCATGCTTTGAGAGTTCAAGGTAGGTTTCGGGTGTGATGTTTACACCTGTTCTTGAAGGAACATTGTAAAGAATAATGGGCACGCTGACTCTGTCAGCAATGTAATTGAAGTGCTGAATAAGACCTCTCTGTGAAGTCTTATTATAGTAAGGTGTAACCGAAAGGAGAGCGTCAACGCCTGCCTTTTCAGCCTCGTTTGAGAGTTTAACTGCATAATTTGAATCGTTACTGCCTGTGCCTGCGATAACGGGGATCCTCTTATTTACAACATCAACCGTGAATTTGATTGCATTCGAGTGTTCATCATGGTCGAGTGTTGAGCCTTCACCTGTTGTTCCGCAGATGATAATTGCATCTGTTTTGTTGGCAATCTGGAACTCAAGCAGTTCTGCGAGTTTGTCGTAGTTGATTTTGTTGTCTTTTGTAAAAGGTGTAACGATTGCAACGCCTGCTCCGGTAAAAACAGTCTGCTTCATTGTTTGACTCCTTTCGTCAGTTGGACTTGGGGGTGATGTAGCCTTGAGCGCAAAGTTGCTCAGCCATAAGAACCGCTCCGCCTGCTGCGCCTCTCAATGTATTGTGTGAAAGGCAAACAAATTTATAATCATACTGTGTATCTTCTCTGAGACGACCGATTGAAACAGCCATGCCGTTTTCAAGGTTTCTCTGAAGTTTTGTCTGAGGCATATTATCCTCTTCAAAATAATTGAGGAACTGTTTGGGAGCGCTGGGAAGTTCAGCCTCCTGAGGATATCCTTTGAAGTTTTTCCAGATTTCTTTCATTTCGTCGATTGAAGGTTTGTTTTCAAATCTTACGAATACCGCTGCCATGTGGCCGTCTGATGCAGGAACACGAAGACACTGTGCAGTAAAGTTGGGTGATGTTGCGGGAACGATTTCGTCACCAACGATCTCGCCCCAAATTTTAAGAGGTTCTTTTTCGGATTTTTCTTCTTCGCCGCCGATATAGGGGATAACATTATCAATCATTTCAGGCCATGTATCGAAAGTTTTACCTGCACCTGAAATTGCCTGATAAGTGCAAACAAGAACATCCTTAACACCGAATTTGTTGAGGGGATAAAGTGCGGGAACATAACTCTGAAGTGAGCAGTTTGATTTAACTGAAATAAAGCCTCTCTTTGTACCGAGTCTCTTTTTCTGTGAATCAATGATTTTAGCGTGGTCTGTATTGAGTTCGGGTACAATCATGGGAACGTCGGGAGTCATTCTGTGTGCGCTGTTATTTGATACAACAGGGCACTCTGCTTTTGCGTATGCTTCTTCAAGAGCCTTGATTTCATCCTTTTTCATATCAACTGCACAGAAGATAAAATCAACCGATGCAGCAATCTTCTCAATATCTGCTGTAGCATCCATAACAACGATATCAGCCATTTTCTCGGGAATATCAGTTGCCATGCACCATTTGCTGCCGACTGCTTCCTTATATGTTTTACCGGCTGAACGGGGGCTTGCTGCAAGAACAGTTACATCAAACCAGGGGTGATTGTCAAGCAAGGTTGCAAAACGCTGACCTACCATACCCGTTGCGCCAACGATACCTACTTTGTAATTCTTCATAACTTGAACCTCTTTTCAGAAAAATCTAATTAAATTTTTGTTAAATATAAACCTTGACAAAAATCTATTATAATAATATCATGATGATAGCACAAAATGCAGTATCAAGTCAAATGATTATTTATACAAATATATTGGAATTTTTGAGAGAATTTTGAGGTTTTTAATGAAAAGAAGCGATTTTTACTACGATTTACCAAAGGAACTTATTGCACAGACCCCTGTTGAACCGCGCGACAGTTCCCGTATGCTTGCCGTTAATCGTAAAACGGGAGAATGCAGCCATAAGGTTTTCAGAGATATTGTTGATTATTTAAAACCCGGTGACTGCCTGATTCTTAACAACACAAAGGTTTTACCTGCAAGGATGTACGGAGAGAGAGTTGATACAGGCTCTGTTGTTGAGTTTTTGCTTTTGAATCAGAAAAGTTCCGATACATGGGAAGTAATAACCGGACCGGGAAAAAAAGCGAGAATCGGTCACAAATTCACTTTCGGCGGAGGAATACTGACGGCAGAAATCACAGAAGTTCTTGCTGACGGTAACAGAATTGCAAAATTCGGATTTGAGGGTAACTTTTTTGAGGTTATTGACAAAGTCGGAGAAATGCCGCTTCCTCATTATATAACCGAAAGGTTGGAAAACAAAGACAGATATCAGACGGTTTATGCTAAAGAGGAGGGCAGCGCTGCTGCGCCAACGGCAGGTCTGCATTTTACTCCCGAATTAATGGAAAAAATCAAATCCAAAGGTATTGAAATAGGGTTTGTTACTCTGCATGTCGGTTTGGGAACTTTCAGGCCGGTTAAGGCGGATAATATAGAAGAACATCACATGCATTCCGAGCATTATTATCTGCCTGCAGAAACCGCTGAAATTATAAACAGAACAAAAGCAAACGGCGGCAGAGTTTTTGCTGTCGGTACAACTTGCTGCAGAACGCTTGAATCCGTTGCATCTTTCAAAGGAAAAATTTGCGAAGATGAAGGGTGGACAAACATTTTTATATACCCCGGCTATGAATTCAAGTGTATTGACTGCCTTATCACCAACTTTCATTTGCCTGAAAGCACTTTGATTATGCTTGTCAGTGCTTTTTGCGGATATGAGAATACTATGAACGCATACAAAATTGCCGTTGAAGAAAAATACAGATTCTTCTCTTTTGGCGATTCCTGCGTGTTTTACGGAGATTAAACTATGTATAAACTTATAAAAAAAGACGGTAACGCAAGGCGCGGCGAGTTCGTTACTGTTCACGGAACCGTTCAGACACCTGCGTTTATGAATGTTGCTACTTGTGCTGCAATCAAAGGTGCGCTTTCAGCCGTTGATTTAAAAGAAATAGGCTGTCAGGTAATGCTTTCAAATACATATCATCTGCATGTTCGCCCCGGTGACGACCTTGTGCGTGATATGGGCGGATTACATGAATTTTCGGGTTGGAACGGTCCTATTCTTACGGATAGCGGCGGCTTTCAGGTTTTTTCGCTTGCTTCACTCAGAAAAATTCAAGAAGAAGGCGTTTGTTTCCAGTCTCATGTTGACGGAAGGCATATTTTTATGGGTCCTGAGGAAAGTATGAGGATTCAGTCAAACCTCGGTTCGACAATTGCTATGGCGTTTGACGAATGTGTTGAAAATCCTGCAAAATATGATTATGCAAAACAGTCGTGTGAAAGAACAACCCGTTGGCTTAAACGTTGCAAAGATGAAATGCAAAGGCTTAATTCTCTGCCCGATACCATAAACAAAAATCAACTTCTTTTCGGCATTAATCAGGGATGCACTTACGATGATTTACGAGTGGAACACATGAAACAGATTGCCGAACTTGATCTTGACGGCTATGCAATCGGCGGATTGGCTGTGGGAGAACCCAAAGAAGATATGTACCGCATCATTTCTGCAGTTGAACCTTATATGCCGAAAGACAAAATACGTTATCTTATGGGTGTCGGTACTCCGGGCAATATTATCGAAGCGGTTTACCGTGGTGTTGACCTTTTTGACTGTGTTATGCCGAGCAGAAACGCAAGACACGGTCATCTGTTTACAAAGAAAGGAATCATAAATCTCAATAACAAAAAATACGAGAGAGATTCTCAGCCGATTGACCCCGAGTGCAATTGTCCCGTTTGTTCAAAATTTTCAAGGGCGTATATCCGTCATTTGTTTAAAGCAAAGGAAATGCTTGCAATGCGCCTTTGCGTTATGCATAATCTGCATTTCTATAATATGCTTATGCAGGAAATCCGTGACAATATTGATAACGGAACATTTATGGAGTTCCGGAACAAGTATGTTGATTTGCTTGATACAAGAATTTAATAAAATATTTTATTTTTCTATTGCATAATTTGTTTTGTTAATGTATAATATTTGCATTATCTTTTGGAGGTTATATCAGATGAACTTTATTACATTACTTGCAGGCGCTGGCGGTGCTGCTACTTCATCAACTGGTGCGGCAGGCGGCAATCAGTGGACTTTCTTCATTATGATCGGTGTTATGGTTGTTATGATGTTTTTCATGAACCGTTCACAGAAGAAAAAGCAGAAAGAAGAGCAGGAAAAGCGTGAGAGCGTTCAGATTGGTGACGAAATCACAACAATCGGCGGTATTATGGGCCGTGTTGTGACTGTTAAGGACGATACTCTTATCATCGAAACAGGCGCAGACAGAAATAAGATGAAGATTGCAAAGTGGGCAATCTCCGCAAATAACACTGCAGATGAAAAGGCTGCTGCTGAAAGACAGGCTGCTAAAGAGGCTGCTGAGGCTGAAAAGCAGAAGAAAATGGAAGAGGCTGCTGAAAACAGCAAGGCTAAGAGAAAGAAGACCAAGAAAAAGGATGACACCTTTGACCAGTAATTGGTTTGAATAATTTACTTGCTCCTTTCATATTATTGATTAGCAATAGTATGAGGGGAGTTTTTTTATGAGCGGTAAGGTTAAATCTTCTTCACGCAAGGATAATAAAAATGAAACACCGTTTATTAAAATAATAATTGGTTCAGTTGTTTCTTCAATTTTATATTTTATAATTATAGCGCTTTACGCTGTATTTGCTTTGAAATCCGGAGCAAATGCATCTGGATATATGCCTGTTGGCATGGTTTTTGGTGTGCTTACAGGTTTCTTATGTGGCTTTGTTGCTGTCAGGCCAATAAAACAGAAGGGCGTACTTTACGGCTCTGTTGCCGGAATTGTTCAAGCGTTGATATGCATGCTGGTTCTTTTTGTTGTAAATAATGCATCGGCAGGTAACGGTATATTTATTTTATCGGCTATTATTGTTTTATGTGCTGCGGTTGGAGGAGTTGCTGCGGTGAACATGAAAAAAAGAAAGAAATATTGATTATGAAAAAAATATTTTGTCTTATATCTGTATTACTTATTCTTAGTTCGTGTTCTGTTCAGGAAAAGGTAAGTCCGATGATTTTTATGAAAAGAATTATTAAAACAGATAACAATTTGAATGCCGATATTGATAGTTCTTTTGTTGAAGATAATAATTATATTTGCTTTGCAAAGTATGCAGAGAAAACCGATGTAGTATTTGAAATAAAAACAGATGAAGGCGGAAATGTAAAAAAAATAAGCCTTGCCTGCACTCAGGCAGACAAAACCGATGATTTCATAGACTGTGTATCAAGTGTTATAAAAACATATGCACCCGATGATGATGTACAGTCTGTTTTGAGTTCAATTTTATTAACCAAAAATACAAGTGATAATTTTTTATATCATGAAACACAATGGTATTTATATTCTTCTGCTGTTACAGAGAATGGTTTGTATTTTTCTGTTGAAAATAAAAAACTTATTCCTCAGAGTGAGGTTGAATTAAGTTTAAAACAAAATGATATAGTTGAATATTGAAAAGGCTACGCATTAAGCGTAGCCTTTAAAATTATGCCATTTCAGAAAGAAGAACAGGTCTGCCTTCTGCAACCGATTTTTTTGCTGCAAGTGCAACAAGGATTGAGTTAAGACCGTCTTCGCCGGTTGTGGGTGTTTCTTTGTCTTCGATAACCGCTTCAACAAACTGGAGCATTTCATCTCTGAATGACTGCATGTATCTTTCAAGGAAGAAATAGAGAGGTTTGTCTGCAACAACGCCTTCATCGCCCATGAACACAACGTTTGTGGGTGTGTCATTTGATGCAACTGCAGCCCCTTTGCTGCCGAAAACTTCGATTCTCTGGTCGTAGCCGTATGCAGCACGTCTGCTGTTATCAATAACGCCGACTGCACCGTTTGCAAACTTAAGGCTGATAACTGCAGTGTCAACATCGCCTGCTTCGCCGATTGCGGGGTCAACAAGGCAAGTTGCGTTTGCATAAACTTCCGTAACTTCGCTGCCTGCAAGGAAACGGGCCATATCAAAATCATGGATTGTCATATCAAGGAACATGCCGCCGCTGACTGCTGAATATTCTGCCGGAGGTGGAGCAGGGTCTCTTGAGGTAATCTTAACGATGTGAACATCACCGATTTTGCCGTCATTAACCATTGCTCTGACGTTTGCAAAGTTATGGTCAAAGCGACGGTTAAAACCAACCTGAAGTTTAACGCCTGCTTTTGCAACTGCGTCAATAACAGCGTTAACCTTTTCGGGGGTGAGGTCAACAGGCTTTTCGCAGAAGATATGCTTGCCTGCCTCGGCTGCTTCGATAGCAATGTCAGCATGAGTGTCTGTTGATGAGCAAACAAGAACTGCTTCAACTTCAGGATCAGCAAGCATTTCCTTATAATCTTTATAAATTTTGGGAATGTTGAGTTCAGCGGCAACCTTTTCTGCGTTTGCCATAAAAACATCCGTAATGCCCACAACCGTTGCAGTGGGAACATTATATGTAATTGACTTTGCATGAAGGGAACCGATTCTGCCGGCACCGATGATGCCGATTTTAAGTTGCTTCATTTAAATGGTCCTTTCTGTGAATAAATTAGGGTGACTTCGCCAAATTTCTTATTAATTTTATCACAGTTTTTTTGTGAATTCAATATCTTAATATACATTATTTGTTAAACTTTTGTTTTGTAGCCATTCCGCCGCGTATATGTCTTTCTGCTTTATTTATGTCAAGTATTTTTCTTACATCATTATATAACGAAGGATTTACTTTTTTCAGCCTTTCTGAAACATCAATGTGAACAGTGCTTTTTGATATACCGAATTTTTTGGCAGCTTCTCTGACAGTTGTTTTATTTTCAATAATATATTCAGCCAGTTCAATGGCTCTTTGTTCAACAATGCCTTTCAAAATCAAGACCTCCCATACACATATCATTAAAAGATATGAATTATACGGGAGGATTATTACTAACGTAAAGGTCGTATATATCTTGAACTTACATAGCCTGTTATGTTGCCGTTGCTGATTTCATACCATCCGTTTTCTGCTTCCAAAATACTGATTACATCGCCGTTGTTGAGTGTGCCGACAATTTCTGACCTTATGTTTGGGTTTCTTCTGACATTCAGACTGCCTGAGTTGATTGTAACAATTCCTCTTGCAATCGGTTCAACAAACGGGACGCCGAAATAATCTGCAACAGATAATGCAAGATTTCTTCCGATTCTTACGATGTTACCCGATAACCACTCAAGGTCTTGTTGATTATCATGATAAGCCGTTTCAAAAAGAATTGCCGGCATGCGTGTTTTGTTAAGTTCAATAAGTGTTCCGAGCGGAATAACGTTTACAAGATTCGGCAAAGGATAAATCAATTTGTAATTGTTTGCAAATATTTCTGCCGCTTTTCTGCCTTGCACGCTGCCTGGATAATAATATATTTCAGCACCTCTTGTGTTACCTGCATTCTGTTCACCCGATGCATTTGAATGAATTGCAAGATAAAAATCATAGTCACCGCTGTTTGCCTGCTGAGCAGATGAAAGAGCAGTCATATCAGGAGTATTCCTGCCGTATTCAATTCCGCTCGCTTCAAGATAAGGTATCATTGCATCTGCAATCAGGTTAGCATAGTATTCCTCCGGCCTGCCGGATAATGTGATGTTAAACTCCTGTGTTGATGGACTCAAATAAACTTTTGGCACAATATCACCTCTGATTTTAATATATGCTGAAAATAAAAAACTGTTATATACTTTGGTTGACTTTACAGTAATAATGAAATATAATTAGCATCAGAAAATAAAACGGATGGAGTAGGTTATGGCATTTATCAGTGTATTTGAAGTTATCGGACCTAATATGGTTGGTCCTTCGAGTTCTCACACTGCAGGTGCGGCATCAATTGCGCGGCTTGCATGGAGAATGTTGCATAATCCAATTAAAAGTGTTCATTTCACTTTGTACGGTTCATTTGCAAGAACATATCAGGGTCATGGTACCGACAGAGCGCTTCTCGGCGGTATGATGGGATTTAAGACAGATGATATCAGAATACGCGACTCGTTTGAAATCGCCAAAAAAGAAGGAATAGAGTTTTCTTTTACTGCCAATACAGTTGAAACCGATGTTCATCCAAATACCGTTGATATGGAAATTGAGGATGTTACAGGCAGAAAACTCAATGTCAGAGGTGAGTCAATCGGCGGTGGTAAAGTAAGGCTCACAAGAATTGACGGTGTTAAAGTTCTTTTCACAGGCGAATATCACTCCCTTATCGTTGTGCATAAGGATCATCCGGGTGTTATTGCAAATGTAACAACCGTTCTAAGTAAATGTAAGGTTAACATTGCTTATCTGCGTGTTTACCGTGAAAACAAGGGCGGTATTGCATATATGATTATTGAATCCGATGAAGAAATAACAGCAAAGACCGTTGAAGAAATCGAAAAGAATCCGTTTGTTAAAGACACAATGCTTATCCGCAGATAACAGGAGAGTGAATTATGGATTTTAATACGGCAGAAGAACTGCTTGAAATATGTAAAAAAGAGAATAAACCCATATCTGAAATAATGCGTCTGCGAGAGATTATTTACGGTGAATCAAACGCCGACGAAGTGGATGCAAAAATGAAAAAATCGCTTGAAATCATGCGTGCATCCGCTCATAAACCGCTTACGGAAGTTGTAAAGTCAATCGGCGGAATGATAGGCGGCGAGGCTTCAAAACTTGAAAAAAGAAGAGCAGAAGGGTTATCAATTTGCGGAAATGTGCTCACAAAAGCGCTTATTTATTCGCAGGCTGTTCTTGAGGTGAATGCTTCAATGGGTGTTATCGTTGCTGCGCCGACTGCAGGCTCGGCTGGTGTTCTTCCTGCAGTTCTCTTTTCGCTTGAAGAAGAATTCGCGCTTTCTGAAGAAACGCTTCTCAAAGGTCTTTTTACGGCAGGTGCAATCGGTTGCCTGCTTATGAAAAATGCATCCGTTTCAGGTGCTGAAGCAGGTTGTCAGGCTGAAATCGGTTCTGCTGCTGCCATGGCATCCGCTGCTGCAGTTGAAATGATGGGCGGAACTCCCGAACAGTGTTTTGATGCAGCATCAATCACTTTGAGCAATATGCTCGGCCTTGTTTGTGACCCTATTGCAGGGCTTGTTGAAATGCCGTGTCAGAGCAGGAATGCAGCGGGTGCATCAAATGCCCTTACCAGCGCAGAAATGGCTCTTGCAGGCGTTAAAGCCGCTGTTCCGTTTACTGAAATGTCGGACGTAATGTACCGTGTAGGTAAAGGTCTGCCTGCAGAACTCAGAGAAACCGCTCTTGGCGGCTGTGCGGCTACTCCTACAGGCTGTGCATTGAAATGTAAAATTTTCGGAGGATGCAGTTGATAAATTACAAGGTGACAAAATGAAAAAAATAGGACATGAAGTATTATTTTTAGCCGCAAAAGACGGTAATCCGCGCAACGGCGAAGGTACGTTTCTGCGATTAAAAGATAATTCGATTCTTTTTGTTTATTCAAAGTTTTCGGGTAACGATTGGCATGATGAGTGTTCAGCCGATATAGCCGCTTTAATTTCATATGATGATGGTGAAACATGGGCTGACGAGCGAATTATATTTGCTCATGATGAAAATTCAAGGAACTATATGTGTCCGTCGCTTGTGAGAATGAATAACGGTGATGTCGGTATAATATACCTTCGTAAAGCAAAAGAGAATGAAAGCGGAATTCCTTATTTCTCACGCTCTGCCGATGAAGGAAAAACTTTTTCAATACCTGTTAAAATCATTGATGATAATGAAAACTATTTTGTAATTGAAAATGACCATGCCGTAAGACTTCAGAATGGCAGAATAATTCTGCCGGCAAATATACATTCAAAGTTAATTTGCGGTAAAATGCAGATAATTGAGCACGGTTTAAAGTGTATTTTTGCATCGGACGATGACGGAGAAACATGGTGTGAGATTACAGAAAGGCAGGATATACCGTTCTCTGATAAAAGTAAAACAGGGTTGCAGGAAACAACAGTTTATCAGCACACAGACGGTCTGTTACACGCTTTTTCACGCACTGATTTAGGATTTCAGTTTGAATGTTTTTCGGATGATAACGGCGAAACATGGTCTGAACCTTCACCAAACAGATTTTTCTCGTCACCCGATTCACCGCTTCTTATGAAACGGGCAGGGGAGTTCACTGTTGCGGTTTTTAACCCTATTCCCAATTATACAACAAGACCCAATGCGGATGGCAATACCTGGGGCAGAACTCCGCTGGTCTGTGCCGTCAGTGAGGATGACGGTAAAACATTCAGCCGTATATATGCGCTTGAAAATGACCCGAATAACGGTTATTGTTACCCTGCGATAATTGATGGCAAGGATTATTTTCTTGTCGCTTATTATCATTCCAACAACAGTGATGCACCGCTTAACTCATGTAAAATCATAAAAATAATGTATGACGAAATAAAATAAAGGTAGGTTTTTAATATGGATAAATACGCAAGATTCAGATATCAGCCCTGTATACCTCTTGGCGAAGACGGCAGATGCTGCACTGCTTCAAAAAAGCATATTCAACTTTCACGCAAAGCAGCAACAGAGGGTATGGTGCTTCTTAAAAACGAAAACAAAGCGTTGCCCCTTAAAAAGGGTGAAAAAGTTGCTCTTTTCGGCAAGGCAACCATTGAATACATAAAGGGCGGAGGCGGAAGCGGCGATGTTCATACTCCCTATATCCGCAATATCTTTGAAGGCTTCAAAGAAAAGGAAAAAGAGGGCAAAGCAGCCGTTTATATGCCTCTTGTTGATTTCTATAAGGAATATGTTGAAAAAGAAAGCGTGCATATCCCTACTCAGGAGCAGATTAACGCTACCTGGGATATCGTTAACGCAATGGAATTCTGCACAAAGCGCGATGACATGACCTATGATACTTTTGCAAGCATGCATGTTAAAGAGCCTGCCGTGCCCGAAAGTCTTATTAAATCCGCATCGGAATGGGCAGAAACCGCTGTTTTTACTGTCAGCCGTTTCTCTGCAGAAGGTGTAGACCGCAGACCTCAGGGCGGCGACTACTATCTCTCCGATATTGAAAAAGACCTTCTTGATAAACTTTGCGCGCTTTTCAAAAAGGTTGTTGTTGTTATTAACTCGGGTGCAAGCGTTGATTGCGAATATTTTGCAGAGAAGAATGAAGTTTCAGCCGTTCTCATGTCATGGCAGGGCGGTATTGAAGGCGGCTCGGCAATTGCCGATATCCTTTGCGGCGATGTTAATCCCTCAGGTAAACTTGCCGATACAATCGCAAAGTCATATGACTGCTACCCCTGCAAGGATGAATTCTGGGAGAGTTTTCAGAAAATCGATTATTCCGACGATATTTATGTAGGCTACCGCTATTTTGAAACCATTCCCGGCGCAAAAGAATATGTTCGTTATCCTTTTGGATTCGGTCTTTCATACACAACATTTGAAATCAGCGGCAGAGTATGCTGCGAAAGCGAAGGCAAAATCGTTGCCGTTGCAACCGTTAAAAACACAGGTGATGTTGCGGGCAAAGAAGTTCTTCAACTTTATTACAGCGCTCCTCAGGGCAAACTCGGCAAACCTTCAAGGGAACTTGCTGCATTTAAAAAGACAAAACTTCTTGCACCCAACGAAAGCGAAACGGTTGTTATGAGTTTTGATCTCAACAATATGGCAAGTTTTGATGACCTTGGTAAAATTCAAAAATCTGCATATGTGCTTGAAAAGGGTAACTATGAATTCTACCTCGGCACATCGGTCAGAGATGCTGAAAAAATCGGATTTGAGTACACCGTTGCACAGGATACAGTAACCGAGCAACTCAAGAATTGGTGTAAACCTTTTAAACTTGAAAAAAGAATGCTTTCAGACGGCAGTTTTGAGGCTTTGCCTCAAGGCGAGGAAGAATATTTCTATGCTGCAAACGAGCCTTCAGGCGCAAAAGCACCCGATGAAACCGTTAAATTTGACTGCGTTGGCGAAACAATAACACTTGATGAATTCGTTGCACAGTTCACTGTTGAAGAACTCATGGATTTTGTTGGCGGTCATGCACCCACAGGCGTTGCGAATACAGGCTGTTTCGGCGGACTTGAACGCCTTGGCATTCCTCCCGTACCTACAGCAGACGGTCCTGCAGGTCTGCGCCTTGAGCCTGCAACAGGTATTCCGACAACCGCATGGCCTTGTGCAACTCTTCTTGCATGCTCATGGGATCCTGACCTTATTTATGAGGTTGGTGCTGCTGCAGGCAATGAAATCAGAGAAAATAATATCGGTATATGGCTCGCTCCCGCTCTTAATATTCACAGAGACCCTCTCTGCGGCAGAAACTTTGAGTATTACTCTGAAGACCCTGTTGTATCGGGTAAGTGTGCCGCCGCGCTGACAAGAGGTGTTCAGTCTTCGAAAACCGCTGTATCAATCAAACATTTTGCATGCAATAACAAAGAAGCAAACAGATATGATATTGATGCTCGTGTTTCAGAAAGAGCGCTGCGTGAGATTTATCTTAAGGGATTTGAAATAGTCGTTAAGGAATCAGATCCGTGGACTGTAATGACATCCTACAACCGCATCAACGGCCAGCATACTTCTGAGAGTTATGAACTTATAATGGGCATTCTCAGAGGTGAATGGGGCTTTAAAGGTATGGTTGAAACAGACTGGGGCGTTAAGAATGATCCCGTTAAGGAAGTAAAAGCGGGCAATGATATGAAAATGCCTGTCGGCTATCCTGAAGACCTTAAAGCCGCTTATGATAATGGCGAACTCACAAGAGCAGACCTTGAAGTTTGTGTTAAGCGTATTCTTAAAATGACAATGAGATTTGCATAAAAAGAAATCAGGCAGTTTGTTAACTGCCTGATTTTTTTATAATCTTATTTTTGCGTTTACGGCTTTGTTTTTGATGAATTCTTCAAACTCTTCACAAGTTCCTTTTTCAAAACGGTTTTTATCAACCATAACAACAATTTTATTACCGAGAATTAACAAATACAGATTTTTACTTTGTTTAACTTTTTTAATTTTGGTGTAGTTAATATTGAGTTCTTCTTTTGATGTTATTCCGACACTGAATAAATATTCGTCATAAAAAACTGTTTCGCATTCGGGAACGGTATCATAAAGTTCAATAAACTGTTTTTCTTTTCTTTTAGCAAAAATATAAATTCTTGCAGTGGGATAAAAAGAAAAAACAATGCCGATTATTCCAAGCAAAACTGCGGTGATTATTTCATAGTAATAAAAATAAAAAAACAATGCCAAAGCGAGATACACTGTTAAAATTAATAAACTGATAATCAAGCGGCTTGTCTTTGAATATGTTTTGTTGATTTCAATATAAATTTCTTTCGAGTGCTTTAATTTGTTAATGAAAATAGGTTCCATTTATTTTTTCTCCTTTCAAAAATCAAATTCTGCAACAACAGGAAAATGATCAGCGTATATTTCTTCAACCGTTTCCGAATGAATACATTTCAATCCTTTATAGAAAATATAATCAATTTTAATTTCTGGGTCATATGACGGAAATGTCGGTTTGCACGTATCAACACATTTTAATCTGTTGAATAGGGGAGTAAGAATTTTTTCATCAGGCTCTGTGTTGAAATCTCCCATAAGTATAACAGGAATTTCCGTTTTATCGATTATGTTGCACAGTGTTTCAACTGCATTGATGCGTTCACTTTCCGCAAGCCCGAAGTGAGTTACAAGAAAACATATAGTTTTGCTTTCGTTTTCAATAATTGCTTTTATAATACAACGTGTTTCATAGTGAACCGGATCGCCGTCGCGGTCAAGTTCATTTTGATTTTCAGGGTCTGGAATCATTATTGTTTCAACTGATTTAAACGGAAATCTGCTGACAACAGCGTTACCGTAAGGGCTTGTACCGTGTACCTTTATCGCTTCGCCGAAATATCTGTAATATCCTAAACCGTCACCGATTGCGTTTGTCTGGTCAGTATAACCTTCAATTGGTCCTTTTCCTCTTACTTCGTTAAGTCCGCAAAAATCAATATTGCGGTTCTTTATTGCGTTAACAAATAAATCGGTATTAATTATTCCTTTTTTGTAATCCAGCGCATGTTGAATGTTAAATGTCATTATTCTCATAAAAATTCCTTAGTTGTTTAAAATTGGCAGCCCGTCATTTCCCCATAATACTTTGCGTATTCTTGCACTTCGGCAAGGGTCATACAGTGAATCGTTGTCTGAATATCCGCATTCACCTCTGAAGCATTTTTCATCTCTTGAATGATAAACAAATATCCAATCTCCGTTTTCATCTTTTGCAAATGAATTATGCCCCGGACCGTATTCGCCGTCAAGGTCATCGGATGTAAGAAGGGGAGTGTTGAGTTTTTTCCAGTTAGAAATATCAGTAAGATCTGCTTTTTCATCTGCATACATTAGTCCGATGCAGTACTCAGGTCCGGTTGCCGAAGCAGAGAAAGTTAGATATATTTTACTGTTATGTTTCATTACCGCAGGGCCTTCATTAACGGGGATGCGGATCTTTTCCCAATCATATTCGGGTTTCGTCAGTAAAACGGCGGGGCAGGTTGTTTCCCACGGTTTGTCAGGATTTATTGTTGCAAGGTATACATTTGAATTTCCGCCGTTCTGCGCCCATGCAACATAATGTTTTCCGTTGCATTCAAAGTATGTCATATCGAGTGAAAAACCTCTGAAAGAAAAATTGTCACCTTCACATGCCGTAAACTTTCCCTTATCAATCCATGGGTCATTATAAGGGTCTTTTCCCTCACACATTATTATATGGCAGTCAATATCCCAAACGTTATTTTCACTGCCGCTTGCAGCAAAAAGAACATACCATTTGCCGCCTATTTCATGAATCTCAGGGGCCCATATAAAACGGAAAGCAGTTGATGAATCCTTTTGATTCCAGATAACCTTTTCATCTGCAACGGCAAGGGAATCAATTGTTTTTGCTCTGCGAAGAATGATTCGGTCATAGCCCTCGGAGTCTTTTTTTCCGTACATCGGAAAGGATGCGGTGAAATAATAAAATCCGTCAATCCCTTTGGTTATAAACGGATCTGCTCTGTCTTTTATAAAAATTTCATTTTTAATGCCCATTCTTTCACCTTCAGAACAATCGTTTTTTTCAGTTTATCATATTAACTGTTTTTTTTCAATATATAACTTATCTGAGGCTCTACCTCTCATATATACAAAAAGCCACCCTCAAGGCGGCTGTTTTGACTGTGTGAAAATGGATATAAAAATAGCCGAAATCAATGCATAAACATCAAATTCGGCTGTTTTTGGTTATTATATTGTGAAAAAATCTCAAAATCAGGGTTATAAAACCACTTTTGGGCATAAGAAAAGCACATTGTATTTGACTGCAACGTGCTTTCTAAAATATTTCATTATTCATTGCACATATAAATTTCATCATATACGCTCTGTGCTTCGTGGCCGAAATCGGTCATATTGTCGTTTTTGTCAAGACCATTCATCGTAATGTAATCATCAAGCGCAAGCAAAGCCTCATCAAGATTTTTACATTTAAAAAATTCAGGAAAGTTTTCATTTAAAAACATTTTTGAACTTTCACTCATCTTACAATTAAGCATTATTTACTCTTCTTTCTTGGATTGGTTTGAATAAGATTACCAGTATTCGGATTGATTGTAACGACACATTGTTTTCCAATAAATCTGACACTCATTTCTCCAGAAGGTCGTCTTTTGGGAACATCGACTGTTTCAGGATTAAACAAAGCATCAGAAATATCATCAATATTAACACCTGAACGGCGAATAATTCGCAAATCCTTTTTTAGTTTTTCAGGATCAACCATTGTACCTATTACTCGTTGCAAAAAGTGAGGAACCTGCCCTTGGATAATAGTGCCGTTTGCCGCTTCTTTGTTAACAATTTCGGTTTGAATTCGGTTATAAAGATTCTCATAGTTATCAAATCCTGACAACGGAGATATCCATCCGGATTCAACATCTTTTGCATACTGTTTTAGTAATTCGTACCGAGGAGGAGTAGTATACTTTATA
>SVPH01000004.1 GCA_015065965.1 Oscillospiraceae bacterium
GTTGTTGCTCTGATGGTTTCGCAATCGGGAACAATAATTGCATCATATTCCATTTCGCCGACCTTAAGGGGTGCAGTTGCGTTTTCGCACTGAGAGGGGAGAAGCGATTCGCTGATAAAGTTGAAATCTATGCTGCCTTTAAGAAGCCAACTTGTGAGATTCTGGAATTTTTCATCCATATTTTCTCGCATGAGAGCGGTTTTATCATTGGGACCCCAATGAAGCCAGAAACTTTCAACAGGGTGGATTACGCCGACTTTGACAACGGGCTTACCTCTTGTCATTGCGGCATTTACTCTTGCAAAATGGTCTTCAAGATATGAGAATTCTTTCCACCATGGTGACTGATAGTGGATTGAAGCGGGATAGTCACGCTTTGCTTCGCCTCCCATTGCATACCATGAAAGGTGAGGAACTCTTATGGTTACGCCGAGGCATGCCTGCCAGTCGCCGTGAAGTTTGTAGCCTCTGAAGTCATAGTCCCAGCCGGTAACACCGTATAGTTCGGAGAGCATACCTTCTCTGCCATACTGATGAACGGCGGATTGCGCCTGCTTTGCCGTTGTAAATTCAAAACTTGCACAAAGCATATCAATGCCGGGCAGATCAAAGCCTCTGTATGAACGCATTGCATCGCCTAAAGCGGCAGTCTGGCTGTGAAGCGACGGTTCTTCCATCATGTGGCCCGTCAAAGCAATTCCGTTTTCTCTGCACCAGTTACCGCAGACATCAGCAAAAGCCTCTGCAAAACGCTCTGAGATATGGTCATGATAATGATAACGTGTAACCGATGCCTTGTTATCGGGCAGTTCCCAGAAAATTTCGGGCAGAGAATTAATTATATCTTCGCCATACTGTGATTTATATGTATCGGGGAAATCATCTGTCCACGGCATGAGAATGTCATCGGTATCGGTTGAGTTGTTAAGAAGTTTCTTGCGTGTGAACTGAGGTTCATCGGTAAAGATTGCAGGAACAACGTTGCCGAAATGTTCACCGATGGTTTCTTTATATCTCTCATGTGTAACTTCAACAAAGCGCTTAACCGCTTTGGGATTAAGCGTGTCAAGATATGTCTGGTTATTATACCACGGTGAAGGAGTGTGAATTTTAAGGTAGGCATACCACTTAGTACCTTTCGCTTCATCGTTTTCACCGATTACTTTGTAGTCGGCAAGGTAACCTTCGGAATCAAGAACAACATCGTAACATGCAATAAGATGCCCTTTACCGTTTCTGCTGCCTTCTGCTCTTGAATCAACATAGTTTGAAGCGGTTTCACAGTTGTCGCAGGGAACGGTGGTCATAAGCAGACAGCGTGCTCTGTATTCCTCATCTTTTGTAACAAGACCGCCGGCTGCGCCTGAGGGCCATCTGTCCTCATCATAAAGCCATGCAAGCATGTGTTCTTTATCTGCCTTTTCGCAGCAGCACTTAATGAGTGACATGAATTCATCTGAAAGATAGTTTGTTGACATTCCTGTTCTTACATGCATATGGAAGCCGCCGAGGCCCATTTTTTTGAACACTTCAATCTGGCGGCAGAGTTCCTCAGCCTTGAGGTCGCTGTTCCATGCCCAGAAAGGAGTTCCTCTGTATTCACAGGTTGGATTTTTAAAGAGTTCGTCGCTCAGCGATGGAGCAGTATTCTTTTTATAAAGCATATTTATTCCTCCACTATTCTTCGGGATGTTTTGAAAGAGGTTTATCCTCGCTCGAAGTGTTCCAGTTTATAAAATTATTGTGTTCGGCATAATACCATTCCATTTCAAACATTTTTGCGCTGTCATCAACAGGAACAAAAAGTTGGTTTCTGTAAAAATACGGTTTGCCATGCATTTCTACTGTTCCGAGATCAGTTTTTACAAGTTGGCTGCCTTCGGTAAAAGTTGCCCTGTGACCGTAGGATTCAACATAAAGGGTATCTTTTTCTTTGATAACTTTACCGCCGATAAACTGAATAACAACGCCGAACGGTGCATACCATATTCCGTCTTTTTTCTCGGGATAAAGTTCTCTTGAAATCAGTTCAAGCATCTGCCCCTTGAATGCCATTTTCGTCCAGTCATATGTCGGCGCAAGTGCATAAGGCGTGATTAAATCCTTGCTTTTGTCAATTGTAAAAACATCAATTATTCTGCCGTCTGCAAGGTAAGCCGTTGCGGTGAGCACATTGCCGTCGATTTCAACAAGTGTGTATGAACCCATGCGGATTTCCTGCGGATAGAATGCAGAGTGCCAAATTTTACGTGCGTTTGAATGGTAGATATTTCCGCCGCCGTTGCCTACTATATAATGAACCGTTCCCTCTGAAGGCTTGTCAAAATGTTCATCACCTTTTGTAGGAAAAGTTCTTGCAAACGAATGCTCGTGACCTTCAAAAAGAATGTCAAGTCTGCCGTCTTCAATGGGTTTTCTCAGCCACGGATAGCCGTCATTATTCTGACCCTCAGGCATAACGGGATAAATCGGAAAATGGTATGCGCCGAGTTTCCATGTTTTGTTGCTGTTTTGCAAATCGTTATATGCCCAGTCTTCCACAATATCGGGTGCATTGATGCCGAGAACAAGGAAATGGGTGTTGCCGTAGTCAAATGAATAGTTTTCACCTGTGTAACCTTCGGGTCCGTTTTCGGGGTATGCAGCGCCAAACTGAAAATCAAAGAAATCGGCATGTTCAAGATAGAATTTACCTGTCGGTTCGGGAAAGTATGTAATGAAACCTCTGTTATCATGGTTGCCTGTGCACATCATATACGGCTTGCTCTCAATGATACCTTTCAGACCCTCAAACATTCCGTTCCATTGCAGTTCGTTCTGCCCGTTATCGCAGTTATCGCCTGCTGTAAAGATGAATCTGCATTCGGGATGTCTTTCAAGCGCGACTTTGAGCATATTTCCAACAATGCTGTAATCGGGCAGGTGACAGGGATCACCTTTCTGATGGTCTGAGATTACTATAAAACTGAATTTTTCAAGGTTTTCAGGCTCGGTTTCAAATGTGAAGTTTTCACTGCGATTTTTATCTGATCCGACATTGTAGACATATTTTGTGCCGGCTTCAAGTCCGCTGAGCCTTACTGACCAGTAGTTACTGATATCAATATCGGTTTCCTGTGTTTCAAATTTTGCCGCTGCTTTTATCCATTCTGTTTCATTTTCTTTGCGAAAAAGAATGTATCCGCATTCAACATCAGTGCATGTACGCCAGATAACAGCCATCTGTGTTTTTGCATCGCCGCAAAAGGCGAGCATGATATGGTCAGGCACAGCGGTTGAGCCGCGCTCTGGTTTATAAAAATTTCCGTTTCCGTCAATCATTGTATCAGAATCTCCTTTTTTGATAACACAATTTTAGTTGTTTTACACAGTTTTGTCAATAAAATCAAAAACAGATTTTAAAGATTATGACAATAATTATTGATTTTTTACTTAAAATGATGTATAATTCAAAATGCGATACTATGATTACAGGGGGACAAACTATGAAGAAAATCGCAAAAATATTAAGCGTTGCGCTTGCTGTTATGATTGTTTTTATCGGCAACGCAATTCCTGCTTCGGCAGCAGGTGAGAGTTACCTTACCATAAAGGATTACGGCGGATTTGCCATGGTAACCGATTGCAATACAACCGCATCGGGCACTATTGATATTCCGTCAACTTATGAGGGTGTGAGTGTTACACATATCGGTAACAACGCATTTAAAGATTGCACAAGAATAACGCAGGTAAATATCCCTTCGTCAGTAACGAGTGTAGGCAGCAATGCGTTTGACAGTTGCGAGGTGCTTACAAAAGTTGTGTTTGAAGGCAGCACATGCGACATTAAAGCGGCAGCATTCAACAACTGCGGCATGCTTGAAAGCGTTACGCTTCCGTCTTCGCTTAAATCTGTTGCGGATAAGACATTCTACGGTTGCAGAACTCTTGCGTCAATCTCAATTCCGTCAACGGTAACTTCAATCGGCAAAGAGGCTTTCGGTCTGTGCAGTTCCCTTGCGTCAGTTACAATTCCCGCATCCGTTACATCAATCGGAAAGAACGCGTTTATAGGATGCAATTCAGTTTCATCTTACGGCGTTGCAAGCGGAAACTCAGTTTACAGCAGTGTCAGCGGCGTGCTTTACGGTCCTTATGAAGCAGGTGTTAACACAGCAAAAACACTTATCCAGTATCCCAACGCAAAAACGCAGACATCATATACTGTAGCATCGGGCACAAAAATCATTGCAGATTATGCATTCGGTGATAATACAAATCTCACAAATGTTACGCTTCCGAGCGGACTTGAAAAGATTGACAGTTACGCTTTCTATAACTGTAAAAAACTTTCAAGCGTAACACTTCCTTCAACCGTTACATATCTCGGCTCACAGTCCTTCGGCAGATGTCCTGCACTTAAGAGTATAACAATTCCTGCAAGCGTTGAAACTTTTGAAAGTGCGTTTTACAAGTCGGGTCTGGAAACCGTTGTTATTTTAAACGGCGTAAAAACCATTGGCACAAAAGCATTTGAAAACTGCACAAGCCTTACTTCGGTTGAAATTCCGGCAAGTGTAAAAACCATAGATATCGGCGCTTTTTACGGCTGTACATCACTTGGGAATCTGAATGTTCCCGCAACAGTAACAACTTTAAACACAGGTGCTTTTCAGGGTTGTGACAATATTACTCTTTGGGTTGAAAGCGGTTCGGCTGCTCATACATATGCAGTGAATAATTCGGTTAACTACGAAATCGGTACTTACAAAATTGATAAAACGGTAAAATCAATTTCTGTTCTCAATTTACCAAGTATAACAAGTTATTATTACAAGGACACGCTTGACACAACAGGTCTTGTACTCAGCGTTAATTATACCGACGGCACAAGCGAGACAGTTAAAAGCGGATATGAAGTAACACCGAAAAAACTCTCAAAGACAGGTTCTCAGGTTATTACCGTAACATATGAGGATTGCACTGCAACTTTCAGTGTTAATGTTTCATATGCATGGTGGCAATGGATAATCCGCATTTTATTGCTCGGATTCCTTTGGTATTGATAAAAAATAAAGGGCTGTGAAAACAGCCCTTTTTATTATTGCCTGATGATTATTTTATGAAAAAGAAAACAGAAACAATCTTATGGAGTGTTGTAAGAAAACTGTCTACAGCCTTATAGAACTTGTACTCAAATGTGCTGAGTGCACCTTCGCATTCGGGAATCTTTGAACCTTCTGCAAGAGCAAAATCATACATGCGAAGTGCTTCATATTCATAAGTTGAAAGATCTTTTTCGTCAAGAGTGATAAGGCCTACGCCTCTGTTGATATCGTTTGAATAGGAGTTGCAGCCAACGGTGGGAACGGTTGTGATGTCAACGCCTTCATAGTTTGTGGTAAAGTCATTTACATGGTCGTGGCCATAGAATGTAGCCATAACATCGCCTGTTTCAAGCCATGCGTCCATCTGACCGCCGTTTACATAAGAGGGGCAGGGTGGCTCAAAAATGAAGCCTTCGTATGCTCCGAAATTGGGAACGGGGAGATAAGCCTGACCATCAAATGTAAAATCTTCGATGCCAAAGGGAATTTTCATCATTCCTACTGCCTCATATGCTTCTGTAACGATAATGTGCTGGAAACTGATAGCAGGAACTGTTTTGCCGCCGTTGAGATTTTTGAGAGCAGCAGCGGTATCCTTATACCATTTTATCTGATCTTCTCTTACATAGTCATAGCCGCCGACTTCAGCAACGGATGTACCTGAATCGATAAACCAGAGATTGAATGCGATGCCTGTGCCGTCAGAAGCAAGAATGGGGAGGTTGTGGTTTCCGCAGCCGTAAAGCGAGGGAACAGCGTCATATGCAAGGCAACCGGGATATTTCTGATATTCTTTGAGAAGAACTTCCTTTTCAACATTGTGTTCCTGGTCATGGTTGCCGAAAACAAGAGTAAAGGGAACATTTCTTTCAACGCAGGGAGCAACAATGGCTTCGATAGCCTTTGCCTGATTTTCATAGCCTTCTGCAACAGTGTTGTCGCCGAGGTAAACAACAAGGTCGGGCTTTTGAGCATCAAGTGCTTCTCTCATAAGTTGAGCGGTTGTTGCTTCAAGAGTTTCATCATCCTGGCTGTCAGCAAAGATCATGATTTTGAATTTGCCGTCTTCGTTGAATTTCAAAGCGGCGTTTGAAGTGCTGTTATCTGCAGCAAATGCACAAGGAACAAATACCATTGAGAGCATAAGAACAGACATGATCACTGCAAGAACTTTTTTGGTAAGTTTCATAAGTTATCACCTTTCGTTTAATTGATGTATCATATTATACCAAAACAAATTAAGTTTTTCAAGAACAGAGAGTAATAAAATTATAATATTGTTTTGATATGCATGTGTTTTGACAAAGAGAAACACCCTGAGTTAATCAACTCAGGGTGTTTTCAATGTATCAAGATATTCTTTATCTTTTTTTGTCAGTTCTGCTTTTTCGAGCATATCGGGGCGGCGTTCGAGAGTGCGTTTGAGGCTTTGCTCACGCTGCCATTTCTGAATATTCGCATGGTGACCCGATATCAGAACCTCAGGCACTTTTTCTCCGTGCCATTCAAATGGTCTGGTGTACTGCGGATATTCGAGCAAGCCCGAATAATGGCTTTCCAGCGTAAACGCATCTTCGTTTGCAAGCACACCCGGCAGCATTCTTGAAATGCTGTCTGCAAGAATAAGCGCAGGCAGTTCACCGCCTGTCAGAACATAATCTCCGATTGAAATTTCCTCATCAACGATTTCATCAATAACCCTTTGGTCAATGCCTTCGTAATGACCGCAGAGCAGAGCGATATTGTCGAGTTTTGAGAGTTCCTTAACCTTTTCCTGTGTAAGGGTTTTGCCCTGAGGAGAAAGATATATAAGGTGCGGTTTTGTCCCCGTTTCATCACAAAGCGCTGAGTAGCAGTCATAGATGGGCTGAGTCTGCATTATCATGCCCGTGCCGCCGCCGTATGGCGCATCGTCAACCCGGTTATGCTTATCAAGAGTGTAATCTCTGATATTATGGCAGTTTATTTCAACGCAGCCGTTGGCGCGTGCCCTGCCGATAATGCTTTCGCCCAGAACGCTTTCGCACATTTCGGGGAAAAGGGTTAAAATATCAATCCTCATCGTCAAAAATACCTTTCAGCGGTCTGATAACAATACGGTTTTGCGCAACATCGGTTTCAATAACAACATCGGGGATAGAGGGGATAAGGTATTCCTTACCGTTGCTGTCCTTAATGTGCCATACATCGTTTGCCCCTGTTTCGCTGACATCTGACAGCGTGCCGTAAATCTTATCAGGGTTATCGGCATCATAAACCGTGCAGCCGATAAGTTCCGCAATGAAATATGTGCCCTCGGGCAGTTTTGCATCGCTGCGTTTCATATAGAGAACTTTTCCGCGCAGTTTCTGCGCCTTTTCAACGGAGTCAACGTCTTTAATTGTCAACAAAACAATGTTGCCGTGCGGCCTCGCAGTTTTAATCTGCGCCGCACAGCCTCCATTGCTGTCGAAATATAAAGTTTTAAACTTTTTTACGAATTCGGGTGAATCGCACCACGGATTGAAGCGGATTTCGCCCCTAATGCCGTGAGTGCCTACAATTTCACCGATTTCAAGGAATTCTTTAATCAATTTCTACAACAACCCTTGTATCCTGACGAGTTGCAGCGGCACGCATAACTGTGCGGATAGCCTTTGCAATTCTGCCCTGCTTGCCGATAACTCTGCCCATATCGCCCTCGCTAACGTGAAGGTGATAAACAACAGTGCCGTCCTCAGCAGGTTCGTCAACGGTAACGGTTACCGCTGCGGGATCATCAACAAGACCCTGAGCGATGCTGATAAGTAAATCTTTCATTATTAACCTCTCAGACCTTTAAGGATTAAAGAACGCCTTCTTTTTTAAGGATAGCCTTAACAGTGTCTGTGGGCTGTGCGCCGTTTGCAATCCACTGCTTTGCCTTTTCAGCGTCTACCTTTACTTCTGTGGGGTTAGCAACGGGATTGTAAGTTCCGATTTCCTCGATGAATCTGCCGTCACGGGGATATCTTGAATCTGCAACAACGATGCGATAGAAGGGAGCCTTCTTTGCGCCCATACGACGAAGTCTGATTTTTACTGCCATGATAAATTCCTCCAAAATAAATAATAAACAAATTAATAAAATATATAATGTATCGGTTAAACCGTATTACATTCCGAACTGTGAGGGGTCAAATCCTGCAGGCATCTGGAAACGCTGCTTTCTGCGGCGCTTACCGCCTTTTTTACCGCCGAGTTGCTTGAACATTTTTTGCATCTGTTTAAACTGACTGAGAAGCCTGTTGACATCTTCAATGCTCTGTCCGCATCCGGCTGCAATCCTCTTTTTGCGAGAGGGATTGATTATATCGGGGTTGGTGCGTTCTTTTTCCGTCATCGAAAGGATGATTGCCTTAAGACGGTCAAATTTACGCTCGTCTACTTCAATATCCTTTGCTTTTTTACCGATGCCGGGGATAAGAGCAAGGGTATCCTGAAGTGAACCCATCTTGCGGATTTGCTCAAACTGGTCAAGCAAATCGTTAAGGTCGAATTTGTTCTGCAGAAGTTTCTTTTCAAGTTCTGCAGCCTTTTTCTCATCCATGGACTGCTCTGCTTTTTCAATAAGTGAAAGAACATCGCCCATGCCGAGGATTCTTGAAGCCATTCTGTCGGGGTGGAAAACATCGAGATTTTCGAGTTTTTCGCCTGTACCGACAAATTTAATGGGTTTGCCCGTAACGGCTCTTGCTGAAAGCGCCGCGCCGCCTCGGGTGTCACCGTCAAGTTTTGTAAGGATAAGACCGTCAATTCCTAGTGCTTCATCAAATGATGTGGCAACATTAACGGCATCCTGACCTGTCATTGAGTCAACAACAAGGAGTATTTCGTGAGGTTTAACTTCAGCCTTAACTGCCTTGAGTTCGTTCATGAGTTCTTCGTCAACATGCAGACGGCCTGCGGTATCAAGGATAACATAGTCATAACCGTGATCCTTTGAATAAGCAATAGCCTCTTTGGCGATTGTGACGGGGTTTTCCTGACCTTTTTCAAAAACAGGAGCGCCTACTTGCTCACCGACAACCTGTAACTGTTTAATAGCCGCCGGTCTGTAAATATCGCAGGCTACAAGCAGGGGACGGTGATTTTGCTTTTTAAGCATAAGAGCAAGTTTTGCACAGTGGGTAGTTTTACCCGAACCCTGAAGACCGCACATCAGAATAACTGTTGGCGGATGGCTGGCATAAGCAAGGCGGCTCTGAGTTCCGCCCATAAGACTTACGAGTTCCTCTTTAACGATTTTGATAACCATCTGAGAGGGTGTAAGGCTTTCCATAACCTTTTCGCCGATTGCTTTTTCGGTTACGGTGTTTGTGAAATCCTTGGCAACTTTATAGTTAACATCGGCCTCAAGCAGAGCCATACGCACTTCACGCATTGCGCTTCTTACATCTGCTTCGTTAAGGCTGCCCTTACTGCGCAGGTTTTTAAACGCAGATTCAAGTCTGTCTGAAAGTCCTTCAAATGCCAATTGTTTCACCCCTTATATATTTAATGTATGTAGAATTTTTCTTTTAACTTTCCAAAAGAGTCATTGCAGCGGCTTTGATGCGTACGCTGCAGTCATTGATTTCTTTTGAAAGGCTGTGGCGCAGGTTATATTCGGAAATCTGATTTGAGCATTCAATAATATCGTTAAGGCTGCGGCGCATTTCTTCAAAACGCCTTGCAACGCCTAATTTGCTTTCCATTTCCTGCAACTGGGTTTCGGCTCTTTTGATTGCATCGCGCACACCCTGACGGGTAATGCCTTCGTTTTCTGCTATTTCTGAAAGAGAGAGGTCGTCGTTATAATAATATTCCAAAAAATCACGTTGTTTTGCTGTAAGCATTTCGCCGTAAAAATCAATTAAAACAGCGATTTCATAATTTTTTGCCAATCATGCCCCTCCTTTCTCTTAAATCATAACGGAATATGTTCCGAAAAATCATCCACCTGTAAAGTTTTCACACTTTACAGGTGGATATTATACTAAAAATAATATGCATTGTCAAGCATAATTTTTACGACAATTGAGACACTTTTTCACCTTTTTCTCACGATTTATCCAAAAACGGGGTGAAAAACCCATAATTAGTGTAAAAAATCGGTTTGAGCCACAAGATGTATTCACTTTTCCACACATTGAAAGTGGAAAAGTTTTTCACACGCAGTCGGTGTTCAGTGCTTGTAAAGCAATATAACTTTACATTGTTACTTCAATGTAACTATTGTTACACCGTCTTCACCCTCTCCGTAAACGCCAAGACGGCTCGATTTTACAAACGGAGAAGCCTTCAGATAACGTGTAACGGCGCTGCGCAGCGCACCCGTACCTTTGCCGTGAACAACAGTAAATTCATTAAGCCCTGTTCTGAGACCTTGGTCAATGAATCTGTCAAGTTCAATCAAACATTCGTCAACTGTCATTCCCCTTAAATCAAGCCTTGTTGAGGCTGCCATGTTGAGGCGGCTTTCACCCTGAAGCCTGACGGTGGATTTGTTTTCTTTTTTCTTCGGTGCATTTTCACAAAGACGCAGATTTGAAAGTTTAACCCTTGTTTTGATAGAACCTGCCTGTACCTCAACATTTCCGTTTTTATCAGCAGGAGAAAGAACTTTTGCGGATTTGCCGATATCGCGGATAATAACCGTATCGCCGGCAACAAGCGGACGCGGAAGAACATAATCCTTGTCATCATCCTCTATGCCGATAATCGGATCAGCGGCAGAATCAATTGACTCAATTCCCTTTTTGACAAGTGATTTTGCGCGCCTTGCAAGTTCCGCGGCATCTTTTGTTTTCTGCTGCTCTTTTTTGAGTTTATCAAGTTCCTGCAAAAGGGTATATGCTTCGCGCTTTGCCTGTTCAACAACTCTGAGTGCCTGAGATTTTGCTTTTTCCATCTCTTTTTCTCGCAGTTTTGCAGCTTCCGCCTTAATCTTTTCGGCTTCTTCCTTTTCTCTGCTTGCTTTGTCAGAGAGTTGCTTTGCACGGTCATATTCATCTTCCATGCGCCGTCTGGTTTCTTCAAGACGGTCAACAACATTTTCAAATGCCTTATTTTCACTTGAAACAAGGTCTTTTGCTCTGTTGATTACCGACATATCAAGCCCTAATTTTTCACTGATTGCAAGGGCGTTTGATTTGCCGGGCACACCGATAAGCAGACGGTATGTGGGTCTGAGAGTAGCAACATCAAACTCGCAACAGCCGTTTTCAACTCTCGGCGTTTCAAGAGCGTATGCTTTAAGTTCTGCATAGTGAGTGGTTGCGGCAATTTTTGCACCCTTAAAATGAAGTGCTTCAAGAATTGAGATTGCAAGTGCTGCACCCTCAACGGGGTCTGTGCCGGCGCCTAACTCATCAATAAGAATAAGGCTGCTTTCATCGGCTTCGTCATAAATGCTGATTATGGTTTTCATATGCGCCGAAAAGGTTGAGAGCGATTGCTCAATTGACTGCTCGTCACCTATATCGGAAAGTATTTTGTCAAAAACAGATATTTTGCTTCTGTCGCCGGCAGGAATCATAAGGCCGCACATTGCCATGAGTGAAAGCAAACCGAGCGTTTTGATTGAAACAGTCTTACCGCCGGTGTTGGGACCTGTTATAACAAGCGTATCAAAATCCGCACCGAGCATAATGTCAACCGGCACAACTTTTTGAGGGTCAATCAGAGGATGTCTTGCCGCACGCAGATTGATAATGCCTTTGTCATTTAATATCGGAGGAGCGGCTTTGAGTTTATAAGCATACTGTGCCTTTGCAAAAATAAGATTGAGTTCAACGGCGCATTCATAACTGTTTTTGATGCTCTGCGAGAAATCGCCCGCACTTGCCGAAAGTTCGCTGAGTATTCTTTCAATTTCCTCGCGCTCTTTGGTTTGCAGCACACGGATTTCATTATTCGCTTCAACAACCGCCATAGGTTCAATAAAAACGGTTGCACCGCTTGATGAAGTATCATGAACAAGACCTGCAACCTCGTTGCGGTGTTCGCTTTTGACAGGCACAACGTATCTGCCGTTTCGCTGGGTTATGATGTTTTCCTGCAAGAATTTTGAATGGGTCTGGGAACGCGAGAATTTTTCAAGTTGTTCTCTGACCTTTGATTCCTGAATGCGAATTTTTCGCCTTATATCTTTGAGCGTAGGCGATGCATTATCTGATATTTCTTCTTCTGAAATAATTGCGTTAAAAATAGCAGTTTCAAGGAATTTGTTGGGTACGAGAGCGTTGAATATAGGGTCAAGCACAGTCTGAACACCTGCGTTTGATGCTCTCCATTGTGACAGTGTTCGTATAACTCTCAGTACACCGCCGATATCAAGCAGTTCCTTTGTATTGAGAACGCTGCCTGCGTTGGCTCTGCTGAGAGCATTGTTTACATTTTTTAATCCGCCGAATGACGGCCCGCCGAAACGGGCGAGCAACATATGTGCATCGACGGTCTGGCTTTGCAAAGCCCTTGCGAGGTCAAGATTGCTTTCGGGTCTGAGATGGGTTGCGTTATAACGAGCATCGTCGCAACTTGTGAAATCCGCAAGCCTTTCAAGGACCTTGTCAAATTCAAGTGACTTTGCGTGTTTATCGAATGAATTCATTTTTTATCTCCTGTAACGGATTACTCTTCTTCTGTTGTTTCTTCGTCGGAGGTTTCTTCACCTGTTACGGATTCATCGGCTTCGGTAGTTTCTTCGGTAACTGTTATGATTTCCGTTACGGTTTCACCGTTTTCATCTGTAACTTCTTCACCGTCTTCATCGGTAACGGGTACTGCGGTTGTAAGAGGAAGAGTTGTTTCTGTTTCAATTACTTCGGGCAGAGTTGTTTCCTCTTCGGTATCTCTGCGCTGAGTTGTACCTATAACTTCCTGAACATCGGTTGCCTGAATGGATGAAACATATTTCATACCTTCGCGGTCACGCAATGTTATTTTCATAAATTTATCGGGTTCCGGTGCTTTATATTCACCGTCTTCAAGTTGTACCCATGCCTTGTTGCCGATGTAGCCGACACTGAGAATGAGCGAACTGCCCTGTTTCTGGATTTCATATACCTTGGGTGTGTAGGCTGATTCAATGCCCGTAATGGGAAGGATGTAACTCTGAAGCGCTGAATCATAGGTGATATCATACGCACTCATGTCGATTGTTGAGTGGAGCGATGCGATATCAATTTCAGTGCCGAAAAGGCTGATGAAATATTTTTCAATATCCGCCTGAGGAACAACAATACCGATGTTTTCACCTTCGGAATAGGGGTATTTATCGGCACCGTCATCACTCATAAGCAGAGCCCAGACTGCGCTGTTGAGCAGTTGCGAAACATCAGCCTGAGTCAAATCGTCAAACGGGTCAGGGTCAAACATGACAACGGGTGCGAGCATTTTTTCGTAAGCCTTTTTATCGGCTGTATTGTCTGCAAGATTTTTAACCGTGTCAACAGTAAAATTTATGACGGTTATAAAACCGATAATTGCAAGAACAAAAGCAATAACGCCTATCGGGAATGCTAATTTATTTTTCTTTGCCTTAGCCATAATATTACCTCCCGTTATCGGATTTGTCCGTTGCCGCTGATAATGTATTTTGAACTTACCATGTGTGCAATGCCGAGCGGACCTCTTGCGTGAAGTTTCTGAGTTGAAATGCCGATTTCTGCACCGAATCCGAATTCTCCGCCGTCGGTAAATCTTGTTGATGCATTAACATAAACTGCTGCGGCATCAACTTCTGCCTTGAATTTTTCGGCTGCGGCATAACTGTCTGTGACTATTGCTTCACTGTGACCTGTGCCGTATTTGGCAATATGGGCAATGGCTTCATCAATATCGTCAACAACTTTTACACTGATTTTGTAATCAAGATATTCAGTTGCCCAGTCCTCATCGGTTGCAGCAACGGCATAGGGGAGAATTTCGCAAACTGCTTCGTCACCTCTGATTTCAACATTCTTTTCCTTAAGTTTTTCGCCTATTGAAATGAGCGCAATTTCAGCAATATCACGGTGAACGAGAAGCCCTTCACATGCGTTGCAGACAGAAACTCTTGATGCTTTTGCATTGGCAACAATCTGCGCTGCCATATCTATATCGGCATCGCTGTCAACGTAAACGTGGCAATTACCGACACCTGTTTCAATAACGGGAACCGTGGCATTTTCAACAACCGAGCGGATAAGACCTGCACCGCCTCTGGGAATAAGAAGGTCAACATAGCCGTTAAGGCGCATAAGTTCCGTAGCGGCTTCCCTTGATATGTTCTCAATGAGAATAATACAGTCTTCCGGCAGACCTGATGCCGCGAGAGCATCTCTCATAACTGCAGCAACCGCTTTGTTTGAGTTTATTGCCTCTTTTCCGCCTTTGAGGATAACTGAGTTGCCTGCTTTGAGGCATATTGCAGCAGCATCAGCGGTAACATTTGGTCTTGCCTCAAAAATAACCGCAATTACACCTATGGGAACACAGACTTTCTCTATCTTCATGCCGTTTGGACGTGCTTCTCCCCAAAGCACTTTGCCTACGGGGTTTTCGCTTGCCGCAACCTGACGCAGACCGTTTGCCATGCCCGAGATTCTGTCTGCAGTAAGGGTGAGCCTGTCAATCATTGCTTCGTTGATACCTGCATCTTTTGCGGCTCTGATGTCTTTTGAGTTTTCTTCAAGAATATAATGTGAATTTTTTTCAAGAGCAGATGCGATTGCAAGCAGCGCTTTATCAATTTCTGCACCGCCTGCTTTGGCAAGCATTCTTTGCGCTTCTTTTGAGCGTGCGCCGATATCTGTCATATTATTCATTTTGATTCCCCCTGTGCTTTAAACAGTGTTCCTATCTGCCTGCCGTCAAGCAGTTTATATATTTCTTCAGGGTCTGAGCCGTTCATAACAACAGTGTCAATGCCTGCTGCTGTGGCAATCTGAGCAGCGTGGAGTTTTGTTATCATGCCGCCTGTACCTCTGCTTGTGCCGCTGCCGCCGGCGAGGGCGAGAATTTCGCCTGTTATTGCATCAACGCTGTGAATGAGTACAGCGTTTTCGTCTTCTCTGGGATTCGCGCTGAAAAGACCGTCAATATCCGTAAGGATAATAAGCAAATCCGCATCAACAATTTTTGCAACATGAGCGGAAAGGCTGTCATTATCGCCGAAAACGATTTCATCAACGGCAACGCTGTCATTCTCGTTAATAACGGGAATTGCTCCGTATTCAAACAGTTTCATGAATGAATTATGGAGGTTGCGGTGACGTTCTTCATCGTCAAAGTCATCTTTCGTAACAAGGAGTTGACCCGTAATGTTACCGTATTCGCCGAAGAATTTGTCATAAAGGAACATGAGTTCACACTGACCTACGGTTGCTGCAGCCTGTCTGCCCGGGGTGTCGTGCGGTCTTTCCTTTAATCCGAGTTTGCCTACGCCTACTCCGATTGCGCCTGAGGTTACAAGAGCGATTTCAACACCTGCATTTTTCAGGTCGCTGAGTACCTGAGCAAGTTTTGACATGCGGCGCAGATTTATTTTTCCCGTATCATAAGTCAATGTTGATGTGCCGACTTTTACTACAATTCTTTTTATTTCTTTTTTGTTAATCATTTCGAAAACTTCCTTAATGTATACCTAAAATTTCCTTATATGTTTTTTCACTTGTAACTTTGCCTGCCGTGCATAATGATATTTTTGAAATATCAAGCAGTTTAGCGGCTGTTTCTTTTAAATCTTCAAGTGTTATCGCTCTGATTTTTTCAATAACTTCTTCTTCGGATATCACTTTGTCAAAAAGTAAAACATTCCTGCCGTTACGGGATGCGACGGATGATATGTTTTCGAGTCCCATAACAAAACTTGCAATTACTTGTTCTTTTGCCCGCAGAAGTTCTTTTTCCGTAACGGTTTCCGCAAATTCGGAGATTATCTTAAGCGACTCCGTAATGGCTTTTTTCTCTGATTTTTCGCTAAGCCCCATGCAAATAATAAACACGCCTGCATCAAGGTGAGAAACACTTGCGCAGTCAACCGAATATACAAGACCAAGTTCTTCTCTTATCCTTTGAAACAACCTTGATGACGATGCCGAGCCGAGAATTGAGGATATAAGCGAAACGGCGTGACGGCGTTTATCTGTAAGCGTGATTCCGGGAAAGCCGAGAATAAGTTGATTCTGCATTAAATCCTTTTTTATACGGGTAATGCCTGCGTGATAATCGGCTGAAACAGGTGCTATATCAAAGTTTGTATTTTTTAATTGTGAGAAATAATTTTTGCAGATTTCGACTGCGGCATTCTCATCAAAATTTCCGCTGAAACTGATAACCATACGCTCGGGGACATAAAATTTTGCCATATGAGAGACAAGGCTTTCTTTTGTTACATTGTCAACGGTTTCAGGGGTGCCGAGAATATTGCTTGCAAGCATACTGCCTGCCCAAACGTTTTCATAATAAACATCGGCGCACAAATCCTCAGGACTGTCCTCGTACATTGCAATTTCTTCTTTTATAACACCTTTTTCAAGGTTTATATCTTCTTGCGAAAGTTTAGGGTTCTTTATCATATCGCAAAGGATATCAAGCGCTTTCGGCATATGTTCCGATAAAGTGTGTGCGTAAAAGCAAGTCATCTCTTTTGCTGTATATGCGTTGAGAAGCGCGCCGATTTCATCCATTTCAACTGCGATATCGAGCGCGGAACGTCGGCTTGTGCCTCTGAAAAGCATATGTTCAATAAAATGTGATGTTCCTGCAGTTTCGGGAGTTTCGTAACAAGAGCCGCTTGCTATCCATATACCCATCGAGCAAGTTTTTGCGTGGTCAGACTTCTGAATAACAATCCGTAATCCGTTATCAAGTTTTATAATTTTGGTTTTATCTGTCATTTATTTATCCTGCTTGTTATCAAAAATAAGTGTTATGTTGCCGAGAGTAATTTTATCGCCTGTTTTCAGCAGCGCCTTCTTTTCAGGCTTTTTGCCGTTAAGGAGAAGTTCGGAATCTGTTTTAATTCCTGTTAAGTACCAGCCGTTTTTTGTGCAAACTATAACGGCTCCGATTCTTGATACACTCGGATAATTAAGAATAATATCGCAATTTTTGTGGCGTCCGATTGAGGTTTCTCTGCTGATAAGAGGAAAAACATCGCCATTTACTGTGTTAATTAATTTTGCTTTGCCGAGTGACGGCGGTTTGCGCCTTAAAAGTGCAGAAAGGCATAACGCAAGCACCGCAACCGCAAGAACGGGCAGTGCATAGTGTGATATCATCAAAACAAATTCGAGCATAAGCCTCTCCTGTATAATTATATTTAAATAATGATACCATTATAATATCAAAATGTCAACGGAATATTACCCCATTATTGCGTTGACATTTTCTTGCCGAAATAGTAAAATATACAATGGAAGTTTATGCGGAATAAAAAGAAAGCGAGCACAGAATGAAAAATTATGATTTGGCGGTTATAGGCGGTTGTTCGGCAGGGCTTGTTGCTGCAATCAATGCAAAACGCCGTGAGCCGAAACTTAAGGTTGCGGTTATTGAAAAACTGCCGAGGATAGGCAAAAAAATCCTTGCAACAGGCAACGGAAAATGCAATATTACCAATTTGTATGCTCTTGAACATGACTATGTGAACAAGGGTTTTGCAGAATATGCTCTTGGATGCTATTCTCCCGAAAAGATTATTGAATTCTTTTCAACGCTCGGCTTGATTACTTATTCCGATTCGTGCGGCAGAGTATATCCCGAAAGCAACACCGCAGCATCTGTTACGGATGCACTCAGGTTTGAAATTGAAAGACTGGGTATAGATGTTTGTTGTGATACACCTGCTTCCGATATAAAGAAAAACAAAAATGGTTTTATCATTAACGGAGATATATTCTGTCAAAAAATGATTGTTGCGGCAGGCGGAAAATCATCTGCTCCGCAGGGATCTGACGGCAGCGGATATACACTTGCTGAAATGCTTGGTCATACCGTTACAAAAACAGTGCCGGCGCTTGTGCCGCTGTGTGCTTCGCCTGAAATTACAAAACCTTTGAAGGGTGCAAGAGCAAGAAATGTAAGGCTCACGCTCAAAGGTGATAAAATTTTGTCAAAAACGCAGGGCGAAATTCTTTTTACCGATTACGGCTTGTCCGGAATTGCCGCAATGGAACTTGCGGCATCGGCACAGAAATATATTGAATCTGTAAAGCAAAATCCCTTTACTTATATTGACTTTTTGCCCGATATGGCATATGATGAGTTGCTTGAATATCTCAAAAATCTCAATAAAATCAAAGGCTTTTGCTCGATTGATAATTTGCTTACGGGGATTCTTCCGAAAGCAGTCGGAATCGCAATTTGTAAAGTGTCAAAACTTTACAAATCCGAAAAAACAATATCAGAACTCAGCGAAAAAGATTTGCGTGCAGTTGCTGAAAAAATCAAGAATTTTCCGCTTGAAGTTACAGGAACAAGAGGCTTTTTAAATGCTCAGGTAACAAGCGGAGGCATAAAAGTTTCGGAAATAAATGAAAAAACAATGGAATCAAGGATTTGTAAAAATCTTTATTTTGCAGGCGAAATAATTGATGTTGACGGCGGTTGCGGCGGCTTCAATCTTCAATGGGCATGGGCATCGGGAATGCTTGCAGGTGAACTTAAATAATTCCAAACGGAGAATAAATATGATAAGAATAAATGAAATAAAACTACCGCTTGACAGTGATGAAGGTGAACTCAGAAGAGCGGCGGCGAAAGCGCTCAGATGCAAAGAGAATAAAATCACATCGCTTCAGATTGTCAAAAAAGCGGTTGATTCAAGAAAAAAAGATAATGTTCATTTTGTTTATAATGTCAGCGTTGAGGTGGATTCGGATGAGGCTTCGGTTGTTGCTCATGCCAAAAATCCTAAAGTTGAAACTGCTGTTCCTTATAAATATGAAATGCCTGAAATCCGAAGAACAAGTACACTCCGACCCGTTATTGCCGGTTTTGGACCTGCAGGTTTTTTTGCGGCACTTATTCTTGCAAGGGCAGGGTTCAAACCTCTTGTTATTGAAAGAGGTGCGGATGTTGACACAAGAACTCAGGATGTCAACAGATTCTGGGCAACAAAGAAACTTAATCCCGAAAGCAATGTTCAGTTTGGGGAAGGCGGGGCAGGTACTTTCTCTGACGGAAAACTCACAACCGGTATAAAGGATCCTCTTTGCAGAAAAGTTGTTGAAGAACTTATCGTTCACGGTGCACCGCCGGAAATCGGATATTCCTCAACGCCTCATATAGGCACGGATAAACTCGGCGCAGTTGTAAAAGCGTTCAGAGAAGAAATTATTTCGCTTGGCGGTGAAGTACGCTTTGGCAGCAAACTGACTGACCTTATAGTTGCAAACGGTGTTATACAGGGAATAACCTGCCAAAATTCCAACGGCTCTGTTGAGGATGTTGAAACGGATACACTTCTGCTTTGTATAGGTCACTCGGCTAGAGATACTGTTGAGATGCTCTATAAAAAGGGTATAAAAATAATGCAGAAACCGTTCTCTGTCGGCGTTCGTATTGAACACCCCAGAGAAATGATTGATAAATCGCAATACGGCTCTTTTGCGGGGCATCCTGCTTTGGGTGCGGCAAATTATAAACTTGCATGCCATCCCGAACACGGCAGGGGAGCATATACTTTCTGTATGTGTCCCGGCGGCACGGTTGTTGCTGCTGCATCGGAAGAAGGTCATGTTGTTGTTAACGGAATGAGTGAGTATGCCCGTGACGGCGAAAATTCTAATGCCGCTTTGCTTGTAGGTATTGAACCTGAACATTTCGGCAGCGACCATCCTCTTGCAGGCATCGAACTTCAAAGAAAAATTGAAAAAACTGCGTTTGAACTCGGCGGCGGTGATTACAGCGCGCCCTGCCAGACTATCGGTGATTTCCTTAACGGAACACCTTCAAAAAAACTTTCTTATGTCAAGCCAACATGCGCAACGGGCGTTACTCCCGGCGATATCCGCAAGGTTCTGCCTGAAAAAGTAACCGATGTTATGGCAAAGGCGATTGTTAAAATGGATAAGAGCCTTAACGGGTTTGCGTTGCCCGACGGTGTGCTGACTGCTCCCGAAACACGCAGTTCCGCACCTGTAAGGATAATCCGCGATGAACTCTATCAGGCAAATATCAGAGGCCTTTATCCCTGCGGTGAGGGTGCAGGTTACGCAGGCGGAATTGTCTCCGCGGCAGTTGACGGAATACGCTGTGCCCATGCGGTCCTTATTGATGAAAGTGATGAGTGGTGAGATTATGGAAACACGCCTTGAAAAACTCAGCGATGAGCAACTGGCAAAGCGCATGTCAAAATATATTTCCGTGCTTGAGAGCATAGCCGTCAGAGCGGAATATTATTCAGACGGAGATTGTCCCGAAAAAGAACGCAGCGAACTTATCGCCGATTACATCAAAGTCCGTGATTCAATCCGTGAAGATGCAAGATATCTCAATTACGGCAAGGATAAAAAAGGCAGTGCGCTGCTATGGGATAAATATTATCCGAGTGTCAGTGAAGCATCTGCGTGGGGTCTTTATGCAAATCCCGAAGGGGAATTTGACCAAGAATATTTCAAGAGCATAGCCGATGCTGAAAAACGGTTGACAAAATATTACTCATACGATTATTGGCGTATCATTGCAGAGGAATAAGTAAAACCGGAGGAAAATCAGAATGATGAAGAAATTGAGAATATTATCATTGATTGCCCTGCTGATAACAACTTTTGTTTCGGTGGATTTGGGTGTGAATCTGCTATATAACCTTTTTTGGGAATACCATGACGGTATTGCAGTTAACAGCATTCTCCATGGATTGTTCGGCATTTTTGGCGACAGCATGTGGTCTGTCGAACGGTTTTTTGATGCATTTAAAACCTCTGTTTGGATTTCGTTCCTTGTTTTTGCCGAAAATATTGTGTTGGCAATAGTTGATTTTTCAAAGAAAAAATGATTTTCTAATACTGCAGAGAAAGGCAGGGTGTAAAAGCACCTTGCCTTTTTTACGCATAATTTTAAGACTTGGTTTCATATAATTGACCGAAAAAACTTTTTTCGGAGGAATTAAAATGGACTATGATTTTCAGTATCCGTCAAATCAGCGCACAGAGCGTGATGAATACAGAAGCCGATTCAGGTTTACCGATGAAGACGAGCCAAGAAAAAAGAACGGTTCAAAGCCGAAAACAAAAACCGATTATCTCATAAGACTTGTACTTCTGCAGTGCGTGCTGTGTATTTTGATTGTTTCGGGAGTTTTTATCGCGTCCAAAATCAGCCCTGCATCATTTGAACGCATGCGTGAAGATTACGGCAGAATCATGGGTCATGACATGTCTGCAGGGGAGTTTATTGACGATTTAAAGAATGCGGCGGACTTTGTGTTTGTTCCGAGTGGTGCGGTGCAGGCTTCATCGGGGAATGTTGAGCAATCCGAGATAAAAAAAGATGTTTCTGTTGAATCTTTTGAAGTGACAAGCGATGAAACGGGTGAAACGGTTGCTGTAGGCGAAATTGTTCAGGATGGTTCGGGCGGCGGAGATATTGAGGAGAAAGAAGCCGCAAAGGGAACGTCTTTTGCGCCTTATTATGTAAGCGTTGACCCTGTTTTGCCTGTTGAAAATGCACGCATAACATCAAGGTTCGGCTACAGAACAAACCCCGTTTCGGGCAATTACGGATTTCATACAGGCCTTGACCTTGCCGCTTCAGAGGGGACACCTGTTTCGGCTGCGTTCTACGGTAAAGTAACTGAAACAGGCAGCAGCGATGTGTGGGGGAATTATGTGCTTATGGAGCATTCCGACGGTTTCCATACCTATTACTGCCACCTTTCCGAAATATATGCGGAAGAGGGTGCGATTATAAGGCAGGGTGAAACAATAGGTCTTGTAGGCTCAACCGGTTGGTCAACAGGCCCTCATCTGCATTTTGAGGTCAGGATAAACGGTGTAAGGGTTGATCCTGAAGCGCTTCTTTATCCGGAGAATTCAAATGAAACTTAATTTCGGCGAAACGGTTCTGAGAATTAACATGTCCTTTGCCGCTGCCGTAACGCTGACGCTTATCGTTGATGAAAGCGGGCTGTGTGCGGCAGCGCTTTTTTGCTGCATTGTTCATGAAACAGGACATATAATCTGTTTGCTTATTCTCGGCGAAAAGCCTAAAATTATTGAATTGTCATTTTACGGAGTTCGTCTTGAACGTAAAAGTTCATGCGTAGATACGGCAGAGGAAGTTGCTGTTTTTGCATCCGGCCCTGCCGCTAATCTTATTCTTTCTGCCGTTCTTTTTGTTTCCGGTCATTCCGCCGGAATAAAAACAGCGGCAGTTATAAGTTTGTGTGTGGGTGTTTTCAATCTTATACCGTGCCGACCGCTTGACGGCGGCAATATTCTGCACCTTATTCTTTGTAAAATAACGGATGAAGAAAAAAGTGATAAAATATGTTTTGCTGTATTTTGTGTTACAATCGTTCCGATGATGGTTGCAGGGCTTGGTCTTATGTTAAAAAACGGAAACATAACGCTTCTTGCCGTTTCGGGATATCTCACAGTTGTTACTTTATTAAATAAAAAGTGTAGATTTTCGTAATATATTATGATATAATTGTAAAGATATGATTTTTGAACAGGAGAAAATGTATGTATCCTAAGGAACTTGAAAAATTTTTGCTTAAGGTGCAGAAACCGGGCAGATATACGGGCGGAGAACTTAACAGCGTTGTTAAAGATAAGACAAAGGTTGATATCCGTTATGCGTTTTGCTTCCCCGATACTTATGAAATCGGAATGTCACATCTTGGCATGAAAATACTGTATTCCCTCATAAATTCAAGGGATGATGCATGGTGTGAAAGAGTTTTTGCGCCGTGGGTAGACATGGAGCAGGTTATGCGTGAAAATAACATTCTGCTCTACGGACTTGAAAGCGGCGATGCAATCCGTGAGTTTGATATTCTCGGCTTTACCATGCAGTATGAACTCAGTTATACAAATGTGCTCAATATGCTTGACCTTGCAGGTCTTCCCGTAAGGGCTAAGGACAGAACCGAATTGACTCCGATTGTTGTTGCAGGCGGTGCATGTGTCTGTAATGCGGAGCCTATGGCGGAGTTCTTTGATATAATTTTGCCCGGCGACGGTGAGGAAGTTACAAATGAACTGATTGATTTGCTCAAGGAATACAAAGCCAAAGGCGCAAGCAAACAGGAATTTCTCAAAGCGGCGGCGCAGATAAAGGGTGTTTATGTGCCGTCACTTTATGAAGTTGAATATAATGAAGATAAAACCGTGAAAGCGATAACTCCTGTTTGTGGTGCACCCGAAAAGGTTGAAAAACGCAATGTTGCAGATCTTGATAAAATGTATTCTCCAACGGAGTTTGTTGTGCCTTTCCTTGAGGTTGTTCATGACAGAACAACTGTTGAGATTTTCAGAGGCTGCATAAGAGGTTGTCGTTTTTGTCAGGCAGGTTTCCTTAACAGACCGCTCAGGAGCAAGTCTCCCGAAGTGGTTGAGGAGCAGTGCCGTGCAATCTGCAACAATACGGGCTATGACGAAATTTCTCTTTGCTCTCTGAGCACAAGTGATTACAGAGGTCTTGAAAAACTCATCACAAATATGCTTCCGTGGACGATTGATGAAAAAATCAACATCGCTCTTCCGTCACTCAGAGCGGATAATTTCCCCAAGGAACTTATGGAAAAACTCAATGCCGTAAGACGCAGCGGGCTTACCTTTGCCCCTGAGGCGGGAACGCAGCGTCTGCGTGATGTAATAAACAAAAATATTACCGAGGAAGAAGTTCTTTCAACTGCAGCTCAGGCTTTTGCAGGCGGCTGGACTGCTGTTAAACTTTATTTCATGATAGGTCTGCCAACCGAAACCGAGGAGGATATCTGCGGAATTGCAGACCTTGCTCAGGCGGTTGTTGATGAATTTTATAAGAATCCCGATAAACCCAAAGGCAAGAGTGTTAATGTCAGCATAAGCGTTGCATCGCTTGTGCCAAAGCCGTTCACTCCGTTTCAGTGGGAACCGCAGGATAAGCCCGAAGTTCTTATTGAAAAGCAGAATTATCTTATTTCATGCGTTAAGACAAGAAAAGTCAGCGTTTCTCGCCATGTGCCTTGGACAAGTTTCCTTGAAGGTGTTTTTGCCAGGGGTGACAGACGGCTTGCTGACGTTATTGAAACCGCATGGAGAAAAGGATGCTCATTTGACGGATGGGCAGAATGCCTTAAGCCCGAGATATGGGAAGAGAGTTTTGCCGAAAACGGAATTGACCCGTATTTTTATACTGCAAGGCGCCGTGAATACGATGAGATTCTTCCGTGGGATCACATGGATTATGGTGTAACAAAGAAGTTCCTTGTTAATGAGAATAAAAAGGCTCATAAAGGAGAAACAACCGCTTGCTGCCGCGAAAAATGTGCAGGATGCGGTGCAAACAGGCTTAACGGAGGTGCGTGCGATGAAATCAGTAAGACTGTGGTTTAAAAAAGACGGTCTTGCCGTTTATATCTCACATCTCGATATGAACAGGTGCATGACCCGTGCCGTAAGGCGTGCGGAAATTCCGCTTTGGTATACAGAAGGCTTTAATCCTCATCCCTACATGACATTCCTTATGCCGCTGCCGCTCGGTCAGGTTGGTATGAGAGAGCCGCTTGATATAAGGATTGAAGGTGAAATAACCTTTGGTGAAATAAAGAAAAGACTTAATGCCGTAATGCCCGAAGGCATTGAAATTGTTGATGTTGCAAAGCCTGAGTGCAAGCCTAATGCAATTGCCGCCGCAGAGTATGAAATTATTGCGGAATTTGCAAGCGAGGGCGAAGCGGAGGGTTTTGCCGCAGGTGCAAAAAGTGTTATTGACGGCGGCGTTCTGAATGCTGAAAAGCGCAGCAAAAAAGGAATAAAAACCGTCAATCTTTGCGAAATGGTGCGTTCGTTCAGTGCCGAAACCGATGAAAAAAATGTTTGCATCAGAACCGTTCTTGCTGCAGGCAATACGGTTAATTTGAATGCTGAACTGCTTTTGAATTCTCTTCTTTCGCAGTTTGCGGCTCAGGCGGAGAATGTTACTATTGTCAGAACTAAACTTTTACAGGAAGATTTAAGCATTTTTGAATGATTGAAAGCGGTCTGAAAGGTTGTTTTTGGTGAAAATTTATCAAAATATAAAAAATATTGCAAAAGAGCAAAAAAATGCTTGCAATCTTTGAAATGTTGTGATATCATATTATTCGCATTTGTGCCGTCATTAGAGTCTTTGTGCTCAAAGACGGGGTTTAATGCCAATAACATTAAAGCGGACGTTCCTCTTTCTGTTTAACAGTTACGAACTTCTGAAAAAATCGGAGGAAAATTACAATGGATGCACTCAAGTTAATCGCACAGGATTCACTCAAATCCGAAGTGCCTGCAATCGAAGTCGGTGATACCGTAAAGGTTTCCGTTAAGATTCGCGAAGGTGACAAAGAAAGAATTCAGGCTTTTGAAGGCACTGTAATCGCTTGCAAGGGTTCAGGCGTTTCGGCAACCTTCACAGTTCGTCGTGTTTCTTACGGCGTAGGCGTTGAAAGGGTTTTCCCTGTTCACTCACCTAACGTTGCTAAGGTTGAAGTTATCAGACACGGCCGTGTTCGCAGAAGCAAACTTTACTACCTCAGAGACAGAGTTGGTAAGGCTGCAAAGGTTAAGGAACAGATCAGATAATTGTCTTGTAGAGGGTGTAACAATTTTCGTTGTTACACCTTTACTATTATTCTCATTAATTAATTACTTTAAATTGCATCTCTGTGCAGAAAGGAGGACACCATGCGTAAAATCGAGGAATTCTGGATAGAATTTGAACCGGAAGAGAAAAAAGCGCCTGCTTTGATTTCGTTCATATTTGACCTTACGGATTCACTGAAGGGCGCGGTTATTGCGGCGTTTGTGGTGTTCTGCTTGGTGTTCAGAATTATAGGTGTTGAAGGCGGTTCAATGAACCCTACCTTGCATGACGGAGATTGGGTTGCGGTCTCAGGTATTAGTTTTGATATCGACAGAGGAGATATTGTTATTGCCACTCAGCCTTGGGAGAGGAATGTACCTATTGTCAAAAGAGTTATAGGTGTTGGCGGTGATACGGTTGACATTGATTTTATTCGCGGTGAGGTTTTTGTTAACGGGGTTATGCTCAATGAACCTTATATTGATGAGCCGACAACGCTAAGTTATGATGTTGACTTTCCCGTTACAGTGCCTGAGGGTCAGTTGTTTGTTATGGGTGATAACAGAGGAGATTCGCTTGACAGCCGTTCAAGCAAAATCGGCTTTATTGATGAAAGATATATACTCGGTAAAGTTGTATTCAGAATTTATCCTACGGGCGATTGGAAGATAGAAGATTACGAATAAAGGAGAGTGCGTTCAATGCCTGAAAATAAAGTTAAGGAAAAGAGCAGCCCTTTGTCAATGGCTTTTGATATAGTTTCGACATTTGCAACTGCCGTTATTGCGGTTGCCGTTGCGTTTATGTTTGCATTCAGAACGGTAGGAGTTGTTGGCGAGTCCATGTTGCCCACACTAAACTCTAATGACAGAATTCTGCTTACCGCTACTTATTCCGAGCCGAAATGCGGCGATATAGTTGTTACCTGTCAGCCCAGTATCTCCGAAGAGATACCCGATACACTTGTAAAACGAGTTATTGCAACAGAAGGACAGACGGTTGATATTGATTTTGAAAAAGGCGTTGTATATGTTGACGGTGTTGCTCTTGACGAGCCGTATATCGCTGAAGCAACGAAGGACAGAGAGGATTTTAACGGTGCGGTGACTGTGCCCGAAGGCTGTGTTTTTGTAATGGGAGATAACAGAAACCATTCAACCGACAGCCGCGATAACAGGGTAGGTTTTATCAGAGAAGAGTATATTATGGGAAAGGCACTTTTCAGAGTTGCGCCTTTCGGTCAGTTTGAAATAGAGTAACGGGAATTATATAATATGAATGAGAATATGAGGGTTCAGTGGTTCCCCGGCCATATGGCAAAAACCCGCAGATTAATAAAAGAAAGCCTTTCAATGGTTGATGCGGTTTGCGAAATTGTTGATGCAAGAATTCCGGAGAGCAGCCGTAATCCCGAACTTGATGAGATTGTCGGTTCAAAACCCAGAATAGTTCTGCTCAACAAGTGCGATCTTGCAGATCCTAATGCAACTGCCCGTAAAATAAAAGAACTTGCTGAACAGGGAATAATCGCTTTGCCTGTTGATTGCAGGAGCGGAAAAGGTCTTGAAAAATTCCAGCCTGCCGTCAGAGAAGTTCTCAAAGAAAAAATAAGGGCGAATACAGAAAAAGGAATGGCAGGCAAATCCCTGAGGGTTATGGTTGTCGGAATCCCTAACACGGGTAAATCCTCATTTATTAACCGTATGGCAGGCAAGAACCGTGCAAAGGTTGCGGACAAGCCGGGCGTAACACGCAGTAACCAGTGGTTTGCTATCGGTTCGGGAATAGAACTTCTTGATACTCCGGGTGTTCTTTGGCCCAAGTTTGAGGATCCTGAGGTTGGATTTAAACTTGCGTTTATCGGTTCGGTCAAGGATGAAATTCTTGACAGTCAGGAGATAGCGGTAAGGCTTTTGCTTGTTATGCAGAAGAATTATCCTGACCGCCTTGCGGAAAGATATAAGATAAGTGACTTTGAAGACCTTGAACCTTATGAACTGCTCGAACTCATAGGCGCAAAAAGAGGCATGCTTATTAAAGGCGGAGAAACAGACACTGAAAGAGCGGCGGTTATGCTGCTTGATGAATACAGAAGCGGTAAATTAGGCAAATTAACACTCGATTAAGGAGTGAAATTATGAAAAAAAGAATGACGGTCTTCTTGGCTGTTATCATGGTTATTGATATCGTTGCGCTCGTCGTTATTTTTGCGGGCAGAAACAGTTCGAGACCCGATATAGGTGTGAACTACAGCCCGATTACAGATGAAACCGCATCTTCAACCGAAAAAGCGGAATTGTTTTCAAGAGTAAGTTTCGCGGCAGTCGGCGATAACCTTATCCACGACACAATTTATAAGCAGGCTGCGGCAAGAAGCAGTAACGGCTATGATTTTTCCGATGCATATGACAGAATTGCAGATAAAATTGCTGAGCCCGATGTTTCCATTCTTAATCAGGAAACAATAATTTCAACCGAGCACAATGTTTCAAATTATCCTATGTTCAATTCGCCTGTTGAAGTTGGCGAAGAGATGCTTGAAATCGGCTTTGATGTTTTTAATATAGCCACAAATCATTCGCTTGATTGCGGCGAAAAAGGTCTTATTTCTTCAATTAATTATTGGAAAGAGAAGAATGCAATAACATGCGGTGCGTATCTCGATAATGAGGATATGGCAAATATTCCGATGCACGAGGTCAACGGAGTAAAAATTGCATATCTCGGCTTTACGGAGTCAACAAACGGTCTTTCTCTGCCGGATGATTCCGAGGTTATTCTTGTTCAGGCGAAGGATGAAACTTTGCTTCACAGAAGAATAACCGAGGCAAAAGAAAGCGCCGATGTTGTTATAGTAAGCGCGCACTGGGGTAATGAATATACTCATGAGCCTACCGATGCACAGCGTGAACTTGCTCAAAAACTTGCATCGTGGGGAGCGGATGTTATAATCGGAACCCATCCCCATGTTATTCAGCCTGTTGAATATATTACAAATACAGATGGCAGACGAACTCTTGTTGCATATTCGCTCGGCAACTTTATCTCAGCGCAGAACAGAGGTCCGAGAATGCTCGGAGGTATGCTTAATTTTGAGGTTGTTAAGAATAACACTACAGGTGAGATTGCGCTTGAAAATGTTAAGTTTTCGGGTGTTGTAACTCACTTTGGATACGGTTATTCAAATATCAGGGTATATCCTCTTGATGCATATACAGAAGAACTTGCGTCAAAGCACGGTGTTCTGAGCAAAACATCAGATTTCAGTTTGCAATATCTTTATGACTTGCTGAACGAAGTTATTGATAAGCAATTTCTATAATTAAGAAACTGAACGGCGAAATTTAAATCACCGTTCAGTTTTTTGAAATTCGGAGGGAATTTTATGGATTTTCAATATGAAATAAGTGCTAAAGAAAAAGGATATAAAGCCGTTTGCGGTGTTGATGAAGCGGGCAGAGGTCCGCTGGCAGGCCCTGTTTTTGCTGCTGCGGTTATTTTGCCCGAAAACTGTGTTATTGAAGGGCTTAATGATTCTAAAAAAATATCCGAAAAAAAGAGAGATGCACTGTTTGACATTATCAAAGAAAAGGCGATAAGTTGGAGTGTTGCAAGCGTTGACGAAAAAGTTATTGATGAAATTAATATTCTTCAGGCTACATATCTTGCAATGCGAAAAGCCGTTGAGGGTCTTGATATTCCTGCGGATTATGCTCTTATTGACGGCAACAGAATGCCGCCTCTTTCAATTGAGGGTGAAACAATCATAAAGGGCGATGCAAACAGCCCGTCGATTGCTGCGGCATCAATTCTTGCCAAGGTCAGCAGGGACAGGTTTATGCTTGAACTTGCAAAAAAATATCCGCAGTATCAGTTTGAAAAGCATAAAGGTTATGGTACAAAACTACACTATGAAATGCTTGTTGAGCACGGCATATCAGATTGCCACCGTTTATCTTTCCTCACAAAGTTCAACGGTGAAAAGAAATGATAAGAAATAAAACGGGAGTATGGGGCGAGGTGTTCACTGCGCGTTATCTGAGGGATAACGGCTATAAAATTCTCAGTTCAAACTATGTTTGTCGCTTTGGAGAAATAGATATTATAGCGCAGATTGGTGATGTTGTTTGCTTTGTTGAGGTTAAAACAAGAAACGAAAAAACAGATATCAGACCCATGGAAGCCGTCGATGACGGAAAGCAAAACAGGCTTGAGATGACGGCAAAAAGTTTTCTTTCTTACACAAAAATTGAGGCGGAAACGCGCTTTGATGTATGTGAGGTTTATCTCAATGATAAGAATGAACTTTCAAACATAAACTATATTGAAAACGCTTTCTGAGGGTGATTGAATGTACCTTTTTGACCTTCATTGTGATACGGCAGGGGAGTGCTATAATCGAAAAATCCCTCTGCTTGACGGAGAACAGCATATAAATATTTGTAAAGGCAATAACCTTGACAAATGGGCTCAGGTTTTTGCTGTCTGGATACCTGATACGCTTCGAGGCAAAGATGCACGGGTGTATTTTGAAAATGTACTTCTGAATCTCAAAAATGAGATTTCAAAAAACGTCAAGAAAATTAAGATGTGTCAAGGTTTTTCAGATTTTGAAGAATGCATAATCAGCAAAAAATGTGCTGCGATTCTTGCTTGTGAGAGTGCATCGCCGTTTGCTGATTCAGAGGGTGCATACCGTGCTGAACACCTTGGTGTAAAGGTTATAACCCTTACGTGGGATGGCGAGAATGAGATTGGATTCGGATGCCAGACAGGCAGTGATTGCGGGCTGAAACCTGCCGGCAAATCTCTTCTTTCAGATATGGAAAAACTGAAAATAGTTGCAGATGTTTCTCACATTAACAGAGCAGGGTTTTATGATGTGATTTCAAGCGGAGCAAAAGTAATTGCATCGCATTCAAACTGTGAAAAAGTTCTTATGAAAACCCGTGCGGATAGTGATGAAAAATTCTTTGCCTGCCGCAGAAGTCTTAACGATGAACAAATAAAATTGCTTATTGAATGCAACGGGCTTATCGGTATAAATTTTTACCGATGTTTTCTCGGTGATAAAGGCGATGACGGTTTTGAAGCAGTTTACCGGCATATGATGCATATTCTTGATTTGGGCGGCGAGAATGCTCTTGCAATCGGTTCGGATTTTGACGGTTGTGAAATACACCCCGAACTGGCAGGGGTTGATAAAATATGCAACTTACAGCAGTTTTTAATCAGCAAGGGTTTTGACAAAAAGATTGTTGAAAAGATTTTTTTCAAAAATGCTGAAAAATTCTTCAAAAGTATTTTACAAAGTTAAAAATATATGATACAATATTATGAATTAATTTCCGAAAAGGATGATGTTTAATGAATTATGTAAGCACAAGAGATACTGCGGTAAAGGTTTCTGCTTCTCAGGCAATCACCAAGGGTATATCTGCTGAGGGCGGTCTTTTTGTTCCCGAAAATCTTCCGAAAGTATCAATGGATACAATTTCAAAACTCTCTGAGTTAGATTATATCGGCAGAGCAAAGTCTATTCTTTCTCTGTTCCTTACCGATTTTACTGATGCTGAAGTTGATTCATGCGTTAAGGGCGCATATGAAACAGGTTTTTCAGATGCAAAGGTTGCTCCTCTTGCAAAAATCGAAGACGGTGTTCATATTCTTGAACTTTTCAAAGGCCCTACATGTGCGTTTAAGGATATGGCTCTTCAGATTCTCCCCAGACTCCTTACCGTTTCAAGCGGCAAGGCTGCGAAGGGTACAAAGATTGTTATTCTTGTTGCAACCTCAGGTGATACAGGCAAGGCTGCGCTTGAAGGCTTCAAGGATGTTGAAAATACTCAGATTCTTGTTTTCTATCCCAGTGACGGCGTAAGCCCCATGCAGAAACTTCAGATGTGCACTCAGGAAGGAAACAACGTTGCTGTTTGTGCAATTGAAGGCAACTTTGATGATGCTCAGAGCGGAGTAAAGAGAATATTTACAGATAAGGCAATCGGAAAAAAACTTGCTGAAAATTCAATGGCATTTTCGTCTGCAAACTCAATCAACTGGGGCAGACTCTGTCCTCAGATTGTATATTATTTCTCTGCTTACTGTGATTTGCTTGCAAACGGCGAAATCAAAGCAGGCGACGAAATAAATGTTGTTGTTCCCACAGGAAACTTCGGCAATATCCTTGCTGCATATTATGCAAAGGAAATGGGTCTGCCTGTTAAGAAACTTATCTGTGCATCCAACAGCAACTCTGTTCTTACCGAGTTCCTTACAACCGGTGTTTACAACAGAAACCGTGAGTTCTTTACAACAATCTCACCCTCAATGGATATACTTATTTCAAGCAATCTTGAAAGACTTCTCTATTCCGTTAGCGGAAGTGAAAATGTAACCGCATGGATGAAGCAACTTTCAGAGAACGGTAAGTACGAAGTTGATGCCAAAACACTTGAAACAATCAAGAGTTTGTTTGCTGCAGGTTGCTGTGACGACGATGAAACAAAAGCAACCATTGCAAAGATTTTCAAGGATAAGAATTATCTTTGCGATACTCATACTGCAGTTGCCGTTAAAGTATACTACGATTATAAAGAGAAAACAGGCGATACAACTCCTGCAGTTATCGCTTCAACCGCAAGTCCGTTTAAATTCAGTGCAGCAGTTCTTGAGGCTGTTGAAGGCAAAACAGAAGGTCTTGACGAATTTGAAATGGTTGAGCGCCTTGCAGAGGTAACGGGCAAATGCTGCCCCGAACAACTTGCAAATCTCCGCGATAAAGCGGTAAGATTTGACGGCTGTTGTTCAAAGGACAGCATGGACGGTGTTGTATTTAATATGCTGGGAATTTAATCGCAGCAGCCGCGTGCTTCATTAACGGCATTGTCATTGAGTTTGAAGGTTGAGCACTGTGTTTCGCCGCTTTTGCAGGCGGAAGAATTGCCAACTTCAATTGTGCCTGCCGTGCAAGCAGTGTTGCCCTTGTGGTAAATGCAGTTTTTTGCAAAGCATGTGATAGCACCGATTTCTTTATCCATTTTTCTCGCTCCTTTTGTTGAATTACGGAAAATATCCGTGTTGTTAGTATTTACGGTTTTTGCTCAATTATTTTTGGAAAGGATATGTCTATGGCTCTTTTTGCAATCGGAGATACTCATCTTTCGCTTGCCACGGGTAAGTCAATGAATATTTTCGGCGGTTGGACAGATTATGAACAGCGGCTTGAAAAAAATTGGCGCAGGCTTGTGAGCAAAGAAGATACTGTTGTAATTGCGGGCGATATATCCTGGTGCATGAACCTTGAAGAAGGGCTTGAAGATTTCAGGTTTCTTGATTCTTTGCCCGGCAGAAAAATAATTCTCAAAGGCAACCACGATTACTGGTGGGCAACAAAGAAAAAAGCGGATGAATTTTTTGAAAAATATTCTTTAAACACTTTGAATATCCTTCATAATAATACTTACGCTGCAGGAGATTTTGCAATATGCGGTACGCGCGGCTGGTTTTTTGATGCTGAAAATGATGCGGATAAAAAAGTTGTTCTGCGTGAAGCAGGCAGGTTGCGTGCTTCCATTGCCGCGGCAAAAGAAACAGGGCTGGAGCCTGTTGTGTTTCTCCACTATCCTCCGCTGAATCTTACTCAAAAGTGTGACGAGATTTATAATGTGCTTGTTGAGGAAAAAATAACACGGTGTTATTACGGACATTTGCATTCATATTCCCATACAGGAGCATTTATCGGCGAGAGTGACGGGATCAGATTTTCGCTCATATCAAGCGATTTTTTGCAGTTCTGTCCTGCTTTGGTTTACTAAAATATGTCATTTTAACCAAAAGAATGCGTAAAAATACAGAAAATTTAACTAAACATAAGAATTTATAAATATATATAGAAATTCAAGAAAATATTTGTTATAATCAATGGGTAAAAGTAGAATTGGAGGAATTCTAAATGAGTTTAGTATCAGCAAACAAAACAGAAACAAACACTTATTCAGTTGAAATTGCTATTGCGGCAGAAGATTTCAGAGCCGCTATTCAGCAGGCTTATCTCAAGCAGAGAAAGTCAATTCAGATTCCCGGCTTCCGTAAGGGTAAGGCTCCTCTTCAGATGATTGAGAAACTTTACGGCGCAGAAGTTTTTTATGAGGATGCTCTTGATATCGTTTTCCCCGGTGCAGTTCAGGCTGCTTATGAAGAAGCAGGTATTGAGCCTGTTGATTCACCCAAGGATTTTGATGTTAAGACAATGAGCAAAGAAGAAGGCGTTGTAATGACCTTCAACGTTACCGTTAAGCCCGAAATCACTCTTAAGGCTTACAAGGGTCTTACAGCGGAAAAGGCTGAGTCAAAGGTAACAAAGGAAGAAATCGACCACGAAATCGAGCATATGCTTGAAAGAGGCGCAAGAATCATTAATGTTGATGACAGAGCAGCAAAAGACGGCGATATCACCGTTATTGATTTTGAAGGCTTTGTTGACGGCGTAGCATTTGACGGCGGTAAGGCAGAAAAATATGAACTTACAATCGGTTCAGGTTCATTCATTCCCGGTTTTGAAGAGCAGATTATCGGTCACTCAATCGGTGAAGAATTTGATGTTAACGTAACTTTCCCCGAAGCATACGCTCCCGAACTTGCTTCAAAGGATGCTGTTTTCAAGATTAAACTTCATGAAATCAAGGTTAAGGAACTCCCCGAACTTGATGATGAATTCGCTAAGGATATGGGCGAATACGAAACTGTTGATGAACTCAAGAAGGGCGTTGAGGAAGATATCCTCAAGAGAAAGCAGGACAGTGCTCAGCATGCGTTTGAAGATGCAGTTATCGAGGCTCTTGTTGCTAACGTTGAGGGCGAAATTCCCGAGTGCATGTATGACAACAAGGCTAAGGAAGATGTTGATTCATTTGCTCAGAGAATTGCACAGCAGGGCATTGACCTTGACACATACCTCATGTATATGGGCATGGACAAGGCTGCTTTTGAGGCTCAGATGAAAGAGCGTGCAGTTTCAGAAGTTAAGATTGACCTTGCTATTGAAAAGATTATCGAAGCAGAAGGTCTTAAGGCTTCAGAAGAAGCAATCGCAGAAGAATATGCAAAGATGGCAGAAATGTATCAACTTGATGTTGAAAAGATTAAGGAACTTGTTCCCGAAGCAACAGTTGCTGCCGAACTTGCAAAGCAGGATGCATTCAAGGTTGTAATTGATTCAGCAAAGGCTAAGAAGCCCGCAGCAAAGAGAACAACAAAGAAGAAGGAAGCCGCTCCTGCAGAGGAAGGCGCAGCTGAAGAAGCAAAGCCTGCAAAGAAACCTGCTGCAAAGAAAACAACAAAAAAGGCAGCAGAAAAGAAGGAAGAAGTTGCTGAATAATCAGCCGTAATCCTTACTATACTTAAATATGAGCATAAAAGGATAAACCGGTGTCAAAGCCGGTTTATTCATTCTTTAAAATGCGGAGAAAGGATTGATTTTAAATGGCATTAGTACCCTATGTTGTTGAACAGACAAACAGAGGCGAGCGATCATATGATATTTTCTCACGCCTTCTTAACGACAGAATTATCGTTCTCTCCGACGAGGTTAACGATACAACAGCGAGCATCGTTGTTGCCCAACTTCTTTTCCTTGAGGGTCAGGACCCTGACAAGGATATCAGCCTTTACATCAACAGCCCCGGCGGCTCAGTAACCGCAGGCATGGCTATCTATGATACAATGCAGTATATCAAGTGCGATGTTTCAACCATCTGTATGGGTATGGCTGCTTCAATGGGTGCATTCCTGCTCTCATCAGGCGCAAAGGGCAAAAGATTTGCTCTTCCCAACAGCGAAATTATGATTCACCAGCCTCTCGGCGGTGCAAGGGGTCAGGCAACCGAAATCAAAATTGTTGCTGACCATATCATTAAAACAAGGGAAAAACTCAACAGAATCCTTGCTCAGAACACCGGCAGGTCAATTGAAGAAATCGCAAGAGATACAGAGAGAGATAACTATCTCACCGCTCAGGAGGCCATGGAATACGGTCTTGTTGATAAGGTGATAGAGAAGAGGTAATTATGCCCAGAGATGACGATAGAAGGGTTTCGTGCTCCTTCTGCCACAAAACGCAGGATCAGGTTGAAAAACTTATTGCCGGTCCGAATGTATATATATGTAATGAATGCGTAGAACTTTGCTGTTCCATAATCGAATCGGAGCCGAGCATTCATTCTCATGGAGATTTTGATGCGGATTCTCTCCCTAAGCCTCATGAAATCAAGGCAAAACTTGACGAATATGTTGTCGGTCAGGAGAGTGCTAAGGTTGCTCTCAGCGTTGCAGTTTATAATCATTATAAACGTATCGGCAGCAAGGGCAACACCGATGTTGAAATCCAGAAGAGCAATATCCTTTTGCTTGGCCCTACGGGCGTGGGTAAAACCATGCTTGCACAGACACTTGCTAAAATTCTTGATGTTCCTTTTGCAATCGCAGACGCAACAACTCTTACCGAAGCAGGTTATGTTGGTGAAGACGTTGAGAACATTCTTTTAAGAATTATTCAGGCGGCTGATTTTGACATTGAGCGTGCCGAAAGAGGCATTATCTATGTTGATGAGATTGATAAGATTGCCCGCAAGAGCGAGAATCCGTCGATTACAAGAGATGTCAGCGGCGAAGGCGTTCAGCAGGCATTGCTTAAGATAATTGAAGGCACTGTTGCAAATGTTCCTCCGCAGGGCGGCAGAAAGCATCCGCAGCAGGAGTTTATTCAAATTGACACTTCAAATATACTTTTCATCTGCGGCGGTGCGTTTGACGGAATTGAAAAAATAATTGAAAAGCGCTCCGACGGTACAGCGCTCGGCTTTGGTGCTCAGATTAAGAGCAAATCCGAAGCGGCAAAGGAAAATATTATCGGCAAGGTAATTCAGCAGGATCTTGTTAAGTTCGGTATTATCCCTGAACTTGTCGGCAGACTTCCTGTTATAACCACGCTTGAAGAACTTGATAAGGATGCGCTTGTTCAGATTCTGACAACTCCCAAGAATGCTGTTGTAAAGCAGTATAAGGAACTGTTTAAACTTGACGATGTTGAACTTGAGTTTGATCTTTCTGCTCTTGAAGCGATTGCAGAGAAGGCACTTGAAAAGAAAACAGGTGCACGAGGACTGCGTTCAATTATTGAAAGTGTGCTTATGCCCGTTATGTATGATGTACCATCTGACACTACGGTTGAGAGAGTATGCATTACAGCATCAAGTGTTAATGAAGGCACAGAGCCGATGATTGAGCGTAACCCCAACAGCAGAAGAGCCAAGATGGCTCCTCCTCCGAAAGTAACCAATCCCAGAAATGCAGGTTAACGGCGGATTGCCTTACGAACAGAAGAATAAAACAAGCGGTTTGCATTGGTTTTTTACCTTTGCAAACCGCCTTTTATTTTATTCTATTTTTTGGACTTTTTTATTATAACAATCGCAACCACAACCAAAACACATGCTGCGGCTATCTGTATAACTCTTGCCAATATATCCGCAGAAACATCTGCAACCAATATGGCTGTCGGTCCGTCTGCACCGCCAATTATTCCGATTGAGTGAGATTCTCTCCAAAACGGATAAATGAAATATGCCAAAATAATATTTAAGAGCATTAAGAAAGCCGCAATGAACATAATAACCGCAACCGCTGTCATAATTTTGCGCTTTTTGGATTTCTTTCTGCATGCAGTGCATTTATCCTGCTGAAATTCCTGCACAGTGTTATCTTCTTGTTTGGAATTATCTTCTCCAAGCAGAGTGCCGACAGAAACCTCGAAAACCTCCGCAAGTTTAACGAGCATATCGGAATCGGGTACAGACAAATTCTGCTCCCATTTTGAAACAGTCTGTCTTACAACATTCAGCCTGATTGCGAGTTCCTCTTGCGACAATCCTTTTTCTTTTCTGAAGTTTTTGATGTTATCAGATAGCATTATTAATCCTCCTGTCATTGCAATTATACAATGACAACATACTTTAAGCAAGCAACGGAAATTAACATTTGTATTTTATTGTGCGATTTTGTCCCTCGTAACGGATTTAACCCAGTTAAATCTGTTGACCTTAACAACTGCAACGGCGCATTTGAGCACTTGGTCGGCTTTAAGGCATGCAAAGGTGACAACAACGGGGAATTTAAAAACAAATGCACTCAGTGCGCTCAACGGCAGAACAATTAACCACATGAAGATAATATCATTTTTTAATACAAATGAAGTTTCTCCGCCGCCTGAAACAATTCCGCAAAGGCACGGCGCCTCATATGCGGTGCCTATGATTGTAACGCAAAGTACCCATATAAATTGGTTTGTAATTTCAACCGTCTGCGGAGTAGCGTTATAAAAATCTATGATAAGGTTTTTGAAAATGAGCAGAATTGCGCTTGATGTTATGCCGATTGCAAGGAAAATAAGTTGCAGGTTTTTGCTGCGGCTTTTAATGACTTCCATTGGCTTGTTTTCGCCTATTGTTTTGCCTATCAAAACGCATGCGACATTGCTTGATGCGTAGCATATAACTGTTGCCACTTGAAACAGAGTTGTAGCAATGCTGTTTGCTGCAATTGCGCTCTCAACAAGTCTGCCGATTATTGCGCCCTGAATGCTCATTGCAATTCCCCAGGAAACACTGCTCATCATCAGCGGCAGACCTGTTTTAAAGTAATCCTTGAACATTCGCATGTCAGCGGCAAAGAGATCTTTGATTTTTATTTGCAGTTTCTTATCTATAAATAAAATGTATATAATAACAACGGCAAGTTCAATTGCTCTTGATACAAGAGTAGCAACGGCTGCACCCCTTATGCCCATTTCAGGCGCACCGAATTTGCCGTAAATGAGCATATAGTTAAGCAGAATATTGATTGCAAATGAAGAAAGCGAAACATAAAAGCCTATTTTAACTGTTTCAACGCTTCTCAGAATAGCAAGAAGTATGGTGGATAATGTAAATAATAAATATGTATGTTTTATAACATCAAGGTAAAGTACGGCTTGTTCAATAACTGCATCCTTATCCGTGAAAAGGCGGATAAGAGTATCAGGTGCCAATGCAGCAAAGGCAAAAATCAACATAGTGAAGATTATGCTTATCCACATTGCGACGGCAGAAACTCTGAAAATCGGTTTCTTTTCATTTTTACCCCAATATTGCGATGCGATAACCGTCATTCCTGAGGCAATGCCGGACGCTGCCATGTTGAGGAAAAACTGTATGTTGTTGCATATGCCGATACCGCTGAGCGCTGTTTCACTGTAAGCCCCCATCATAACAGAGTCTGCAAGGTTGACACCGAAAACAATAAGGTTTTGCAGAGCCATTGTAATTGTCATGGTAAAAAACGCTTTGTAAAATGCTTTGTCTGATATTCTTGTTTTCATTTTCATTCTCCCATTCGGATTTCAAATTATTATAACACCTGTGCTTATAAATTTCAATAAAATAAACTTTGTTATTATAATGCTTAATAAGAAATAAAAATCTTTTGTGCATTGATATAATTAAATGGGTGAAAAGTATGAATGTTTATGATTTTGATAATACAATTTATAAAGGTGAATCAGCGATAGATTTCTTTGTTTATTATCTTAAGCATGATCTTAAACTCTTGGCATATGTGCCTAAGGTGATTGTTGCTTTGTTCAGATACAAAGCAAGAAAAATATCAATAGATGAGGCACTGAGCGAATACGGCACGCTTGTAGAAAACTATTGCCGCGGTATAGAGGATTTGCAGGGGGATATTGAAAAATTCTGGGATATAAACATAAAGAAAATAAAGCCTTTTTATGCGGATATAAGAAAAGATGACGATGTTATTCTTTCGGCAGGTTTTGATGTTGTTCTTGAAGAAATGGGAAGAAGAATGAATATCAAAAATATTGTTGCAACCGAAACGGACAGGGAAAACTTTAAAATTCTGAACTTCTGTTTCCGTGAAAATAAGGTAAAAGCATTTAAAGCGCGTTACCCCGATGCCGTTATTGAGAATTTTTATACCGATTCACTTAATGACCAACCCATAATTGACCTTGCCCGGAATGCGTATCTTGTAAAAGGTAATAAGATAACCAAGATAAAATAAAAAGCAGGCTGTGTTTTTTGAGAACACAGCCTGTAAATTTTTAAGAATATTTTCTTGACCATGCATAGGGTGAGAATAGCATGAGCATGGGGATAAGTTCAAGTCTGCCCGCAAGCATATCAAAGCACAGTATGAGTTTGCTGAGAATCGAGAAATCGGCAAAATTACCGTAAGGTCCTACAGCGCCCAAACCCGGACCGATATTGCCGATACATGCAAACACAGAAGTGGCAGTTGTAACAATATCTCGTCCGTCAAGCGCAACTATAAATATAGAAACGGCAGTTACTATCATATATGTTGCGAAGAATACGGAAACGCTTTTTACAACGGGTTCTTCAACTGAAACTTTGTCAACTTTTACTGTTTCAATACTGCGCGGATTGATTGCTTTTTTGATATCACGCAAGCCGCTTTTTATAAGAATCATAAGACGGGAAACTTTTATTCCGCCGCCCGTTGAGCCGGCGCATGCACCGATAACCATAAGGAAAACAAGAACAAACTTTGCGATAACGGGCCAAGTATCAAAGTTGGTTGTGGAGAAACCTGTTGTGGTGATAATTGAAGCAACCTGAAAGAAAGAATAGCGGAAGGAGTCGGCAACGCCGTGCTTTGTTGAAATAAGGCTCAGCGCTATAATGATTACCGCAGCGGCAACTATGCCGATATACCAGCGTAATTCCTCGCTCTTAAGTGCCCGCTTGCCTTGTTTAATAATAATCATGTAATAGAGGTTGAAGTTGATACCGAAAATCAGCATGAATACTGCAATAACCATCTCTGCGTAAATGCTGTTGTATCCTTCAATGCTGTTATTAAGAATTGCAAAACCGCCTGTGCCGGCAGTGGCAAATGATGTTACTATGCTGTCAAACAAAGGCATTCCGCCGGCAAAAAGCATTATAATCTGAATTGCCGTCAAAACACAGTATATGCCGTAAAGAATTCTTGCTGTTGCTCTGAGTTTTGAAACGAGTTTGCCTACCGTCGGGCCGGGAACTTCAGCACGCATAACATGCATAGAATTGCTTTCTGTTTTCGGCATGATTGCAATAACAAAAACAAGAATACCCATGCCGCCGATCCAGTGAGTAAAACTGCGCCAGAAAAGCAGACTTTTAGGTAAATCTTCAATACTTCTGAGGATTGTTGAACCGGTTGTTGTGAAGCCTGAAACGGTTTCAAAAAAGGCATCAATAAAGTTTGGAATATAACCGCTGAAGAAGAAAGGCATTGCACCGAAAAGTGACATTAAAATCCACGAAAGTGCTACGATTACATATCCTTCTTTTGCGTAAATGTTGTTTTTTTCAGGTTTTTTATTTATTGCAATAAGACCTGTAACGGCAAGAGCGGCAATTGTAAGGGCAAAAGAAATCAAGGTGTTTTCGTTATACAGAAGTGCTCCTACTGCAGGGAAAACCAGAAGCGCCGCTTCAACAAGCAGAATTCTGCCGATGTAATATGAAATCATTCTGTAATTCATTTTTGCCTCCGGTAAATCAGACGAAAATATCGTGAAGGTCTTCGATTATTCTGCCTGCGGTAACAACAATGATGTTATCATTTGCTTTCATTACATCATCGCCGTTGGGGAAAATAATTTTTCCGTTTCTCATAATGCAACTTATAAGAATATTCGGCAGGAGGTTGAGTTCCTTAAAGGGAATATTTTCATAACCTGCGTTTTCGGGAACGATAAATTCAACCGCTTCGACTTTGCCGTTAACCATTTTGTGCAAAGTCTGAATCTGTGAATTGCCTGCAGAGTTCTGAAGTGCGCGGACATACCGTGTAACAAGATTACCTGCAACAATCTGAGGGGAAACGACTGTTTCAAGTCCCAGTTCGCCGAGGATTGAATATGAATGGCGGTTAACCTTGGTTATAACTTTGTTAACGCCTTTAGATTCGGCATACATTGAAACAATAATGTTTTCTTCATCAATGCCTGTAAGCGCAACAAGGGCATCCTGAAGGTCGATATTCTGCTCTTCAAGCATATCCTGATCTGTTCCGTCACCGTGGATAACAGTAACATCGGGCAATGTGTCTGCAAGGTGATGGCAGCGCTCATAATCATGTTCAATAAGTTTTATGTTTCTTCCCGTGTCGGAGAGAAGTTTTGAAAGGTAGTAGCCTATTCTGCCGCCGCCAACAATCATAATATTTTTTATTTTATGCTTATAAACACCTATTTGCTTCATAAATTGTGAAAGTTCAGACCTTGTACCTGTGATGCTGATAACATCATCGCACTTTATAACAAAGTCACCTGAAGGGATATAAACCTGCTCATCGCGCTGAACGGCACAAACAAGCACTTTTGCTTTTGTCTTTTTACGAAGGTCATAAAGCGGCAAATCACAAAGAATGTTATCTGAGTGGATGCGTATGCTTGCCATTTCTATTTTACCTCTTGCAAATGAATCAAGATTTGCTGCAGAGGGGAAACGGATAACCCTTGATATTTCGTTTGCGGTTTCGTATTCGGGGTTAACAATCATGTTGATGCCGAGTTCGTTGCGCAAAAACTGCATCTGAGCGGCATAATCGGGATTGCGCACTCTTGCTATGGTATGCTCTGTGCCCATTCTGTTTGCGATAAGGCAGCAAAGTATGTTGAGTTCGTCAGAAGCGGTTGCGGCGATTATAAGTTTTGCTTTTGATGCGCCTGCTACTTCAAGTGTTTCACATGTTGCGCCGTTACCGCACACACCCATAACATCGTAAGTGTCAACAGTTGTTGTGAGTTTTTCGTTGTTTATATCAACAACAGTAATGCTGTGGCCTTCGTGTGAAAGTTGTTTTGTCATTGTAATACCGAGTTTACCGAGGCCAACAATTATAATTTGCATGTCAAAAAACCTTCTTTATTAGTTGTTTGCCGATTTTTGCTTTTTAAATTCCTTTGAAAGGAAAATAAGAGGAATAACAATCAATGCACCTGTAATCGCTGCGGCAAGATAAATGTGCGGTGCCGGAATATTAACCATTTCGCCGTAATCGTTTGCATACTGTGCGGTAGCGTATATATCTGTGATTTTTGCAGCAATTCTTGGGCCGATAAGCATAGGCAGAAGAACTGAGAAAATCATTCTGATACCCTGCAACTGACCCGCTTTGTCTTCGGGAGTAAAGTCACGGACAGCAGCGTTAATCATAATCATGAGAAGTCCGTAACCAACCATGGCGATAACTGCGGAAAGTGCAAACCAAATGATATTTTTATCTGCAAAGTAAACAAGTACAAGTCCGATTACAAAGAATGCGGCTGAGGGGAAAAGGAAGGGTGCTTTACCTTTTTTATCGCTGAGAATGATGATGGAAACAAGGGCTGCAACCGCACCTGCAATAACAACAACTGCAAGGATGATTGTGGGAACAGTGAGTTTGAGAGTTTCCATATCAATATAATGTGCTACATAAATGAAAAGATAAGGGAAGAAAATCTGGCTTGCAATGGAGAAAATACCCATGCATATAAGTGAAATATAAAGGCTCTTGTTGCTCTTTATAACTGAGGGCTTGAAGCCGTATGTGAGGCATTCAATAAAACTGCTCGTTGATTTGATACCCGTTCTTGAATCTTTGATTGAAAAAATTCCTATTATACCGCATGCGGAAACTATAAGACCCAGACCGATGAAGCATGCAGGGTAGCCGAACCGGCCTGAAAGAGCGCCGAAAGCGGCTGTAACAACTACCATTGCAATAACGGGCAAAAGTGCAAGGAGTGATTCGGTTTTTGCTCTGTTTGAGGGTGAGGTGATATCAGTAATCCATGCGTTGAAAGCGGCATCGTTGCTTGTTGAACCCATGAATGTCATAATGCAGTCCATAACGATAACAATGGTTACGGTTGTTGCAATTGCTGCAACGGGAGTTGTGCCCATGATTTTTGCAACATTTTCGGGTGAGATAAAGGCAAATGCCATAACGGTGATACCCCATATGATATAACCGCCGCAGATAAAGATTTTTCTTTTGTTGATTTTATCGCTGAGGCTGCCCATAAAAAGGGTTGTGAGAACGGCAACTATCGAACTTGCGGCAACCATGTTTGAAATATCGGTTGAGTCACCGCCGATTTCGTTGAAAAGGAAAAGATTGAAGAAGTTGTTTTCAACCGCCCATGCGACCTGACCCATGAAACCGAAAAGAATAACATTGAGTATGAGCGATTTGCTGAGTTTAGCGTTTTTTTTCATTATACATTAACCTCCGAAATTTTCTGTGATATATTTTATTGCAAAGCCGATCACGGCAACACCTGCGATGCCTGCGGCTATTCTTACACCGAGATTTATAAAGAAACTCTGCCTGTCCGAAATTCTTTTGAAAACAGGACCGAGGCATTCGCATTTAAGACCGAACTCTTTAAAATGTTTAAGTTCCTGCTCGAATTTTTCAGGATTTTTTTCATCTATGGTAACAAGTCTTACACAACTTCTGCAGCCATCGGTATATGCTCTGAAACCTGCTGTTTTATGCTGCGCAAGAAAGATTCCGTCTGTATAGCCCGAAAAATCGTTGAGGTGATCGTGACCGAAGAACGCGCCAAGTACACCGCCGACCTTTTTCCAACTTGCAAACTGCCCGTTGTTCACATCGGGCGAACAAGGACCTTCGCCGACATATCCTTCTACGCCTTTTTTGCCGACATAGAAAGTGTCTTTTTTGGTGTTGTAACCTCTTACCGCAACGGGAAGTTCCCAAAATCTTGCTTTTCTGAGCAGGTTGTATTCCTCAGGAACGGGAGTGTGCTGAAAAACAAATGAGGGCATAGGTTTGCCGCCGTTTTGTTCTTTGAGTTTTGCACTCTCGTTTTCAAACCACTCAATCTGATCCGTGTGAACATAGTCATAGTGAGAAATTTCTCTGTTTTCGTGGCAGTTGTTTGAGTCAATAAACCACAGGCAGAAAACAGGTTTTTCGCCGTCAGAGGAGTAAATCAGTTCTTTAAAGTTTGCGTTGCCCGTAACTTCGGGAGCGGTTTCGTTTCTCATTATACAGCCGTCAATGCTGCCGTAGATTTTTACAATTTCGTCTTCATTGCCGTGGTCATGTTCATGGTTACCGAGAACCGCAGCAACAGGGATGTTGCGGCTTGTTATCGGTGCGATTATATCACTGACCATTTTTTTGAATTTTTCAGGATGCTCTTTAAAATCCTTTGTGGTGCAGTTATCGCCAAGAAGAACGCATAAATCAGGCTTATATTCTTCTAGCGCCGCAACCATCAGTTTCTGCATATCTTTAAATTTAAGGCTTGTTTCATAATCGTCTGTTTCATGAATATCGCCGAAAAGCAGAATTCTGAATTTGCCGTCAGAATTGAATTTGAGTTTCATTTTATTTATCACCTTATGAGTAGTTTATTGCAACTGCAATCAGCATGAGCACAACGGACAGTATGCCTTCAAGTGCAAACAGTTTCCATGAGAATTTGAGCCATTTGCCGTATGAAATGTTAACAAGACCTATTGCAACAATCATGATTCCGCTTGTGGGATAGAGCAGATTGGTGAAACCGTCACCAAGGCAGAAAGCAAGAGTAACACTTTGCTCCGTAACGCCTACCATCTCTGCAAGGGGCAGAACAATCGGCATAACGAGAAATGCTTTAGCCGTGCCGCTGCCTACGAAAAATTCAAGGATAACTATGAATACAAACAGCATCAGTATCGCCGAATAGGGCGAAAGGTCTTTTATCAGGTTATATACAAAATTCAGGATGGTGGGAATTATGTTGCCTTCGTCAAGGACATATGTAATCGAAAGGATAATGACGATTATGGGAATAATAGGTGCGATTGTCTTAACGCCTTCGCCAAAACTTTTAAGCAGTGATTTGCCGTTCATGCCGGAAAATCTGCCTGCAAGAATGCCGCCAATAAGGAAAAGCACAGCCATGCCTGGCAGGGAAATTCCGCCTTCCGTACCAAGAATGAAATCAAGAATTATGCAAAGAAGCACACCGATAAGGCAATATATGAATGCTTTGGATGCTTTCTTTATCTGAGGATTCTGTAGAACAGAAAGGCTGTCGTCAAGATTGTATTTTTCACGCAAAGCAAGGTCTGTTTCATAGCAGATAGATTTTTGCGGATTTTTCTCGATTTTCTTTGCGTACAGGGTCATAAAACCTGCAAGAACCGCATAAACGGCAACGAATACAACCACTCTGTATGCAGTGCCGGAAAAAACAGGTATATCCGCCATACGCTGAACGGTTGCAACGTTAAAAGGGTTAAAAGTTGCCGCTGTGAAGCCGAATGCAACCGCAATAAGACTCATGCCGAGGCCTACAAATGAATCCCATCCGAGAGCGAGTGAAATTGCAACGGCAATCGGAACGAGGGTTACGGATTCTTCAAGTATTCCTGCGGTTGAACTGAGAAACATGCAGGCAAGAATCATGAGGTTGAGAAGCAGGTACTTGCGGTTGCCAAACTTTTGAATGATTACCGACATTATGTATTTAAGTACGCTGCATTTATCAAGAATAAGAAATGTTCCGCCGATAAGAGTTATTATGAGAATAATTCCGGCACCTGTCAGAGCAGTTTCTGTTCCGAACACAAGGATCGGTGCAAGGAGAATCTTCCATATTGGCAGTTTATCTTCAATCTGTGTGTAAGTACCGTTGATGATTGCACCGTCTGCATCGGTCTGATAAACTCCTCGGGGTAAAACCTGAGTAAGAACGCCTGCAAATGCCATAACCGCCGCAAGCAGAACGCATATTATTATAACGGTCTTTTTGTTTATCGTAAGACCTGCTTGCTTGTTTTCGGTGTTTGTCAAAAAATATCACCCTCTCATTGCGGGTATTGTAACATAAATACACCTGATTTTGCAACTATTATATTAAAATAATATAATTAAAAAAGAAATAAGTGTTGTGCTTTGGCAAAATTTATGATAAACTTAATAAAAAAACAGGCGCAAAGCCTGTAAGTAAGGGATGATTTTTTTGAAAAAGTTTATTGCTGTTTTACTTTCAGCGGTTATGGTTTTCTCTCTTATGGCTCCTGCTTCGTTTGCCGTCAGCGGTGAATGTAACTGCGGAGTACTGCCTACTATCTATGTAGGTCCCCTCGGTAATACGGATATCTATGAAAATCCCGGTACGGCTGAAGAAAGAACACTTTTCAGGCCCTCAACAGAAACAATTATAGGTCTTGTTGTAAAACTTCTTCCTGCAATATTCGGTTCTGTAATTACGTTCAATCTTGACGTTTTGGGCGATGCACTTATTGAAGCGGTTAATGATGCAATGGGTGCAATGGCGCTTGACGGCAACGGCAACTCAGCAGAGAATGTTTCTGTTGTAATTGAAATGCCTACCGAAACCAAACACGGCAAAGGCGAGCAGTATTATTTTCACTATGACTGGCGTCTTGATCCTGTTGAAGTTGCAGGTCAACTTGATGAATTTGTTGATTATATAAAAGAACTTACAGGTCACGACAAGGTGAATTTCCGCGCATCATCAATGGGCGGCGTTGTAACTCTTGCTTATTTCAATGAATACGGATATGACGATGTTGATGCATGTATTTTCCAGACCTGTCCATTGCTTGGCACTGACGTAGCAGGTGATTTGCTTTGCAGAAAGGTTGCTCTTGATGCAGATGCACTCCTTGCTTACGCAACCGACGGTTATCCGCCGTTCTCAGCAGGGGATACGGCACTCTGGACGCTTTTCAACTTCCTCTATTACAGCGGACTTGTTGACGTGGTTCTTTTTGCAGGCGACATAATTCTTGAAACTCTTGAAACCAGAGTTTTTGATGAACTTCTCACTCCTGTTTTCGGAACTTTGCTCGGTCTTTGGTCTTTTGTACCTGACAGTTGTTATGAAGAAGCAAAGAAAATTAACCTTGACCCCGAAACTCAGGCAGGTCTTATCGCAAAGGCTGATTATTACCATTACAATATTCAGTGCAGGGCAGATGAAATCCTTAACGGAGCGGTTGATAACGGCGTTAGAGTTATGATTATTGCCGGTTACAATATTCAAAGAACTCCGCTTGTTGAATCAATGAATAATCACAGTGATGCAACTGTTGACACAAAATATGCATCGGCAGGCGCAACCGTTGCACCGCTTGACGGAACTCTCGGTGAAGGTTATGTTCAAAAGTGCAATGACTGCGGACACAATCATCTTTCACCTGACGGCGTAATAGATGCTTCAACCTGTATTTTGCCTGAATACACTTGGTTTATAAAAGATATGCTCCATTCAAATGCTCATGACGGAATTATGGAAATGTATTATTGGTTTATGTATTCAGATGAGCACTATAATGTATGGTCAAACCCCATGTATACTCAGTTCCTTCAGAATGACAAACCCAATCTCAGAGTTATTCCTATGGGTAATTTTGCTCAGGGCGCAGTTGCTCCCGAATATGGAGAAGGCGACTCGTTCTATGACAAATTTGAAACATATGTTATGCCTGTAACGGACAGAATTTTCGGTTTTCTTGACAAATGCAGGGATTTTATAGGCCTTTAATGGAATAAAAGCGCAGAACAGATAAAAAATAATCGGGAGGAATTATCCTTCCGATTATTTTTTTTGTGGTGATTTTATGAATTCACGGATAAAACTTTCTGCCAAAGCGGCAATGAACGGTGCGGGTTTTAATTTTTTACCTGTGTGCACAGCGATAATGTTGCTTGTTTTTGTCTTTTCTGTTTTGAATGCAGCGGTAAATTATTTTTTTAAAAGTGCTGACAAACCGCTTCTCGCTGCAGTTGCAATGCTGAGTCTTCCGCTTTTTGTTGCCTCTGTTGCTCCGCTGCGGCTGATTATGCAGACAAAATTTCTGCTGCAAGCAAAAGGTACAAGAACAGGGATAAAACCTGATATAGGGTTTTCCGGTGCTTTAAAAGCATGTGAATTATGTGTCAGGCTGTTCTTTATCAAACTTTTTTGGTTTTGTGTTTTTGAGGCTGTGCCTGTTGTTGCCGGTGCGTTGTTTGTTTACGGCAATTATCAATCTGCAGTCAGTTTAAAGGCTGCATATACTGTTCTGGCAGGGCTTTCTCTGCTTGCGGTTGCCGGTCTGCTCTTTTACTGCGTTTTTGTCCAGAGATACTCAAAATCAATGTTTTTTCTCGCTTGCTATAAAGATTTTTCGGCAGGAGACGCAATAACTGAAAGTGTGCGCAGAACCCGAGGAAAACTTTCGGACATTTTTCTTTTCAAACTCAGTTTTGTTCCGTGGATGATGCTTTGCGCAGGTATTCTGCCTGCAATCTATGTTATCCCGTATTATAAACAAAGCCTTACCTGCTTGTATCTCAGCAGGTAAGGCTTAACTTTTAAATCTTAATTTTGAAAACGGCTTTCTTTATTTTATCACTGCTCATTTTGATGCAGGGCTTGTGTGTGTCATCGGGAGCAAGAAATACGAATGTGCCCTCTGTAAGAGCAACTCTTGTTGCAGACGCTGCCTGCGATGTGAAAAATTCAATGTCGGGTTTGTAGCCTGTTGAATCTTTTGCAAATTCAATGGGCAGAACATCTATTGCTTCTTCACCTGTAATGGCAAGTTGCAAATCGTGATAATCTCTGTGTGCTTCGTAATCGCCGCCTGTTGCAGGTTCATATTCTGAAATGCCGACCTTGATGCCTTCTGCAACGTCATAGCCGCCGCATTCCATGTTTTTGAGGTCGTTTTCTTCGATGAATTTTGCAATTGCATCAAAAGCAGGATTTAAAGACGAGTAAAGTTTCAGGTTTTTTGCGGTATCGTAAATCATTTCAAAATCTCCTTTGGATTGTTATGGTTTTATTATAAAACTTCAGCAATAAATGTCAATATAATAATTGACACTAATTTTTATACATGATAAACTAACTGTATAACGGATGAAAGGGGAAAGAAATGTTTAAAGCGATAATTTGTGTTATTCTTGCCTGGCTGCAGTCAATTACTTTTTCTATTTTTACTTCTGAGGAGGTACAGACAGTGGGTGTGAACAAATACGAAAAACATCAGACTTTTGAGAATTTCGGAACAAGTTCTGCATGGTGGTCGCAGACGATTGACAGTGAAGAAACCGCAAGGGAAATTGCAAGGCTACTTTATGATGATGAAACAGGACTCGGACTTGATGTTTACCGTTATAACATAGGCGGCGGAGAAAAGGAAAACCCCAATACCCGAATCGGAGACCACAACAGACGCACAGAAAGTTTTTATGTTTTAAACGAAGAAACAGGGGAATATGAATACGATTTTACCCGTGATGCCAACGCGCGCAGAATGCTTGATATGGCAGTTGAATACGGAGCAAAGGAAGTTATCCTTTTTTGCAACAGCCCGCATTTTTCAATGACAGCAAGCGGTCACGCCTCGGGCGGACTTACCGATTACGCATCTAATCTTCCTAAGGAGAACTATCACGCATTTGTTGATTATGTTCTCACGATTGCAGATTGGTTTGTTGCTCAGGGATACCCCGTCAGCGCCATTTCGCCAATTAATGAACCTCAGTGGTCATGGGGCGGAGCATGGGTCGGTCAGGAAGGCTGCCATTATTCTGCGGACGAAACCGTTGAGGTGCTTGAACTTTTCGCAACAGAAATGCAAAAACGCAATTCTCCGTATAAACTCAGCGGACCTGAAAGCGGTCAACTTTCTCCCGAATATTACGAATACATTGATAAGTTTTTCGCAAGTGAAATTCTTAACGGTTTCTGCGATACATACAGCGGTCACAGTTATTGGATAGATAATAAACACTGGATAAAGGCGGATATCGGCAAAAAGTTTGCAGAGCAGTATCCAGATAAAAAACTCGAAATGAGCGAATGGTGTGAACTGCCGCTTACTATTGATTCAACTACAATTGACAGCGGACTCTATATGGCCAATATAATTATTCAGGACTTTAATCTTATGAATGCTGTTTCATGGCAGAGTTGGACAGCCGTTAACGGTGACGGATTAATGGAAATCAAAGACGGCGAACTTGTTGTTTACAACAGGTATTATGCGTATAAGCATTTTTCCGGCTTTATCAAACCCGGCATGACAAGGATTAGCGTTCTTGACAGTTTTGAGGGTAACAGCAAAATTGTTTCAACTGCATTTACCGACGGTGAAGAAACCGTGTTGGTTCTCATAAACAACGAAGAAACAAGTCAGAATATTAGTTTTTACGGTTGCTATGATTCCATGGAAATTTATCTTACAGATTGTGAGCACGATTGCAAACAGATTCATTCCGGTAACTTTTTCAGAGAAACGAATCTTACACCGAAAAGCATAATGACAGTTATACTGAAATAAAAACAAGCCGTTTCGCTTTTGCGTGAAACGGCTTGTTTGATTTTAATTATCATATACAAGGCTGGGATTATTGGTATAAACAATGTCAAGAGTTCTTAACGATTGGTTAAATAACATATATACGCCATATGTGTAGTCGCCAATTGTTTTTTCAACGTCAACAGAAAGAATATTGCATCCGTCAACGGTTGATGATGTTATAACACCTGAAAAGTCCAATTCACCGAGCAGAGTATAATATGCTTCAAATTCATCGTGCGAAACACCTACAAAGCCGTCGGCAAAGCGGAAAGACCAGTGCCAGTAGGGCGAGAAACCGGAATCAATGCTGTGAGTAAGAAAATTCCCGCCTGAATCATGTCCGCAGTATTCTCCGCTGCCTGCAGTGTATCCTTCAAATTTAGGGAAGTATTGCAAAAGTTGAGTCGGAAAATTGTCCGTGCAGGGCACAACATCAATAATTACGGTAAGATTACCATCGTCATCAAGTTGGCTGCTGTTTATCCTCACAATATGTTTACCGTTTTGCCAGAATCCTTTAATACCGTCGGCGTAATATGTGCCGTCGGTTATCTCTTTGGCTGCACCGATGTATCCGAGGTCAATCATGGTGTTTGAAAAAGTAAAAAAACTTTGTGCAGGGCAGGTGAATTTAAGCCTTACCCAGTCGCTTTTAAAATTGCCATCGTCGGTTTCATGGTTGCCTTGTTCTATGATAAATCCGAATGTGCCTTCAGGCGGCGCAGGAAAGTCCTTTGGTAACAGGTCTGTTCCCCAATCAGTGATTATAACAGGTGCGGCAGTTGTTTGTGTGGGAGTAACAGGCAACGGCTTTATGGTTGTGGAAACGGATGAATCAGCCGCTGATGTTGTTGTTAAAGAATCAGGATTATTTTTGTTATCTGAACAAGCGCAGAGAAAAAGAATTGATATTGTAAGAATAATTGCAAAAAGTTTTTTCATAATATGTTCTCTCCAAAACAAAAGGTGAACGGTATTTCTACCATTCACCTTACCATAAATCGGCTGAATTTTCAATAGTTTATGCGAGGTAAAATTTTATAAGATCAAATGCTTCGGAAAAAATCTCCGTAAAACTGTAGAAGGAGATACTCAGATAATATGCCGCATCGTCCAAACCGTACTCCGCAAGTTCTTCCAAGGAATAACAACTGAGTATTGTGGCGATTGCACGGCGGAAATAATATGACATGTCTTTAAGTGAGTTGGCGTTGCGCCATACAAGCGTTGCCCAGTTATCGCCCAAAGGAGCGTTATCTTTTTCGCATTCATATGATTTCAAATCGGTTTCCGCAATGTTGACAATTAATTTTGCATCACCATTATCAACGCTGAAATAAACATCCGGCCATACTTCTTTTCCGTTTGGAAGAGTTATTTCATCCTCACCAAAGACAAAATCTTTCTTTGTGCCGTCGGTAAATGTAACGGTTGCTTTTTCTCCGTAGGGATAAATATAATCATAGGTGTTGTAATATTCTGTTACAAAAAGATAATCTTCAATGTTGTTTATTTCTATATCAGAAATATAATCGGTGATAAAAGCAACATCAATAACAAAATCAAAGTTTTTGCCGCAAATCTGAGTGGTTACGGTGTTTTCGCCTTTTATAAGTTCGTCGGCATCGGAAGTGCAGTAAAGTTCGGAACATTCAATTGCTTTGTCATTTGAAAAAGTAACAGTTATGTCTGAAAATATCTCAACATAAGCGGTGTCATAATCGCTGTAAAAATACACTTCTTCGCCTTTGATGAGTTCACTCGTTGTAACAGATTTGATGTTTTCTCCGTAGTATTCAACCGTGATTTCTATGCTTTCAGCGTTGGCATAGAATATGAACATGCCGATTATCTGTTCGCCTTTTTCAAAGTAGTAAAGAGTGCTGCTGAGGTCTTCTTCGTGTTCAAACCAGAAACCGATATTTTCATTATATGCTTTGCCGTTGGAATATGTTTCGGGTACAAAAATATAACCGTCCATATCATAGTAATTGTATGAGATTTCGTAGAAACCGGCGTTTTCTGCCGTAAAGGTGAAATAGAAATAACCTTCGTCAGTATCGCATGAAACGGTATTTTTACCATCTGTGAGTTCACCGGCATGCTCAAGATAAATGGTGTCGCCGTAGTAGTCCCATTCAATGGTGTTTTCCGGTTCGTCGGCTGCAAATGCTGCAAAGCCTCCGAAAGCCATAATGGCTGCAAGCATTACCGCAAGAACGGATTTAAGCGTTTTTTTCATAGTTTTGCCCTCCTTAGTTTTATGCGGAAAAATTTTCCGATTACAATTATAATTTATCATAAAAATCTATTTATGTAAATAGAAAAATCAAATTGAAACCAAAATGTAAATTTTTGTAATCGGCTGTAACGGAATTGTAATTTTTTCTATACAACATATAAAATTTATGTTATAATCATTAATCGGACATTACCGAAGAACGGAGGTGCAAAATGCCGAGAAACATTGACTATACGGTTCCGCCTGAATATGAAGGACGAAAAGTAGTTCATTTTCTGAGGGGATATTGCGGATTTTCTGCAAGAATTATGCGTAAGGTAAAATATGCTCTGTTGTGTAACGGAGAAAAAGCAAGAACTATAGACCGCCTGAAAAGCGGAGATATAATAAATGTAACCATACCCGATGATGATGTTGTGCCTGAGGCGCTTGAAGCGGAAATAGATGTTATTTATGAGGATGACGATATTCTTGTTGTCAATAAATCTCCTTTTATGGCAATGCACCCTACCCACAATCATCAGGGAGATACGCTTGCCAATGCGGTTTCGGCTTATCTTGCCAAAAAAGGAAAAAACGCAGTGTTCAGAGCGGTAGGCAGGCTTGATAAAGGCACTTCAGGTGTGGTGGTGTGTGCGCTTAATCACCTTTCTGCAAGCAAACTTGCAGGTAAAACGGAAAAGGAATATTATGCGCTTGTAAAAGGTAATCTTACGGGTGAAGGCAGGGTGGATGTACCCATATACAGACCCGACCCGATGAAAACTTTGCGGGCATGCTCATATGAACTCGGTGTTGAGCCTGCGGTCACAAATTGGCGCGTGGAAAAGAGTTTTAACGGTGCAACGCTTCTCAGCCTGCGGCTTGAAACGGGCAGAACGCATCAGATAAGAGTCCACATGGCGTTCAGCGGCAATGCGCTTGCAGGCGATACCATGTATGGCGATTTTATGCCGGAAATCGGTCATCAGTTGCTGCACTGCCGAAAGTGCAGTTTTGAACATCCCGTAACCGGAAAAAATATGGAGTTTGAAGCACCGTTTCCGCCGGATTTTGTTACTGCAATGAAGTCAATTGACGGCATATCTGAATAAATAAAACATTATTTTCTATAAAAATACATTTTTTCTTTACATTTACGGTTTATGATGATATAATAAATCTATTATAAATAACGGAGGTTATTTCCAATGAAAAAATTTGTTAAAATTATTTCGCTTTTAATGGTTATCGCAATGCTTGCAGTAACTCTCTGCTCATGCGGCGATTCATCGGATGACACAGCAACTGAAGCAGTTAAGGTTGTTGATATCGAACTTACTCAGGAAGAATATGCTTTTGGTGTTGACAAAACTCAGCCCGAACTTCTTGAAACAGTTAACGCTTTTATTGCTCAGATCAAGGCTGACGGCACATTTGACGAAATCTGTAACAAGTATTTCGGCGACGGAACGCCCACAGCGGTTAAGTCTGCCGCTCTTGATACAAACAAGGAGCAACTTGTTGTTGCAACAAATGCTGCTTTTGAGCCTTTTGAATACACAGTAGGCGAAGATTACTACGGCATTGATATGGAAATTGCTGCTCTTCTTGCAGAGCATCTCGGTCAGGAACTTGTTATCAGCAACATGGATTTTGATTCAGTTTGCCTTTCGGTTGGTCAGCAGAAATGCGATATCGCTATGGCAGGTCTTACAATCAAGCCCGACAGAGAAGAGTATGTTAACTTCTCAGATTCATATTATGAGGCTTCACAGAAACTTATTGTTAAGGGTGATGATACCGCTTTTGATGCTTGCACTGATGCAGCATCGGTTGAGGCACTTCTTAATGCTCTTGCTCCCGAAACAAAAATCGGCGTTCAGAACGGCACAACAGGTCAGTTCTATGTTGAAGGCGACGAAGAATGGGGCTTTGCAGGATATGATGTTCAGTGCGTAGGCTATAAGAACGGTTCACTTGCAGTTCAGGACCTTATCAACGGCGGCGTAAATTATGTTATCATAGACTCTGCTCCTGCTGCATGTATTACAGAAGCAATTAACGCAGTTCAGTAATTCTCAGTTTAAATTTAATTAATCGGTAACCTCACCATTTGCGGTGAGGTTACTCTGTCAAAAGGGATATTGCCATGAATTTTGAAGCGAAGATAAATAAATTTTTAGAGATACTTATTGATTACAAAGGTTATGTCAAAGTAATCGAAGGTCTTGAAAACACACTTAAAATTGCTATTATAGGTCTTATAATCGGCATCATTATAGGTACGCTGATTGCAACAATAAGGGTTATACCCAAGTATAAACTTTTGCCCAGAGTACTCAATTCAATCTGTACGTTTTATGTAGGCTTTTTCAGAGGAACACCAATGGTTGTTCAACTGCTTTTGTTTTACTATGTTGCGCTGCCGCTTATGGGCATAAACCTTCCGTCGGTCAGCGTTGCAATAGCGGTTTTCGGACTTAACAGCGGTGCTTACATATCAGAGATAATGCGAAGCGGCATACAGTCCGTTGATTACGGTCAGACAGAGGGCGGACGCTCTGTTGGTTTGAGTTTTGCAACAACGATGATGAAAATTGTTATCCCGCAGGCGGTTAAAAATATTTTGCCAACTCTCGGCAATGAATTTATTGTTCTTATCAAGGAAACATCAATTGTTTCTTTTATCGGTGCGGCAGACCTTTATGTTGCGTTTAATTATATAGGTTCAAACAGTTATGAGTTTATGGTACCGTATCTTGCAATGGCAATCATCTATATTGTTATAGTTTGCCTTATTACACTGCTTATTAAATTCATGGAAAGGAGTTTGAAGAAGAGTGATAGACGTAACTAATCTGCGTAAAAGTTTCGGCAAGAATGAAGTCCTTAAAGGTATTGATATAACAATCAACAAGGGCGATGTGGTAGTTGTTGTCGGTCCTTCAGGCTCCGGTAAGTCAACGTTTTTGCGCTGCCTTAACTGTATGGAAGACCCAACATCAGGCAGTATAGTTTTTAACGGCGTTGATATTGCAGACCCAAAGGTTAACATAAATATACACCGCCGCAGAATCGGAATGGTGTTCCAGCATTTTAATCTTTTTAATAACAAAACGGTTATTCAGAATATTATGCTTTCTCCTGTTCTTTGCGCAAAGGCTGACAGGAGAAAGGCTGTTATAAAAAATCTTTTCTCAAAGCAGAAAGAGCCTGTTCAGAGTGTTGCCGAAATAAAAAAAGCAGCGGAAGAAAATGCTCTCAAACTGCTTGCAAGAATTGGTCTTGAGGATAAAGCGAATGCTTATCCGTCAACGCTTTCGGGCGGTCAGAAGCAAAGGGTTGCGATTGTTCGTTCTCTTGCTATGAATCCGGATGTTATTCTTTTTGATGAACCTACATCAGCCCTTGATCCGGAAATGGTCGGAGAAGTTCTTGAGGTTATGAAAGAACTTGCAGAATCGGGCATGACAATGGTTGTTGTTACCCATGAAATGGGCTTTGCAAAGGAAGTCGGCTCAAGAGTAATCTTTATGGATGAAGGCGTAATAAAAGAAGAAAACAATCCGCAGGATTTCTTCTCTAACCCTCAGCATCCGAGGCTTAAAGAATTCCTTTCAAAGGTTCTTATGTAAAATATTTGTTTTAAGGTGGTTAAAGAATGAAAACAAAGGCTGCCAAACTCTTTTCGTGCTGTAAATATGAACTTATAATATTTGCCGTGCTGTTAATTCAGGCCGTATCAAATCTCTTTACATTCGGCGGAGTAGGCGAATATACGAGCATTTATTATTTGTCGGATTACTCAATCGGAATAAACACCAGGCTTTTGGTTGGCTCAATAGTAGGTTTAATTAATGACAGCCCGACAATTGAGTGGATAACCGGTTTTGCAATTGTTGTTTTGGTGTTAACACTTTTGGCTGTTGCATTTTTGACAGGAAAGGTTATCCGCAACACTGATGATGAAATGAGACCGCAACTTTATGTAATTATTGCATTTATGCTTTCCGGCTCTTTCACTTTTAGTTTCTTTTCAATTTTTCTTGGTTCACTTGACATTTATACATTTATTGTGGCAATGATAGCGGTTGTTTGCTCATTAAGCAAAAAAACGCGCTGGCTGGTTCCGATTCTTTGTGTAGTAGGTGTTTTAACTCACAATATTTTTGCGGTATCATACTTTCCTATGGTATTTCTTGTGTTGTTTTACCTTCTTTTAAAGGAAGACAGCAAGGTTTACAGCGCGGCTGTACTTGTAGTATCCTTAGTTGCGACTGTTGCCATTACAGTTAATTTTATGTTGTATGCCGGCAAAAACATGAACATTTCATTTGAAGAGTTCTGTAAAATAATAAATGAAAAAAGCAGCATTAAAATTGATGAATACGGTTTTTACGGAATAGGTTTCCATCTGTTTAGTATAGTCGGAGATGATGTTGTTGAGGGATTTACCATAGGAGAGCAATTCAACTTGACATTAGTTGAACTTATAAAAGGGCTTGTACAATATATAAGTTATTCAATGTCATTAGAGAATGCTTTGCCGATTCTTGTGGTATATGTTCTTATTTATGGCGCTTTAATATTTATATGGGCAAAATGCGCGAAAAATTCCGAAACAAAAATGAAGAAACTGTCTTATATTGCATTTATGTTGGCTCCTTTGACGGCATTAATAGGATTTGTGGTTACAACAGACTATGTGCGTTGGGTTCAAGCGGCGGTTCTGTCACAATTCGCTTTTGCTCTTGTTATGTATATTAAAAAAGACGAGGCGTTTTTCAAAACAATGCAGCAAATGCGCGAGTATTTCGGCAACAAGAAACTGATTTTGGTTGTTATTTATATAATTTACGCATTTACAACGAAAAGAACGATTGTTTAAAAAAAGGATGCATAAGAATGCATCCTTTGAATCAAATATTTGAGTATTGATCATTTTTAATTATCTGATATGCTTTTATAAGTTCTCGTATTCCGTCATCAAGTGAATATTCCGGCTTCCAACCCAGACTTTCTATTTTGTCGTTTGATACGATGTAGTTTCTTTTATCAGGGTCTTCTCCTATAGGAGCCTCAATATAGACGAATTTCGGAATAATGGCTTTGATTTTTTCGCAAAGTTCTAATTTTGAAAGGTTTGAATCGGAAAGACCGCAGTTATGTGTTCCGCCTTCCATTCTTTCAAAATTTTCAATCGCAAACCAAAATGCGTTTGCAGCATCTCTTACATGAAGGTAGTTGCGTTTGAAGTTGCCTTCAAAAACAACAAGAGTTCTGTCAAAAACCGCTCTGTAAACAAAATCGTTTACAAGCAGATCGGTTCTCATTCTCGATGAAGCACCGAAAAGCGTTGCAAACCTGAATGCAGTTGTTCCGCTTTCGCTTAAAACGGCGGCTTCTGCTTCAACCTTGCTTTTGCCATAAATTGAAATAGGATTTATAGGTGAATTTTCTGTGCAGAATTTTTCACCTTCACCAAGGCCGTATCCGCTGTTAGTGCAAGGAAAGATAATTCGCTGACCTTTTTCTCTCAGGCGAAGAATCATCTTTATTGCGTCAAGGTTTATTGAATATGCAGAGCAAGCCTCTTTATCACAGATCGGGAACCCGGCAAGGGCTGCAAGAGGAATGATATAGTCTTTGTTCTTCATTGCTTCGCGAACAGCATTTTCGTTGCGTGCATCTGCATTTATCATTGTAAAATTCGGGTTTGCACAGCATTCAAGCAAAGGGCTTTGTTTATAAAAAAGATTGTCAAGCACCGTAACACGGCATCCTTTTGACAAAAGAAGAGGTACAAGCACAGATCCTATGTATCCTGCACCGCCTGTAACGAGAATGTTAAGCATAAAAAGTCACTTCCGTTTTTGCATAATGTTACTTTGTAACTACTTTAGCACATTTTTTTGAGTTAGTCAAACGGTCACGCAATTTTTTCTTTTGTTGACACAAATTGTCATAGGCATTATAATAAATCAGTTGAATTCAATGAATAGGGGGCGCCCGATAAAAATGTTGAAAAATATATCATGGGACACCAAAGATAAAATTAAGATTTCGTTGTTAATTTTTCTTGCGGTGGAAGGAAAGATGCTTTTTGAAACGGTAGAAATGGGACTAATCAGAACACCTGTTATTCTTATTGCGCTTGCAGCAGGAGCGGCTTTTACTTTGTTTTTGCTGTTTAATATTACGGAAAAGAGTGTAAAATCGCTGTCTGCACAAGGCGTGTTTGTTGCGTTAACCGTTATTTTTGCTTTGGGTGCGCTGATAACATACAAATTTGTTTCAAAAGAAACACTTTTGGTTTTACTTTTGGCATCGATTATGGCTATTTGTGCGAAGAAACTTTATTTGTTACCCGTTGCTGTTGCGTTTGGTGTGGTGACGGTTTTCAATGTTTTTGGTGAAATACATGACTTTATCGGTCTGAGTTGTATCCCTGCGGTAATTGGTATTTCATGCGTTTGCCTCTCGTCAGAGATCAAACAGTCTTCAGTGTGGAAAAAAATTGTTTTTGCGGTGCTTGAATTAGCGTTGACAGCGTTGGCTGTTAAATCGTTTTATAACCGTCGATTTACGATTTCGTTAGCATCGCTGTTCACACATGTGTGGGATACAATAGGTGTTTTTATTGCGGCTCTTATTTTTGTTGCACTTATAGTTTATTCAGTTGTAAACAGTAAAAATATAATTGAGATTTTCGGATATACAGCGGTTGCTTTGTTTGGTATTGTTACAATGGCTATGGAATCCGTTCACGCACTTTCTTCAGCGATGACCATGTTTATGGTACTTGCTTCAGTCTCAAAAGAAGGCTCTTCGGCTGATATTGCTGCTGAAGAAGCATTGAAATCAATTGCATCTTTATCAAAGAAGAGTAAAAAACGCAAAGCATAATTAAAGAGAGCCATTAAAGGCTCTCTTTCTGCATATATATTGTATTTCATGAAAATGATTACATATTAAATATGTTGTTTTTTGTTGACTTGATTTTGATTATAGTATAAAATAATAAGAAGATTTATTTATAAAAAGCAAAATGCTGAACATATAGGTGATTAATAATGAAAGTAATGCTTGTTAATCCGGCTCCTGAACGCTACACAAGAGCGCGCTGTGCTCCGCTGGGAGTTTTGTCGATTGCCAGTTATTTGGAGGCAAAAGGTCATACGGTTAAAGTTCTCAACAGACCCATAAAATCAACGAATATCAATGATGAACTTGATGAATTTAAACCTGATTTCATCGGGTGTTCTCTTTTGACAAACTTGGCTGTAAGAGATTGCATCACTGTTTCAAAAGCGGCTAAAAAACGCGGAGTATGTGTTGTTTGGGGTGGTCCTTATGTGTCGGCTATACCCGAAATTGTTCTTCAACTCGACTGTATTGATTTTATTTCGATAGGAGAGGGTGAAGAAACCTGGCTTGAACTTGTAAACACTGCCGAAGCAAACGGTGATCTGTATTCAATCAAAGGTCTTGCTTACATTAAAGACGGAAAGTTTGTTAAAACCCCTGAAAGAGAATTTACAGATCTTTCAACACTCGCTCCGCTGAATTATGATCTTATTGATGCTCAGAAAACGCTCTATACAAACTATGATTATGACGGAATAATGGGCATGTACCTTTCAAAGGGTTGTACGGGCAGATGTACTTTCTGTTATAATCACGATTTCCATAAGAGTTGTCGCCGTTCAAGACCTATTGAGGTCTTTATTCAGGAAGCAAAGACGGTTAAAGAAAAATATGGTGCAAAGGCAATTGCTCTTGCTGATGAACTTTTTGGATATGACAAAGAAACTCTTCGTGAATTTTGTGATGCCATGAACGAAGCAAACCTTGGCTTTCACTGGGGTGCTATGACAAAAATCGGTATCTTTGACAGAGAAGATTTTCAGATGATGTATGATGCCGGCTGCCGTTGGCTTGAGTTTGGTGTTGAGAGCGGCGCCCAAACTACTCTTGGCAGAATGAAAAAGGGAATGAAACTCAGCAGGGTAGAGGAAGATTTACAGATATGTAAGGAAGTAGGCATTATAACTCTCTGTTATTTCATTGTCGGTTTTCCGGATGAAACAGAGGAGGAACTGAGAGAAACTTGCCGACTCGTTAATAAAATAGATTATACAAGATTTGTAAGTTCATATTTCAGCCCTCTTCCCGGATCTGAAATATTTGATAAACTTGTTGCTGAAGGCAGAATAAATCCGCCGAAAACAATGAAGGAAAGCATGAAGACGAAGATATTGTATTCGCCTCATCCGAATCTTTCAAATGTTAAAACGCTGGATCTCAAAGTAGTTCGTTCACACATGCTTTGGAGAAGTTTTACAAAGAAAAAATTTAACCAAAACGGTAAACTTAACTATGCAACTGCGAGAAAGGATATATATGACGTACTCAAAAGCCTTAAAGGTCATGGTTTTAAAAACGGCATTGAGCAGTTGTTCGTAAGCGGATATGAATTTTTGGATATTTTCTTTTATGCAAATTTCTTTCCTCGCATACTTAAAAAATATGAACTTAACAAGAAGTAAACTCATCTGACAGAAAGGAAATAGCGATGAGGGTTTTATTTGTTAACCCGTCCATGGAGCGCTACACGCGTCAACTCGGTTTTCCGCTTGGACTGGTTTCAATTGCAACTTATCTTAAAGCAAACGGACATACCGTTAAAATTATTGACAGAACAATAAAAACAACGAACATACGCAAAGAGATTGAATCGTTTGCTCCGGATGTGGTTGGTGTTTCCGTTATCTCAACGAAGTCATTCAGAGATGCTGAAAAGATATCGCTTGCAGCAAAAAAATACGGCGCAAAAGTTGTGTGGGGCGGAATATTTGCTTCACTTGATACGGAGTTTATATATAACAACATAGATATTGATTTTATTTCAATCGGTGAAGGTGAGGCGACTTGGCTTGACCTTGTAAATACGCTTGAAAACGGAGGCGACCCCACTAAAGTTGCGGGTCTTGCATATAAAAAGAACGGCAAGGTTGTTTTTACACAGCAGAGAGATTTTATTGATCTTGCATTGCTTCCGCCCATGGATTTTACGCTTATTGATGTTGATAAGTACTTAGGCCCTATGTACGGATGCAAGAAAACAGCGCTTCTCTATATGTCCAAAGGCTGTTTCGGAGATTGTTCGTTCTGCTTCAACAAGGAGTTTCACCGTCGGTGTTACAGAATGCGTCCGGTTGAAACATTTCTGGAAGAGGTCAGATATCTTGTTGATAATCACGGCGTTGACTGCATTTATCTTGCGGATGAACTTTGGTGCAGAAACAGAAATGAGATGCTTTATCAGTGCAAGGCATTTAAAGAGTCCGGCATAAATTTTAAATGGGGAATTGAAACACGAATCGGTATTTTTGAAAAAGAAGATTTTGAAATTATGAAAGATGCAGGTTGCATCTGGATAACATTTGGTGTTGAAACGGGTTCACGCTCGATGCTAAAAACTATCAACAAAGGCATTCCTTACGATAAAATTGATCAGACTTTCAAGGACTGCAAAGCGGTTGATATTGTTTCACTTGCTAATTTTATTATCGGTTTTCCTGATGAAACCGAGGAGCAATTGAGGGAAACGATTGATATGGCAATGCGCATCGAATCTACACAAAGGACATTCTTTTTCTTTATGCCCGGTCCGGGTTCAAAACTATATAACGAACTTGTGGCGAGCGGAAGGTATACTCCGCCAAAAACATTTAAAGAGTATACCAATGTACAGTTTTACTATTCGCCAAAGCCCAATTTTTCTAAAATTCCTTCCAAAGAACTTAAAGCGATAAGATCGTATTTTTTGTGGAAAGGATTTTCAAGAAAATATTTTTCTCAAACAGCGCGAACTTATGATATAGCAAAAAAAGATATAGTTGATGTTTTAAAGCAGTTTAAGGGTCATGATCTTCGCTTTGCAATCCAACTTATTCTTATTTCGGCTTATGAGTTTCTCGATATTTTTTGTTATGCGCATTTTTGTCCGTCGGTATATAAAAAATATAATCTGAAAGTGGACGAATAACTTTTAGTGAGTTGAATAAAAAATGAGGATTATTTTGATTAACCCTGCAACCGTAGGGTATTCAAGGTCTGTTACAACGCCGCTCGGACTTTTATCCATAGCGAGTTGTTTACAGGCTAAAGGTCACAAAGTAAGACTTTATGACAGAACGGTTGAAAAGGCAAAATTAGAAAATGTCTTCAGGGATTTTTCGCCTGAACTTGTCGGTGTTTCATTGGTTTCATTTAAGTCTGTTCATGATGCATTGGCTGTTTCCGAGTATGCCAAGGGATTTTCTCTTCCCGTTGTTTGGGGAGGTCCGCTGGCATCTGAAATTCCCGATGCGGTTTTAAAAAATAACTGTGTTGATCTTGTTTCAATAGGCGAGGGCGAGGCAACATGGGTTGAGATTGCAGAAATATATCAGAATAGAGGTGCTGATTTTTCGGGCGTTGCCGGTCTTGCTTTGAGGAATTCTGACGGTGAAACGGTGCTGACTGAAACAAGAGATTTTGTTGATTTGGGTCAGTTGCCCGCTATAGACTGGTCTCTTGTGGATGTGCCTAAATATTTTCAGCCATCATATGAATGCAAGCAGATGCTTTATCTGTATTGTGCCAAAGGTTGCCCTCATAACTGTGCATTTTGCTATAACAAAGATTTTCACAGATGTACTTACAGAAAGCGTCCTCTTGAAGCGGTGCTTGATGAGATTCGTTTTCTTGTTAAAAACTACGGCATGGACGGCGTGTATTTTGCTGACGAAATGTGGGGCAGAAACCGTACTGAAATGCGCATGATATGTGACAGCCTGCGTAGCCTTAACCTTGATTTCGTTTGGGGTTGTCAGACAAGAATCGGCGTGTTTACCGAAGAAGATTTCAAATATATGTATGATTCAGGATGCAGATGGGTTTTCTTTGGCGTTGAAAGCGGTTCGGAAAACATACTTTCCAAAATGAATAAGCGAATTCCGTATGATAAGATAGAAGAAACTTTCTCAAACTGCAGAAAAGCAGGAATTATAGCAATCGGTTCTTTTATAGTAGGTTTTCCGGGTGAAACAACAGAGGATGTTGCGCAGACGGTTAATCTAATTGAGAAAATTGAAACACCGCTTGTTAACTTGAATTATTTTGCTCTTGTTCCGGGGTCGGATATTTACTATCAACTTATGGCTGAGGGTAAGTACTCGAAGATATCCGATTTGAAAGAATTGGCAGATATAAGACCGATTGAACGGAATGAATACAGTTTTACAACTGTTCCTGAAATTGACCTTAAGGTAATCCGCTCATGGTATATGTGGAGAAGTTTTTCGGCGAAAAGTTTATCCGAAAACACAGGCAACTTCTCTTTTGCCAAAAAGGTTATAACCGATGCACTAAAACAACTTAAACGCAGTAAACTTAAGGATTTTATAATGTCCATGTTGCTGTCAGGCACAGAGTTTCTCTCTATTGTTTATTATTCTCATTTCTACCCGTCAATAATGAAAAAATACGGCATGGGTAAAAGATACGACAAATAAAAACAGCCTTCTTTGGTTTGGTAACCAAGGAAGGCTGTTCTTTTATGTTCCGTTGAAATTGTGTTTTTTATATTTCAGTTTATAGTTAAAAACCCAGTCTGCGCTGTATTTTGAAAGATAAAGCAGGATGTGGTCGGTATCCGAGAATGTAAGTGACCATAATGAATCTGCTGTTTTATGAAGAAAATCGGCTTGGAATGACATGCGGTCTTTCTTTATGTTTTTGGTCTGCTTACCGTTTATTTCATAATTGCATGAAATATGGAAATCACCGTTATCAACAATGTTTTTTATGCCTGCATCATCTGTTTCATTGATAAGCAATGCGTTTTTCTTGAGCGCAAAGTTTGACGGCGTACAACTATTGATGAGTTCACGGTTGCGAATTGTTGATTTTGTTGCTTCGGCTTCCTCCGGCGTTTCACCGGGATATCCGAGAAGGAATGTACACATATTCCACAACCCTACTTCTTTTGCATCCTGAAGGATTCTTTTGCGGCTTTTGCAGTCAATGCCCTTGTTGAGCAAAGTCATAATCCTTTCAGATTCCGCTTCATAGCCCCATGCAAAGTAACGTGCGCCTGCGTTATAGAGATTTTGAAGAATTTCTTTTGTAAATGTTTTTTCAAGCCGCAGGAAAGAATAGAAATTTATTTTTATACCCCTGCGGATAATTTCAAGCGCAAGTTCGTTGTAATATTTTGGAGGAACTGCTTCATCAACAAAAATGAAATGATTAAATCCGTATTTGTTGACCAGATGTTCAACCTCATCAACGGCATGTTTAACGCTTTTTATATCAAAGCATTGCTGACCTGTATAGAAATCGCAGAAAGTGCATTTTGCCCAGTAGCAACTTTTGGAGAGTTGAACAGGCATAACTGTATCTGCGGAAAAGTATTGGCTGAAATCGTAACCGTCGAAGCACGGCGGTGCAATTGCATCCATATCAAGAAGCGGCGCGGTTTCGGTTTCCTTAACCTCTCCGTTTTCGTTTTTATAAACAAGTGAATATGCACAGTCAAGCGGCTTGTTATCCCTGATGGTTTCTGCAAGTGTTACTGCAGCGATTTCACCGTCGCCTATCTGAACCGAGTCACAGAAAACATCAAAAAACTCCGGTATTCTCTTTAACGATTCGCGGATTTTATAAATGTAGTTTCCGCCGAGAGTTATGTGGGCATTGGTTCTTTCTTTAAGATATTTTGCAAGCGTGAGTCCGGGTATAACCTGACTCAAATCGCAGATACTTATACCAATAATTGAATATTCCGTAAAGTCTTCCGCTTTGATTTTTTTATCAAAATAGTCAGCAAACATGTTTATGTTTGAATCGTTACACTGAAGTTTAATGTCTTCATAATCGTAACTGTATACAGGGTTTGCTATAAAGTTATCGAGTTGGATTCTGCTTGGCGCAAAAGGCAGAGATATTATTCTCAGTGCATCAATAAGAGTATCTTTTGCTTCAAAAAGTTGTTCGGGGTCGTAGAAACGCTCAGGGTCTTTCATTACCGAAACAGCATCTTCAATTCTGTTTGCAACATCCTGAGCGGAAATGTCGGTTTGAGAGAAGAATTCCATGCACGCAATAAAGCGCAGAAGTTTTACTTTCAATTCGCGTGAATAACTTTCAAAGTTTTCCTGAGAATATCCTTCTTTTTGAACTTCGGGAGCAAATTCTTCATAAAAGCGCTTTGCCTCTTTTGCGGCGGCAAGCACTTTTTCTTTTTTTAGTATATCATTGAAGAACTCAATGTTGAGATCTCTTGCTTTTGCCGATAAGCCGTTTTTCTGAAACTGACCTATAAGTTGAGCGGCAGAAAGATAGGGACTCATCGGATACCACTGCGGCGGCAGTATAAATAGAGTTTTCATTTGCGGTTTTCCTCCGGGAGCAATATATCCTTTTTAGGCATGAATCTGATATGGAGCGCCACTTTCAAATATGAAAAAATCTGTTTTGCGGAATTGCTTGATTTGCCGTCTTTTCTGGGGTAGCAGTTTGTAGGAAGTTCTGTGAATTTGTATCCCAGACGGATTGGTTTAAGCACCATTTCAAGCAGAAACGGAAAGCCGGTTTCCTCAAACTTAATTGATTTGTAAAGTTCAGACGGAGCAATCTGAACGGGAATGGTAAAATCGGTCAGATTGCGCATATATAGAACGGCAAGGAATTTTTGAGCGCAGAAGTTGAGGAATCTTTTTAATGTTCCGTAGTCATAAAATTTGCAACCTTTCATCCAGCGCGAGGCGGAATGTATAACATCGGGCTCTTTTTTTGCGCGTTCAATCATCTGAGGAATAATGCTTAAATCAAGTGCCATGTCAGAAGCAATCAACAGGCTGTGAGAACCGGTTGCGGCGTCAATAGTATCGTTGACGCAAGCCATACCGGGCCGAGTTTGCTTCATAATAACTATGGAAACATCAGTTTTGATTTTTTTGATTTCGTCAAGAACTTTGAAACATTCCGGTGTTGTCCTGTCCGAATAGCAAAGTATGATTTCTGCGAGATCTTTATGGTTGCAGATTTCCAGAAGCGTATCCACGGTTTGGCGCAGAGTATAGGTTTCGGTAACAGCGCCCGTCATTATTGAAACATTTTTAAATTCAGACATTTGTTACACTTTCTTTCAGATATCCTCGGCTGAAATACCGGGATTAAATGTTACTCCGTTCTTGCCGAACCAAGTTGATTCAAGAGCATAATCTTTCCAGTTATCGGGAATAGAGTCGTTGTTCACGCTGACACGGTTTTTCTTTTCAGTAAGCGGAACATATGAATCGGCAAGTATGTTTGTGAAATATTCATGCCAGTTGTGGCTGAAATCAACGCTGAAATTGTTCCTTGACGGAAGTTTCAATGCGGTTTTCTGGTATTTTATAAGTTCGTCTGCTGTGTTCTCATTAATTCCTAATGAAATCAGAAGAGGCTTGATTTCGTTATAATAGTCATCAAGTCTGTATATTGTATCAAGGTGTGCAACGTTTTTTGGAATCCAAGTTATGTTGCCGTAAATTTCGTTGGCATAGAGTTTTATCGGTTTTTCAAGTGAAACCGACTTAAAGAAATTATAGAGTTTTTCATAAACGGAATAACCTATGGAAGATTTATCCGATTTAGCAAAGTCAATAATGCTGTTATAGAACTTTTCGTACGGAATACCGAGTTCATGATAAAGATAAATTGCTATAAATTTAAGAATTCCGTAATGATGATATGATTCTTCAAAACATGTGAACACATTGCATGCAATCCAATCCTCGGTCGGCATGGTGTTTGTGCCTATTACATACCTTGTTCTTTCTTGAATTTCTTTATCGGTTTCGCTGTGAGCGGTAAGATACACAATATCGGCGGTTTTAATGCCGTGTTTTTTCATATATTCCGGTGCTGCCATGGGTGAATTAGGCAGGATTTCACAGTTATAAACGGTTATAAGTCTGTGCTGACCTGCAGCAAGAAGCATGCCGATGCCTTTGCAAAAACTCTCATATGTTTCACCGGGAAGGCCGACAATAAGTTCCGAATAGGTTGTAACACCTTCTTTTTTATACATGGCAATGAGTTTGCTGAATTTATCAAGGCTCATGTTGCGGCGGCCGATGTATTCAAGCGTTTCGGGATTAAGGCTTTGGAAAGAAAGGGTTGCACCCTCTTTGCTCAGACCGAATCTTTCAAGTTTGCGGCTGATTTCAAAAACTCTGTCGGGATTGTTCATTGCGTAGTTGGTGCGTATTCTTTCGGGATATCCCGTTTTTTCTCGCACTTTTATAAAGTGGTCTACTATATCAAGATCACGCTCATATGCACCGAAGTTGGCATCTGCACCCCAAATAAACTTAACTTTGTGAGCAGCAAACCAATCAATTTCTGCAAGGACTCTTTTAAGCGGAAAAAGTTTGATTTTCTGGCTGTTGCATCCCCAGTCGCAGTATGCGCAACTTCTGGGGCAGCCACGGCTTGTTTCGATGATTGCGTCAAGTTGCATGTCAGGATGTTCTTCAAAAATATAGTCAAACAAACCCGTGAGATAGGGTGAAGGGTAATCGGTTTTTGTCAAAACAACGGTAGGATTCTGAATGTATTCTTCGCTTTCTGTTCTGTATGAAAGATTTGATATTTTTGAAAAATCAGGTGTTTCTTTACAGAGTTCAAGAAGAAGCGATTTGAATGCTTCTTCACCTTCGCCATGGATAAGAAAATCTATAAACGGATATTTTTCAAGGAATGAATTATCGGGCGGAATATTATGACCGCCGAACATTATAATGCATTCCGGAAATTTTTCTTTGATTTTGCGTGCAAGGGTAAGGTTATACTGGGTATTCCAAATATAGTTTGAAAAGCCAACAAATGCAGGATCATCCATGCTTTCAATAACATCGTCTGTGCTTTCACGGATAAAAACAAAGCGTTTGAAATCATATTCTTTTTTTATTGTTTCATCGGTGAAGGCATAGGCAATGAGCAAACCTACTGCATAAGGCAGATAGGCAGCCTTAAAAGAATTGCCCGAATAGGTGTTGGATGCCTGCACCATATAAATGTTTTTCATTTTTATTCCTCACTCAACATATCGTGATTTGTTTATCTGAACTGAAGGCAGATGTTGCCCTCGGAGCGGTAACCGCTCACATAGTCGCATGTGTATTTTGAAAGATAGAGCAGTATATGGTCTGTATCAGAATAGTTTATGGGCCAAAGGCAGTGCTTGTTGGCTTCAATGTAGTCTGCGTGAAACTGACGGCGTATTTCTCGCCTTTCGGATTGAGGAATACCGTCGATTTTATCTTTCAGAACAGTATAAAACTCTCCGTTTGTTTCAAAACCGAGAAGTCCGTTTTGACCGATGAAATTCATAAGGATTGCGTTTTTCTTAAGCGAAAAATTAGACGGCGTGCAACTGTTGATGATATCACGGTGTTCATACACAACGGAAATTGTTTTTTCAATTTCTTCACGGGTTTCGGTTGGGTAGCCCATGATAAAAAGACCGTTGTTCCATATGCCTGCTTCCCTTGAATCACGCAAAATACGTATGCGCTCCGAAAGATCAATGCCTTTGTTCATCATTTTCATTATGCGCTCTGACCATGCTTCGTAGCCCCAAAGACCGATTCTGAAACCTGCTTTGTAGAGATTGTCAAGCACCTCTCTCGTAAAGCCCTTTTCAAGGCGTACAAAAGAGTAAAAATAAATCTCAAGGTTGTTTTCAAGAATGGCATCGGCAAGTTTGTTATAGTATTTCGGCGGTATCGCTTCATCTATGAACAGGAAATGCTTAACGCCGTATTTATTCATGAAATGTTTGATTTCGTCTATAACATCCGGTATTTTTTTTGTGTCATAACACTGCTGACCGTAGTAATAGTCACAGAATGTGCATTTGCCCCAGTAGCATCCTTTTGAGAGTTGCATGGGTATTACGGTTTCAGGTGAAAAATAAAGCGAGAAATCAAGTGAATCAAAGTCTGCATAAGCAACCTCTCTGAAGTTCAGTTCATCGGCAGGCGGATTGCATATAACCTCATTGCCGCTTAAATACACGAGGTTTGAAACATCGGTTATATCTCTTTTACCTTCGGCATATTCGGCTGCTTCAATTATTGAACGTTCGCCGTCGCCTACCATAAGATAATCGCAGTATTCGCCGAAGATTTCGGGATGATTCATAAAATCTGCTTTGTTCTGAGTTATATAGTTGCCGCCGATTGCAACTGGCTTGTCCGCAACTTGCTTAATCAGCCTTGAAAGTGTAAGTGCAGGGATAAGTTGGCTTAAATCGGGGACGGAAATGCAGATAAGTCCGCATGAGTTTGCGGCAATTTTTTTTGCTTCCTCTTCAAAGTATTCAATGAACATGTTGACGGATTTATCTTTGCATTGTGAGTCAATGTTAACCCAATCCATTTTCAGCAGGGGATTGCCAAAGTAATTGTCATATATGATTTCGTTAGGTGCAAAGGGAAGCGATGCGATTTTCAATGCCTCCTGGACTGTCCTTTTTGCAGCAAAAAGTGCTTCAGGGTCATAAAATTTGTCTTTGCTTTTGAGAACACTCACCGCTTCTTCTGCTTTTTCAACAGTTTCATCTGGTGAAGGTGTGCCGCCGAGAATTTCGGCAATGCGCTTGAACTTAAGCAGCATGGTTTGTTCCTTAACGCTGTAACTGCTGAATTTTTCAACTGCATCGGGATAATTCTTTGTTACTTCCTCGCCGAGGGTGCGGAAAAGTTCCCTCGCTTCGCAAAGCCTGCGAGCAAGGTTATCTTTTGTGAGTATATGGTTAAAGAATTCGATATTTATATCCTTTATCTCGGTTTCATAGCCGTGCTTTTTCAATTGAGCAGAAAGCAGAGGCAGTGCGAGATAAGGGGAATTCGGAGTCCACTGCGGAGGATAAAGTAACAGAATTTTCATTTTAATCTACCTTGTTAGTTTAAATGTTCAACCTTAACGGTTTCACGGGAATTTGTGCAGAGAGTTGCGCTCCTGCGTTTGCCAAACCAGATTATTTCCCTTGCGTAATCCGCCCAACTGTCAATCTGTTTTTCAAGCGTAATTGTCAGCGTGGTATCTTTCTTTTCAAGCGGAGAATATCGGGCATCGTATATATTTTCAAAATAGGTGTAAAAGTCGTATGCTGTTTTGACCTCAACAACCGAGGTGTTGGGCAGGCGAAGAATCTGTTTCTGGTATTTAAGAAGTTCTGAGTATACATCTTCATCAATGCCGAGACTTTTGATGAAATCTTCAATATCGGGCCAGAATTTATCCCTGTTATAAATCAAGTCAAGGAAAATTCCTTCCTCAAAATACCAGCCAACCTTGCTGAAAATATCTTTTTGATAACACCAGTCGGAAACCTCTGTGTTTTCTGTTTTCCAGCGGATTTCTTCAAATAGGGTGTAGATATATTTCGTTTTGTCGCTGAAGATATAATCAAGCAGTCTGTTATAGAATTCATAGTAATTTATGCCGAGTTCGTGGCGAGCATAAATAGCAAAGCAGCGCAGCAGACCAAGATGGTGGAAACTCTGCAGGCAAACCGAGAACATGTTTGCCTTTACCCACATTTCTTTGCTCATATCTTTTGTTTCAACGATAACATCATAGTATTCCTGAACGCCATTGAAGTTCGCAGGGTAATGAATGCCGTGGAGCGGCTGCCTTTCCCAACGGATACCGTATTTATCAACAAACTCTTTGCTTGCTATAGGTGAGTTACAGTAAACCTGGCAGGTGTAAACCGTCATTGAATTATGCTGACCGTTTTCAAGCAGACGGCAAAGACCGTTACAGAAAGAGTCGTATGTTTCACCGGGCAGACCCAGAATGAGTTCGGTGTAGGTGGGGATTTTTTCTTCGGCATATTTTGCGGTAAGATCTGAGTAATGCTCAAGCGTAAGGTTTTTTCTGCCGATATTTTCAAGCGTATTTGCATCAAGCGACTGATATGCGAGGGTAACGCCCTTATCTATGCCGCTGTGATTGAGGATTTTGCCGATTTCAAAAACGGTTTCATCGCTGTTTTTTGCATAGCAGGGTTTGAAAACTTGAGGAAACCCGTTTTTGTTTTTCATTTCAAGAATGTAGTTTGCAATATCTATATCACGCTTTTCAATGCCGAAGTTTGCATCGGCACAGTAGCAATAAGTAATTTTATGCTCTGATATCCATTCGATTTCGCTGCAGATTTTATCCATGGGGAAAAGACGGATTTTTTTTGTGAAGCACCAATCGCAGAATGCGCATGAGTAAGGGCAGCCTCGGTTGGTTTCAAGGGTGGCATGAAAATTAACTTTTGGATATTCTTCAAGCATGCGGTCAAACAGACCTGCGGTGTAAGGTGACGGATAATTTGTTATATCATAAACACGCTTTTTATCTGTCATAAACGGCGTACCGTTTTTGCGGAAAGAAATATCGGGGATTGCCGAAAATTCTTCACCGTTTTTGAGTGCTTTAAGCAAATCAGTGAAAGGTTCTTCGCCCTCAGAGTGCATGAGCACATCTATAAACGGATGCTTTTCAAGCAGTTTCGTATCATCGGGTACATTGTGACCGCCAAAAACTATAAGGCATTCAGGGTATTTTTCTTTAACCATGCGAGCAAGCCGCAGATTATACTCCATGTTCCAGATATAGCAGGAGAAAGCAACTACTGCAGGGTCTTTTATTTTTGCAAGCGATTCTTCAACTTTAAGGCGCATATAGAGAATATCTGAAAGTTCGTAATTCTCACGGATTTCATTATCGTTCCATGCGTACGCCGCAATGCAGCCTGCCGCGTAAGGCAGATAGGCTATATAATCGCTGTAGGTTACGTTAACCTGAACAAAATAAACTTTATTGCTGTTCATTATCGTTATTTCTCCATTCGGAATAGGCTTGTTTAATATATGTGCTGTTGCTGTCTTTTCTTCCGTACCACGCAACGATTTTTGCGAATTCCTCCCATGAATTGAAAGGTCTTGCATCAATACGGATTGTGTTTGGCCTTGGTTCAAGAACAGTTTTTTTGCCGTCAAGAGTATTTTTGAAATAGTTCAGAAAATCATAAGAAACATCAAAACTGATTTTTTCGGCAAAAGGTTGCTTGGGCATGTTTTTCTGGAACTCAAAAAGATTATCGAAAACAGTTTTATCAATATTGAACTTTTTGAGAAAAACAGAAATTTCATCATAGAATTTTTCAATTTCATAAACGGTGCAGAGATAAGCGTATTCTTCAAAAGGCCAGAGCACTTTGCCGAAGCGCTCGTCACTGCAACTGAGAGTGCCTGTTTCGCTCAGTACGTCATCAAGATGAGAATTTATTTTTGAAAATGTTTTGCCTGCAACCGTTTCGGGGTTTGCGAGAATAAAATCCAACAGAGAAGTGTAAAATTCTTTGTAAGAACAAATGCCTTCGTTATAAAGATACAGCGCAAAAAACTGAAGCAGACCCATGTGATGATAGCATTGGACAGCGAATGAAAAGAGATTCATCATTCTCCAGTCATCATTTGTCATTGAATATGTGGAGGTTACGATGCTTGACCATTCGGGAATTGTGTCATCAGGGTCAGGTTCTCGGTGAGGTTGATTAAGGGGAATATGCGATGTGCCGATTTTATAGTGTTCAACATAGTCTTTTCTGCCCATTATTGAGCAGGGAAGCCATTCGCAGTTGTGTATATAAATAGAATTGTGCTGACCGAGATTCAGCAGGCGGTCAATTCCGTCAATCAGGCTTTCGGTTGTTTCACCGGGCAGACCGAGAATCAGTTCGGTATAAGTTGCAACACCCGCATTGTTGTAAAGAGACATGAGTTCGGAATAATAATCAATGCTGATGTTTTCTCTGCCGATGTTTTTCAAAACTTCATCGCTCATTGATTGGAATGAGAGCGTTATGCCTTTGTTCATTCCGCTTTTTTCAAGTTTCATGCCGATTTCAAAAACGGTTCGGCTGCTGTTCTTTGCATATGATGTCTGAAAACCTACGGGGCGACCTGTTGCTTTTTTTGCCTCAATAATTTTATCGGTTATTTCAATATCCCGTTTGAACATGCCGAAATTTGAATCTGCTGAGCCGAGTCCGTAAACCCTGTTATCTCTTACCCACTCAATTTCACCGTATATTCTTTCAATCGGAAACTTGCGGATTTTTGACTTCATATTGCTCCAGTCACAGTAGGCGCAGGAGTTAGGGCATCCTCTTGATGTTTCAATCAGTGCCATGAAATCCGTGTCGGGGTTCTCTTTGAGAATTTTATCAAAATATCCGTTAAGGTAAGGTGAAGGAAAATCGCATTCGCCTGATATCATTTCAGGGTTGGTGATAATGCCGCTTGATGTTCTCATTGAAATTCCGGGGATTTCTTCTGCAGTATCAAGTCCTATAAGAGCACGCATAAGGCGGCGGAAAATTACTTCGCCTTCACCGTGAAGCAGATAGTCAATATAGTGACACTCTTCAAGCAAACTGCCGTCAGGTGCAACATGATGGCCGCCGAAAACAATAATGCATTCGGGGTATTTTTCTTTAATCATTTTTGCGACGGTTTTATTGAAGTTGAAGTTCCAGATATAAGTTGAAAATGCAACGATAAAAGGTTCGTCAATTTTATCCATTACGGCGTCAACAGGTTCGCGCAAAAAGAATATATTCTCAAGATTGTAGTTGTCGGCAACATCCTTATCGGCAAAGGCGTATGCGGCAAGTTGACCCGCTGTGTATGGAATGTGAGCGGATTTGCCGTATGGATAATTTACTTGAAAGAAATATAATTTCTTTTTCAAACAACCACGAGCCTTTCAAAAATTTGCATATAATGATATGCATAATAATCCATTATATAATCTGTGTAATTATAACACTTATAACTATATAAGTCAAGGTGAAGGAAAACCTTACATGATGTAAAAAACGCCTCACCAAAACCGGTGAAGCGTTCTGTTATTACATTGTTTCAATCATAGTCGGATTGTTTGTGTAAAGCGTTGCACCTTTACGCCTGCCGTACCATACAGTTTCTTTTGCAAAAGTAGGCCAATCCTCATATTTTTTTGCCGCTTTGAAAATATATGATGTTTTCTTTTCTTTGATTGTGAAATCTTTGTTTGACGAAATTTCACGGAAGTATTCCGCGAAATCATAATTACATTCAAATTTCTTTTCACTTTCAAATGGCTTTTTGACCGAGTTAATCTGAAATTCACGCAGATTTTCAAAGATATCGCTGTCAGTTATAAACGGTTTTACAAACTTATCAATAATTTTTTCGTATTCAGCAGAGTTGTAAAGCAATTCAAGGAATAATCCTTCCTCAAAAAACCATGTAACGTTGCCGAAAACAGGATTGCTGTGATTCCAGTCGCCCTCAAGAGAACCGTCAAGTTTGCGTTTGATTTCTCTGAAAAGTTTGCCGACCAAGCCGCTGTCATTGAGGCAGAAGTCAAGCAATTCAGAATAGAAATCGTAATAGTCGATTCCGAGTGAGTGGTATGCGTAAACAGCAAAGTGCCTGAGCAGACCAAGGCTGTGGAAACATTGCAGACATATTGAGAACAGGTTTGCATATACCCAGCCGTCTCTTGAAAGACTGCTTGTTGAACGTACAAGATAAGAATACTCCGGAATATTGTCTTTTTTACCGCTTGCAGAATGGATATGATTGAACTGAACTTTCATCGGCTCAATTTTATATTTATTCATGTATTCGGGAGTGCACATGGGAGCATTGGGCAGAAGTTCGCAATAATAAACGCTTATTGAATTGTGCTGACCTGCTCTGAGCAGTTTACAAAGACCCTGACAAAAACTTTCTGCAGTTTCACCGGGCAGACCGAGAATCAGTTCGGAATATGTGGGTATATTTGCTTGAGTATAGTTTGCCATTAAACCCGAAAAATGCTCCATGGTCAGATTCTTGCGGTTGATATTTTTCAGCGCATCGTCGCAAAGGGTCTGATACGCCATTGTTGCGCCTTTATCAAGCCCTCTTGAGTTGAGCGCTTTGGAAATTCTGAAGACTCTTTCGGCACTGTTTTTTTCATAACAAGGTCTGAATACTTTCGGAAAACCTGTTTTAGTATTGAGTTCAACAATATATTCCGCAATTTCTTCATCGCGCTCAAACATACCGAAGTTTGCATCGGCACAAAAGCAGTATTCAATATTATGGTCAGAGAGCCATTTGAGTTCTCCCTTGACTTTTTCCATAGGGAAGAGTCTGAGTTTTTTGTGGTTGCTCCAGTCGCAGTAAGCGCAGTTATAAGGGCAGCCGCGGTTAGTTTCAATTATGGTATCAAACATCAGGTTCGGATTCTTTTCAATTATTGAATCGAAAACACCTGAGAGATACGGTGAAGGATAATCCTCAACAGATTCGGGGCAGTGAGGTGCGGTTAAAATGTGGCTGCCGTCCTTATCTTTGAATGCAATGCCTGCACAGGCGGAGAGGTCCTCGCCGCTTTTGAGCATGCGCAGCAGGTTAGCCGTTACTTCTTCTCCTTCGCCTAAGGTGAGAATATCTATATAATCTTTTGCAAGGAATTCCATGCGTTCAGACACGCTGTGACCGCCGAAAACGACAATGCATTCGGGGTATTTTTCTTTAACTGCTTTGGCAAGAGCCTTGTTGAATTCAACATTCCAAACATATGTGGAAAATGCAGCGATATAAGGGTTATCCATTCCGTTTACGATATTTTCAATATCGTCTCTGCGGAAAATTATTTCGGGGAATGAGTATTCCGCAGCGATTTCAGGCTGTGCTTTGCAGTACGCAACGATTGTTCCCGTTGCATACGGCAGATAAACGGATTTGTCAAATGCAAATCCAACCTGAATGAAATAAACGTTTTTCAAAATTAAAACACCTGCTTTATATTGTTCGCGGCCTCGTAAATGCTGCCATAAACAGCCGAAGCGGAGTTGTTTTCATCGGTTTCATCTGTACCGACAAGTATATTCTGCCCTGTGCCTGCATTGATTCCTGCAAGAACATCGGACATGCGGTTGCCGATTGTGTAACTTTTGCTCAAATCAATTTCAATTCCGATTTTTGCAAAATCTTCAACCGCCTTTATTATTAACCCTGCGTTGGGTTTTCTGCATTCACATTCAGCGCGGTACTCTTCAACCGTCGCATTCGGATGATGCGGGCAGTAATAATATCCGTCCATAACAACGGAATGTTTTTCAGTAAGAATTGAGTCAATATATCCGTGGAGAACATCAACATCTTCCGTACCGTAAAGCCCTTTTGCAATCCCTGCCTGATTTGTAATGACGATTACAAGATAGCCTTTTTCTTTTAGAGATAAAATTGCCTTATCTGCATTCGGCAGGAATTCAAAATCCTCTTTTTTATAAAGATGAACCGTATCTTTGTTAATTGTTCCGTCACGGTCAACAAAAACAGCACATCTTTTTCTTGTTGATATAAGGTTTTCCTTTTTTTCTTCAGCAAGTTTGTATGATTCGGGTATACCGATGTCAATAAAATAACCGTCGCTTTCAAAAACACCGATGTTATAATCGCTGTTTGCAAGAATTTTGTTTTCAAAAGAGAATTTATCCTCTTCAATATTTTCAAGAAATCTTCTGTTTATAAAGTAAACACCGCCGTTTATATATCCGGATGGAGCAATACCGTTTTCAAGAAAACCGCGGAGTTTTCCGCCGCTGAATTCCAGAAGACCGGAGCGGTATGCGTTTTTAATGAACTTTGCGGCAAGGGTTACTGCACAACCTGAATCGATGTGATTCTTTCTCATTTCAAAAAGGTCAACATCAAAAAATGAATCTCCGTTAACCGCAATTATATTCTCTTCAGTGCACATTTTAATTGCTTTTTTTATTCCTCCCCCTGTGCCGAGAGGAGTGTCTTCGCGGCTGTATTCTACGGTCATACCTCTATATCTGTTGCCGATTGATTTTTCAATCATTTCCGCAAGGTAGCCTGTGGAAATTATTACTCTGTGAACACCGTTTGAGTAAAGATAATCAAGGATATAACAGATAAACGGTTTGCTGCCGATTGGTGCAAGAGGCTTTGGTAAATCGTCAACACAAGGGCGCAGCCTTGTTCCGAAACCGCCGGCCAGCACAATTGCTTCCAAATTAATCCGCCTCCGCAATAATATCTTTTGTTCCGTCGGGCAGTTCAACGCCCTTATCATAAAATGCAACAAGAATTGTGTTTTCATGATAAACAAAACGGTGCATTACATTCGGCTCAATAATAAACATATCGCCTTTTTTGAACTCGTAACTCTCTTTCTTTTCGCCAAGGCTTGCTTCAAGCGAAAAAGCACCTTCGACCACAAAAAATCCTTCTCTGTTATGCCTGTGAAAGTGATTGCCTCGCTCAACACCTGCGTTTGAGGTGACAACATTTATTTGCTTGTAACCTTCGTGGATAAGTTGGGTTAATGTGCCTCTTTCGTCCTCAAAAATAAAATCAGGTTTGATTATTTTTATCATTATCAATAATCACCGTTTCTTAGTATAAATTCAAATTATATAATAGCATGGCACTAAAAGAATGTCAAGAAAAGCAAAAAGGGATGTTGCGACAACATCCCTAATCGTTACAAATAATTTTTGTTCCTTCATTCTCAAATCTGAATTTTATTTCATGCATATCGGAAAGCGCTTTTCTGACATCTTCCTGCTTGTCTTTTTCAACATAAAAGAGCAGGCATCCGCCGCCGCCTGCACCCAGAAGTTTGCCGCCGAGTGCGCCTGCATCAATGGCTTTTTGGTAAGATGAATTTATGTAATCTGTTGAAATCTCAGCGCTTATATTACGCTTTTGCTGCCATGTTTCGTTGAGCAGTAATCCGAAATCGCTGAGTGAACGGTCAGGCTTTGTAAGTATTTTTTCCGCTTCATCAACCATGCTGAGAATTTTCAAAAGATTTTTTTCTTTGGGTTTGAGCATCTGTTTGGTCGTTTTTTGAATTTGAAAAGAAAAACGGGAAAGGCCGGTGAAAAACAGCATCAGATTATCGTTTAACTGTTGTTTCTTTCCGTCGGAAAATGCAATCGGTGTAACGGTATAGCCGTCTGACGAAAAATCAATACGGTTAAATCCGCCGAAAGCACAGGCGATCTGATCCTGTAAACCGCCGTCTTCGCGGCACAGTGTCCGTTCAAGATGAATAGCACCGTCCGCAAGTTCACGCTTGTTTTTTTCAATGCCTTTCATTTGATAAAACGCATTGAGCATGCCTACCGAAAATGCACTGCTTGTGCCAAGGCCCGTTTTTGCCGGAAGGTCAGCGTCGTAATTCAAGCAAACATTTTCAAGGTCAAGCCATTTCATCGCGTTTCTTATTGCGGGGTGCTGGATTTCATCGGTTGAATTGACTTTTTCTATTTTTGCATATGATAAATATGTTTTGTATTCAAAAAGATTAATCGGTATTTCACGAACGTTTACATGGCAGTACTTATCAAATGTTGTTGAGATTACGGCGCCTGTGTGTTCACGGAAAAACTCAGGGAAATCGGTGCCGCCGCCAAAGAATGACATTCTCATTGGGGTTCGGGATATAATCATTGTTTAATTCACCTCAATAAACGAGATTTACAGGGTTGCCGTTGAGAAATGCTTCAACATTTTCTCGGCAAATTTTCATAAGACGCTCTCTTGTTTCAAAACCTGCCCATGCGATGTGAGGAGTAATATAACAATTTTTTAAACCGAGTAACGGACAGTCGGGTTTGGGAGGCTCGGTTTCAAGAACATCAAGCCCTGCAGCGGAAATAATGCCGTTTTCAAGCGCTTCGGCAAGTGCGTATTCGTCAACAACAGGACCACGTGAGGTGTTGATAAGCATAGCGGTCTTTTTCATTTTTGAAAGGAATTCAGCATTTACCATGCCTTCCGTTGCCGGAGTGAGAGGGCAGTGAAGGCTGATAAAATCGCTTCTTTCGATGAGATCATCTCTGCTGCAGAACTCAACATTTTCAAACGGTGCAGGGTGATTCGTTGAAGCAAGAATCTTCATTCCGAATGCGGCTGCGATTTTTGCAACAGCCTTGCCTATTTTACCGAATCCGATAATACCGAGAGTTTTGCCGTCAAGTTCCGTGAGAGGTGTTTTCCAATAGCAGAAATCCTTGCTTGCTGCCCATTCGCCGCCGTGAACGGAGTTGCTGTGCAAAGCAACGGCGTTTGTGTGTTCAAGAATAAGCGCAAAAACAAGTTGGGCTACGGCTGAAGTGCTGTATGACGGAATGTTGCAAACGGGGATACCGTTTTCTTTGCAGTATTCCCAGTCAACTATGTTAAAACCTGTGCTGAGCAAACCGATATATTTCAAGGCAGGAAGCGTTTTGAGAAATTCCTTTCTCAGCGGAGTTTTGTTTGTTATGATTATATCGCAGTCATTGCATCTTTCTGCAATCAGGTCTGCGGGAGTGCGTTCGTAAATTGTGCAGTCACCGCACTTCGTGAGCCAATCCCAAGAAAGGTCACCGGGATTTGTTGTAAACCCGTCGAGAACGGTTATTTTCATAAGTTTATCCTCCATGCTAATGTTTAATGATAATATTATAACATAAATTGCAAAAAATAAAATACCAAAATATTTTTGTTTTCTTATTGACCGAATGTGAATAATATTATAAAATGTGATTATAAAAGACGGTTCGGAAAGCGGTGAACTTTTGAGTAAAAAAGAAAAACAAAAAAAGTACCTGCTTTTTGGCGGTTTGATAATGATTGCATTATCTGCGGCGATTGCCGCTTTGCTGATTTCGCTGCAGCACGATGAATTGTGGCGATGGTATGATGCGTTTCAGCAAAAACTTGTTGAACTTGAAGATTATATTACTCATATTGATAAAATCTGGCAGTTTTTCGGCGCGGTCATGATATTGTTTGCAGTCAAAAGTTTTTTTCCGATTTATGCAACGTCAACGGTTTGCTTTCTTTCGGGCATAGTTCTGCCGGTGTATATTGCAATACCTGTTAATGTGCTTGGTTTTGTTGTGCTTATTACAATACGTTATTTCTGCGGAAAACGTTTCGGAGCAGGCGGCGCATGGAAGATGATAAGCAAAACGGAAAAACTGCGCAACCTTATTCAGCAGGACGGGAAAGGCAACCCTGCATTGCTTATTGCGCTAAGGCTGATACCGGGAATGCCTGTTAACAGCATATCGGGAATTTACGGTTCTTTTAATTTCGGATATGTAAAGTTTACGGCACTTTCTATAGTCGGTTTTTTACCTAAACTGATTTCGTTTACTCTTGTGGGCCGTAATGTGTATGACCCTTTGTCCGCAGGGTTCCTGGTTCCGATTATGATTATTCTGTTTCTGACGGGAGTGTCGCTTTTATCGGTTAACGGAGTGTGGACAACGGTTGAAAAAACAGTTGAATTTGTTAAAAAACGCAAAGAAAAATCCAAAGAAAGGAAATTAAAAAATAATGAAAACAGTTGAATTGAAAGCAAAACTTACAGGTGCGGATTTTGATGCCGCTCTTGCAAGAAACTATAAAGCGGAAGATATTGAATCGCAAAAGGCGAGATATATAAGAATTGCCGAGAGTTTTGAGGAGCTTTACGGTGCGGACAGAGAAGTTGAAGTTTTCAGCGCACCCGGCAGAACAGAAGTCTGCGGAAATCACACCGACCATAACCACGGCGTTGTTCTTGCCGCAAGCGTTAACCTTGATGCTGTTGCGGTTGCAGGCAAAAACGATGAAAACATCGTAAGGGTCAAATCCGAAGGATACAAGATGGATGTTGTTGACCTCAGTGATTTGGGTGTTATGCCTGCAGAGAGAGGTAAATCCGCTTCTCTTGTAAGAGGTGTTTGCGCAGGATTCAAAAACAGAGGTTATGAAATCGGCGGTTTCGATGCAGCAACGGCATCCGATGTTCTTTCGGGTTCAGGTCTTTCATCTTCGGCGGCGTTTGAAGTTCTTCTCGGCACAATGCTTAACCATCTTTATAACGGCGGCAAAATCAGTGCTGTTGAAATTGCTCAGATTGCTCAGTTTGCGGAGAACGAGTATTTCGGTAAGCCCTGCGGACTTATGGATCAGATGGCTTGTTCGGTCGGCGGATTTGTTATGATTGATTTCAAAGACCCTGCCGTTCCCGTTATAAACAAACTTAATTTTAATTTCGGCTCATGCGGCCACGCACTCTGCATTGTTGATACAGGCGGAAATCACGCTGATCTGACAGACGAATATGCAGCGGTAAGGAGCGAAATGGAGTCCGTTGCATCAAAATTCGGCAAGGCAGTTCTGCGCGATGTTGACAGAGAGGATTTTGAAAAAAATATATCTGTTGTCCGTGATTCGGCAGGTGACAGAGCGGTTCTTCGAGCAATGCACTTCTTTAATGAAAACGAGAGAGTTGCAAAGCAGGCAGTTGCACTCAATAACGGTGATTTCGATGCATTCAAAGCGCTTGTTATTGAAAGCGGCGCATCCTCATACATGTATAATCAGAATGTTTATACATGCGCTGCGCCCTCATGTCAGCCTGTAAGCGTTGCGCTTGCAATGTGTCAGGATATTCTTATCGGCAAGGGCGCATGGAGAGTTCACGGCGGCGGTTTTGCAGGCACGATTCAGGCTTTTGTTCCTATGGATTTGCTTGATGAATTCAAAACGAAGATTTGCGCTGTTTTCGGCGAAAAGTCCTGTTATGTTCTCAATATCCGTCCCGAAGGCGGCATAAAAGTGTTATAATCTGTTTAGGGGTGGGTTTGTGATATTACACGGGCACGCCCCTGAGTTGTTGAAAGGAATAATTTATGAGTGATTTTTCATCGGTTTCGGCACTGCTTGAGGAACTTTGCGCGGCAAAGGGCGTTTCAGGGGCTGAAAATGAAGCGGCTGCGGTTGCAGCATCGCTTTTGAGTAAATATATGCCCGTAAAGGTTGACTCTCTCGGCAGTGTTACGGGCACAATGGGTGGCGGCGGAGTTCATATTCTGCTTGATGCTCACCTTGACCAGATTGGTCTTATCGTTACCGCTATAGATGAAGACGGTTTCCTCAAGGTAACAAAATGCGGCGGCGCTGATATCCGAGTGCTTGCAGCATCTGAAGTTACCGTTCACGGTAAAGAGAAGATTTTCGGCGTTGTAACTTCAACACCGCCTCATCTTTCAACTCCCGAGGATTCGGGCAAGGCAAAGGGCTTTGACGATATCGCAATTGATATCGGTATGAGCCGTGAAGAAGCAGAAAAGGTTGTTTCTCTTGGTGACAGAATAACTTTTAACGGTAAGTTTGTCAGACTGCTTGGCAACAGAATCAGTTCGCCTTCTGTTGATAACAGAGCAGGCGTTGCGGCTGTACTCAGGTGTCTTGAACTGCTTGACGGCAAAAAACTTAACTGCAAAATCAGCGTTATATTTTCGGTTCAGGAAGAAACGGGCGGAAGCGGTGCTCAGGTCGGCGCATTTGCGGCAAATGCCGATGAGGCAATTGCAGTTGATGTGAGTTTTGCATCAGCACCAAATGTAAGCAGTGAGAAATATGCATCTCTCGGCAAGGGAGCAATGATAGGCTATGCACCGCTGCTTGATTATGATATGAGCAAAAAACTTTCCGAAATAGCGGATAAGAAAAATATTCCCTGTCAGATTGAGGTTATGGGAAGGAATACGGGCACAAACTGCGATCAGATACAGGTTGCAGGAAACGGTGTTAAGACTGCTTTGATATCCGTACCCTTGAGGAATATGCATACAGCAATTGAGGTTTGTGACCTTGAAGATATAGAAAGCACAGCAAGACTGATGGCTGAATATATAATTGAAAGGAGCGGCGCAGATGCTTGAAATGATTAAAGAACTATGCGCTTTGCCGGGAATATCGGGCAGAGAAAACGCCGTTCGAGATTATATTATTGAAAAGATTAAAGATTATGCAGAATACAGCGTTGACCCTTTAGGCAACCTTATTGTTTTCAAAAAAGGTAAAAGATCCGCAAAAAACAAGGTTATGCTTGATGCTCATATGGATGAGGTCGGGCTTATTATAACAACAATTACGTCAGAAGGATATCTCAGATTTACGAAAGTCGGCGGTATTGATACAAGGGTTATGATCGGCAGAACCGTTAAGGTCGGCAGCAGTGCCGTTAACGGCGTTATCGGAATAAAGCCCGTTCATCTTGTTGAAAAGAGTGCAGAAAGTGATATTCCGAAGCCTGATGATTTGTATATTGATATCGGCGCAATAGATAAAGAAGAGGCAGAAAAATATGTAAATCTCGGCGACTCGGCTTGGTTTGCAAGCGATTTTGTTGAATTCGGCGACGGCTTTGTTAAAGCGAAAGCACTTGACGACAGAGCAGGCTGTGCAATTCTTATTGAAATGATAAGAAGCGAACTTGAATATGATGCATGGTTTTCTTTCAGCACTCAGGAAGAAATCGGCACAAGAGGCGCTCAGACCGCTGCTTATACAATCGCACCCGATTACGCAATAGTTGTTGAAACAACAACGGCCGCAGATATTTCGGGAGTTAAAGATGAAAAGCGTGTTTGCATCTGCGGCAAAGGCGGTACGGTTTCCTTTATGGACAGAAGCACAATTTACAGCAAAGAACTTTTTGATAAGGCATTTGAAATTGCCGAAAGAAACGGCATTGCCTGCCAGCCCAAAACAATGGTTGCAGGCGGTAACGATGCAGGTGCAATTCATAAGAGCAGGGGCGGCGTAAAGGTGCTGACTGTTTCCGTTCCCTGCAGATATCTGCACTCCCCGAGTTGCGTTATAAAATACGGCGATGTTGAAGAAAGCCTGAAACTTATCAGGGCGATGGCTGAGGAATTTGCCGGATGATAAGCCTTGTAACCGATAAAAATGAAATGTTCTTTCTGCCGTCGGACCCTTATGCAGCGAGGATTACCGCGCTGCTTGATACATACGGAACAGAGCGTTCGTTTGCAATGTTCTGGGTGCAAAGGGTTGACAAACTTCCCGTTGCGGCAATCGGCAGGGTTGACGGTAACATGACTTTGTGTTGTACAGAAAATACGGATTTTGAGGAACTTTCGTGCTTTATAAATACCGTAGGATTTTCAAGCGTTACGTTTGATGTTCAGTTTGCCGAAAGACTCGGCATTACTCCGCAGAAAATATCTTATACAGTAAAATACAAAGGTAATGCGGAACGCTATAACGGTGAACTTCTTTTTGACTATGACAAAAAAGAAATTTATTCGTTGCTTTGCGAGTGCGGTTTTGAACTCGGCGATTACGGCGCATTCCTTTCCGATGTGTGCGCAAGGCTGAATAAATCGACGGCATCTTTTGCGGCGGTTGAGTCAGAGGGAAAACTCTGTGCCTGTGCCTTTGCTCTGTTCGAGGGACAAAAAAGTGTTTTGCTCGGTGCGGTTGCAACGAATCCTGCTGTTAGGGGCAGGGGATATGCATCAAAACTTGTAGGTACGCTTGCCGAAATGAAAAAAGACAAGGATGTTTATCTTTTTTGCAGGAATGACGGGCTTGCTGCTTTTTATGCAAAAATCGGATTTGAAATTATCGGGAAATGGGCGGTTTACAGTGTGTAAAATTTGAATAAGGAGGTATGTTTATGTCACCGTTATGTTTAGGATTGGCAGTGTTGACTGTTGCTTTTGCGGCAGGTTGTATTACCCTGAGAAGCAAAAACAAGGCATTTGAAGGCATGCTATGCAAGTTTATGGCAAGTTTCGGATTTATTTCAATTGCGGTTGTCGGATTCTTGTTTAACCCTGCGGATACATACTATTTTTGCGTGGTCTGTTTCGCCTTGCTTTTTGGTTTCTGCGGCGATATTATGTTGGGAATAAAAGAAATTGCTCCCACATTCAGGGGCAAACTTGTGCCTTTGGGTTTGCTTTATTTTCTCGTCGGCCATGTTTTTTATCTATGCGCATTCATCAGCAGAACAGGGTTTAAACTTATACCGCTGATTGTCGGCGTTGTGTTCGGAATAGGCGGACTTGTTGCGGTTAAAGGTTTCAAAATGGAAACCGGGAAAAAACTCGGCATACTTATGGCTGTTTATTATGCGGTTCTTGCATATAAGGCGTCGTCTGCGTTTGTGCTTGCGCTTGAAAGCGGGCAGGCTGCGTTCTGGGTTGCTTTTGTCGGCGCGGTAATGTTTATTATCAGCGATACATGCATAGCATTCCTCTATTTCACTCCTGTTAAAAGGAAGAATCTTTATGTAACGGTTGAACTTTCAACATACTATACAGCGCAGATACTGCTTGCAATGTCTGTTGTACTTTTAAAATAAGAAGGAGATTAAATTATGCTTGCTAAAATCACAATCTGGATTCTGACTGTTCTTATGCCTCTTGTTGTAGGCTTCAACAGTGTTTCCGTATCCGTTCCGTTCCTTGAGAACAGTGCGGAAATCATTTATGATTTTGAAAATGAAAAAGCCGGCTCTGCAGCAGGTACCGTAACGGTCAACGCATCGCTTTGCGGCGATTATGAACTGTACTGGGGTACAGAGGATAACAAAAAACTTTCCGAAGAAGTAGGCGGATATACCGTATATTACAGTGAGTTTGCAACGGTTGATGTGGATGACGGTACAGGCAGTGCGGATATCCAGTCATTTACTGCAATCCCTGAGGGTGCAGAAACCGTTCTTGCATACAAACTCGGAGTTCTTGCGGGCACAATGGAAATTCCCGATGCAAAGGTTGCTGATTACGGCAAGAAAATTTATTCTTTCGGTGCGCTCAGCGATGTTCATTTTAACAGATATAATATGTCCCTTTCAGGCGATGATGCATGTATCACATTCCCTAATGCCCTGAATTTCTTTGATAATCTCGGCGTATCAATGGTTGGCATTTCAGGTGATATATCCGCTGACGGAGAAAGAGATGCATTTGAAAAGTACAACACAATTGCTTCCGCTCACGATTTCCCCGTTTATACTTGCACGGGTAACCACGATGTAAGCGATTATTTCAGCCTTCAGAACTGGCAGGAACTTATGAATACAGGTGTTTACGGAGCAGAAAAGATAAGCGGAGTTGAATCTGTTTCCGAAAACGGACTTGACTTTGTTTATGTTCCTCAGGACGGTAACGGCGATGCGTTTGTATTCCTTTCACAGTATCAGTGGGATTATAACAGCCCTACAAGCCGTATTCTGACCGATGAGCAACTTAACTGGCTTGAAGTTCAGTTTGAAAAATATAAGGATAAAACCGTGTTCCTTTTCTTCCATACTTTCCTCAACAACCCCATTGAAGGTGAAAATCCTGCAATGGGTGAGGGTAACCTTGAAAACAACAAGGGTCATAAGTATGACCTTGCTTTCACCGACGGATGTGCGGATGAAATTCGATTTAAGGCACTGTTGGATAAATATGAAAATGTTGTTTTCTTCAACGGACATTCACACTGGGCTTATGATATGCAAAAACTCAATCCTAATCTTAATATTGCAGACTATGGCGGCGAATACGCAACAATGGTTCATGTTTCAAGTGTATCTTCACCCAGAAGAACAGAAGCAAACCTTGATGACACAACAGAGCATTATATGCGTTCGTCAGAAGGTATGTATGTTGAAGTTTATGAAAACAAGATTGTTTTCACTGCTTGCGAATTTCTCAAAGGAGAGTTCCTCTCATATGCAACTTATGTAATTGAAAGATAAATCAGAGAGGAGCAAACAGAATGAAAAAGTTTATTTTTCATATTGCTTTATTTTTGGCGGGAACAATCGCCGTTTTCGGAACACTTACTGCTTGCTGCGGTTCACTTGCAGGCGTGAGCAATCCGTTGACCTGCATTGATACGCTCGGAGAAATATTGCTTTTGCTCGCATCTGCAGCGGTTATGCTTTACGGTCTTGTTCAGTGCATAATTGAATTAAGAAAAGAGAATTGAAACAAAACGGAGCGGTTTATGCAAACCGCTCCGTTTTATTATGGCCTGTTGTTTTCTTTTATTCGTTTGATAGCACCTTTTTCAAGGCGTGAAACCTGTGCCTGAGAAATTCCGATTTCATTTGCAACTTCCATCTGAGTTTTACCCTGCATGAAACGCAGAAAAAGTATCTTTTTTTCACGCTCGTTAAGGTCTTTTATTGCCTGCTTTAGCAGAATTTCATCAAGCCAACTCTCATCGTTTTCGGTATCGCCAATCTGATCCATAATATAAATAGTGTCGCCGCCATCGGAATAAACAGGCTCATTCAGAGAAACAGGCTCAACTATGGCATCAAGCGCAATAACAACGCTTTCTTTTGAGATGCCGAGTTCTTTTGCGATTTCTTCGGGTGTGGGGTCACGCTCAAGTTCGTTGATAAGCCTTTCTCTCACCTGCATTGCATGGTATGCGGTATCTCTGACGGAGCGGCTGACTCTGACGGGGTTGTTATCTCTCAGATGCCGCCTGACTTCGCCGATTATCATGGGGCAGGCATAGGTGCTGAAGCGTACATCAAGGCTCATATCAAAGTTGTCAATTGCTTTTATCAGCCCGATACAACCTACCTGAAATAAATCGTCAGGGTTTTCGCCTCTGTTAGCAAAGCGCTGAATAACGCTGAGCACGAGTCTGAGATTGCCTGTGACCAGATCCTCCCTTGCTTTTTTATCGCCTGCTCTTGCTTTCCTGAGCAGTTCCATTTTTTCACTTTCCTTCAAAACTTTGAGTTTTGCGGTGTTAACTCCGCAGATTTCAACCTTGTTGAATTGCAAAAAATCACCCCGATACAATTAATGGCAATATCAGTATTGCCCGTTTGTATCGGGGTTATAATTTTGTTTGTTATTTATTTGATTTCGTATGATATGTTGAGTTCCGAGTCAACAGTAACTGCAATTGTAACGGTTTCAAGCACTTCATAGCGGCCGGCATCAATTGTAAATCCGTCTTCGGTTTCAACCAATGGATACATGTCTGCTTTTTCAAGGGTAAATTCCGCAGTACCTTCTTTGAGTGCTTCTATAACAACAGTCTGTTCGCCGCCGACGGGGATTTTGCCGATAAGTTCAAAAAGAAGAGCGTCTGCAAGTTCTTGTGAGATAAATCCTTCGGGAAGATATATTCCGCCGTAAACATCCGAGGTTGTGTAGATGTTGATTATATCGGCAGCATCGCTTGTGCCGTAATCAGCAACATTCCATACTATCAGTTTTGACATATCGCAGGGGAGAGCAACCTTTGCAAGCCTGTTTTCGGGAGTGTAAAAGATTGTTCCGTCTTCTTTAAGAGTGAATGAAAGGAACTCATTTTCAAGCGGAGTGCCGTCTGCCGAATAATAAGTGAAAAGAATGCCGTGGTGTTCATCCTCAAGAGAGGTGTTGATTACATCAAATGTGCAAACGCCGTTAACTGTTTCAGGGTCAGATTTAAGTTCAATTTCGTAATTATTAATTCCAAAGTCCCAATAGCCGCCGTCAACAGGAGTTTCTGCCGTGAGAGTTATACCTTCGTCATAACTGATATATGTATTGAAATTGTAGGGGATTGCGATGTAGTAGTATTCGATGTCACCGTTATACGGGTTGATTTCGGGAATGGACTCGATTATGCATGAGGTTGACTCGCCGTCCTGATTTGTGAGTGTAACTTCTGTTCTGCCCTCTGCTTTGCCTTCAAGAACAAAGTTCTGAGTTGAACGGGTTGTGCTTTCTGCTTTGATAACAGCGATGTCATCGTCTGCAATATCGCATTCCCATACATGACCGCGGCCTTCATCATAAATCATTGAGATTGTGCAGAGATTGTTACCGAAAAGCACTGTAAAGAATGATGTGATTGAAAAGAAAAACGCCAGAATTGATGAAAAGATACCTAACATCTTTATTCCTCCTTTGAAAATCTTTATGGAATAATTATATCAGCAAAAAATATTAAGGTCAATACGGTGATGAAAATATACTTTACAAAACATAGCATTACATGAAAAATAATAAAAATTTTTGAATTTTTTCAGCACTATAAAAAACGAGAAAAAAAGAGTAAAACAGAGCATTTGAGAGTAAAACAGAGAAAAATATTTGAAAATTGCAAGCCGAAACGGTTTTTTCATGGATTTGTTAAAAAAATTGTTGACATTTGCAAGTTTTTGCTCTATATTTTATATTATTATAATAAGCCGCTTCGCCGCAAAATACGGCAAAGGCAGAGAGGGGCTGCATAATTGAAGAAAAATGCTATTATTGATTTGAAAAACATTTCCGTTACTTTCGGGAATAATCAGGTGCTTAAAAACCTTAACCTTTACATTCGTGATAAGGAGTTTATAACTCTTTTGGGACCTTCAGGCTGTGGAAAAACCACCACGCTCAGAATTATAGCAGGTTTCATCGAACCCGATGAAGGCGAGGTTATTTTTGAAGATAAAAAAATCAATAGTGTTCCTCCTCACAAAAGGCAGGTTAACACTATTTTTCAGCGTTATGCCCTTTTTCCTCATCTTAATGTTTATGAAAACGTTGCTTTCGGTCTGAGAATCAAAAAGATTCCGGAAAAGCAGATAAAAGAGACTGTTGAGGAAATGCTTGCGCTTGTTAACCTTACGGGTTTTAACAAGAGGAATATTAATTCGCTTTCAGGCGGTCAGCAGCAGAGAGTTGCCATTGCCAGAGCGTTGGCTGTTAAACCCAGAGTTCTGCTTCTTGACGAGCCTCTCGGCGCACTTGACCTTAAACTGCGTAAGGATATGCAGGTTGAACTCAAAAACATTCAGCAAAGGCTTGGCATAACTTTTATTTATGTTACCCATGACCAGGAGGAAGCGCTTTCAATGTCCGATACCGTTGTTGTTATGGACGGCGGCGTTATCCAGCAGATAGGCACTCCTCTTGATATATATAATGAGCCGAAGAACGCATTTGTTGCAGACTTCATCGGCGAAAGCAATATTCTTGACGGTGTTATGATTGATGACTGCCTTGTTGATTTTTCGGGTCACCGTTTTGAGTGCCTTGATAAAGGTTTCGGTAAAAATGAGGCGGTTGACGTTGTTGTGCGCCCCGAAGATGTTGATGTTGTTGAGCCTGAAAAAGGCATGCTCTGCGGCGTAGTCACATCGGTTACATTTAAGGGCGTTCATTTTGAAATTATTGTTGATATCGGCGGCTTCAAATGGATGATTCAGACTACTGATTATCAGCCGGAAGGCGCAAAAATCGGTCTTTTCATTGAACCTGATGCAATTCATATCATGAAAAAATCCGAATATTCGGGTATTTACGGCGACTACAGTTCTTTCAGCGAAGAGTTTGATGAACTTTCAAACGCTGAGGAGGAGGCAGAGGAATGAGTAACCGCAATTCTCTTAAAACAAAACTCGTTGCCTCTCCTTATATCGTATGGTCAGTGCTGTTCATAATTGCACCGCTGATTTTTGTTGTTTATTATTCATTTACCGATGCTTCAGGCGCTTTTACTTTTGAAAACATAAGCGCGCTGAGCAAATACACGCCGACTTTTCTGCGTTCAATATGGTTCGGAATTGTAGCAACGCTGATTTGCCTTGTAATTGCTTTTCCGCTTGCATATTTTATTTCGCAGACATCTGAAAAAGTTCAGCGCACAATGGTAATGCTTGTTATGCTGCCTATGTGGATGAGTTTCCTTATCCGAACTTATTCATGGATGGCATTGCTGCAGGATACGGGTATAATAAACTCTTTGCTCGGCAAAATCGGCATTAACCCGATACATATGATAAACACGGAGGGTGCAGTTATATTGGGTATGGTTTATAATTTCCTGCCCTATATGATTCTTCCCATATACACTGTTATGGCAAAACTTGATTACAGCATGGTTGAAGCCTGCCAGGATTTGGGAGGTAACAGGCTTACTGTTATCAGACGCTGCATTTTACCGATGAGTATGCCCGGTATTGTTTCAGGCATAACAATGGTTTTTGTTCCGTCAGTCAGCACATTCTATATTTCGCAAAAACTCGGCGGCGGTTCATTTGACCTTATCGGTGATGTTATCGAAAGACAGTTTCAGCAGTCGTATAACTACAACCTCGGCGCATCGCTCTCACTTGTGTTGATGGTGCTTATTCTTATCAGTATGGCGGTTATGAACCGCTTTTCAGGCGATGAGGAGGGCATGGTTATATGAAAGTTGTGTCAAAAATCTACACAGGGCTTGTTTTCCTTTTCCTCTATGCGCCGATTATCGTTATGATAATTTTTTCGTTCAACGCATCAAGCAGTACAAGCGTTTTATCGGGCTTCTCACTTCAATGGTATAAATCGCTCCTTGAAGATGAAGCAACACTCAGAGCGCTTTCAAACACAATTATTCTTGCAGTATGTTCTTCGGTTATAGCAACTGTTCTCGGCACTGCGGCGGCGGTAGGCATTGACAAATTCAAAAAAGGCGCAGCCCGTTCTTCGGTTATGGCAGTTACTAATATTCCGATGATGAATCCTGAAATCGTAACAGGTATTTCAATGATGCTTCTGTTTGTTTTCGTGGGTAAAATAGTTAATGCGGATGCCGTCCTCGGTTTCGGAACTTTGCTGATTGCTCATGTAACATTCAGTTTGCCTTATATTATTCTTAACATTTTGCCTAAACTCAGGCAGACCGACAGAAACCTTGCCGAAGCAGCGCAAGACCTTGGCTGTAAGCCTGTATCGGCATTTTTTAAGGTTGTTCTTCCTTCGATTATGCCCGGCATTGTAACGGGCATGATTACGGCGTTTACCCTTTCGCTGGACGATTTCATTATCAGTTATTTTACCAGCGGTCCGGGCTTCCAGACTTTGCCCATCGTCATTTTCTCAATGACCAAAAAGAGAGTTAAGCCCGATATGTATGCACTTTCTGCTTTGATTTTTGTGAGCATTCTTCTGCTTCTTATTCTTTATAATGTTGCACAGGCAAAGAGCGATGAAAAATCAAAAAAGAAGTAATCGTTATTTCTTTAAAGAGGTGACAGATTTGAAAAAAAAGATTGCATCGGTGTTTCTTGCACTGATGATTGCGGTTGTTCCCTGCTGCTTTGTATCGGCAGCAGAGCAAAGCGAGATAGATGCCCTCAGAGGTACAAAACTTTATGTTTATAACTGGGGCGAATATATTTCAGACGGTGCGGACGGATCGCTTGATGTTAACGCAGCGTTTGAAGAAAAATACGGCATAGATGTTATTTATGACACTTATGACACCAACGAGGTTATGTATTCAAAACTTAAGGGCGGCGGAGTTTCATATGATATTGTTATTCCGTCTGATTACATGATTGAGAGAATGATTGCGGAGGATATGCTCCAGAAAATTGATTTTTCCAATATCCCCAATTACAAATATATCCCCGATCAATACAAAAACCTTGCCCATGACCCTAAGAATGAGTATTCCGTACCGTATACAGTCGGCATGGTAGGTCTTATTTATAACACAACAATGGTCGAACAAGCGCCCGAGAGTTGGACTGCTCTGTGGGACGAAACTTATGCAAACAGCATACTGATGATTAACAATCCCAGAGATGCTTTTGCGATTGCACAGAGCATTCTCGGCATGGATTTCAACAATGAATCACCTGTTTCTTGGAGAGTTGCCGCAGAACTTCTCAAGGAACAAAAGAGTGTTTCTCCCGCATATGTTAATGACGAAATATTTCTTAAAATGGAATCGGGAGAGGCTGCCCTTGCGCCTTATTTTGCAGGTGACTTTCTTACCATGAAGGATAATAACCCTGACCTTGATTTTGTTTATCCCAAGGAAGGCGTGAATTTCTTCGTTGACGGTGCATGTATTCTCAAAGATGCAAAAAATAAACTTGCGGCGGAACTTTACATTAATTTCTTGCTTGACCCCGAAGTTGCTCTTGCAAACGCTGAATATATCTGCTATGCAAGCCCTCATACAGAGGTTTATACCAACCCCGAGTATTCATTCTATCAGGATGAAATTCTTTACCCTGAGGAAGGCAAGTTTAAAACCCAACTTTTCCTCAATCTTGACCCTGAAATACTTGCACTTATGAGTACACTGTGGGACGATGTAAAGAACCATGTGCCTACATCCGGCTCAAGTAATTATGCGTTTTTCTTTGGCGGTGATTCAACTCAGACCGTTGTTGATGACGGAGAGGCGATGACACCCGAAGCAAGGCAGTATGCAATTTACATAGGCATTTTTGTTTTGATTTGCCTTGCCTATATTATTTTCAGATATGCTCGCAAAAAATACCGCGAGAATGTCTGATGAGGAGGCTTTTTAATCAATGTCTGAAAAAAGAAGCAGTTTTACCGGCAAAATCGGCTTTGTACTTGCTGCGGCAGGTTCAGCAGTCGGTCTCGGTAACATTTGGCGTTTCCCTTATCTTGCGGCAAAATACGGCGGCGGAATTTTTTTGCTTGTCTATATTATCCTTGCGGTAACATTCGGTTTTGCTCTTATGGCGGCTGAAATTGCACTCGGCAGAAAAACAGGTCAGAGCGCAATCGGTGCATTTAAATCACTTGACAAAAGATATTCATTTGTAGGCGTTCTCGCTTCGGTAATTCCTGCAATAATCCTGCCCTATTATTCCGTTATCGGCGGATGGGTAACAAAGTATCTTGCAGTTTTTGTTTCCGGCGGAGCATCGGCTACTGCGGCTGATGATTATTTTACGGGATTTATTTCAAAAACAGGGGAGCCTGTTGTATGGTTCCTGATTTTCATTGCGCTTACCGCAATTATCGTTCTTCTCGGCGTTGAAAAAGGTGTTGAAAAAGTCAGCAAGGTTATGATGCCTGTTTTGATTGCTCTTACAATCTTCATTGCTGTATATTCAATGTTCATGCCGGGCGCAATGGAAGGCGTTAAATATTACCTTACCCCTGATTTCAGCAAGTTTTCAATCAAAACCGTTCTTGCGGCAATGGGTCAACTTTTCTATTCAATGTCACTTGCAATGGGCATTATGATTACTTACGGCTCATATATGAAAAAGGATGTTAACCTTGAAAAATCCGTAAGACAGATTGAGATTTTTGATACGGGCATTGCTTTCCTTGCAGGTCTTATGATTATCCCCGCTGTTTTTGCTTTCTCAGGCGGCGATGAATCAGCCCTCGGCAAAGGCCCCAGCCTTATGTTTATAACTCTCCCCAAGGTTTTTGACAGTATGAAGGGCGGCACGGTAATCGGAGCAATCTTCTTTCTTCTTGTTCTTTTTGCTGCTCTTACCTCATCAATTTCACTTATGGAAACGGTTGTTTCAATAGTAAGGGATAAATTTGGCTGGAACAGAAAAGCGGTATGCATCGGAGTTCTCATTTTCTGTATTGTTCTCGGTTTGCCCTCATGTTTCGGCTTCAGCATCTGGGGCGAAATTGCGGTTAACGGACTTTCAATCCTTGATATGTTTGACTTTGTTTCAAACAGCGTTCTTATGCCGATTGTTGCGTTCCTTACCTGCATATTTGTCGGCTATGTTCTCAAACCCAAGGCTCTTATTGAAGAGGTTGAACTCAGCGGTCCTTTTAAGGCAAAGAAACTTTTCACCGTTGTTATCAAATATATTGCACCCGTGTGCATTCTCCTGATTCTTATTTCATCGGTACTTGATACTCTCGGAATAATGAAGATTTAAAACTTAAGGCTGCATCTGCTTAAAGGCACGGTGCAGCCTTGATTTTTTATAAAGATGTGGTAAAATAAATATATAAAAATAAAAAGGAGTTTAACCATGGCTTCAAATGTATATTTTTCACGCACGATAACGCCTGAAAAAGTTCTTGAACTTTATAAAATGCTTGGCAAGGAGTTGCAGGGCAGGGTGGCGGTTAAGGTTCATTCGGGCGAAAAGGGCAATCAGAATTTCCTTAAACCCGATTTCTGGAAGCCGATTATAGAACATGTCGGAGGCACTGTTGTTGAGTGCAACACTGCATATGACGGCGCAAGGAACACAACCGAAAAGCATCTTGAACTTTTTAAATATCACGGTTGGGATATCTTCCCCGTTGATTTGCTTGATGCCGAAGGTCCTGACCTTGAACTCGATATTCCAAACGGCAAGAAAATCAAGAAAAATTATGTCGGTAAGAATATTGCAAATTACGATTCAATGCTTGTGCTTTCTCATTTCAAAGGTCATCCTATGGGAGGTTACGGCGGAGCGATAAAGCAACTTTCAATCGGCGTTGCATCGTCTTACGGTAAGGGATATATCCACGGTGTAGGAGATCCTGCCGATTTCTGGAATTCAGACCACGATTCGTTCCTTGAATCAATGGCAGACGCGGCAAGTTCGGTTGTTGAATATTTCAAGGGCAACCTTATCTATGTAAACGTTATGAAAAATATGAGCGTTGACTGTGACTGTTGTGCAGTGGCTGAAGACCCGTGCATTGCGGATATCGGTGTTCTTGTATCGGATGACCCGATTGCAATTGATAAGGCATGCATTGACCTTGTTTATGCCTGCACAGACGAGGGCAAACCTCACCTTGTTGAGAGAATAGAAAGCCGCAACGGTGTCCATACCATTGAAGCCGCTGCCGTTCTCGGTTACGGTTCAACAGAGTATAATCTGATTGAGGTATAATAAAGTATAAAGACAGGAGTTCTGCGATGAACACCAACAGAAAATTATTGATTGTTGAAAAAATTCAGGGGTTTTTGGAGCGGTGTGAACTGCCGGAGATGCTTTTGCTGAGGGTTCTTACAGCGTTTTTTTCAGTATCGTCTGCCGTAAACTTTGTGATGGCTGACAGGAAGATTGATGCTGTGTGGAACTGGCAGGAATATATTTCTGCCGTTCCGTTTTGGGGGGTATTGCTGACCTTTGCTTATGTTTTTGCGGTGCTGTGCGTTGTTTGCGCTTTGCTGCCAAAACGGCTGCGCATATTTGACCCTATTCTCACCCTTTGCTCCGTGCTTATTTTTGACTTGCAACTTTTGCTTGGCAAAGATAATCTTTACCTTACTATAGGTGTTATGCTGGTATCGCTGGTGGTTATTGCATATGCGCTTAACAAAATGCCGCCGATGAAACAGAGCGATAAAAAATCAGACAGAATTTGCGTTGTGATTATATCGGTTTTTGCGGCTGCGATGGTTGTGTTTATTTCAGTCGGCACAATTCACCACCACTACCTTTTTTATACAGGCACGCACGATTTCGGACTGTTTGTGCAGATGTTTCATTCGCTTGCCGATAATCTGACAGCGGTAACAAGCTGTGAGCGCGACCGATTTATGTCCCATTTTGCAATCCATTCGTCATATATATTCTATTTGCTTGTGCCGATTTTTAAACTTTTTCCATATGAGGAAACCTTGCTGGTTGCTCAGGCAATGCTTGCAATGGGCGGCATTGTCCCGTTTATTCTCATTGCAAAAAAACGCGGTTTTACAGGCTTTCAACTGCTGTTAATCGGCGCGGCGTATGTGTTCAGCACTTCGCTGATTGCCCCTTGTTTTTACGATTTCCACGAAAATGCTTTTTTGCCCACATTGCTTATGTGGACACTCTGGGCTGTTGATACAAAGAAAACACTGCCGTTTTATATTTTTTCTGTTCTTGTATGCATGGTTAAAGAAGATGCACCGCTGTTTATCATTTCTATCGGTATGTATGCTTTCTTTGAAAATAAAGGCAGCCTTAAGCGTCTGCACGGTCTTTTTGCGGCAATGCTTAGCGGCGCATATATGGTGTTTATTACAAAATGGCTGACTGAAAACGGCGACGGACAAACCATGACTTCTTCCCGATTCGGGCATTTGCTGCTTGATTCCGACGGCGGAATTGTGGATGTTGTATTCAATTCTTTTTCAAACCCCGGTTACCTTCTCAGCCTGTTGATTCAGGAAAAAACACTTGTTTTTCTTCTGCAGGTAATGATACCGATGCTTTTCCTGCCGTTTTTCACAAAGAAAATACACAGATTTTTGCTTATGATACCTTTCATAGTAACAAATCTGATTATCGGTGCAAACTACGGCTATGCTGCTGATATAGGTTTTCAATATATCTTCGGACCGGCAACGCTGCTGATTTTTATGTCGCTGATAAACGTTAATGATATGACCCCTCAGATGCGTAGAAATATTCCCGTGTTATGGGGAATTGCGGCAATGCTTTTCTTTGTGGGCACGGATGCTGCTAATTTAAAATATGTCCGTCAATACAACGAAAAGAGGGATTACTATATCCAATCCGAGCAAATGCTGGACAGCATTCCCGAAGATGCGGTAATTGCAGGCAATGCGCTTATAATATCCCATGTTTGTGACCGTGATGAGGTTTATATTTTTGACTATAACGATATAAATGCCGATAAAACAGCGCTTATAGACCCGGAAAGATATGATTTCGTAGCGTTGTTTATTAAAACCGAAATTTACGGCGATGCAGTGCCTCTGCTTGAAGAAGAGGGCTTTACGCTGTGGTCGCAGTCCAATGACCATATTGTAATTTATAAAAGCCCGTTGTATGAGGAAACGACTGTGAATCAGAATTAAAAAAAGCCGATGTGCGTTAAGCACATCGGCATTCTTTTTGAATCAGGTTTTGCGTTTTAAATTTTAGCAGCAGCTAATGTATGAACTGGCAATCAATGTGTAGTTGCTGTAGTCGCATCTTGAGCAGATTTCATAACTGAATGTTTCCTTTAAACATCTGGGGTCTGTTGATCTTACTTTATGGGTAACTGTTGAGGTGTAGCCTGTATCAAGTTTGTGGCCGAAAAGTGTGCATGTGAGTCCGTATGTTGCCGCGCCGTCATCCTCGCCGCTGAAATCGGCAATGATTCTCTGCTGAATTTCAATCGGAGTGCTTTCATCAAAGATGAACTCTATTGCGGGTTCTTCAAAACTGTCTGCAGCATTAACTGTAACCGACATTGCACCGAAAATAAATGATACCGATAATAAAATTGCAAGTAATTTTTTCATGTTAATTAACCTCCTTTAAATTTTCAATAATTCTAAAGAGATTTTCATTTGTATCCGAACAAACTGTATATAAGTTGTTGTTATGCTCAAGAAAAGCTTGCGCAGAATTGCCTTCAACAAAATAATAAAAGTTAAAATTACCAATTTCTTTTTTTGCGCAATTGGTTTTTGATCTTTCATTTATTGTGCGGTTTAAATTTATAATAATGTTATATGTAACATTGTTGCATTGTAAAATATAACTTTCTGCCTGCTCATCAAACAGATACAAAACAGAAACAATCTCTTCGTTTTCAGGCAGCCATGTCGGATATAAGATATCAATTTTTTCCTCTTTTAATAAAGTTTCAATTGAATCATATTTCTGTGTTTTATGCGGGGTATAGATGGTTACACCGCCTACATCAACCGTTTCACCGTTAAACATTTCAGCAATGGCATGTCCCATTTGCCTGAGCAAATCAACAGCGCTGTTGCCTGTAGCAAAAGCAAATATATTGAATGCCGCAATGATAAACGCCAGAATAGCCGCTATAACAGCAATCCTCTTTGCTGCCGTTTTCTTTTTGATGGTTGAAAGTATGCCGATTGGCTTGCCTTTAAATGGTATTTTATCAATTCTTTGCTCTATTTCTTTTTGTGTTAGTTTTTTCTTTTCGTCAAGTTCCATGAGAAAATCGACACATTCGGTTACAAGGTCGCTGTCCATCTCTTTGTATGGCTTGGCAGACTCAATCAGAATAATTGCAAAAAGTTTGTCCTTTAAGGCTTGTTTGCTTATACTATGTTCGCTTCCCATGGTTTTCTCACCTCCTGAAATTGTGCTTTTTTAAATACGCAAAACCTCCCTCATATATATATGAAGGAATTTGCGTTTTATTCCAAAAAAAATGGCTGAATTTACAAAAAGTTAAAATTCTGTTAAAAAACGGTTTACAATTTCATGAAGATAAGCAGTATTGCCATAAATGCATAGTATGTTTTTTCCAATATTTTGTTTTTGAGTCTGCAAACTCTTGAACGTGTTGCGCCTATGGAAATTCCGAGTTCCTCGGCTATTTCTTTGTATTCCATATTTTTAGTGTAGAACATTTCAAAAAGTTTCAATTCTTTATCTGTCAGCAAAGATAATATTTCCTGCTTCTTTTTCTCTATTACGCTGTCAGGTATATTATTGTCCTCTTCGATTTCGTAAAGAATATCGGCGCTTTTGCCCGAACCGAAAACCGTGCCGTAAATCAGTTCTTTTTCTCTTCTGGCAATTTCTCTGAATTCTTCTTTAATTTTATTGTTTGCTACGGATAAAAGCCATGCCTTTATTTTTGTTTCATCAAGTTCTTCATAATGTTCCTGAAAAAACAAAAATACATCTTGGGTTACATCGGCTGAAACTTCGTCCTGTTTGAGCCTGGTATAACAAAAGTGATATATGTCGCTGTAATAAAGGTCCGCAATCTCTTTTGAACGTTCATAACTAATCAACACATATCACCTTCCTTTTTATAAAATATTATATAAAAGTATAGCAAAATTTTCAAATGCTGTCAAATATTTACATTTTATAATTAAATGAAATTTGTACGGTAATTGTGTACAAATATAAAAGTTTATATTTGTCTAAAACAGAGAAAATTTGTAAAACCAAAAAGTTTTTGCGGAATATTTTGCGATTTTCGTCATTTATATATAGAAGTTTATTTCTGTATTTTAATTGAGGAAGGTATTTTTATGGATTCAACAGCATCCAATGTGGCGGAAAAAGAAAAAATCAAAGCAAAACTTATCGAATTAATGGAACAAAACAATATTGCATACAGTCTGCTTGAATGCTGCGGCGAAGACAGACTCTGCGTTGATTTCAGCGGCAAAGAAAATGATTGTAAAAGGCATTTCTGTAAATCCGGATTTATTGTGCAAACAGGCACAAATACTGTCCGCAAAATTTATCCCCATGAAATTCTTTACATAGCAATCGAAAACAGAAAGTCTGTTCTTTATCTTACAGATACAGAAATAAAAACAAATTATTCCCTTGAGTATTGGAAGAGAAATCTTGATGAGAAAATATTTGTTCAACCTCACAGCAGTTATATTGTAAACCTTAGTTATGTTTCAGAACTTACAAAAGATATTGTGAAAGTCAGCAGCGGCAAAAAAGAGTATCGGGTGTACACATCTCAACGAAAAATCGGTGCGTTCAGAAAAGCGCTTTTAACGTTTGATAAATATAAATAACAGTTATGAACTTCAATAGTCTTTCACATTTACATATATAAAACTAAGGATTGCAGCACAAATAAATATAGTTGTCAACTACTTCTTGCATAAGCGCTAAAAAGGATTTATTCAAAAAATAAGCCGTGGAACGGAAACTTTGAAAGTTCACCACATCACCACTGCTCTGTTGCTATTGAAATATTGTCAGGTTTGTGATAGTATAGAAACATCATGATTGAGGAAGGGAAAAAATATGGCAAAACGAATAATAGCATTAATCTTATCACTCATAATGATTTTTAACTTTGCGTTTTTTGCAAGTGCTGCAGAATCATCATCTCTTGAATTTAACGAAAACGGCAAATTCAAAATTATGCTTGTCAATGACACGCATGATGATACAACGACAGATAAGCGATTGATAAAAGGTCTTGAAGCCGCTATTGAAAGCGAGAAGCCTGACCTTATTGTTTTTAACGGCGACATTTTCTATGAAAGATTTATCAATCCGACAAAAGAGAAACTTTTTAAATCAATGCACGGAATCTTTCAGGTTGTTGAAAACGCAAAAGTTCCGTTTGCTCTGACATTCGGAAACCACGATACACAGTACGGCATATCGGCAGATGAACTGATGGGTTACTGCATAGAAAACTTTGATTACTGTGTTGCTGCCGAGGACGGATGCGATGCAGGCACATATAATCTTCCTGTTCGTTCCGCTGACGGAAAAATCATTTTCAATGTATACCTTATGGACACTCATTCGAAAGATGAAAACGGTGATTATGACGGCGTAAGCGAAGAACAGATCAAGTGGTATGAAGCAAAGAGCGATGAACTCAAGGCACAGAATGGCGGAGTTCCCGTTCCGTCGTATGTGTTTGAACATATCCCCGTAAGACAGATTAATTCAATTCTGAAAGAAGTTCCGTTCGGAACAGAAAACGCAACTTTTACTCCTGACGGATACAAAGTTGTTGATCCCGATAAACACATGGGCGGCAACTTCTATGAATACCCGAATCCTACGGGCGACGAAACAAACAGACAATATGAAAGTTGGGTAGAAAAAGGCGACATCGTTGCTGCGTTTTTCGGCCATGACCACACCAACAGTTTCTATGGCAAAACCGATGAAGGAATCATTCTCGGCTATAACGCATCCTTCGGCTGGAAGGCTTACGGAATGGGCGGAGCAACAAGGCATGTTAAAATGATTGTTGTTGATGAAGATGACCCGAGAAACCCCGAAATTTACGAAAAAACATATACAGACCTTACCGGAGAGAAAGGCGGAATCGGTCCGATTGATTTTATTTCACCTTGGATTTACAACGTGGTTATCAATAACACAATCGGCAAAATAGTTGCACTGATTTTAAAAATATTCGGATAATAAAAATGCCTGCCAACAGAGATTTTTCTCTGTTGGCAGGTTTTTGCGTGATTTCGAATCCATCAAATAAAAAAACAAGGAACATACGGTTCGTATATTCCTTGTTCTGGTATGAATGTGGATAACGGATTTAATAAAATAAATATTTGTCGGCAGGAACATACATATTTGGGAATACATACTAAATTGTAATAAGCGTATTAAAACTTATACTGTACAACATTTCACTTTTTAGAAAGCAGCCAATCACAATGCGTCTCCGCATCATTTATGTCTGATTTGTATCTGTCTATGGCTTGTAAGGCCGATTCTTTTTTTGCTGGATCTTTTATTGTGTCAACATACTCTCTATAAGTCTCAACAGCTGTTTCAAGACATAAAACTTCCTGTAATAACTGATGTATAGCATTTTTTTCTATTGTGTTTTCTATTTTATTAACCATCCTTTTGATGTTAGAAATTCTTTGATTTGCAGCAATCTTATCACAAGCAACCAAAGCTGCTCTTGCATGAACTATTTCAATATGAATTGAAAGAATAGATATTATAGCTTTTTGTTTATTAATTTGATTATTTGCTTCATTATATAGTTCTTTTGCTTTTTCTAAACTAGCTTTTGTTTGATTTGCATTTTTTTCAGACTCTTGTGCTTTTTTTTGCGCTTTTTGTGCGTATTCATTTGTTTCCTTGGCATTTTCCTGCACTTTTTGTGCGTGTTTGTTGGTTGCTTCTGCATTTTTAGATGCTTCTTGAGCAGCAGCATTCGCAGTTTCGACATTTTTATAGCTTTTAGCAACAAAACCAGCACACAGCCCTATGTTGATGAGTTATATCGGACTATCTTTGACTACGCACCAATCAATAATACAAGCCGTGTTGTTGAAATCGGCATTGGCGGAGGTCAGGCAACTTTACCTTTTCTTAAAACAGGTTGTAACCTTACCGCTGTTGATTACGGTGAAAACTTCTGCGAAATTTGCCGTAAGAAATTTAAAAGTTATCCGAATTTTTCAGCCGTTTCGGGAAAGTTTGAAGATATTGAATTGAACAGTGAGTACGATTTGATTTATTCAGCATCAGCATTTCATTGGATACCCGAAGAAATTGGCTACAAAAAGGTTTATGATATGCTGAAAGACGGCGGTTTTTTCGCACGATTTGCAAATCATCCGTACCGTGACAAAAGTAAACCTACTTTGTCGGAAGAAATGGATCGAATCTATGCGGAATACTATTACAAATACCACAACAAGAAACAAGAACCATTAGTTGAATATTCTGAAGAACAGGCTAAAAACAGAGCATTGATTGCTGAGAAATACGGATTTACAGATATTCAATATAAGCTGTTTTACCGCACACGCACATTCTCAGCAAAAGAATACATAATGCTTCTCGGTACATATTCAGACCATATCGCTATTGAAGAAAAAATCCGAACAGAGTTCTTTTCAAAGATAGAAGATGCAATTAACCGTCACGGCGGAGAAATTACAATTTACGATACAATAGATTTACAGTTGATGGAAAAAGAGGATTTAAAATGATTGATTACACTAAAATAAATTCAGAAACTTGGGATTCGTGGGCTGATGAAGGTTGCGAATACACATTGCCCATAAGCCACGAAGAATATGAGAAAATTACCGCTGATGATTTTTCGGTTATTCTTACTCCTTGCATTGCCGTTCCTCACGAATGGTTTGGTGACTTGAAAGGTAAAAAGGTGTTGGGACTTGCAAGCGGCGGCGGTCAGCAGATGCCCGTGCTTTCAAAGCTCGGTGCGGAATGCACTGTATTTGATTATTCCGACAGACAGCTTGAAGCAGAGAAAATGGTATCCGAAAGAGAAGGATACAATATCACAATCATCAAAGGTGATATGTCAAAAACGCTTCCTTTTGAAGATGAAAGCTTTGATTTGATTTTTCACCCCGTTTCAAACAACTATGTTGAAGATGTTTATCACGTCTGGAACGAGTGTTACCGTGTGCTCAAAAAGTGTGGCAGACTGCTTTCGGGACTTGATAACGGCATTGACTATTTATTTGAAGAAGATGATCCGTTGAAAGTGGTTAATCCCTTGCCGTTCAATCCTCTCAAAATGCCGAAAGAACGTCTTGATGCAATGATTGCAAACGGTGACGGCGTTCAGTTCAGCCATACATTAGATGAACAAATCGGCGGTCAGCTCAAAGCAGGATTTACACTCAAAGCATTATACGAAGACCGTGACGGAGAAGGCGGAAACATAATCGGCAAATATTATCCGCAATATGTCGCTACATTTGCGGTGAAATAATTACGGAGATTTAATAATGAAAGAATTTATAAAAGGAATGGACTTGTGTGAAGGCTTTTTCAATGAATATGCAAAAACGATTATTGAAGAGCACTTCCCAAATTTAAAATATTCATTGAA
>SVPH01000005.1 GCA_015065965.1 Oscillospiraceae bacterium
ATTTTGCCCTAATAGCTCAGTCGGTAGAGCACGCGGCTGTTAACCGCGGTGTCACAGGTTCGAGTCCTGTTTGGGGCGCCAGCAAAAAGAACCATCCTTTCGGATGGTTCTTTTTCTTTGCTCTTCGTTTGGTTTGAAATTGCGGTACCGTAACATTAACAACATGTCGCGGCTGTTAACTTGTTCAAGCACCGCCTGCATCTGCCACAGGCAGCGGCGGAACTTGAGCAGGAAGAAATACAGAGTGATGGACGCCGCTCCAAGGCGTTCATCACGACAATATTTCTGACCGATATTTGTCACAGGTTCGAGTCCTTTAATGTAACAGAGCAACATCAAGCGGCTTTTGCACTGTGTTGATTTTTTTGTGTTTTTATGATATTCTAGTTTAAGAGGTGTTAGTATGAAAACAATAAAAGCCCTGTTTAATTTCTTTGCCATATTATTAGTCATTTTTATTTTATTAATTTTACTGCTCAATTCTTTTTTGAGTAACAACTTATCAAAAAGACAAATTTTTAATCTTGTTGAGAAGTATTCCAATACTATACTTGTTGATATTGATGAAGATAATTTTGAGGATACGTTGGATATCAAGGGTGTTACTAATGTTGTCTCTCATGATGTGACGGATATTCATTGTGGTGGAAAAGGTTTCGGTTCTGCAACCAGTTATTATGGTTTTTATTACTATGGAAATGATGAGCCTGTTGTAATGTTTAACGGCAATATAAGCAAGGTTGATGAGTCGGAATTTATTGCTGATGGCAAGGGCTTTTCTTATAGAGAGAAAAATATTGATGGTACAGTCAGTGACAATACATATTACACAGAGAAAATCTTAACGGGTTTTTATTATTATGAGTGGCATTTCTGATTTTTATTTGTGTTTAAATAATAAGGTCTTGAAGTTTGTAATGCAAATTATATATCCGAACCTTTTCTTTTATCAGAATCGGTTCGGATTATTTTTTGCTTTTTGCAGGTTGATTTCTATTGACAGTGTTATTTGATTTGTTGTAAGATATCGCTATGGATATTTTGAAAAGGAGATATATTATGGAAAAGAGATTAGTTGTTGCCAATATTGGCATGAAATTCGGCATGTGTCATGTTGAGGGTGCTATGAGTTACGGTGCAGAGATTGCCGCAATATGTGACAGTAATGAAGAAAATCTTCGTTTTGCCGGTGAAAGATACGGTATTCCTGAGGAAAAACGCTTCACCGATTACATGGATATTGTCAACAATAAAGATATAGATGTTGTTACTGTTGCAATTCCTGATCAGCAGCATGTTAAAGTTTCATGTGATTTGCTTCGCTCCGGCAAGCATGTTCTTTGTGAAAAGCCGCTTGCTCTTACCCGTGAAGATCTTGAGAAAATAATTAAGGTTGCTGATGAATCCGGAAGTAAGTTTATGGTTGGTCAGATTTGCAGATTTACTCCCGCTTTTGAAAAAGCAAAAGAGATTATTGATACAGGGACAATAGGCGAAATTTATTTTATTGAATCTGAATATGCGCATGACTATATGAAACTCTGCGATGATTGGCGTGCTGATCCGAAACGGCACGGTGTTATCGGTGGCGGATGCCATGCAGTTGATCTTATCAGATGGCTTGCAGGTAATCCGCAGGAGGTTTTTGCATACGGAACACATAAACTTTTACCTATGGTTGAATACGATGATGCAACAATTGCTGTTATGAAATTCGGCGAGAATGTTGCGGGTAAGGTGTTTGTTTCAACAGGATGTAAGCGTGATTACACAATGCGTACGGTTATTTACGGCACGAAGGGAACTATTATATGCGATAATACATCACCTGCAATGACTCTTTTTGTAACTGATGAAGACGGTGTTACACAAGAACCGCAGACCATTGATGTTGAAGTTAACAATCATAACGCTGCAAGAGAGTTTGAGGTGTTTGCTGATGCAATTATAAATAACAAACCTGTTGCAACAGACGCCAGAGAGGGTGCAAAGACAGTTGAAGTATGCCTTTCAATTGTTGAATCATCAAAAACGGGTAAACCGGTTAAACCCAACTACAATTTTTAATTAAAGAAATAATTAATCCCGAACTGTTCACTTTTGTGAAAGGTTCGGGATTTTTTATCAGGAGATGTAAATCAATTCAATTTGAAATTATTATCAACAAAATCAATCATCGCTTGGTTTAGGTCTTCGTTGGATTCACATATGTAATCCCGGTCGGGATCGTTAAACCAAAGATACGCGATTTCTTTTGTTTCATCATTATAACCGACAATGCCGAATTTTTTAGGGTATTCGCCGCCGTCGGCAACTCGCATCTGAAAGCCTTTATACTCAAATTTCGTTACGGGTACAAGATAATGTCCATTAAGTGTATCGGATAAAATCGGTTTAGTCAGAAAATCATATGTTTCTTCAACCTCGTGTTTTTTTGAAACATAGAAATCATCGTATTTTGCTTTTACGGTCATTGTGTTTGTTTGAAATACTATAAGGTTTTTTCTGTCGTGATTGTAATATACGCTGTCATAACTTGCAAAACCCGTGGGTAAGAAATCCTCTGCTTCATATTTCTCACGGTGATATTCATAGATATACCGTTCAACTGTCCAATTTGAACACGATGACAGTACAAAAGGAATCATAAGGAGCGCAACGATTGAAAAAACATATTTAATCTTCTTCATTTTAAAAATCCTCAATGTTATCCTGAATATAATTGATTACCAAAAAATTCAGATAAGGTTCGTATTCACCTTCAGGAATGTAAATCTCCATATAGGCATCGTTGAATTTATCAAACGGCTTGCTTTTTTCAAATTCAATACTTTCCTCAATGCTGCTGGTTTCAACATGTTTGAATTCAATATCGTTTTCTGTCATGAACGTTTCAAGCAATGTTGCTTGTTCTTTTGCATCGAGCATTCGGAGATAATCAACGATTTTTTTAATGTATTCATCATCTTCATTGATGAGATACTGAGCCAGACCACCGTTCTGAATTTCAAAATCAAAGTTGATAACCGCTATAACCGCTTTCTGCTTTTCATTTTTCGGAACACCGATGTTATCTCTTATCGAGTAAAGACCTTCTTCAAAGTATTCTTCACCGTATTTCTCCTCATATATAGAATAATCGTATGTATCCCATTCAAGTTCACCCGTTTTAGAATAATGAAGCCAAAATGTTCTGTCGTTTTTATCAAGATGTACCTCAACATGATAAGGTCCTTCAACGGGACTGTCAAAATAATCAATATCAACAATTGTGGGATTCATTTCGGAATAATTATCGGCAAGATATTGCTCAGCGATATTTCTAACGTTTTTTCTGTCAAGAGGATTGCCGAAAAGTCCGAAAACTACTGCTGTCAAAAATCCGATAACAAATGCCGATATGGTTGCAATTGCTGCAGCAATCAATGCTTTTTCCAACTTTTTCATAGCAATCCTCCTTTACTTTTACATAAATATGCCAACAATAAATGCTCTGATTCTTGCAATTATTGTATTGAAAAATGAAATAATTCTGTTAAGGAAACTTTGCGATTCACTCATCTTAACAATTTTGAATGATGTTGACATTGAGCCTGAATAGTTACCTATGCCTGTAATTTTTGCTGTTGCTGTGCCTGAATTTATGTTGTTACTGTAGGTTACAGAGTAATCAACGCCCTCACGCAGAACATTTCCGCCGTCTGTAATTGTTAATGAGGGAGTAACGGCAGAACCGGTGTAGGATTGGTCAAGAACAGGGAGAACCGATGTTTCAGAAATTTTCTTTGTTACAATTGCAAAATTCGCTCTGCTTGCAAACATTCTGAAATCGCCCTTGCCCTTAACGGTAACATCGGCATTACCGACGTTAATGTTGTTTGCATAGGTTACACCAAAGTCAACATTTTTATCAAGAGTATCGCCTGATACGGAAACAGAAACATCGGGTTCAATTTCAAATCCCGTGTAAGTCTGATTGGGGATAGGATCAACAACAAATGTGCTGACTCTGATGCCCTGTGTCTGTGCATATGAATGTGCATAGGAGTTTTCCGCACAGTAAATGGTGAGTTTATCGCAGCCGTCAAATGCATCATCGGCAATCTCGGTTACACTGTCTGCGATAACTGCTGTTTCAAGGTTTGTGCAGTCCGCGAATGCCTGAGATTTAACTGTGGAAACATTACCGCCGATGCCGAGAGTTTCAAGTTTTTCACATTCTTTGAAACTTTGAACATCAATTGTTTCAAGCGCTGTGTTTTGTTCGTTCTGTGATTCGCCAAGTTGAACAACCGAAACACCGCTGCCTGTAAAACTGTTTTTATAAAGTTTTTCTACGTTTACAAAATCAAAGTCGGAAAGTTTCACACAGTTACCGAATGCATATCTGCCGATAAGTTTGCTTTCGGATTCCCATATGAATTCAGAAAGTGCGGTGCAGTTGTGGAATGCCTGACGGGGGATATAATTAACATTTGGTGACATTCTTACCGATTCAAGTTTTGTGCATCCTTCAAAAACAGATGTTTCAATGTTTGAAACAGTATCAGGAATATAAATGGTTTTGAGCCAGTCGCAGCCCATGAATGCTCCCATACCTATAAGTAAAAGGTTATCTTCAAGTTTGATTTCTTCAAGGTATGTGCAGTTTTTAAATGCATATTCCTCGATGCTTTCAACATTTGAAAGGCTGTCAAAGCCTGAAATGCTGCTGTTTGCGAACGCTCCTACACCAATATCCGTTACCGATGCAGGCAAAGAGATTTTATCAATATTCTGCAAACCTGCATATAAGAAAGCAGGGAGTTCTTTAACTGTATTATAAAGATTTATATTCTCAAGTTTTTGTGATGAAATAAAAGGTGATTCGGGAATAATCTCTTCATCAAACTCTGTTGCAGGGATGATATCACAACTTGCGGCATGTAAATTTACTGTTATGATGTTTTCGCATTGATAAAATGCAAGTTCGCCGATGCTGTTAACGTTTTCCGGGATTGTTACTTCTTTCAGACCTTCGCAATTAAAAAATGCAAACTGACCAACCAAATCCACGTTTTCGGGGAGAGTAATTTCCTCAATGAGTTTGCAGTCTGCGAATGCATAATCGCCGATTGTATTAACTGTAGACGGGAAATCAACGTCTGCAAGATATACACATCCCGCAAAAGCGCGTTCTCCGATTGTTTGGAGACCATAGGGCAGAATCAACTCGGAAATATCGGTCTGATGAAATGCACGCTCGCCGATTACTTTGAGGTTATTCGGCATATTAACCGTTGTGAGATAGAAGCAGTTTCCGAATGCATAACTGCCTATATATTCAACGCTGTCGGGAAGTTCAACGGCTTCAACCTTGGATTTAAAAGCAAAATAATCAGGTATTGTTTTTACACCCTCGCCAAAGATGAGGGTGGGAAGAGTTCCGCCGACTGTAGCAAAAAGAGATCCTGTAATATCAGAATAATTGATAATTTCAGCCTCTATGGCATTATAATACAGAGTATTGATATATACCTCTGTTAACGCTTCAATGTTTATTTTTTTTATCGTTGAAGGAATTATAAGTTCGTCAACCATTGCTCCGCTGAAAGCGCAACTGCCTATCTCTTCAACACCCTCGGCAATAACAATTTCTTTGATTGTATAATTTTTACAGGCAAAAGCATCTGCTTCAATAACCTCGATATTTGAGGGAACATAAACTTTTTTCAGGGGACATCCGCTGAATGCGCCGTAACCGATTTTTGTCAGAAGCGGCGGAATATCAACCTCGGTAAGGGCACATTTTGAGAATGCATGTGAGCCGAGGTGTTCAAGGCTTTTCGGCAGTTGAACTTCGTCAAGGCTGCATCTTTCAAACGCATAATCATCAATGATTTTAAGAGTTTCCGGTAATGTTACGGTATCGAGGTATGAATTGCAAAATGCATATTCGCAAATTCTTTCAACGCCTTCGGGGAAATCAATTTTGCCGAAAGTTGTTGTATAAAAAGCATAGGGTGCAATTTCCTTAACTTTGTAAAAGTTATAATCGAAAATGCTGTTGTTATAGAATGCGTATGCGCCGAGTTTTTCAACATTCTCTGCACCGTAGGTGTAACAGACGCCGCACTGATAGAATGCTCCATAGCCGATTTCAGTTATTGTTTCAGGCATACCCGTATCAGTCAGACACAACAGGTTGCAGCCGCTGAATGTTTCGCTTTCAATGACTTTGATACCCTCGGGCAGAGTTACAGCACGAAGATTTTCAGAATCCATAAATGCTCCGTAGCCGATTCTTTTAACATATGAAGAAATATATATTTTGGTGAGATTGCATCCGTAAAAAGCATAGGGTGCAATTTCAACAACGGGCAGATATTTGCCGTTTTCATATATTGTGTTGATATTGATGGTGCCGTTGCTTTTGAGGTTATAACTCATCAGGATAACTTCTTGATCAGGTGTAACGATATAGTCAAAAGTTCCGTTTGATACTATATCGTTATCGGTATAGTCGTAATATGCGTAGCCTTCTTTAAATATAACAGGTTCCCAGTATCCCGTTTCTTCATTCTTGCGCATATCGTCAAAAACTTCAATAACAGAACTGCTCTGAGAATGAAGGAAAAAAATTTCTTCGGGATAACGAGCGATGTATCTTGCTTTACCGTCAACAATTATTCTTTTTGAAAATACTGATGAAAATGTTCGGAATGTGTAGCCCTCAATAGTTACTTTATCAAGTGTTTCGCAGTAAAGTGAACCCTGACCGAGATTGTTAACGCATTCAGGAATGACAAGTTCTTTTATGTTTGTTTTATCAAAAGTCTGGTTGTATATATATCTGAGATTCTTTTGCGGCAAATCAATTTCACTCAGCGCTGTGCCGTAAAATGCCCTTCCGTAAATGGTGTAAAGATTTTCAGGCAACTTTATACTCGTGAGTTTTGAACAGTTTTCAAAGGCACTTACGCCGATATATCTGATTGAATCAGGTAAAACTACACTCTCAATATTTTTGAGGTTTTCGTTCTTCCATCTTATGTTAACTGTACTGCTGTCAGCGCTGTCGGTAAATGCTTCCGTATCAATCTCATAAACGGTAAGCCCTTCAATTTCTTCGGGTACAACAACGTTAACATCGCTGCCGATATATTTTGCAATTACGGCTCTGTTATTTTCAATTGTGTAAACATAGTCACCGCTGACAAGATATTCAGGCGTTTTTGCCGCCTCGGCATTAAGAGTAAACAACTCGGTTAAATCAGCACCGAAAACGGGGATTGCCGCAACAACCGCAGCCGCTAAAATGATACAAAGTGTTTTTTTGAGGAAAATTTTCATTATCCCATCCTCCTTTTTATCTACGGAAAATAGTGAACTGGTCGAAAAATTCTCTTATCCTCATAATAAAGGATTCAAAGAAATTACTGAAATAATCGTTTGCAGCCTGCTTTGAGTAAAGCGGATCTTCATCTTTGCTATTATCCGGTGCAGGAGCAGTATTCGGCACTTTAACCGGAATGCCATGCTCCATGGCGTACAGGTAAGCATATGAATTTTCACTGCAGACAATCGTAAGATTATTACAGCATTCAAAGGCATAATCGGATATTTCCGTTACGCTGTCAGGAATGTTTGCTGTTATAAGAGATGTGCAGTAGTTGAACGCATCGAATTTTATTTCGGTTACGCCATCGGGAATACAGATTGTTTTGAGTGAAGAACAGTTGTAGAATAAGTACGGTTCAATGGTTTTTAGATTCTTAGGTAATTTAACATATCTGAGCCCTGTACAGCCCATGAATGCACCGTAATCAATTTCTGTTATACTGTCTGAGAAAACAATTTCTTCAAGCGATTCACAGTTAAGCGAGAAGAAAGCGGGAACAAATGTAACTTTTTCACCAAAAACTATTTTCTTAAGTGTATCGGTTGAGAATTTAGCGTGTTTATTGGTTGAAGTTGCTCTTTCAATGTTTATATCAAACTCAACAGCGTTATAATAAACGACTTCTGCTTCTGTTTCGGCAATAATTCCGTAACCAAGTTTTTTAACGCTTTCAGGGATTGTTATTTCTTTTATACGGCTGCCGAAAAATGCTTCGTTTCCAATAGATTCAACGCCGTTTTCAATTGTTATTTCAACAACATTATCGCAGCATGTAAACGCATCGTCACAGATTGTTTTAACGGTTGACGGAATATGAATTTTTACAATTGAAAGAAGATATGCAAATGTGCTGTTGTTGATTGTTTCAAGTTTCGGCGGAATATTAATGCTTGTTATTGCTTCGCATGCTTCAAATGCCGATTCACCGATATATGTAACTGTATCGGGGAATTCAATGCCGTCAAGCGATAAACATTCATAAAACGCAACTTTGCCGATTTTTTCAAGATTATCGGGTAAATCAATTGATTGAAGCGGAGTGAATGCGAAAGCACCCTTAGGAATTTCTTTGAGATTATCAGGCAGTTCAACCTGTTCAAGCGCCGAATGGGCAAAAGCATCTTTGCCGATATGTTTTATGCTTTCAGGAATTATTATTTTTTTGAATGATTCGTTATATATAAATGCTCTGTCGCCGATATATTCAAGACTTTCGGGCAATTTTTCGGTATTTATTGTTGCGTGCGGTCCTATATTTCCGACCAATACCGAGGTTGTGAATGCAAAATCGCCGATTTCTTTCAACTTATCTCCGAAGTTATCAACCACAAGCGAGCCGCATGCGATGAATGCGCCGCTTGAAATTATTTCAACATTCTCAAAAATTCCGAAATCGTTGAAACTTCTACAATCCCAGAATGCATCGGCAGGCACATAGTTGACTTTTGAGGGCCAATTAATACTTTTTAGATTGGTGCAGCCGAGAAATGCTTTAACACCGATTTCTGTTACGGATTCGGGAAGAGCGAGTTCTTCAAGCGCGGTACAGCCAAAGAATGCGCCGTTGCCGATTTCTTCAATTCCTTCGGAAATTGATATTATGCTGACATTTGAGTTTTTGAAAGCGTAATTGCCGATTCGTTTGATTGTGCCGGGAATAATAACTTCCTGCGCCAATGTGTCTGTAAAGGCTTCAGCGCCGATTTCTGCAACAACGCCGTAATTTACATTTACATATCCTACATTATCGGGAACAACAATATAAGGATTGTTACCTATGTACTTTGTAAGAACCGCTTCTCCGTTTTCATTGAGAATATATTCAAACGCACGGTCAGTATAAACTTCTGAGGAATATCCGCCCGAATATTCGCAGTGCCAGAATCCGCTGTTATCATCATAACTGATATTATAATCTTCGCAGTAAGGCATATGACTCGGCATATGGCGGAAATACACGTTTTTAAGCGCAGGGCTGTTTGTTTTTAACAAAAACTGATAATTATCATCTATTGCAGGGTAGAAATTCTCGGTAAGAACATCGGAGAATATAACGGTTTCAACGCTTTTGTAAAATGCATGCTTATCAATGCTTGTTATAGTTGAGGGGAGCGTAATGCTTGTTACTTTTGTATCCTGCAAAAAATATGCAGGTATTATCGTCATACCTTCGTTCAGATTCATTTTTTCAATACTGCTATTGCTGAAAGCATCGTATGAAATAGTTATATCTTTGCCGGGAAGGGTAAGTTCTTTAAGGCTTGTGCATTCGAAAAACAAACAATTACCCAAATTTTTAATGCTGTAAGGAATATTGATTGAAGAAAGATTAGGGCAGTTTGCAAAAGCGGAATCACCTATAACCTGAACACCTTCACTTAAAGTAACCGTTTTTAAGTTGTCCATATATTCAAATGCATCACTGCAGATTGTAACCACGGTTGAAGGAACTGTAATACTTTCAATTTTAATGATGTTTTCTATATATTTTGAAGGCCAACAGCCGCTGAAGCATTCTGCGCCTATTGATGTAACAGGCATGCCGTTGATTTCAGATGGAATAATTACATTTATATCATCGCCGAGATATTCTTTAAGTTTTACCTCACTTCCGTTTATAGCGGTGCAATTATAATCGCCCCATGTAAAATCCGATTCGGCAGCCGATGCTGTTGATGAAAATATATTGCTGAAATCAAGCCCTGTTAAGGGTGATACTGAAATGATTAAAGTAAATATAAGTAAAAAAGATAAAATCTTTCGTTTCATTTAAATATACCTCCGAATATAAGTTTTCCGTAATATCCCGTTTAGCCTCCCTTTTAAGGGAGGGGAACCGCTTGCGGTGGAGGGAATTTCAAGAACTTCCTCCGCATTGCTTTGCTCTGCACCTCCGTCGTTGGGGAGGTGATGAACTTATTCCTTAAATACCATAAACGAGCATGAGCAATTCTCATATTCAACTGTTACGGTTGCGCTTTCTTCAAACAATGTTTTTTCATACTCACTGTTAACCGTATATTCATCAGCAGAAAGTTCTGTTTCGTCGCCGTTGCTGTAAACCGCAAAAACCTGCATTTCACCGAGGTCAATGTTTTTAACATCCTCTGCCGTGAAATCGAAATCATCGGGGAACAGAGCATAAATTGAGTTTAGTTTTTTACTTTCAAGGCTTTCAATAACTCTGACCGTAATCTCATGAGTGAATCCGTTTGATTTTATGATTAATTTTTCATATTTGGGCTGTGTAGCAAAACCGTCGGGAATTTCAACAGTATAGTCGCCGGATTTAACAAGAATTCTTTCACCGTTTGAATATTCGGCAAAAACTTTTATTCCTTTTTCACTGAAAGATTCACCTACATAATATTCCGATTTGAATTCGGACATTGTTTCAACTGTGATTCCCGTTATAACTGCAACTTCTTCAGTTTGCATCTGTGTTGTTGATTCAGGCTGAGTTGTTGCTTCAATCTGTTTTTTACCTGTGAAGAATTCCGAAACGATGCCTGAAAGCGCCTGCATAACTGAGATGTTTTCTTCTACTTCAATCTGTGTGCCAGCGGTGAAAATGAGCGCTATTGCCGCACATGCAGCGACAAAAATCTTAATTTTACTGTCTGTTTTTATTCCGAGTTTCTTAAGAAAATCTTTGCGTGAAACAAGGGGAAGAATCTGTGCTGTGTTACCCGAACGGATTGAATTTATCGCATCTGCACATTCGTCAATAAAATCAAAATCAGTATCATTGCCCTTGTCAAATTCTGCGTCAATAAGTGCTTCAAGCATTTCGCAAAGTTCGTCTGCAAGGTTTGCAATAAAATCGGGGTGCATGAGTATTTCTTTATTTACTGTCATCATTTCGTCAGCCTCCTTTCTTTTCAATATCAAAAGAATAAACCATATCTTTAATTTTATTTCTGAGTCGCATTAACCGCATGGAAGCGGCAGGTCTTGAAATTCCGAGCCTTTCTGATATCTCCTCGACGCTGACTTTTTGAGAGTAGCGCAAATTATATATATTTTTCTCTTCGTCAGTCAGAAGATTGATAAGAATATTTGCACATTCACTGTAATCAATCTGATCAAGCCGTTCGCAATATTCTTCGTCGCATATTCCTATGTCTGCCGCACTTTCAAGCGGAACCTGATGCCTTAACTCCGAAGCGGCTTTTTGTTTTTGCCGCTTAACGAAGTTGTCGGCTGTGCGGTAGAGGAATGCTCTCGGATTTTCAAACTGCTCGCCATCAAGCAATTTGTTATAGAAAACAATGAAGGTTTCCTGTACACAGTCGTCTGCAGCCTCCCGTGAACCGTCAAGGCGCGAAAGACAATAATTGAAAAGTTTAATGCGGTATTCGTTGTAGCATTCCTGCAGTAATGCATTCGCACGCTTCTTTTCGCTCATTATCCTCACTCCTTTCATTAGTCCTTCATTATGTAGTCATCGAAATTTCAAAATGTAACAGAAAATTTTATATTTTTTCAATTTAATTATAACTCTCTAAGCATAAATGTGCAATGCAGTTATATTATAAATGAAAATTCCCTGAACTTTCATAGTGAAAATTCAGGGAATAATTCTATTGCATATTTGCAAGTGCTTTGTAGTTTTCTTTAAGTGAAGCGTAAAGCGATGCATAAATTTTGTGATACGATCTGTAAAGTTTTGTGTCTGTTTCAACCGGCTCGGTTATATTTGAGTCTGAAGGAACCATGTTTAAACATGCTGTTTTAACATCGGGGTAAATTCCTGCGCCGACTGCAGCAAGAATTGCAACTCCAAGAGCAGGTGCTTCAGATGACTTTGATGTTTCGACAGGCATTGCAAATGTGTTGCAAATCATGCTTTTCCACAGTTTGCTTTTGCTGCCGCCGCCGCAAAGAAGCATTGAAAGGGGAGCAATATTCATTTCTTTAAGAACAAGCAGACAGTCATAAAGTGAATATGTGACACCTTCCATAACCGCTCTTATCAGATGGCTTTTTGTGTGCATTGCAGAAAGGCCAAAGAAAACTCCTCTGCAGTCGGGGTCAAGATGCGGTGTACGTTCGCCCATAAGATAAGGCAGATAAATCAGTTTATCGCAACCTATGGGGATATTTTTTGCCTTTTCGTCGGTAATCTGATAAACGTCTTTGTTTTCATCTTTTGCTTGCTGCTTCTCTTCATAACAAAAGTTATTTTTAAACCATTGTAATGAAAGCCCTGCACCCTGAGTAACACCCATAACATGCCATGCATTCGGCACAGCGCAGCAGAATGTGTGAACTCTTCCTTCAGGGTCAATAATCGGATTATCTGTATGAGCAAAAACAACGCCCGATGTGCCTATTGTTGTGAATGCTTTGCCTTCGGTTACAACACCCATGCCGACTGCGGCAGCCGCATTATCGCCTGCACCGCCAACAACTGTTGTTTTTGTTGAAAGACCGGTCTTTTCTGCTGTGTCTTCATTTATATATCCGGTAATTTCAGGGGATTCATAAACTTTTGCAAGATATTCCTCTTTGATGCCGAGTGTGTTAATCATAACATCTGACCATTTTCTGTTCGGAACATCAAGCAGTTGCATTCCCGATGCATCTGATACTTCTGTTGCAAATTCTCCCGTTAATCTGAATCTCAGATAATCTTTAGGCAGCAGAATGTGGCGGCATTTATCAAATATTTCAGGTTCATTATTCTTTACCCAGAGTATTTTGGATGCTGTGAATCCTGTCAAAGCAGGGTTTGCGGTTATTTTTATAAGTGTATCTCTGCCAAGCATTTCTGTTAACTGTTCGCATTCCTTGGCTGTTCTTTGGTCACACCAAAGAATTGAAGGTCGAAGAACATTGCAGCCTTCATCAAGCATTACAAGACCGTGCATCTGACCTGAGATGCCGAGAGAAACAATATCTTTTTTGTTTACGCCGCTTTTACTTACAACCGAATTAAGTGTTGTTATTGCTGCGTTATACCAATCCTCGGGGTTTTGCTCAGCCCAACCGTTATGAGGCTGATACATAGGATAATCATAACTTTCTGATGCCGTTATTTTGCCTGTTTCATCAAAAAGAACGGTTTTGGTTGCCGATGTGCCGAGGTCTATACCAATAACATATTTCATAATTACTCACCGAATAAAATGCTGTTAAGAGCAGACTGGAGATATTCCTGGCTGCCTGAGCCGGGGTCGCTGCATTTGCCAAGAGAGCAGGCGTATGCAGAGAGTTCTTCAAGCGTTGTTTCACCGTCAACAATTTTCTTGCCGATTCCGCTGCTGTAACTTGAATATCTTTCGGCTTTGAATTCATCAATTCTGCCGTCTTCAATGATTTTTGCAGCCTTGATAAGACCGAGCGCAAATGTATCCATACCAAGAATAAATCCGAGAACCATATCTTTAAGCGTGTTGCTGGGTCTGCGGTTTTTAGCATCAAAATTAAGTCCGCCGTTTTTCATTCCGCCTGCTTTAAGCACCTCATACATGCACATTGTTGCTGAGTAAACATCAAACGGGAATTCGTCTGTATCCCAACCGAGAATGGGGTCGCCCTGGTTTGCATCAATTGAACCGAGCATACCGTTGATTGCTGAAATGCGGAGTTCATGTTCAAATGTATGGCCGGCGAGAAGTGCATGGTTTGCCTCAATATTCATTTTAAAGTCTTTGTCAAGACCGTATTGACGAAGGAATCCGATTGCGGTTGCTGCATCAAAATCATACTGATGCTTCATAGGCTCCTTAGGCTTGGGCTCAATATAGAAATCACCTTCAAAACCGATGCCTCTGCCGTATTCAACAGCCATCTTCATAAGGCGTGCAATATTTTCCTGTTCAAATTTAACATCAGTGTTAAGAAGTGTTTCGTAGCCTTCTCTTCCGCCCCAGAAAACATAGCCCTTACCGCCGAGTTTTACTGTAAGGTCAAGCGCTTTCTTGATTTGTGCAGCAGCAAAGCAGTATACCTCTGCGCTGTTCGTACTACCGGCACCGTTCATAAATCTGGGATTTGAGAACATATTTGCTGTTCCCCAAAGGCATTTGATACCTGTTTCTTTCATCTTTACAAGAATATAATCTGTGATTTCATCGAGGCGCTTATTTGTTTCGTTGATATCTTCTGCTTCAGGAACAAGGTCAACATCATGGAAACAGAAATATTCAACGCCAAGTTTCTGCATGAATTCAAAACCTGCATCAACTTTTGCTTTTGCGTGATCCATTGTGCCTTTTTCTGCACCGAATGATTTATCGGCTGTATCTCTGCCGAACATATCTGTGCCTGCAGCGCCGAGATTATGCCACCATGCCATTGCAAATGAAAGATGTTCTTTCATAGTTTTGCCCATTATAATTTTGTCTGCATCATAATATTTGAATGAAAAGGGATTTTTGCTTGCGGGTCCTTCATAATTTACTTTTTCAATAAAATCAAAATACATGGGAATTTCTCCTATCTGTGTTATTGTATTAATTATATATTTATATTTCTGTATATGCAAGTGAATTTTTTTATTTAACTTCAAAATAATATGAAACGTTCAATTATCTCTTGCAATAAGTAAGGAAATAATGTATTATTATCAAGAAGTATATTTAAAGGAATGTTTTGATGCAGTTTATTGTTATGGACTTGGAGTGGAATAATACATATTCCAAAAAAGCCAACGGATATATCAATGAAATTATTGAAATCGGTGCAGTTAAACTTGACGAAGAACTTGATACTGTTGATACTTTTTCCTGTATTATCCGCTCACAGATAGGCAAAAAATTAAGAGGAACGGTTAAAAGGCTTACTCAACTGACAAATGCCGATATTAACAGCGGAATGCCATTTACAAAAGCATTCTCAATGTTCAGAAAATGGATAGGGAACGATGACACAGTCATTCTTACATGGGGTGACGGCGATATCCGTGTTTTGCTTGATAACTTCAAATATCTTAACGGAATTAAAGTTATTCCTTTTTTAAAAAAATATTGCGACCTTCAGAAGAGTTTTCAAAAATTCAGCAGCAGCGGAAAAGGTCAGCAGACCGGATTGCTTGCTGCAGCCGAAATTCTTGGTATTGATCCGGAAATGTATATTCACCACAGAGCGCTTGGTGACAGCATGCTTACTGCAGATATTCTTAAGAAGATATATCCGATGGGAATTGTTGAGCCGGATTTTATTGAGTGTAATGAGGAGTTTTATTCAAAATTACTTTACAAAGCAAAAGTTATCAGAAATATAGATAATCCTCTTGTTGATAAAAAACGTCTTAACCATACTTGTGAATCCTGCGGAACTGCGTGTACTCAACTTACAAACTGGAAATTTCATTGCCAGTTTTTCAGAGCAAATTTTTACTGTGAGAAATGTGATTTGACGTATTCCGTAGGTATAAGATTTAAAAAGTTGTATGATCAGGTTGAATTCAGGAAAATAGTTTCCGTAAAAGAACCTGAACCTAAAATTGAGTTGGAGGAGAATGCGGAATGAAAATTCTTGTTACCGGCGGAGCGGGGTTTATAGGCTGTAATTTTGTGTATTACATGCTTGAAAGATATAAGGATTATGAGATTGTCTGCCTCGATGCTCTGACATATGCAGGTAATCTTAAAAGTCTTGATGCAGCAATGCAAAATGAAAATTTCAAATTTGTTAAGGGCAGCATTGCAGACAGAGAACTTGTTAATTCTCTTTTTGATAAAGAAAGATTTGATGTAGTTGTTAATTTTGCTGCTGAGAGTCATGTTGACCGTTCGATTGAAAATCCGTTTATTTTCCTTGAAACAAATGTTATGGGCACTGCGTGCCTGCTTGATGCAAGCAAGAAATACGGTGTTAAAAGATACCATCAGGTTTCGACTGACGAGGTATACGGTGATTTGCCGCTTGACAGACCGGATCTTTTCTTCACGGAAGACATGAATCTGATTACATCAAGTCCTTACTCTGCGTCGAAGGCTTCATCCGACTTGCTTTGCCTTGCATTTAACCGCACATACGGTTTGCCTGTTACTATTTCAAGATGTTCAAATAACTACGGTCCGTATCAGTTCCCTGAAAAACTTATACCTCTTATGATAATGAAGGCTCAGGCAAATGAGAATTTACCTGTTTACGGTCAGGGACTTAATGTAAGAGATTGGCTTTATGTTGAAGACCACTGTAAAGCGATTGATATGATAATTCATAACGGAAAAATCGGTGAGGTTTACAATGTAGGCGGTCATAATGAAAAGCAGAATATTGAGGTGGTTAAAACAATTCTCAGCCATCTTTCAAAGCCCGAAAGCCTTATCACTTATGTTAAAGACAGAGCAGGGCATGACCTCAGATATGCAATTGACCCCACTAAAATATCAACTGAACTCGGTTGGGAGCCGGAAACGGAATTTAATATCGGCATGAAAAAAACAATAGATTGGTATCTTGAAAACTCACAATGGTTGGATGATATCAAAAGCGGAGAGTACAGCAAATATAATAACAGAATATAAAAACATCCTGCTTGATATTTTTCAAGCAGGATGTTCTGTTTTAAAGGTTTGCAAAAAATGTGTTTATTCTGTTTGCAAATGCAGCAAGGAATCCAAAAAGATAGGAAAGTATTTTTTCAAAAACGGTTAAATGACCTTCAAAGGAAATGGTTCCTTCTGTAATGCTTCCGTCAGTGTTGATAACTTTGAGTGTTACGTCGGCTGTGCCTTCACCGATGCACCATGCATAACCATCATGGGTGACTACTATAATATCTTCGTTGTTTGATATCCATTCTGTTTTCTCGTATTTAACATTTTTAGGATAAAAAACGGGAATGATTCGCATGCTGTCAAGAAATCCCAGTGTAGTTTCTGATGCATAAAGTTCAACAGTTTCGACCTTTTTAATCTTAAGATTGGCAATAGCCCCGTTTATTGCTTTTGTTTGAGCATCAACAAAATCTTGCTCACATGAATAACGGTTTCGTACATTAACCTTAAGTGCATTGTCAAGTTCGGTAAGGCTGACATACAGATTACGGTCAATACTGTTGGCTTTTTTTAATGCCTCATTATATGCAGTGTAATCTGCAGGAGTGGTGTCTTTGGTTATAATGCTCGTTGCTATTGTTGCAACCGTTCCAAGGTCATTTTGTGTTACTTTACAGTAATAGTACGGAGCGGTATCGGCATCGGTGAAAGTGTAGGACATTGTAGTTGCGCCTTCAATTGCTGTGCCGCCTTCTGTTGATTCGGTTGTGTTCCAATACCACTGATATGTAAGGTCAAATCCGACGGCTATAACGTAAACTGTTTCACTGTTTTCTGTTACATATTCAGGAATCGGTTTATAAATGAGCGGAATTGAAACGAATTTATATCCTTTCAGATTTGAGTATCTCTCAACAAAAGTGTTTGGAGTGCCGTAAACAGTAAGATTTGAAGCATTATCTGTTGATTCAAGAAAATTGTTTGAAAGCAGAATGCCGCTGTTATCTGGCATGTCAGCCGTTGTAACAAGATTTCTTGCGTCAATGAATTCGATAGTACATTCATTGAATGCTCCGTCATTTATATTCTGAACATTTTCAATGTTAAGTGAGTAAATATTATGACATCCTCTGAATGTGTTTGCTGCAATATCAGTTGCCGAGTTCAGACGTATATATGTAATGTTTGGTGAGGTTTTGAACATGTCTGCAACTGTCTTACTGAGTTTTGGTGCTTCAAACCATTCAAGGTTTGGAGGGAGTTCAATAAATTTTTTGCCGTAACTTAAATTGATTGCAGTAACCTCAGGTAAAACAAGGGATGTCATTTTTGTGCAGCCCTTGAATGAATCTGAACGGACACTTATTGCAGAAGGTAATTCAATATTAATAAGTGAGATACAGTTTTCAAATGAAGTTGCCGCTACTTCAGTTACATCAGTAAAAACGGCGCTTACAAGACTTTCACATGAATGAAAAGCAGATGCAGGTATAAATTCCAATCCGTTAATTTCAACATCGGTAAGCATAGACAGATTTTTAAATAATCCTGTGGGAATGCTGCTTACGTTTTCTGCATAAAAATTAACAAGTTGTGAGCATTCCGAAAAAGCCTGTTTTTCAATCGTTGAAACTGTTCCAAGATCAATTTCTGAAATGGCAGAGCCTTTAAATGCTGCTTCGGGAATAGAGGTAAGTTGTTTCAATTGAAGTTTAAATGTTGAACCTGTAACAAGATATTGTTTTGTTCCGACATTTTCAAAAGAATTTTTTCCGATTGATTTTAGTTCTGTCTGAAGAAACAGATTTTTTACCCATATACAGTTGAGGAAAGCGTAGTCGCCTACATGTGTAACATTTCTTCCAAAAATTGTTTTCAGATTTCCGCAGTTCTTAAATGCAGAGTTACCTATTGAAGTAACTGTATCGGGCAGGATAATCTCTGTAATGTCTTTGTCTTCAAAAACATTATCTCCGATTGAATTAACCGTTATTCCGTTTACGGTTTCAGGTATTGTAAAACTTGTTTCACTACCGCTGTAAGCAGTCAGAACACCTCCGGAACTTACGGTTAGTTCATTTTCACTTGCATATGGAGCAATAATTGATGCGAACGATGCAACTGATGAGCGGTACATACCTTCACAGTAAGCAACTGCCATTAAAGTAATTGTTTGCGAGGCATGTATTGGGCTGCCTGAATATTTTTTTGCGCTTGGGTTTGATTTTGAGGGGATAGTTCGGTCTGTTGTATAATAAATAACAGCGTCTGGTGTATCGCAAAAGATTTCAACATCAATTTCTTCAAAACTGAATGAAGTTTCATGGGAAAAATATGGTTTTTTAACTTTTTCTTTTGTTCCGGATTCCAAAGGCTCTTGGGGAGCAAATATAATACCGTTACCGTATTTTAATTCGGCGTTGTGCTCGCTTACCTGAATTGCACAGTCTGTCATTATTTGAAGAACGTCTTCAGAAGAAGCAAGATTGTTTACAGCAATAATTGTTGCTGCGATTGAAGCGACAAACGGAGCAGCAAAGGATGTTCCTAATGTTGTGATATATCCGTTATTAAGAGTTGTTGTTTTGATTGACATTCCGGGAGCAGCAAAATCAACACCGTTGCCGTATGTGCTGAAAGAAGGAAGAATACCTGATGCATTGATTGCGGTAACTTTAACAACATTGTCATATGATGCAGGATAATACAGTGTATCAGAACCGTCATTTCCTGCGGCACCGATAACGAGAATATCGTTAAGTTCTGCGTTGTTTATTGCTGATTTGAGAACATCGGATTCTTCTTCAAAACCAATACTGATATTTATAACGTCAACGCCATCGTTAACAGCGCAGTTTATTCCGGCTGCAAGGGATATGAGTGTTCCGTTCCCTTTGTTATCCAGCACCTTATACGGCTTAACAAAAACATTATCAAGTGTGCTGTCAATAATAACACCTGCAACCTGCGTTCCGTGACCATTATCATCCATTGAGTCGTTTCTTATTCCGCTTGAACTTGTATTAATTCTTGTAGGAAGAACTCTGCCTTCAAGATAAGGGTGATTAGGATCAACACCGGTATCAATTACGGCAACTATTGTATCAGCAAGGGTTGTGCCTTTATTTACCAGATTTTCATTCAGTTTTTCAATGCCGATATATTTCGGACCCCATGAAAGGTAACTTGTTTCTTCTGTGTCGGATGCAACGAGAATCTGAGTTTCTGTTTCACTGTTCAGTGCGTAAAGTTTTTTATCTGTTTCAACAAATTCAACATCGGAATCTTTTGTGTAATACTCATATGCCTTTTTTGCTTCGCTTACCGTAGAATACTGAAGTACCCAAAGATCATCAAAACCGTTGATTACTGATGAGGCGCCGTGAGCTTCAATTTTTTTCTCGCTTTTTACAATAAGTCTGGCCGTTGAAAACTCACTGTTTGTTGTATTGACGGTATCGTCTGATGACATCATGTTTACTGCTTCAGCGGAATTTATCATATTACCGATTTCCGCAGCAAACTTTTCAGCGGATATTTCATTTGTATTCTGCTCTGAGGCTGTTGCAAGCATATATCCTGCAGATGAAATGATTATAATTAATGATAATAGAATACAAAATGTTTTTTTCAATGTATTGCACACCTTTCAAATTACAAATTGTATATTATTTTTATGGAATTTATATTTATAATTATATATTTTCGAGAAATAAAATGCAACACCTTTGTTAAAAATCAATAAAAACTTCATACATATTATTAAAATTGTATGATAATTTACAAACAATTAAATACAAATTGTATAATGTAATACCAATTGAATTTGAAAAATACATTTTTATTGTTGAAATAATATAACTTGTGTATTATAATTAAAATATAAAATTTTGAAAGGTGAATCAAAATGTTAAAAGATCTTGTTTTAAATAATCGATCATACAGACGTTTTTATGAGAATGAAAAAATAGATATTCAAACCCTTAAAGAGTTTATTGATTTAGCAAGGAACACAGCGTCAACGGTTAATTCGCAGGCTTTGAAGTATGTTCTTATTAATAATGAAGAATATAATGAAAAAGTTTTTGAGACTCTGGCGTGGGCCGGTATGCTGAAAGAATGGGACGGTCCTGAAAAAGGTGAAAGACCATCAGCATACATTATTATATTATGTGATCTTGCACTTGGTCACAATAAATCAACAGATGTTGGTATTGCTGCTCAGACAATTTTGCTTGGAGCGGTTGAAAAAGGCTTTGGCGGTTGCATGCTTGGCAGTATTAAAAGAGAACAACTTGCCGAAAGTTTAAACATAGATTTAAAAAAATATACAATTGATCTTGTTGTTGCTCTTGGAAAGCCAAAGGAGACTATAAAAATAGTTGACCTGCCGGAAAGCAAGACAACTGCATACTACAGAGATGAAAACGGTGTACATTATGTACCAAAACGTTCGCTTGACGATATAATTATCAGATAATAACAGGAAATCCCACGGAAATTTAAATCTCCGTGGGATTAATTTTTTTAGTGGTGGAAAAGTCTCATGCCTGTAAAGCACATAACCATTCCGTGCTTATCACATGCTGCAATAACATTATCATCGCGGATTGAGCCGCCGGGCTCTGCGATGTATGTAACACCGCTCTTTGATGCTCTTTCAATGTTGTCACCGAAGGGGAAGAATGCATCGCTGCCAAGTGCAACGCCCTTGATTGTTGCAAGGTATGCTTTTTGCTCTGCTTTAGTGAAGGGTTCAGGCTTTTCTGAGAAAAGAGTCTGCCATACACCGTCTGCAAGAACATCTTCATATTCATCTGAGATATATACATCAATGGTGTTATCTCTGTCCGGTCTGCCGACTGTATCAAGGAAAGGAAGATTAAGGACCTTTTCGTGCTGTCTGAGGTGCCAGATATCAGCCTTGTTGCCTGCAAGTCTTGTGCAGTGGATTCTGGATTGCTGGCCTGCACCAACACCGATTGCCTGACCGTCAACTGCATAGCATACTGAGTTTGACTGTGTATATTTAAGAGTGATAAGTGATATGATAAGGTCACGCTTTGCGCTGTCGGGCATTTCTTTGTTTGCGGTAACAATATTTTCAAGAAGAGCATTGTTGATTTCAAAATTATTTCTGCCCTGTTCAAAGGTGATTCCGTAAACCTGCTTTGTTTCAATGGGTGCAGGAACAAAGTTTGGATCAATCTTTACGATGTTGTAATTGCCGTTTCTCTTACTCTTGAGGATTTCAAGTGCTTCAGGTTCGTAATCAGGAGCGATAACGCCGTCAGACACTTCTCTTTTTATAAGTTTTGCTGTTGTAACATCACATGTATCTGAAAGTGCAATCCAGTCGCCGAATGAACTCATTCTGTCAGTGCCTCTTGCTCTTGCATATGCGGTTGCAAGGGGAGAATCGTCAAGACCTTCAATATCATCAACAAAGCAAGCCTTCTTAAGAGTGTCGCTCATTTTAATGCCGACGGCTGCTGATGTGGGGCTAACATGTTTAAATGAAGTTGCTGCAGGCATGCCAAGAGCCTCTTTGAGTTCTTTTACAAGTTGCCAACTGTTGAATGCATCAAGGAAATTGATATAGCCGGGTCTGCCGCTGAGAATTTCAATGGGAAGTTCTGTTCCGTCAGCCATGTAAATTTTAGCAGGCTTCTGGTTAGGGTTACAACCGTATTTAAGTTCAAACTCTTTCATAATTATCTCCTTATTTATTCTTGTTTATCATTCTGCTGTCATATTTGCCGCTTTCAAGGTCAACATAGCGAACGTAAAGTGAAATCTTGTTCTGCTCGTTGAGGTTTGCCCAAAGCATATCTGTGAATTCATCGATATCATCGGGAATAGCAACTCTTTCAGGTTCGCCCGTGAAAGTGGGGATGGGGTTGCCATCGTGATTATATGTATGGATGAAATGACCGAGACCTGCAAGAGGAGCGTATGAGAAAGTGTATCTGTTGCAGGCTGAGCCGTTTTCATCAGCGCTTTTAAGAATGCTCATTTTGTATGTGAAATCACCGTTTGCAAATGTCATCATGCCGCTGATACGGGGTGTAAAGTTAGGCATGTCGGGCTCAAATTCTCTTGTTTCAAGCGCTTGTTCAAATGTTTTTCCGTCTTTGATAAAATCATAAACAGTGTCAGTCTGGTCACCGTTTGTTACTATAAGATTATTTTCAATCTGTCTTACGGGAGCATAGATGATGAGTGAAGGGTCTTCAACTTTTGAAGCGTCAAAGGGATGGATAATTATTTCATCGCCTTGCTCAATGAAAACTCTGTTTCTGCTGTTTTCGCTTCTTCCCATAATGAAGTAAGCGGTAACGGCTTTTTTGCCGTCTGCACTTTTGCCGATAACAATGCCTCTGCCGACATATGTGTTATCCTTGATAAGTTCGCCGATGTTGTTAATTTCATAAATACCCATAATATCCTCTTCCTTTCCATTAAATAAAGGCAGCCCTATCCCACGGATAAGACTGCCCAGACGGTCGGCATAAATCCGGGTTTATTTGTTCCCTTGCAGTGCTCTGCATAATTCCGTCAGTCACAAATAACCTTTAATTTTATGCTTAAATTTTATCATTTAATATAATATTTGTCAATAATTATTATATTTTGATTTTAGGTTTTTTCCATTTGCCGCTTGCAACAAAAATTGCACCCACAATAATTGATGCAAATGATGCCAGACCTGTTGCAAGACCTATACCGTTGAAACCGAGATCTGTAAGGGATACAATAAGATATGCAAAAGGCACTCTTACAAGAATTGAACTGAAGCAAGCATTAAACAGAGCAAAGTTTGTATATCCTGCACCGATTGCAAGTCCGTTCATACAGAACACAAACGGGACAAACAGATAGTCAAGTGCAATGTATCTCATGTATTCCGTGCCAACTGAAATAACCTCGGGGTTAGTATCGAAAAGTGAGATGATGGGTTGCGGGAACATCTCAACAATAACAAATACAATTGCTGAAATTGCAAACGCAATCCCCATGCCTGTAAGCATTGTTTTCTTTGCTCTTGCATGCTCGCCTGCGCCGATGTTCTGACCTGCCATTGATGAAACAGCACTGCTCATTGCAAGAGAGGGAAGGACTGCAAAAGAGTTAACTTTTCCGCCAATGCCTTGACAAGCCGAAGCGATTGCGGCATTCGGTAAAGAATTGACAAGAGCAGTAAGGGTAAGAAATGAAAATGAAACCACAACCTGCTGGACAGATGAAGGTAAACCGAGTTTAAGAAGCATTTTCATCTTTTCTTTGTCAACTTTAAAGTCATCTTTTTTGTAACCTATAAAGAAATGATTTTTAATCAAATAGATAAGTGAAAGTATAACGCTGAGCGCCTGCGCTCCGACAGTTGCGTAGGCAGCACCTGCTGCACCCATATTAAACGGACCAACAAGAATAATATCACCTATTATATTTACTATTGTTGCAATAAGAACAAAATAGAGAGGTCTTTTTGAGTCGCCCATACCGCGCAAAATTGCACTGATAACATTGTATGCGAACATGAACACAAGACCTGCCATACAGATGTTGTAATAGTTTTGCGCTTCTGTATATGCAACTTCAGGCGTGTTCAGCAAATCAAGCAGTGTGTTGTCAAGAAAAAGCATTACAGCAGTACATACAACGCTGAGTATCATATAAGCGGTAAAAAGAGTACCTATTGTTTTTCTTTGCTCATCAAATTTTTGTGCTCCGCCGTATTGAGCAATAAGAACGGTTCCGCCGACAGCGAGGCCGAACGCAGCGCCTGTAACGAGAATGTTTATTTGGCTGCCGATGTTAACGCCCGTTATGCCGTGTGTGCCGCAAAGTCTGCCGACTATAATCATATCTGCAACTGAATAGAAAGCCTGAAGCAGGTTTGAAAGCAGGAAAGGAACAGAAAACTGAATTAATTGTTTTCCGACACTGCCTTTTGTTAAATCTTGTCTGAATTTATCTGCCACTTTTTAATTCTCCTGTGTTTTTTTCTCTTTCATTGTAAGTGAAATTCTCTTCTTTGCTGTTTCAACAGAAATAACCCAAACGGTTACAACCTGACCTACCTTGAGAACTTCAGATGGGTGCTTGATAAACTTATTTGTAATCTGCGAAATATGAACAAGCCCGTCCTGATGAACACCGATATCAATGAATGCACCAAAATCCGTAACGTTTCTGACCGTACCTTTTAGTTCCATTCCGGGAACAAGGTCGCTTAAATCCATAACGTCTGTTCGGAGCATCGGAGGAGGAAGTTCGTCTCTCGGGTCTCTTGCAGGCTGAATAAGTTCTTTTACAATATCTTTGAGGGTAGGTACACCGACGCCGAGTTTTTCAGCAACTTTATCTTCGCCGAGAAGTTCAACTTTTTCTTTAATTTCAGAGATTGACTCTGAGCCGATATCGCTGAGCGAATAGCCGCAGAGTTTGAGAAGTTCTTTTGCAGCAGCATAACTTTCAGGGTGAACACCCGTGTTGTCAAGTGCATTTTTACTTTCAGGCACTCTGAGGAAACCTGCGCATTGTTCAAATGCTTTTGCACCGAGTTTGGGGACTTTTTTAAGTTGTGAACGTTCGTTGAATTCTCCGTTTTCATCTCTGAACTCAACAATATTTTTTGCAACGGTTGCGTTGATACCGGAAACTCTTGCAAGAAGGGGAGCGGAAGCCGTGTTAAGGTCAACGCCGACAGAGTTAACAGCATCTTCGATAACACCGTCAAGCGCTGCATCGAGTTCCTTGGGCGGCATATCGTGCTGATATTGACCTACACCGATTGCTTTAGGATCAATTTTAACAAGTTCTGCAAGAGGATCCTGAAGACGGCGTGCAATTGAAACTGCGCTTCTGAGAGATACGTCAAACTGCGGAAATTCTGCAGCAGCAAGTTTTGAGGCGGAGTAAACGGATGCACCTGCTTCGCTGACTACCATATATGAAACATCTGCTTTGATTTCACGGAGAACTTCGGCGGCAAAAATCTCTGTTTCTTTTGATGCGGTACCATTGCCGATTGAAATGCAATTAACACCGTGTTTTACTATAAGATTCTTTATAAGTTCTTTGGCCTGATTTCTCTGTGCTTCGGAATGCGTAACATAAATTACACCTGTGTCAAGAACCTTGCCTGTGGGTGCAACAACAGCAACTTTGCAGCCTGTTCTGTATCCGGGATCAAGACCGATTACAACTTTACCTTTAACCGGAGGAGCAAGAAGGAGTTCTTTTGTGTTAAGAGCAAAAACTTTGATTGCGCTTGCTGCTGCTGTTTCGGTAAGCATGTTTCTTATTTCGCGTTCAATCGAAGGGTAAATAAGGCGGTTATATGCATCTTCGCCTGCTTCGCGAACTGCTTCGGTTGTAGGAGAACCTTCGGGATTAAGGGTAACGCTTGTAATAACATTTGCAGCCTTAACAGCATCAATTGTAACATTGACTTTAAGGAACTTTTCCTTTTCACCTCTGTCTATTGCAAGCACTCTGTGACCTGCAATCTTGTTAACAGGCTCTGAATACTCATAATACATTGTATATACGCTGTCCGCATCTTTATCTGCAGCAGTTGTTGTTACAACACCGATTACTGTGAAAAGGTTGCGAAGTCTGCGGCGGATATCAGCATTGTCGGAGATGTTTTCGGCGATGATATCCATTGCGCCTTTAAGAGCGTCTTCTGCAGTTTCAACGCCTTTTTCAGCATCAATATATTCTGCGGCAAGTTCAATGGGGGCTGCAGAATCAGCGTTCTGTTCATAAATAGCATTTGCAAGAGGTTCAAGACCTTTTTCTCTTGCAACAGATGCTCTTGTTTTCCTTTTGGGTCTGAATGGTCTGTATATATCTTCAATTTCGGCAAGAGTTGCCGCTTTTGAAAGTGCCTGCGCAATTTCATCGGTAAGTTTTTCCTGAGCCTCGATTGAAGCGCGTACTTCTTCACGTCTTTTTTCAAGATTTCTGAGATATTCAAGCCTTTCTGAAAGTTCACGGATTATCTGATCATCAAGAGTGCCGTGTGCCTCTTTTCTGTATCGGGCGATGAATGGAATAGTGTTACCCTCATCTATAAGTTTAACAGTGTTTTCTACCTGCCATGTCTGCAGACCGAACTGAGTTGTAAGTTGCTGAATGATGTCCATTTGTATCTCCTTAGAATTTGTTTTTGATTTGTCTGATGTCTTTTCCGACGAAAAGAAGCGATACATAGTTGCCTATGATTCTTGAAGTTACACGTTGAGTGTATTTGTTTTCTATTTCTTTTTCTGTTAGATTTGTGCTGATAATAACAGGTTTTGAACGGTTGATTCTTGTGTTAATTATGTTATAAATCGCTGCAGTTGTAAACTGCGTTGAAAACTCTGAACCGAGGTCATCAATTATAAGTAAATCGCACTCAAGAATTTCATTTTCTCTTTCGTTGTTGTTTGTATAACTGAATCTTTCCTTTTCAAGAGAAGTTAAAAGATTCTGCGCAGAATCATAGATAACTCGGTATCCTTTTTCGGCTACAACATTTGCAATAGCGAGCGAAAGGTGCGTTTTGCCGAGACCTGTTGCGCCGTGCATATAAAGACTTTCGGATTCTGTATCAAAATCTTCTGCATAACATTTGCAGTATTCAAGAATGCTTGCCATTCTTTTTTGTGGAGAGATACCGTAATTTGAATCAACGGGTTCAGGGTAATAGCCGAGGTCAAAATTATCAAATCTGCAATGTTCGCTTGCAGAAACGGATGCAAGTTCTTTCTTTGCAAGTTCTTTTAAAAGTTCCTTACGGCATTCACAGACAAATCCGCCGCAAAAACCGGAGTCACCGCATTTTTTACAGGTGTACGGGATTTCAAGATAATCTTCGGGGTATCCGTTCTGAACAAGAATGTTTTTTATTGTTTGCTGCAATGAAAGGTTAATGTGAGAGAGTTGCTCGATGAATTCTTTCGCATCTTTTCCCATGCCGATAGACTTGACTGCTTCAAGACCGGTTTTTGAAAGTTGTGCTTCGTATTCGGCTATAACAGGAAATTTTTCTGTAACTTCAAGATGCCTTGCAAGTTGAGTGCGCTGTGCTTTATTGCGTCTGATTTCAAGCAACTGAGTCGCTTTTGAAAGGGTTGCTTTGCTGTAACTCATTGTTTTTTCTTCCTTTCATATTTCAGTTCGGAGTGAAGTGAATGCTCTTGAAATTCGTCAAGGTTATATGATGCGGTGTTGGCGTTACCAACTTTACTTTGACCATAATTTTGCTTCGTTGCTTTCTGTTCTTCCTTTGCATTTTCAATATCCGTTGGATTTTTATATCCCTTGCTGTGCCATGAAAGAAGAACTTTATCCATATAACTCATGCTGAGTTTGGTCGTGTGGTTTGCCATTTCTTCATATGCAAGCATAATCATATCTATGTTGAATTTAAGTTCTGTTCCCCATCGGCGAAGATATTCTGACTGTTTCATTGAGGGACGGGGAGTGGTGATTCCTGCAGCGGCAGCAAATTCTTTCCAAAGTGAGTTTGTGTTTCTGAGAATGGTAATTTGTTCTGCGGCTTTATCAAGTGTATCAATTTCTCTTGTGCCCCAATCTTTACCTACGGCTTCAATATATCCGTAATTGCTTTTACCGATTGAAACGCAGTAATCAATCATCATAAAAATAACTTCAGTCGGCAAACCGTAATGGTCATGGATAAGAAGCAATGTGCATTGACCGTCATATCCGATTGTTTTACCGAGTTTTGCTTGTGCTTCATTAAAAAGATGGCCGATTTCGGGTGACTCATCAAGCCTTGCTGCTATCTCTGCACTTGAAGGTTTTGAGGGCGTGGATGCAATCTCGGCAACCTTATTATTAAAATGAGTAACTTCAGTTTTTATTTCAACTGTTTCCGGTTTTACCGGCATGGCTTGTTCATCTGCATTTCCGCCAAGAACTCCCGTAAGTACCCAATATTGAAGATAATCATGTGCATCGCTTTTGTCAATTTTTAATGCAGTACACATTTTGTCAATATCAGGATTATCAGGGGAGTTGCGCAAAATCCAGAGTAAAACTTTAAGTTGATGTTCGTTGGCAAGGCGGATGTGTTTATCAACAATATCCGTCGGAACGGCAAATATTGATTTAAATACTGAAGGATTAACAGAATAACTCATTTTATATCTCCGTTTTTTGAAATTTTGCAGTAAAAATAATTATACACAATTTAAACAGAAAAATAAACAAATTTTTTGAAAAAAAACCGCAAATTGAAATCTTTTATATAATAATGTAATTAATCACAAGGTGTTGTGGAGAACTCATATATCAAATACAATCCGTTTGTCAAAAGCAACAAAAAGAAAAAGAGACCGCTGAAAAAGCAGTCTCTTAATCATGCGTTTAAATCAAACGGCTCTTGTTACCTTACCTGAGCGAAGGCAGCGTGTGCAAGCATATACTCTCTTGGGAGTACCGTTTACAACGGCCTTAACTCTTTTAACATTGGGCTTCCATGTTCTGTTTGAACGTCTGTGTGAGTGGGAAACCTTGATGCCGAATGCTACATCTTTGCCGCAGTATTCGCATTTTGCCATGTGCCTCAACCTCCTTTTTAGTCATTAACAGATGATATATTAGCAGACTTTCGCACAAAATGCAAGCATTTTTTTATTTTTTTTCAAACTAATTAAAAAAATAATTATTTTTCAAAAAAGTATTGCAATTTTTGAGAATATGTTATACAATACCGATAGAACATTTGTTTGATTAACTCTTGGAGGTTTTTAATATGGCAGATAAGAAAAAGGCTCTTGAAACTGCTCTTGCTCAGATTGAAAAGGCATACGGTAAAGGTACCATTATGCGCCTTGGTGAAAACAGCGGAATGAATGTTGAGGCTATTTCAACAGGTTCAATTACTCTTGATGCCGCAACCGGTATCGGTGGTTTACCCAAGGGCAGAATCATTGAAATATACGGTCCTGAATCTTCAGGTAAAACAACGCTTGCGCTTTCTGTTGTTGCTCAGGCACAGAAGAACGGAGGTGAAGCGGCATTTATTGATGCGGAGCATGCTCTTGACCCTGCATACGCCTCTAATCTCGGTGTTGATGTTGATTCACTTCTTGTATCACAGCCGGATAACGGTGAACAGGCGCTTGAAATTGCTGAGGCGCTTGTCCGTTCAGGTGCTCTTGATGTTGTTGTTATTGACTCTGTTGCGGCTCTTGTTCCCCGTTCTGAAATTGAAGGTGAAATGGGCGATTCACATGTCGGCGCTCATGCCAGACTTATGTCTCAGGCTCTCAGAAAAATTGCGGGTGCCGTTGCTAAATCAAATACAATAATCATCTTTATTAATCAGTTGCGTGAAAAAGTCGGTGTAATATATGGTAATCCAGAAGTTACAACCGGAGGCAGAGCACTCAAATTCTATGCAACCATGAGAATTGATGTGCGCCGTACAGAGTCACTCAAAGGCGCCGGCAGTGAAGTAGTAGGCAACAGAACAAGATGTAAAATTGTTAAAAATAAAGTTGCGCCTCCTTTCAAGGATGCTGAGTTTGACATCATGTACGGAAGAGGTATCTCCAAAGAAGGCGAAATGGTTGATATCGGCGTAAAATATAATGTTATTCAGAAGAGCGGTGCATGGTTCTCTTACGGTGACATGCGTCTTGGTCAGGGCAGAGATAATGTTAAGGAACTTTTCATTAATTCTCCTGAACTTGCTGAGGAAATCGAAAAGAAAATAGTTGCTGCAATGGCAGAGGCTGCTGAGGCAACAAAAGTCAGAAAACCCAGACCGGCTGCACCTGCAATGCCTGCTCCTGAACCGACCACAAAAGCAAGCGCTAGAGCAAAACTTGATATTGTAGTTGATGATGACGAATAATTTATGAAAATAACCGCAGAAAAAGGAAAACAGAATAAAATACATATTTCCTGTGACGGCGAGTACATTTTTACTGTTGATGCCGAATACTGGTTCAGTTCACCGTATTACGGCAAGGATAATATTGATGATGAAGAGGAGTTGGCGGCTTTTTATGAAGCCGTCGGCTCCCGTTGTGCGTTCATTGCCGGTCTGCGACTGCTGTCGTATAGTGACCACAGCGCAAAGAATCTTGTAACAAAACTTGTTCAAAAGGGTCATAAACGCGAATATTCAGAAAATGCTGTTGAGAAACTTAAGGAATACGGATATGTTAATGATGAACGATATGCGCAGTATCTTGCCGAGAGTTTGCTTGAACGTAAAGGCATGAATATCCGTGCAATTAAATTCGAACTTATGCATAAGGGGATTTCAAAACAAATTGCGGATAATGTAACGGAAAGTCTTGACTTTGACCCGATTTTGCGTATTATAGACTTGTTGAACACAAAATATTCAAGAAAAATATCCGATGAAAAAGGTGTAAAACGCACCGTTGCATCTTTGATGCGTCTTGGCTACAGTTGGTCGGATATTAACTCTGCTTTTCGCAGGCTTGAAATAGAAACGGAGGATATCGACAATGTATAAAATCGGAATGATTTCTTTGGGCTGCCCCAAAAATCAGGTTGATGCCGAAAGAATGCTTGCACAACTTGACGGAAACGATTTTTCAATTGCGGATTGTTATGACGGAGTTGATGCGGTTATTGTCAACACCTGCGGGTTTATTGATGCTGCAAAACAGGAGGCAATTGAAAATATTCTTGAAATGGCTCAACTTAAAGAAGATGGAATTGTCGGTAAAATCATTGTTACCGGCTGCCTTGCTCAGCGTTATAAAAATGAAATCTTAACAGAAATTCCTGAAATTGATGCAGTAGTCGGAATAGGTGCGAACGGTAGAATTGCTGAAATTACAAAAAAAGTTATTGAGGGTGAATCTGTTTATGATATGCCCTGCAATGAGGAACTTCCGCTTGTCGGTGAAAGGCTGCTTACAACTCCTGAATATTGGTCATATCTTAAAATTGCAGACGGATGTTCAAACAGATGCACATACTGCGCGATACCTTTAATCAGAGGCAATTACAGAAGTGTTGCGTTTGAAACACTTATCAATGAGGCAACTCAACTTGCCGCTGCGGGAACTAAGGAACTCATTCTAATTGCACAGGATACAACTAATTACGGCGCGGATCTTTACGGAAAACTCCGCTTGCCCGAACTTCTTGACGCGTTGTGTGAAATAGAGGGAATAGAATGGATTCGCATGCTCTATTGCTATCCGGATAAAATTACCGATGAACTTCTTGATACGATGGCTAAGCAACCCAAGGTTATCCCTTATATTGATCTTCCTCTCCAGCATGCTGATGACGGAATACTTAAAGCAATGAACAGAAAGGGTGACAGTGCATATCTTCGCGAAACAATCGGCAGAATACGCGCTAAATTGCCCGATGCTGTTATCAGAACAACATTTATTGTCGGTTTTCCGGGAGAAGGCGAAGAAGAGTTTGAAAATCTTGCCGAGTTTGTCAATGAAATTGAGTTTGACCGCCTCGGATGTTTTGAATTCTCACCTCAGGAAGGTACTCCTGCTTTTGATATGGAGGATGATGTTGATCCCGACATAAAACTTCGCAGAGGCGAGATTATAATGCAGGATCAACTTGAAATTGTTACTCTCAAAAATAACGAAAGAATCGGTAAAACATATAAAGTTCTTGTTGAAGATTATGACGGATACTCTGACAGTTACAGCGGCAGAACATATATGGATGCTCCTGAAATTGACGGAACAATTTCTTTTACAACCAATAATAGTTATGAGCCCGGTGATTTTGCTGATGTTGTTGTAATCGGAGTTAATGATTACGATCTTATCGGTAAAGATATTAATGATTAAGGAGAAAAAATGAATTTACCAAATAAACTTACGATGCTGAGAATTATTCTTACACCAATTTATCTTGCAGCAATGCTTATTGATTTTGATTTTCATTATTTTGTTGCGGTTATAATTTTTATTGTTGCATCAATTACAGATTTTCTTGATGGTAAAATTGCAAGAAAGAATAATTTGATTACAACTTTCGGCAAACTTTGTGATCCTGTAGCAGATAAAATGCTGACAACTGCCGCTTTGCTTGCTTTTATGCAACTCGGTCTTTGCAGCATCTGGATTGTTATGATTGTTCTTGCTCGCGAGTTTCTTGTAACATCATTCCGCCTTGTTGCATCTGCACAAGGGTTAGTTATACCTGCAGGAATATGGGGTAAACTCAAAACTGTCAGTCAAATGGTGTTTTCAATAGCAATTATGCTTGCAATTCCGTTTGTGTACGATACGCATTTTGAAACACTTGCTTTTGTTTCTAATATTCTTCTTTGGATAACGGCAGTGTTGACTGTTATTTCGGGAATCAAATATATTATCGATGGTAAAAAAGTAATTGACTTTTCAATGTAAACCTCATATAATATTGTAAACAGAAAAATGCAATCGGCGGGTAGAGTACCCGAATTCAGGCATATCAGAGAGGGAGCAGGCAGCTGAAAATGCTTCTTATGCCGTTTCGGTGAAGTGCGCCCGACGGCACACAGGGGGAATGCAGTATCTCTGTGCGTACGGCTGCGTTAAAGCCTTTCTTGAGTTATAAACAGGAGTGGAACCGCGTATATACGCCTCCGTTGTCATTGTTGACAGCGGAGTTTTTTGTTTTATAAGGTGTGATTTATATGTTCAGGCAACTCAAAGAAGATATTGCTTGTGTTAAGGACAGAGATCCTGCTGCACGCTCGGCAGTTGAAATTCTTTTGCTTTACCCGGGACTTAAAGCCATAAGGATGCACAGGTTGGCAAACAAATTCTATAATAAAAAGTTGTTTTTTGCTGCCAGATGGATTTCACAAAGGGCTTCCAAGAAAACCGGCATCGAAATTCATCCTGCAGTTCAGATAGGAAAACGTTTTTTTATTGACCACGGAACAGGTGTTGTTATCGGTGAAACGACGGTAATCGGTGATGATGTTACCATTTATCAGGGTGTTACTCTCGGCGGAACGGGTAAAGATACCGGCAAAAGGCACCCAACAATCGGTAACAATGTTATGATCGGTGCGGGTGCAAAAGTGCTTGGACCGCTTAATATTGGTGATAATTCCAAAATTGCATCGGGTGCTGTTGTACTTAATGATATTCCACCCGACTCAACTGCGGTTGGCGTTCCTGCCAGAGTTGTTAAAAGAGAGGGTATGAGGGTTGATGACCTTGATCAGGTTCATATTCCTGACCCTGTTGCACAGGAAATAGCAAGGCTTGAAAATGAAATTATTGAATTGAAAATGATTGTTAATCAGGAGGAAAATAAATGAGAATTTTTAATACTCTCACAAGAGAAAAGGAAGAATTCAAACCTATAACCGAAGGCAAAGTGAAAATTTATGCCTGCGGTCCTACAGTGTATAACTATATCCATATAGGCAATGCAAGACCTATCTGTGTTTTTGATGTTCTCAGAAGATACCTTGAATACAGAGGATACAATGTAACTTTTGTTCAGAATTTCACTGATATTGACGATAAGATTATTAAGCGTGCAAATGAAGAAAATTCAACATTTACAGAAGTTTCCGAGAAGTATATTGAGGAGTTCTGGAAAGATGCAAAGGGTCTTAATTTCCGCCCTGCAACTATTCATCCCAAAGCAACTGAAAACATTGAAAAAATCATTGAAATAGTAAAGGGTCTTGTTGATAACGGCCATGCATATGAGGTTGACGGAGACGTTTATTTCAGCCCCTCAACTTTCAATGAATACGGCAAACTTTCACACCAGCCTCTCGAGGAACTTGAAGCAGGCGCAAGAATCATGGTTGGCGATATAAAGCGCAATCCCATGGATTTTGCTCTTTGGAAGTCTGCCAAACCCGGTGAACCTTACTGGGATTCCCCTTGGGGCAAAGGCAGACCCGGCTGGCATATCGAATGCTCTGCAATGGTGTGCAGATATCTCGGTGAAAGTATTGATATTCACTGCGGCGGTCAGGATCTTATCTTCCCTCATCATGAAAATGAAATTGCTCAGAGTGAATGCTTTACAGGCAAGCCTTTTGCAAACTATTGGATGCATAACGGTTATATCAATGTTGATAATGTCAAAATGTCAAAATCTCTCGGTAATTTTAAGACTGTCCGTGATGTTGCCGCTGTTTACGGATATGAGCCTATCCGATATCTTATGATTTCTTCTTCATACAGAAGCCCTATAAACTACAGTATTGATATCATCGAGCAGTGCAAGGCATCGCTTGCAAGGCTTTATACCTGCCGCGACAGCCTTGATTTTGAAATCAAAAATGCTCCCGAAGGTGAACTTTCTGCCGAAATTAAAGAACAACTTGATAAGAGAGTTGCTCAGTTTATCGAGGCAATGGATGATGACCTTAATACTGCGGACGGTATTGCTGCTGTATTTGAACTTGTAAGAGATATCAATTCTCTTGTTATCGGTAAGGTCGGTTCAAAATCAACTGCAGAATATGCTGCAAAAATCTTTGATGAACTCACAGAAGTTCTCGGTTTGGTTTATAACCGCAAAAACGAAACTCTCGATGAAGATATTGATGCTATGATTGCAGCAAGAACTGAAGCAAGAAAAAACAAGAATTGGGCTGAGGCTGACAGAATCAGAGATGAACTTAAGGCTATGGGCATTGTTCTTGAGGATACTGCTCAGGGTGTTAAGTGGCACAGAGAATAATCTTTTAAAGCATTTTGCCGCATCGGATTGGCTTCGGTGCGGCTTGTTTTGTGTAATTTATAAAAATTTGCATATTAATATAAAATATTACTAATTAGTGCTTGCAATTTTCACGCTGTTGTGATATAATTCCAAGGCAAATCACACGCAAGGCTATTTTTATTATGAGTGCGGCATCAAAAACCGTTGTAATATCAGGCTTTGCGGCGGTTCGTATCTGACATTAGATACAAAATTTAACTTAGGAGGAAAAACAAATGTCAGTAGTATCAATGAAGCAATTGCTTGAAGCAGGTGTTCATTTCGGACACCAGACCAGAAGATGGAACCCTAAAATGGCTGAGTACATCTTCACAGAGCGTAACGGCATCTACATCATCGACCTTCAGAAGACAGTTAAGAAACTCGAAGAGGCTTATATGTTCGTTCGCGAAATCGCAGCAGAAGGCGGCGATATCCTTTTTGTAGGCACAAAGAAGCAGGCTCAGGATTCAGTTAAGGAAGAAGCAATCCGTTGCGGTATGCCTTTCGTAAACGCACGTTGGCTCGGCGGTATGCTCACAAACTTCAACACAATCCAGAAGAGAATCAAAAGACTTGCTCAGCTTAAGGCTATGGAAGCAGACGGCACATTCGATCTTCTTCCCAAGAAGGAAGTTACAAAACTCAATCTTGAAATTGAAAAACTTGAAAAATTCATGGGCGGCATCACAGAGATGAAGAAGCAGCCCGCAGCAATGTTTATCGTAGACCCCCGCAAAGAAAAGATTGCTGTTCTTGAAGCACATAAACTCGGTATCCCCATCGTTGCAATCGTAGATACAAACTGCGATCCCGATGAAGTTGATTATGTAATCCCCGGTAACGATGACGCTATCCGCGCTGTTAAACTTATCGCCGGCGCAATGGCAGATGCAGTTATCGAAGGCAGACAGGGCGAGCAGACCGCTCCCGAAGCAGAAGCATCAGAGGAGGAATAATACAATGGCAGCATTTACCGCTAAAGACGTACAGGCTCTCAGAGAAAAGACAAACGTTGGCATGATGGACTGCAAAAAAGCACTCGTTGAGGCTGACGGTGATATGGATAAGGCAGTTGACATTCTTCGTGAGAAGGGTCTTGCAACTGCAGCAAAGAAAGCAAGCAGAGTAGCAGCAGAAGGCGTTATCGGTCTTTATTCAGACGGCAGCGCATCAGCACTTGTTGAACTCAACTGTGAAACAGACTTCGTTGGCAACGGTCCTGAATTTAAGGCTCTTGCAAATCAGATTGCTAAAACAGTTGTTGAAGCAAAGCCCGCTGATCTTGATGCACTTCTTGCAACAACAATTTCAGAAGGCAGTGTTTCAGTTGCAGATGCAATTCAGGAACTCTTCCTTCAGATTCGTGAAAACCTTAAACTCCGCCGTTTTGTTCTTGTTGAGGGAACAGCAGTTTCATACATTCACGGCGGCGGTTCAGTTGGTGTTCTCGTAAGTTTTGATACAAATGCAGCAGACAACGATGAATTTGTTGCTATGGGTAAGAACATTGCTATGCAGGTTGCAGCAATGAACCCCGAATATCTCAGCAAAGAAGATATTTCAGCTGATGAACTTGCAAAGATGAAGTCAATCACAATTGACAGTTCACTTAACAAGCCTGAGTCACTTCCAAAGCCCATCCTCAGAAAACTCTTTGAAAAGGCTTGTAACGAGAAACTCTTCAGCGATGAAGATATCGCTGCTTATGAAGAGCAGAAGAACAACAACTTCCTCTTCAACTTCCTTTCAAAGGAAGCAGTTGCTACTCTTGCATCACTTGCAGTAGCAGGTAAAGAAGAATATGTAAACGACAAGATTTTTGCAGGTGCAGTTGAAGGCCGTATTAAGAAGCAGCTTAAAGAAACTTGCCTTCTTGATCAGACTTTCGTTCGTTCAGATCTCTTTGACGGCACAGTTGCAGGTTATGTTGCTGATGTTGCAAAGAAGATCGGCGCAGAAATCAAAGTTACAGGCTATACCCGTCTTGCAAAGGGCGAAGGCATCGAGAAAAAGGCAGATGACTTTGCAGCAGAAGTTGCAAGCATGGTTAAATAATTTATCTTATAATTTAAGGCTGTTACCGATTGGTAACAGCCTTTTTATTTTAGTTTTTGTATGATCTGTGTAAAAATGCCAATAATAAAACTACATTAAGTAAAGGAGTGTTATTATGGCAAATTTATCTGCAAAAGAACTTTCTGCTCTTGAGGATCAACTTAACTGTGAACAGAATCTAGTAAAAAAATTCAAAGCATATGCGCAGGCAGCAACCGATCCTCAGATTAAAAGCACATGCGAACAGATTGCAAATCAGCACAAGCAGCATTTTGATACTCTTATGGGGCATCTTTATTAATAGGAGGGGATAACATGAACACTAACTCATCGTTTGCAGACAGAGAAATTATGGATGATATTCTCTCGTCGCAGAAGCATATGACCGATGTTTACAACACGTTTTCAAACGAATGCACAAATCAGCAACTTCAGAGCGATATGCTTAATATTCTCAAGGAAGAGCACACTATTCAATTTAATGTTTTCAGCGAGATGCAGAAACGCGGATGGTATAGCCCCGGAGCGGCGGAAGCGCAGAAAATCAACGAAACCAAAACAAAGTTTGAGGGAATAGCAACCCAACTTTAAAAAATAAGGATACCTTTAATCGGGTATCCTTATTTTTTTTAGAAATTTTTATAAAAAGGGTTGGAAAAATCATATTAATGTTTTATAATAACATTAATATGGGTTTGTGTAGAATTCAAAGCAAACCTATTAATAAGGAGAAACATATGGGTAAATATCAGGTTTCACTTGAAAAGGTTGTTAATGACCTTTCGTTTCAAGTGATTTACACTCCAAAAGATATCGCAGATATTTATATCTCTGCGCAGGATGTTAACCGCCCCGGTCTTATTCTTACCGGCTTTGAGGAATACTTTGATCCCGAGCGTATTCAGTTTTTTGGTTTGACCGAACTTGAATATTTCAAAAGTCTTGATAAAGAAAGATTTTTGGATTGTCTTGAAAGATTTTTTTCTAAGCGTCCTGCTGCAATTGTTGTAACAAGAGATTTGAAATGCAGCAAAAGATTTCTCAGTTTTGCTGAAAAATATGAAGTTCCTGTTCTCGGCTCATCTGAGTCAACATCAGGTTGTATGTCTGCAACTATTTCATATCTCGGTGTTGAACTTGCTCAAAGAATAACCCGCCACGGCGTTCTTGTTGAAGTTTACGGTGAAGGCGTTCTAATCTTGGGTGACAGCGGTGTCGGTAAAAGCGAAACTGCCCTTGAACTTATCAAGAGAGGTCACAGACTCATTGCCGATGATGCAGTTGAAATCAGAAGAGTTTCAAACAAAACGCTTGTCGGTTCCGCACCGGATAACATCCGTCACTTTATTGAACTTCGCGGCGTAGGCGTTCTTAATGCAAGACGTCTTTTCGGTATGGGTGCAGTTAAAATGACTGAAAAGGTTGATATGGTAGTTCAACTTGAACCTTGGGACAGTGAAAAGGTATATGACAGACTTGGACTTGAAAATGAGTATACTGAAATTCTTGATATCAAGGTGCCTGTAACAACCGTTCCGGTAAAGCCCGGCAGAAACCTTTCAATCATTATTGAAGCGGCGGCTATGAATAACAGGCAGAAAAAGATGGGTTATAATGCAGCCAGAGAACTTCTTCACAGTCTTGGAATGACTGAAGATATCATTCCTGCCAAGAAAGAACTTGAATTCTGGCACAATTTTTAATAATAAATGATAAATTTACTTTGGAGGTAATAATATGTATAGAATCGGCGTTGATCTTGGCGGAACAAACATTGCGGTAGGTGTTGTAACCGAAGACATGAAAATAATCGGCAGGGGAAAAGTTAAAACAAAGTGCCCCAGACCTGCAGCAGAAATTTTTGATGATATCAAAGTTGCTGTTGATATGGCAATTAAAGATGCAGGTATCACAATGGATGATGTTTCATCAGTCGGTGTAGGAACTCCCGGTTCCGTTAACAAAGAAAATGGTTATATTGAATTTGCAAATAACCTTGATTTTAATCAGGTTCCCGCAAAAGAAATGCTTGAGGAAAGACTGGGTAAAACCGTTTATCTTGATAATGATGCAAACTGTGCTGCTCTCGGTGAAGCAATTGCAGGTGTTGGTAAAGGCGTTGGCAACTTTGTTGCTGTTACTCTTGGTACAGGTGTTGGCAGCGGTATCATTGTTAACGGCAAAATCGTAAGCGGTGTTAACTATGCAGGTGGTGAGATGGGTCACACTGTTATTATGGTTAACGGTAAGCAGTGTAATTGCGGCAGAAAAGGCTGTTGGGAACAGTATGCATCGGCTACTGCTCTTATTTCTCAGACTAAAGAAGCAATGCTTAATAATAAAGACAGCAAAATGTGGCAACTTACAAACGGCAGCATTGATAATGTAAGCGGCAGAACTGCTTTTGATGCAATGCGTCTTGGTGATGAAGTGGCAAAAGAGGTTTGCGATAACTATATTTATTATGTTTCTGTTGGCATTATTAATATTATTAATACTTTCCAGCCTGAGTTTGTTTGTATCGGCGGCGGCGTAAGTCACGAGGGCGATACTATTCTTAACCCTATCAGAAAACATGTTGAAAACGAAAAATACAGCATTCATGCAACCAAACAGACAAAGGTTGTTGCAGCCGAACTCGGTAATGATGCAGGTATATTCGGTGCTGCGCTTCTTAATGAATAATTTTACGGAGGAAATTATGGACTCATATAGAAATCTTATTAATCTTTGCACGGAAATCAAATGCGATTATTTGACCGAAGCATTATTAAAAGACTATACGAGTTTTAAAATTGGCGGAAAAGTCGATATTATGGTTTTCCCTGAAAGTGAAGAAAAACTTTCTGCAATTGTTTCTTGTGTCAGTAGAGAGGATAAAAATCTCCTGGTTATCGGCAAAGGCAGCAACATGCTTGCGGATGATGAGGGGTTCAGGGGTGTTGTAATTAACACATGCCGGATGGATAAAATTGAACTTTTGGATGAAACAACGATCATTTGTCAAAGCGGTGCACCGCTTTCAAGATTGTGCCGCTTTGCTCTTGATAATTCATTGACGGGTCTTGAATTTGCTTTTGGTATTCCCGGCACTGCAGGCGGAGCGGCTTATATGAACGCTGGTGCATACGGCGGCGAAATGAAAGATGTTCTTGTTTCTTGCAGCCATATTCAGCCCGACGGCTCAACATCGTCATTTTCTGATGATGAATTGGAACTCGGATACCGTCACAGTGTTTATTCTGACACTAAGAATATTATTACGTCTCTTACGATTAAACTTTCAAAAGGAGATAAGACAGATATCAAAGCCAGAATGGATGAACTAATGGCAAAGCGCAAGGAAAAACAGCCTCTTGAATATCCAAGCGCAGGAAGCACATTTAAGCGTCCTGAAGGATATTTTGCAGGCGCTCTTATTGAACAGTGCGGGCTTAAGGGTTACACTTCTGGCGGTGCGCAGGTAAGTGAAAAACATGCGGGTTTTGTTATTAACATTGGTGGTGCAACTGCGGATGATGTTAAGGCGGTTATTGAGCATTGCAAAAAAACAGTGTATGATACAACAGGTGTTTTACTTGAACCTGAGGTTAAAATTTTAAAGCAGGAGGAGATTTGATTGTCATTCTCATCTGATGTAAAAAGTGAAATTTCAAAAATAGAAAATCTTTCTTCCTGTTGTTTTCACGCACAAGTCTACGGGCTTGTGCTTTTTGCTCATTTCTCAAAATATAATTTTTCAATTACAACAGAGAATAATGATGTTTTTGAATTGTATTTATCTTATTTAAGAGATTATTGTGACTCTGAGCCTGTTATCAGCGAAAACGGTACAAAGAAAATGACGGCATATCTCAGAACCGATAAAGAAAAAGAAAAGGTATTTGATAAGTTTGGACACGCTCTTAATGAAACAACTTTGCGTATAAACAGAGCAAATATTTCGGATGAGTGTTGCGCAGGAGCATTTTTAAGGGGAGCATTTCTTTCGTGCGGAACAGTTACTGCACCTGAAAAAGGTTATCACCTTGAATTTGTTGTTCCGTTTAAGCGTCTTTGCACGGATATGATAAAATTTATGGATGAACTTAATTTAAATCCTAAATATATTGTCAGAAAAGGTAATCATGTTATCTATTTTAAAGATAGTGAGAGCATTGAAGATATTCTTGCAATTATCGGTGCACAGGATGCATCGTTGTACGTTATGGGCATAAAAATAGAAAAAGATGTCAAAAATAAGGTGAACAGAAAACTTAATTTTGAAATGTCCAATATAAGTAAAACAGTAGATGCTGCTAACATTCAAATTGAGGCTATTGAATATATAGAGAGCAGAATGGGTATATCGTCATTACCCGATAATCTTCAGGCAATTGCACATATCCGTCTTGAACATCAGGAAGCAAGCCTGAGCGAACTCGGAAAACTTTTGGACGAGCCTATTTCTCGCTCAGGAATAAATCACAGACTGAACAGAATAGTCAGTATTGCTGAGAAAATGAAGAACGGTGAATAATAATGTCTTTTACTCACTTGCATGTACATAGTGAATACAGTTTGCTTGACGGAGCATGCAGAATTGAGCCTATGCTTGATAAAATCAAGAGCATGGGGCAGACTTCTGTTGCCATAACAGACCACGGTGTTATGTACGGTGTTATAGATTTTTATAAAGCCGCATTAAAAAAAGGAATAAAACCTGTTATCGGCTGCGAGGTTTATGTTGCTCCGAGGTCAAGGTTTGATAAAGTTCACGGAATAGACAGCGAGAGATATCATCTTGTTCTTCTTTGTGAGAATAATGAAGGTTATAAAAATCTTATTAAATTGGTTTCCGAAGGATGGGTAAACGGATTTTACACAAAACCGAGAGTTGATAAGGACATACTCGAAAAATATCATGACGGTCTAATTGCGCTTTCAGGTTGCCTTGCCGGTGAAGTTGCAAGGGCTTTGCAGCGTAATGATTATGATGAAGCGAAAAATGTTGCTGAATGGTATAAAGAAACTTTCGGAGAAAATAACTATTTTCTTGAAATTCAGAATCACGGGCTTGATGTACAACTTCAGATTAATCCGGACATCATTAAACTTTCAAGAGAACTTAATATTCCTTTGGTTGCCACAAATGATGCTCATTATGTTGAAAAAGATGATGCAAAAATGCAGCAGGTTCTTATTTGTATTCAGACGAACCATACTGTAGGTGAGGATACGGGTCTTGAATTCAGCACACAGGAGTTTTATCTTAAAAGCGAATATGAGATGCTTGAAGCGTTTCCGCAATGCCCTGAGGCTGTTGAAAACACAGCCAAAATTGCGGAAAGATGTAATGTTGATTTTGAATTCGGCAAAACAAAACTTCCGCATTTTGATGTTCCTGCAGGATATGAGCATTTTGAATGGTTTTCTCTTCTTTGCAGAAAAGGGCTTGTTGAACGCTATGGTGATAATCCGCCCAAAGAGTATGTGGACAGGCTCAATTATGAACTCGATGTAATTAACAGAATGGGTTATGTTGACTATTATCTTATAGTCCATGACTTTATTAAACATGCAAAAGATATGGGTATTCCCGTAGGACCGGGAAGAGGTTCGGGTGCAGCAAGCATATGTGCTTATTGCATTGGCATAACCGGAATTGATCCTATGAAATATAACCTTCTTTTTGAAAGGTTTCTCAATCCTGAAAGAGTCAGTATGCCTGACTTTGATGTTGATTTCTGCTTTGAAAGACGCGGAGAAGTTATAGATTACGTAATCGAAAAATACGGAGCGGATCATGTTGCCCAAATAGTAACATTCGGTACTCTTGCGGCTAAGGCGGCTATTCGTGATGTCGGACGTGCTCTTGGTGTGCCTTATTCGGTTGTGGATAATATTTCAAAGCAAGTTCCCAACGAACTGAATATAACAATTGACAGAGCGTTGAAACGCTCTTCTGATTTTAAAGCACTTTATGAAAGCAGCGATGAAATAAAAGAACTTGTAGATATGGCCCGCAAGGTTGAAGGAATGCCGCGCCACGCATCAACACATGCGGCCGGTGTAGTTATAACCCATGACCCTGTTGAGTCATATGTTCCGCTTGCCAGAAATGATGAAGCAATTGTAACAGAATTTCCGATGACAACGCTTGAAGAACTCGGACTTCTTAAGATGGATTTTCTTGGGTTAAGAACTTTAACTGTTATCAGTTCTGCAGAAAAGATGATAAAACAGAAAGATCCTTGTTTCAGTATAGATAAAATTGATATTGAGGATAAAGCCGTTTTTGAAATGATGTGTTCTGCTCAGACAGAAGGTGTATTTCAATTTGAATCTGCCGGAATGAGAGCGGTTCTTTCTCAACTCAAGCCTGAAAGCCTTGAGGATTTGATTGCGGTTATTTCGCTTTACAGACCCGGACCGATGGATTCGATTCCGACATATATTGAAAACCGCCACAATCCGGATAAAATAAGATATAAAGTACCTCAACTTAAAAGTATTCTTGATGTTACCTACGGATGTATGGTTTATCAGGAGCAGGTTATGCAGATTTGCCGTGAACTTGCCGGTTATTCATACGGCAGAGCAGATATAGTACGCCGTGCAATGAGTAAAAAGAAATATGATGTTATGCTCAAAGAACGCGAGAATTTTGTTTACGGCATAGTTGATGAAAACGGCAGTGTTATCTGTGATGGTGCAGTAAGGCGCGGAATTGATGAAAAGATTGCCAATGAAATATTTGATGAAATGATGTCTTTTGCTTCGTATGCATTTAATAAGGCGCATGCTGCTGCCTATGCATATGTTGCTTATCAGACTGCATGGCTTAAATGTCATTATCCTTGTGAATTCCTTGCAGCATTGCTGACAAGTTTTCTTGATAATTCCGGTAAAGTTGTTCAGTATATAAATGAATGCGCAAGGCTCGGGATTAAAATTCTTCCTCCGCATGTTAACCAAAGTTCGGAGTCATTTGAAGTTTCAAACGGTAATATTCATTTCAGTCTTCTTGCCGTTAAAAATCTTGGCAGAAACTTCATCAAAAGGATGGTTGAAGAAAGATCGAATAACGGAAACTTCACAGATTTTTATGATTTTTGCCGACGCATGTACGGGAAAGATTTTAATCGAAGAGCAATTGAGAGTCTGATTAAATGCGGTGCTTTTGACGGTATGGGCGCAAACCGCAGGCAGATGTATAGTGTAATTGACAATATTATAGAGGATTTGGATAATTCTAAAAGAAGGAATGTTGACGGACAACTTGGTTTCGGTGATTTGATGAATGCAAGTGAAGAAACACAGGACACCTTTGTTCCATCTTTTAATTATCCTGAGTATGAGGAGTTTTCTCAGGAAATTCTTTTGAAATATGAAAAAGAAGTTGCTGGCATGTATCTCTCAGGTCATCCTATGTCAAAATACAAAAATATTTCGGATACTCTTAAATGTGCAAAAATATCAGATATTTTAAATGAAGAATCAATTTATAAAGATAACGAGAGAGTAGTTATTCTTGGTATGGTTGGTTCAGTAAAAAAGAAAATCACAAAAAAAGATTCTACAATGGCTTTTCTTTCGTTTGAGGATACACATGGCAGCATAGAGGTTATTGTATTCCCGAAAACATTGATGGAAAATCCGACAATGTTCTATGAGGGAAATATAATTTTGCTGCACGGAAGAGTAAGTATGCACGAGGATGAGGATACCAAAATTGTTTGCGAATTTGTTGAGCCTTGTCCTAGTGATGTTACATTGTCTGACAAACAAAAAACCGAAAAGAAAAAGGCAAAAGGTCTTTTCTTAAGGTTTGATACGGCAGATTCTCCTCAGATAGAATATTGCCGCAGATTACTTGCGATTTTTGACGGTAACACACCTCTGTTTTATTTTTTTAGTAATACAAAAGAGTATAAAAGAAATCCAATTGGGCAGGGGATTGATGTTAATTCCGTGCTTCTCCGTGAACTTCGCAGGATTCTTGGTGAGCAAAATGTTATATATAATGATTAAAAACAAATAATATTATTGTTTTATTTAACTTTTTTATCAAAAAATGTTTAATTCATTGACATTGTGTAATAAAAAGTGTATTATATTGGATGAACATTTTTAAGGAGAGTAGTTATTATGAAGACAATCGGCGTTTTAACAAGCGGCGGCGATGCCCCCGGAATGAATGCTGCGGTGCGTGCAGTAGTCAGAACCGCATGTGAAAACGGAATAAAAGTTTACGGAATTAACAGAGGATATCAGGGCCTTATTGAAGGCGATCTTCGTGAACTTAATATCAGAAGTGTTTCAGATATAATCCACAGAGGCGGCACAATGCTTTATTCGGCAAGATGCAAAGCATTCAGAGAAGAATCAGGTATGCAGCAGGCTATTGATACTTGTAAAAAATTCGGTATTGAGGGTATTGTTGTAATTGGCGGCGACGGCTCTTTCAGAGGTGCACGCGATCTTTCTCTCAGAGGAATTCCGTGTATCGGTGTTCCCGGCACAATTGATAATGATATTGTAAGTTCAGATTATACAATCGGTTATGATACATGCCTTAACACTGTTATGCAGATGGTTGACAGAGTCAGAGATACTGTTGAATCACACAGCCGCTGCATTGTTGTTGAAGTTATGGGTAACAGATGCGGTGACCTGACTCTTAATGCAGGTATTGCTGTTGGCGCAACCGCAATTGTTATTCCTGAAATCCAGTCTGATATTGAAAAGCATGTTATTGACAGAATCAGAAGGACTCAGAAAACTGATAAAAAACACTTTATTGTTATGGTTGCTGAGGGCATCGGCGGCGTTGAAGAACTCGCAAGAAAGATAGAAAAAGAGTGCGGTGTTGAATCAAGAGCAGTTATTCTCGGTCATGTTCAGAGAGGCGGATCACCTACAGTTCGTGACAGAGTTGCTGCAAGTGTTATGGGTTATAAAGCAGTTCAACTTCTTATGGCCGGTATTGGTAACAGGGTTGTTGTTCAGAAGAATGACACGGTTATTGATTATGATATCTACGAGGCTCTTAACATGGATCGTTCTGTTAATAACGAACTTTATAAGATTGCTCACGAAATTTCAATTTGAGGTATCAGATGTATTCCAACGAATTCATTTCATTACGAAGAAGAATTATTGAAAGAGATTTTAAGTCTCTTAATGATATGCAGAAAAAGGCGGTCCTTTCTACGGAAGGACCGCTTTTGGTGCTTGCCGGAGCAGGAAGCGGTAAAACAACGGTTCTTGTTAACCGCATAGCAAATCTTATTAAATACGGCAAGGCTTATTACAGCGAAGAAATTACATATGAGCCAACTGAAAATGAACTTGCGATTATGCGAGCCTATGCAGACGGTATTATTGACAATGCATTCGATATAGAACCGCTGCTGAAAGTTGATGCGGCAAAACCATGGGAAATTCTTGCAATTACATTCACTAATAAGGCTGCAGGAGAACTTAAGGAGCGCCTTGAAAAAATGCTCGGTGAGCAGGCACTCGACATATGGGCAAGTACATTTCACTCTGCCTGTGTACGAATTCTCAGAAGAAATGCGGATTATATAGGTTATTCATCAAATTTTACAATTTATGATACAGATGACAGCAAGCGTGTAATTAAAGACTGCTTGAAACAACTTGGTTTTACAGATAAAATCCTTACACCCAAGAGTGTTCTTTCGGCAATCAGCAGTGCCAAGGATATGCTTATTTCTCCATCTGAATATATCAAAGAGAATTATATGGATATCCGTAAGCGTAACATCGGTTCTGTTTACGAAGCATATCAAAACAGATTAAAAGCCGCTGATGCAATGGATTTTGATGATATTATTGTCAATACCGTTCGATTGCTGCAGAATAATCCTGAAGTTCTTGAATATTATCAGAGAAAGTTTAAGTACATCATGGTTGATGAGTATCAGGATACAAACCATGCGCAGTATCTGCTTACCTCTTTGCTTGCAGGCGGATATAAAAATATATGCGTTGTCGGCGATGATGATCAGAGCATATATAAATTCAGAGGCGCAACTATTGAAAATATATTAAGTTTTGAGCACCAATATAAAAATGCTAAAGTTATCAGGCTTGAACAGAACTACCGTTCAACTCAAAATATTCTTGATGCGGCTAACACAATTATTTCAAATAATGAGAACAGAAAAGGTAAAAACCTTTGGACAGATAACGGAAAAGGCGATTTAATTATATATCATACTGCCGATTCTGACCGTGATGAAGGCTTTTATGTTGCAGATAAGATTTATGACGGTATAAGAAACGGACGCAAATACAGCGATTATGCCATACTTTACCGCATGAATTCTCAGTCGAATAATATAGAACAGTCTTTTGTCAGAATGGGTATTCCTTACCGTCTTATCGGCGGTCACAAATTCTATGACAGAAAAGAAATCAAGGATGCAATTGCATATCTCAGCGTTCTTGCAAACCCTAATGACAGCGTCAGACTTCAGCGTATTATAAATGTGCCTAAGAGGGGAATAGGGGATTCATCTGTTGCTGCTGCGCAGGAAATAGCAGACGGGCTTGGAATAGGTCTTTTCGATGTTATTAAATCTGCTGATCAGTTCCCAAGACTCAGCAGATGTGCAAAGAAAATGATTGAATTTGCAACGATGATACAAGATTTCATTGATGAGATGGATAATATTGATTTATCGCAACTTTTTAAAAGAGTTATCAATGTATCGGGCTATGTCGAATCACTTTCTCTTGAACCTGAAACAAAAGAAGACAGACTTGCTAACCTTGATGAATTGGCTAACAACTTGCTTAATTTTTCCAGGGAAAACGAAGATTCAACTCTCAATGACTTTTTGCAAGAAGTTGCTTTGATGACAGATATTGATAATTACAATGCAGAGGCTGAAACTGTTGTGCTTATGACTGTTCATGCAGCAAAAGGTCTGGAGTTCCCCGTTGTATTCCTTGTTGGCATGGAGGAATCTATTTTTCCGTCAGATATGTCATCAATGGCAGGTCAGGATGAGATTGAAGAAGAGCGCAGGCTTGCTTACGTTGCTGTTACAAGGGCCAAAAAGCAACTTTATCTGACAAGGGCAAAAACAAGAATGCTTTTTGGTCAGACAAGGTATAATCAACCTTCAAGGTTTATCAGAGAAATCCCTGAAAAACTGCTTGAAAGAACCGGAGAAACTTTAAAAAGTTTTTCTGTCGGTTCTCAGCAGGTATCGAAGCCTCAGGCACCTTCCAGAGGTTTTACATCTGCGCCGTCTGTTGCAGTTCCGTCAAAGAACACAACGCAGTTTAATGTTGGAGACACCGTTGTTCATAAAGCATACGGAGAGGGTATTGTGTTAAGTGCAAAGCCTATGGGTAATGATACGCTGCTTGAAATTGCTTTTACTGCAGCGGGTACCAAAAAAATCATGGCAAACTACGCCAAAGTTGAAAAGAAATAGTAGTATTGTTTAAGACGGATAGAATTAATTCTATCCGTCTTTTGTCATAAAAAATGGACTTGCTCATATAATTTAACAAAACCGTTAGGAGGTTAAAAATGAGCAAGTCAAAATATAATTATAAGGTTTATAACGGAAAAGCGTTGAAAAAGATATTTGAAAATTCAAGAATATATCTTTTTGCGGTTATTTTTGCAATAGGAATTGTTGCGGGTGCAATTGTAATCGGTGGCGATTCGGAGTTGATTTTAAAAATAAAAAATTTAACTGATTCGTTTGTTCAAATGAAATCACAACAGGGAATTGCAGAGAATTTTTGCAACTCCGTTTCCGTAAGCGTATTATTTATGATAATAAATGTATTTTTTGGATTTTCGCTTGTCGGATATCCTTTTTTAATCTGGCTGCCTTTTCTCAGAGGAATGGGAATAGGCGTTGTCACCGGTTATTTTTACTCTGTGTTTAAGGCGCTGGGATTGGGATATTGTGTTTTAATAATATATCCAGGAGCAATTGTATCAACATTAGCATTTATTCTGGCTTGTAACGATAGTTGCGAATATTCAAAAAATGCATTTCAAAAAGCAATAAAGGGCAGGGGACAGTTTGAAAAAGATGAAACCAAAGTATACTTTATACGACAGATAATTTTTATGGGTATATGCGCAGCATCTTCTGTTATTGATGCAATTTTCTCGGCATCATTTTCGAGATTTTTTGAGATTTGATGGGTTATTAAGAGGATTTGAATCAACGGCTTGCTTAAGTTGTTCATCGCGAATGTGAGTGTATATTTCTGTTGTTGAAAGATTTTCATGGCCGAGAATTTCTTTAAGTTGAAGAGGATCAACATTACCGTGTTGATACATGAGTGTTGCAGCGGTATGTCTGAGTTTATGTGTTGAAAGCCCCATACCGTCAAAACCGCATTTTTTTAGATTAGCCTCAACCATTTTCTGAACACTTTGTTTACTGATTCTTTTCTTTTGATTACTTATAAATAATGCATCGCGGTCAATTACTCCGTCAACAGGTCTTACTGCCATATATGCTGAAATTGCGTTAATACAAGCGTTGTTAAGATAAATTGTTCGTTCTTTGTTGCCTTTACCAAGCACAACAAGTGTATTATCGTCTTTTAAATGCGAAATATTGATTCCAACAAGTTCTGACAGACGCAAACCGCAGTTTAGAAAAAGAGTTAGAATGCAATAGTCACGTTCTTTAAATTTTCCGTCAACATTTTGTAAAAGCGTAACGCTCTGTTCAAGTGTAAGATACTTAGGCAGACTCTTTTTGGTCTGAGGGGATTCAAGGAAAGCAATTCGATTAACGCTTATATAACCGTTTACTTCAAGATATCTGAAAAAGCGTTTTATTGCAACCGCTTTGCGCGCTCTTGCATTATTGTCATTTTTTCTTTCATTCCTGCAGTAAACAAGGAAAGCATAGGCCTCATCAAGCGTTACACTGCAAACAATATCATTTGAAAGCATTGCAATATTAATTTCATCAAACGGTACATTATTATCACAGATACCGCGTGATTTTGCTATAAATCTGTAAAACAGTCTTAAGTCTGAGCCGTATTCAAGAACTGTAAGCATAGATTTGCTTTTGATTGCGGAAAGGTAGTTAAGATATGTTCTGACCAGTGCAGGTAAAGTGATAAGTTCTTCCTGTCTCATAAAAATTCACCGCCGAAAACAAAAGGGTATGTTATAAATTAATTATAACATACCTAAATGAAAAAATCAATACAATTATACAAAATAACAAAGTTTTGTATAGTTTGCGTTCAGGCTTGCGCCGGACTGATATGAAGTTGCCATCTGTTATCAGTGAGCCAACTGAAAAGTAGATGTTAAGTTGCTATCTGTTATCAGTGAGCCAACTGAAAAGTAGATGTTAAGTTGCTATCTGTTATCAGTCAGCCAACTGTGACGCAAAAAAAGTAGTATGGATAGTGTAATTGATGTTGCAATGGAATTGCAGAGGGTTCTGAACAATGCCCGCATTATCAGCGATTATGACCGCAGTGTGTATGTTGAAAGATATGGTGAGGATAGAGTTTCTTTTATTGAATATCAATCAGAGATTCTTGCAGAGCCTGGCCACAATATTCAGGCTTGCCTTAACATTGCTTATGACAAAGGATTTGTTGATTGCATTGAAATGATTGGTCGCTGTCTGTCACGAATTGAGGTGACGGAATGAGCGTAGCACCTTTACTTGATAATATAGAAACAACGTGCGCGCCTTCAAAACGTTCAAAATCGTTGACAGATAAGGCTTTCAGAGAAAATTTTGACGAAAAATTGTATACTCTGTTAGAATTGGATTTTGAGAAATACAAGAAGTTATCTATAGAAGTTTCTGAAGCATTAAGGTTTTTCAGCAACAATGATAAACTAAAAGAAAAAGGTAAGGTTATGCAGTCTTGTGGTTTTGAACTTGGTTTCATAGAAGATAGACTTGTAGACGCTAACTTCTGCAGAATCAGACTTTGTCCTATGTGTCAGAGGAGAAAGTCATTGAGAACTTACAGTGATTTTGTAAAGATGCTTGATTTACTTACAGACTATGCTTTTTTGCATCTAACTCTTACTGTGCCGAACTGTTCTTTTGATGAACTCTCTGACACCATAACATTTCTTAACAAATGTTCATCAAAGTTTTTTTCATTGCCTATATTTAAAAAAGCCTTTCATGGTGTTGTCAGAACTCTTGAGGTTTCATATAATAGTGTCACTAATAAAATGCACCCTCATTTTCATATTCTTATTGCAGTCAGACCCTCGTACTTTAAATCAAGAGTGTACATTAAATCGGACAGAATACAACAGATATGGTCGCTGTTATGGAAACATAGAGAAGAAAATTTAAGAGGAAAAAAATGGACACTTGAACACTTGGACACACTTCCTCTTGCTGATGATGAACTCCTGCAGACACATATAACAAAAGCAGATAATGGCGCTTTGCCTGAAATAGCAAAATATGCAGTTAAGCCCATTGACTTTGAGTGCTCCTTGAAAGAACGTGCAAAAGTTCTTGATTGCTTATACAGCGCTCTTAATGGGAAAAGAATGGTGTTTCTTTCGGGTGTGTTCAAAGATGTTGCAAAGAAGTTGAAGATTGACCTTGAAGCATCCGAGCCTTTACCTGCAATTGACAAAAACAAGATAGTTTACTATTATTGGAATTATAGACAAGCACACTATGAAAGCGAGGGCTGATTTAACTTTTTCCAGAAAGTAAACTGATAAATGAAAACAGATTTTATTGACAATGACATTATGGCGCATGTGCTTTATGCACTTACCTATGAGAATAGAATTGCATGCAAGGTTTGCCTTGAAACGGGCTTGCGTATTGGTGATGTTTTGGCTTTTAAAACTGCTGATCTTAAAAAGAAAACATTCACTATAACGGAACAAAAAACAAAAAAGAAGCGTGTTATCAGACTTACTAAAAAATTAAAGGATGAATTAAACGCTATAGCAGGCTCATATTATGTTTTTGAGGGTCGAACAGACCCTCAAAAACATAGAACACGTCAAGCAGTCTACAGCGATATTAAAAGGGCTTGTAGGGCTTTTAGGATAAAAGAAAATTTCAGTGTACATTCTTTGCGTAAGGCTTATGCTGTGGATTTATACAAAAAAACAGGGGACTTAAAAAAAGTTCGTGATGCCCTCAACCATGACAATGAATTAACAACACTGTTATATGCTTTGGCTGATGAATTGAGCAAAAAAAAAGGATAGGTGCGAAAGCACCTATCCTTTTATTTTAAATGCCTTATAGACCATAATTTACTTGAAAATTCTATTGTTTCATAAATCCTTGATGCTTCTTTTGAAGCCTCAATTATGGCTTGCTGAACTCTTGCGCTGATTAATTTTTCTGCTGACTTCTGGAGCCTTGCTCTGAACTCTTCTACACTTATTTCTTTATAGGCTACTATTAAACCTTCTTGCGCATTAAATGCACATTCAAAAATTTCAGATGTATCAGGATCATACATCGGAAAAAACTCACCTGCAGGACTCCAACTGCTTGTGGCAACTTCATTGAACTTTTCAAGATTTCTGAAACCATCATAAACCTCTGGAATTTGACAATATACTCTTAACATTTTTTAGCATCCTTTCGTTTTCTTTTCTCTTATCCTTGCTTGCTTTTTAATGGAGTTGTCAAGGTTGAGGGCTTGCCCTCACCCTGGCTTGACCTTGACAACGGGGCAGGGGAAACAATGGGAAATGCGAAAGGATGCTTTGTTCGTCACAAAATCGAAAGAATGTTCTGATTGACAACTTTTTATCTGTGGTGTATATTGTTGTAGGGTTGTTTCTTACTGCTTTTGTTTGCCAGCGCTATTCTAAGCGCAAACAAGGACTAAAGGCGCTTAGGGTGCGCGGACGGCGACGCAGTAGCGAGCACCGAGAAAATTGGAAAGGAAGGTTGATGGGCGACACACTTTGGCAGGCGCATTGGCTGAACGGAAATTATACCACAACTTTTATTTTGTAAGACGGTAGGCGATTAATAGCCTTTTTTATTTTTTATAAAGGCTATTATACAAAATAAATGTTTTGTATAGTTTAGGGGAGAGTTTAATAAATAATAAACTAATATGTTTCTTCTTTAAGCGGAAGAATTCCACCAATATCATAAAGCGGGTTTCTATGCAGTTCAACACATTCAACATTATGTTTACTCAGAAAGTCTAATATATTGTTATGGTCTGTATGGCTTTCAATTGCTCCGTTAAATGCAATTTTGTTTTTATCAATTTTACCGCAACAACCTCCGATAAATCCATAATTGTATCCATCTAATTTAATGGAGCCTTTTGAAATGAACAGAACATCGTTCAGAAATTTTCCAGCGGCTGTAAAGATGGATTTATCATCAGTTATTATTGCATTTTCATTAACAACACAGATTGAACATTTTGCATAACCTTGATTAACATTAATAACTGTAAAACCGTTTGAATCGGCATATTCAAGAATTTCACGTGCAACGGTTTTTGTGTTACATATTAATTTGTTACCTATCAATGCACAATTGAGTTTTACATCATCAGGATATTTGTTACCTACTGTTGCTGAAATTTTTTTAAAATTTAAATTTTCAGCAAACTCTCCTACGCACAAATGTTCGCACTGGTAAAAAATGTCATTTCTTCCAATGTGAAGTATTTGTAAATCCGCATGTGAATTAACAGGTTCAGGCAGGCATAAATCTTGTTTTATAAGGATAGTTTCAATGCCGAAAGAGTTTAGTTTTTTTATTGACTCCCCTGCTTTGATGCTTATTGCAACAATAGTTACCCTGCCCTGAGGTAAGTTTGGTTTTTCTGTAAATTTAATCATATATTTCTTTATACAGCAGCATTGAATGCTTCGTTAACGTTTCTTGCGCCTACAATCTCAATGTTTCCTTTGAATCCGTCGGACAATGTTTTAAGGTTATGTTTTGGTATGATACAGCGTTTAAATCCGAGTCTTTCGGCCTCTTTGATTCTTTGTTCGCAGTACGAAACAGTTCTTAATTCGCCGCCAAGACCGATTTCACCGATAACAAGTGTGTCATCCCTTATAGGGGTGTCTTTAAGGCTTGAAATAAGTGCAAGAGCAACAGAAAGGTCGGTTGCAGGCTCATCTAGTCTAAGACCGCCTACAACATTGATGTAAGCATCGCAATTACTGAAAAAGTAACCTGCTCTTTTTTCAAGAACAGCAAGCAGCATCGACATTCTGTTATAGTCAAATCCTGTTGACATTCTTCTTGCATTTCCGTAATTTGTTGAAGCAACAAGGCCTTGAACTTCAGCAAGAATCGGTCTGCTGCCCTCCATTACGCAAGCAATACAAGTTCCTGCTGTGTTTTTGGGCTTTCCTGAAATGAGCATTAGTGAAGGGTTAACAACCTCTACAAGCCCTTTATCCAGCATTTCAAAAACTCCGATTTCATTTGTTGAGCCGAATCTGTTTTTTACGGCTCTGAGAATACGGTATGAAAGATGTCGTTCGCCTTCAAAATATAAAACGCAGTCAACAACATGCTCAAGAACTTTTGGACCGGCAATATTTCCGTCTTTGTTTACATGACCTACAAGTATTGTCGGAATTCCGAGTCCTTTTGCACATTGCATATAAAGGTTTGTTGATTCTCTGACCTGAGTCACGCTGCCCGGAGAAGAATTTATTTCTGAAACGCACATTGTCTGGATCGAGTCGACTATAACCAGGTCAGGCTTTGATGACTTGATATATTCAACAATACTTTCAACATCGGTTTGACACAGTATAAGAAGATTATCAGTTGATACTCCGAGACGGTTTGCGCGCAGTTTAATTTGTCTTGCTGATTCTTCTCCGGAAATATAGAGAATTTTAATATTCTTGCCAAGGTATTCACATATTTGTAAAAGAATGGTTGATTTGCCAATACCGGGGTCACCGCTTAAAAGCACAAGTGAGCCTTTAACAATTCCTCCGCCAAGAACTCTGTCAAGTTCAGCCATACCTGTTTTAAAGCGAATTTCGTCATCCGCATTTATTTCATTTATTGTCTGCGCAAAGATTGTTTTGTTTGCTGATTTTACATTTTTTTGCTGTTGTGCCGAACGGAATTCTTCTTCCATTGTGTTCCATTCAGAGCATCCGGGGCAACAACCGTACCATTTTGCACTTTCATAGCCGCATTGGTTACATATATATAATGTTTTAGATTTAGGAGCCATTATTAACATCCTCCGTATTTAGAAAATAATCGGTTATCCCGATTGCAATTGCAAAGGCAAGTTTTTGCTGATATTTTTCATCTTTTAGATTCATAGTATCATCTTTGTTTGATAGGAATCCGCATTCTACCATAACTGCAGGTGTTTTTGCATTGTTTAGAAGGTAAATTTCTGTTCCGCTTTGTTTTATTTCTCTTGTATTATCTGTTTGCAAATAAGAAACAATAGGCAACCTTATTGATTCTGCCAACGTATGTGAAAGCATATTATTTTTTGAATAAAATATTTGCGTACCTTTGTATTTAGCGCTTGAAAAATGATTCTGATGTATGCTTACATATACAGCATTATCGGTATTATTTATAATATTGAGTCTGTTTTTTAAGTCGGAAACCTTCTGCTGCCTTATTGTTTTGGCGCTTTCATCGTGTATCGAAACATCTTCAGTTCTTGTCATAACTGTCTTAACGCCCATCGCTTGCAAAATATTATTCAGTTTGTGGGCAATTTGAAGATTGATGTCTTTTTCAACTGTACCGTCATCCGCAGATGTTCCGCCGTCTATCCCGCCGTGTCCTGCATCAATTATAACTGTTTTAAACGAGTTGGTTTCGGCAGATGCATCAACCGCTTTCTTTTCTATAACATATTTTGTACCAAAAATAAGTGAGGAAAAAATCACTGCAAGTGCAATGATAAGATAAAATTTAATTTTTATTTTTTTAGGTGCAATAATTTTCATTTATATCACTCCGCAAATCATGATATTAAATGATATGCAGAAGCAGTTATAAAAATTATATTCCCTGATTTTTTCTGAAGTCTATGTAATCTTGCAAAATCATAACGGCAGCAACCTGATCAACAACATTTTTGCGTTTTTTTCCTCTTGTATTTGTTGTATTAAGAGCGTTGTGAGCACTGACTGTTGAAAGACGCTCATCTCTCATTACGAAATCAATTCCTGTGTGTTTGGAAAGGTTTTCAGCAAATTCAGCGCATTTTTCCGCACGCGAACCAATGGATGAATCCATATTTTTGGGTAATCCAACAACAAAAAGTTCTGCTTTATGTTGTTTTGCAAGTTCGGATATTTCGTTTATAAGTTTTTCAGTATTTCTTTCAGTTATAACGCATACCGGAGAAGCAAGCATTTCAAATTTATCACAAACGGCTATGCCTGTCCTTACATCTCCGTAATCAATCGCCATGATAATCAAATAATCAATCCTTTATTTAAAATTGCGGAGTCTGCAAGAATACAAACTCCGCACGGTTTTAATTGTTTAGAAGCCCGTTAATAACATCACCGACACCTGACGCAGCCTGACTTGCAAGTTCACTGATAACTTCATTGGTTGACGGTGCGGCAGAGCATGATGTGCATGTTGATGGTAAGGATGAAATTTTATACCAACCTTTACCTGTTGATGAACAGTTTTTACCTGCAATTTTACCCGTTACTCGGCAATAACTTTTCTCAATAGTCTTTGTGCTCTTTGGAAACTTTTTTTCGGGAAGGTCTTCGTGAATTTCATCAAAAACAGTCATAAATATCTTACCGCCAGGGTTTGTTGTAACACCGAGTGACTCGGGATGATCAAAACCGAACCATATTGCAGCAACATAATAAGGTGTTCCAGCACAGAACCAGCGGTCTTTATTGCTTGTTGTTGTACCTGTTTTAGCCATTATCTGAAATTTACGAACATTAGATGCCTTGCCGTAATAACTTGTGTCAACACTTTGAAGAAGTTCACACATTATATCAGATGTTTCTTCAGAAAGAACTTGCTGAGCCTTTTCATCGGGATTTTCATTGCTGAGAAGTATTTCTGTTCCCTGGCTGTTTGTAACTTTATAATATGAATACGGTTTATAATAATAACCGCCGTTACCGAAAGTTGCATATGCAGCAGCCATTTCAACGGTTGTTGTTCCGTATGTGAGAGCACCTGTTGCAAGAGGCGCAAGAGTTCTGTCTTCATCCTCATCGAGTTTTGAAAGTTTAAAACGATCTCTGATAAATTCAAAGGATGTGTCAGCGCCGATGTCGTAATTGATTATTCTTGCAGGGACAGTATTAAGTGATTCCTGAATTGCATATTCAACAGTAACATTATTTCCTGAACCGTATGTCTCGTTAACATTATGGGGCCAAAGTTTACCTGACACATGGATTGCATAATCTTTTACCATGCTTGAATAATGATGAAGATTCATCTCAATTGCCGGAGCATAGGTAGCAAGAGGTTTAATTGTTGAACCGGGTTGCCTGTATGAGTTTGCTGCTCTGTTAAGGCACATTGCACCGGATTTTTCACCTGCTTCACCAATAATCGCAACAACTCTGCCGCTGTAATCCATAATTGTCATTGCAGACTGTACAGGCTCACCTTTGTGTTCTTTATCTTTACTGTATATCTCAGGGAATGATTTTCGGTTAATATAAACATCTTCAAGAGTTTCCTGAACTTCAAGGTCTACCGCAGCATAAATCTTTAAACCGCCATAGAGTATTTTGTCCTGTGCCTGTTGTTTGGAATAACCGTATTCTTCCATTAGATCTCTTTGGACACATTGCCTTACATAGTCAACATAGAAACTGTCAACAGTGTTTTCCGTATCTTTTTTTGCTTTTTCTTCTTCATCTTTATCCGGAACATAGTTTTCGCTGTTTGTAAAAATGAGTTCGAAGTTACATGCATCGTTATATTCATCTTCGGTAATGAAGCCTTGGGTTTTCATTTTTTCAAGACAATTTAACTGACGGGTTCTGTTATTTTCAGGGTTAATAAGCGGATTCCATTTTGTTGGAGCCTGGGTAATAGAAGCAATAACAGCGCATTCGGCAGCATTGAGTTCACTGACATCTTTACCGAAATACTCTTCGCTTGCTGTTTTAACACCATAACAACCGTTTCCGAGATAAAGTGTATTAAGATATGCTTCAATGATTTTATCCTTATTGTAATGCTCTTCAAGATTAAGTGCGGTAAGAATTTCATTGAATTTACGGACAACAGTTACTTCCTTGTTATTTGTGAGGTTTTTAATTAACTGTTGTGTAATTGTTGAACCGCCTTGACCGAGATTTTCAGGGACAACAATAACGCCGATTGTTCTTATCCAGTCAACACCGCTGTGACTTTTAAATCGTTCGTCTTCAAGAGCAATGAACGCATCTGCCATATACGGCGACATATCATCAAGGTCAACCCAAACACGGTCTTCTTCACCGTGAAGCCTCGCAATTTCAACAGTTTTGCCGTTTGCATCATAAGCATAAATAAACGATGTTTGGTTCTGATTTGCCTTGTATTCATCAAGGTTAATAATCAGGTCGCCTTTTATAGTTGAAATTACATTGAAAAGAACATAGGAAACAACAATTACAGCCGTTAGTGCAACCGTGCTTAGAATACCGAGAATAACTAATGCCGGTTTGCTTAGTTCCTTTTTCTTCTTTTTGTTTTTTGCCAATAAAATCAAACCTCCCTGAAGAAGATTATGTTAATCAAATGATAACTTTAAATAATTAAATTTTTATAAAATAAATATTAATTATTTAATTTTTTGCCGTATTTAACTTGGTTACCAATGAATCCGCAAAGAATAAGTATAAGCCAAACGGGAAGAAAAATAATGAGTAACATCATTGTGATGATAACAACAGGTAACCCTTTTTTACTTTTTCTTACTGTGTTGACGGCTTTTGGCCATTCAAGTTTTTTATTAAAATTCTCCCCTGCAGAAACATAAGGGAACATTTCAAGAACAGTGTTGTATGAATCAATTTTCGGATTGTAAAGTAATGATTCAACAAGACCTGCCGCTGTTGGAGTAACCTTAATGATTTTTTGGAAATCAATATGAAGAACATTAAGAATACTGTCAATTATATTCATAAGTCCGATTGTTATTTTGTATTGCGGTGTTTCAGGCGGATATTTGCTTTCACCGCCAAATAGATTTAAAACAAGTTCTGAAATAAAATCAACAACTTTGTTATTTTTAATGTTTTTATAGTCGTCTGGTTTAAGTCCTGTTTCCTTCCTTGTCCACTTTGCAACCGTACCTATTTTCAGTGAATTAAGGAATTTAAAAATCGGTTTTATTATCCAACCGAACTTGTATATAAGTTTTGGTTTAATGCTGATTGAAGTTGCCATATTTGCAAGTTTATCAATATCTTTACCTGCTGTTTCAATCATTGCATTTATTGTACCGATAAGTTGATTTTCAAAATGTTTGCGAAGATCAATTCCTTTTTTTCTGAATTGTTCAGGTGTTTCAACATAATCCGTTTCCAACCTTACGTTATTTTTTTCAACGTCGAATGTTGCGATTCTTATTGTACCCGGATATCCTATCGGAGAACCGGTGCAAATATCATAAAGAACATTCCCCTGCTTACTTTGGTATGCCGAAACATTTTGAATATGAGTATGACCTGTAAATATAAATTGAATACCTATATCGGCGAGTTGCTCTATTCTGGTTTTATAATCACCAAGCATATCGCCTTTACCAATTAATTCATATATTGGTGAAGGTGCGATAAGCGGATGATGTGTCATTGCAATTATAAACTGATTTTCCTCTCTGGCTTTTTGTGCCTGTTTTGTAATCCATTCAAAACATTCATCTGAAAAACCGCTTTTGCCATTCAAATTTGAATCGTCGTTAAGCGCAAAAAGTCTGTAGCCTTCTGCGAGTTGAACAATATATGACATACTTTGAGGATGAACTGCTATCGCTTCATCAGGACCGAATTCGCGGTACATATCAAACAGCATATCACGGGTTGCTGCCGGCACCTGATATTTTTCATCGCCCTTGTACCCGTCTGCAACACCGCCGCAGCGAAAGTCATGTGTAGCGGTTATAACATAAACGCGTTTGCCTTTTAATTTTAAATCACGTAACATTGCAATAAATTCGCGGTGAGAATTAAGTTCGCCGTTGTTGGTTAGATCACCGCTGATAAGAACAATGTCAGTTTTTATTTGATTAAACGCTTGTTGAAGAACTTCGGCACTTTCTGCAAGCAGTTTCTGGCTTTTTAAATTAGCAGTGTCATATGCTTTGCCGCTTGTTCCGTTTTCTTTTGAATAGTAGTGTGTGTCGGTCAGCACAGTAAGCGTAAGAGGCGAATAATTCATTATTTTTCGTTCCTTCCGGCAATTTCAACAAGGTTCTTATAACTTATTGCCATTGACTCTCTTGGATCTATTTCGCATATATCCTGTTCAATAACGATGTACTTAACACCTGTTTCTTTACATTTATTATAAATTGCATCAAGGTTAAGATTACCTGTTCCGATTTCAACAAACTTCGGTGTATGATCGGTTATACCGTAATCTTTGAAGTGGCAAACTTTCATTCTGCCTGCTATTTTCTCAATATAATCGCACGGATTAACTCCGCCAAACTGAAACCAGTATGTGTCACCGATAAAACTGAATTCCTCGGGCTTAGTGTCCTCAATAAGCATATCAAAAATTCGGCGTCCGTTATCAAGTTTGGCAAACTCAAAAGCATGATTATGATATGCAAACTGTAAGCCGTTATCATGCATTCTTTTGCCTATTTCACTTGTGATTTTTATGAATTCTTTAACAGATTGAGCATCTTTTTTATAGACGTCGGGCATTCCGCCGATACCGAGAGTGTCACACCCCATCATCTTATGTTCTTTCATAACAGTGTCAAGGTCTGATATCATTCTGTCAAATGAAGTGTGAGTTACGCATACGTCCATATTGTACTTTTCCACAAGGTAGGCAACTTTTTCGGCAGGAATAGGACCAATACCCGAAATTTGAATAACATTTATTCCGATGCTGTTAAGGTATTTGAATGTTTCTTCACAGTCCTCATATGTTTTTATATAATCACGCAGAGTATAAAGTTGCGCGCCAAGTTTTATAGAACTCATAAAAAATCACCTCTGAAATATATTTATTATATTATATAACTTTTTAATATAATATGCAAGTTTATATTGTTTATAAATATATAGAATTTACATTTTTTTGGAATTTAAGTATTTGAAATATAATATATATTTGATTAGCGAGGTGATAAATTGCTAAACTTTATATTAGACATTATTTCAAAAGGATTTTTATTTTTTGCTCTGCACATCGGGAACGGTAATTCATTTCCGCCTGCGCTTTCTGCAAAAGAAGAAAAGGATTATTTTAATCGTTATAAGCAAGGTGACACTTCTTCAAAAAATATTATAATTGAGCATAACCTAAGACTTGTTGCTCATATTACAAAAAAATACTGTTCAAACACAACAGAACAAGATGATTTAATTTCAATCGGCACAATTGGGTTAATTAAAGCAGTCAATACTTTTGATGATACAAAAGGAATAAAATTTGCAACATATGCATCAAAATGTATTGAAAATGAAGTTTTAATGTATTTCAGAAGTCTAAAAAAAAGCGCACAGGATGTATCAATCAATGAGCCTATAGACTCTGACAGTGATGGAAATCCCTTAACTTTGATGGATATAATTAGCGTTGATGATACAATTGCAGATGAAATTAATCATAAAATGCAAGTAAAAAAGTTATATAAATTTATTGATGAAATTAAAGATGAAAGGGAAAAAACGATAATAATTTTAAGATATGGATTGTACGGCATTACTCCCCTAACCCAAAAACAAATCGCCGAAAAATTAAATATTTCCCGTTCATATGTAAGCCGCATTGAAAAAAAAGTGGTTGAGAATCTTCGGAAAAATTTTAATAAAAATGAAAAAGCCGCTCCAAAAGGAACGGCTTTTGATGACAATTTTTAATTAGTCAAGAAAAAGAACGATAAGAGTTGAAATGAGTGAGAGAAGGAAGAAAACAATTGCAACAATCTTTGTGATTTTTGCAAGTTTCTGCTCTGCTGTTTTACTCTTACCTTTGCCGAGAAATGTTTCTGCGCCGCCTGCAATTGCACCTGAAAGACCTGCTGAACGGCCTTCCTGAAGAAGAACTGTTGCAACAAGAATAAGAGATGTAATGATAAGAACTACGCCTACTACTACTTCATACCACTGCATAGGTAAATAACCTCCAAAAAATATTGTACTCATGAATTCTAACATATATTAAGAATAAATGCAAGATATTTTTTTAATTTATTTGGAAAAATGTACATGGAATTTTAAATAAATCAACGGATATGCTATTTTTGCAGAGGAAATTAAGAATTGCGTTTGCCTATTCCTTTGTAAAGAGCATAATACGGATAAATTGTTATCGGTGTTTTTGCTCATGCCGTTCACTGTGGGGAAGCCCGACAATGAACGGCATTATTTTATTCTGCACCGAACGTTATTTGTTCCGGTTCATCATCGCTGCTGAGCAGTGCGCCTGCAGCAGGAAGATTCTTTGCTTTGTATCTGTACGGTTTTGAAAATTCACCTTCAACATAGTCACGCGCAGTCATGAGTCTGTGCCCTTTTTTTAATGTCAAAACTCCAACACCGATAGTATCTTTTGTTGTTTTCGGAAGAATTACGGCTGTGTTAATAAGAAGGTGTCTGCCTGCACTGGATATTACAACAAGTTCTTTATCCTGTTCAATATGCATTATTGTTGAAACAGGTGATTTGTCAGAAAATGCTTTTATCAGTTTTTTACGTTTGGTCACAGTCTGATATGCTTTTAGATCAACTTTAGCAACTTTACCGTTTTCAAAGAAGAAAAGCATATAACCGCTGTAATCACTTGTAACAGTCATATAAAGAGGTATTTCTCCGTCTTCCATTTCAAGTTTTGCAGGGATATAGTCGCCGAGAACGCTTGCTTTAGAATCTTCAAATGCTGATGCAGACGTTTTATAAACCTGACATTTGTTGGTAAAAAAAAGTAATTCTTTAGCGTTGGTGGTTTCAAATGTCTGAACAATTTCGTCTCCGTCTTTAAGTTTATTGGAACCACTCATTCTGAGTGAAAGCGGAGTTATTTTTTTGAAATAACCTTCACGGCTGAAGAAAAGATGAACAGGATAATCGGGAATTTCTTCTTCGTAAGGTGCATCATCAATTTCATTAGAATAAATTATCTCGGTTTTTCTGGGAATTGAATACTTCTTGATAACCTCTTTAAGTTCATAAATAATAATTTGCTTGATTCTTTTGGCGTTTTCAAGGATGTCTTTTAAATCTTTTATTGCTGCTTCAAGTTTTTCGATATCCTGAAGACGTTTAAGAATATACTCTTTATTAAGGTGCCTTAATTTAATTTCGGCAACATATTCAGCCTGAATTTTATCAATTTTAAATCCAATCATAAGATTAGGTACAACTTCGGCTTCTTCTTCGGTATTCCTGATGATTTTGATTGCTTTGTCAATATCAAGCAGAATTTTTTCAAGTGCTCTGAGAAGATGAAGTCTGTCTGTTGCACGTTTAAGATCAAATGATGTTCTTCTTCTTATACAGTTGCTTCTGAAATCAATCCATTCTTTAAGAAGATCAGAAACACCAAGCACTTTTGGCATACCATTAATCAGAACATTAAAGTTGCATGAAAAAGTATCCTGAAGCGGTGTTGTTTCATAAAGTTTCTTCATTAATTTTTCAGGATCTGTGCCTTTTTTGATGTCAATTGTGATTTTAAGACCGCTTTTATCTGTTTCGTCACGAATATCACTGATTTCTTTAATTGAACCCGCTTTGATTTTTTCAATAATTCTGTCAATTATTGCTTCCGAGGTTGTTGTCGGAGGAATTTCAGTTATATCAATGCAGTTGTTTGATTTATCATAAGAGTACCTTGCTCTTACTTTAAATCCTCCCCTGCCCGTTTTGTATATATTTTCAATCTCATCACGATTATAAACAAGAAAACCTCCGCCCGAAAAATCAGGACCTTTAAGTGTTTCGGTTACATCGTGCTTAGGATTGCGGAGAAGTTCAATAGTTGTGTTACAAACCTCTTCAAGATTAAATGAACATATTGAACTCGCCATGCCTGCGGCAATACCTGTATTTGCGTTAACAAGAACACTCGGGAAAGTTACAGGAAGAAGAACAGGTTCCTTCATTGTATTGTCATAGTTGTCAACAAAGTCAACCGTGTCTTTATCAATATCAGAGAAGAGTTCTGTGCATATTTTATCGAGTTTTGCTTCAGTATAACGAGATGCAGCCCACATCATATCTCTTGAATATGCTTTGCCGAAGTTTCCTTTTGAGTCTACATATGGATGCACCAATGCTTCATAACCTTTTGAAAGACGAACCATTGTTTCATATATTGCAGCGTCGCCGTGGGGGTTTAACTGCATGGTTCTGCCGACAATATTTGCCGATTTTGAACGGTTGCCGGATAAAAGACCCATTTTGTACATTGTATATAATATTTTTCTGTGAGAAGGTTTGAATCCGTCGATTTCAGGTATAGCACGGGACATGATTACACTCATTGCGTAAGGCATGAAGTTAAGTTCAAGTGTATCAACAATAGGCTGATTAACAATTTCACCCGCACCTAAAATATGAGTTTTGTCATCAAGGGTTTCAAGCGGCTTTTCACTGCTTTTTTTTGATTTTTTAGCCATATTATTTAACTCCGTAATTCAAATTATGAAACGTCTGCCATGTCAATATAAAGATGACCGTTTTGTGCAATGTGTTCTTTTCTGCCTGCAAGGTTGTCACCGAGAAGCAGGTCAAATTTATCAGATGTTTCCTGTGCAAAAGAAGGCTCAACTTTGATAAGACGCCTTGTAGCGGGATTCATTGTTGTAAGCCACATCATATCAGGGTCGTTTTCACCAAGACCTTTTGAGCGCTGGATTGTATATTTTTTATTGCCGATTTCTGCAATTGCATCTGTTTTTTCTTTTTCTGTATATGCAAACCAAGTTTCATCACCGCATGTGATTTCATAAAGCGGTGACTCGGCAATGAAAACTTTTCCTTCTTCAAAAAGAGTAGGCATAAGTCTGTATATCATGGTGAGAATAAGCGTTCTGATGTGAAAACCGTCAACATCGGCGTCAGTACAAATAATAATTTTGTTCCAACGCAACAAATCGAGGTTAAATGAAATCATATCTTTACCTTTTTTTTGCTTAGAACCGACCTCGACACCGCATCCGATAACTTTAATAAGGTCTGTTATAATATCGCTTTTGAAAATGCGGTCATATTCTGATTTTAAGCAGTTAAGAATTTTACCTCTGACAGGCATAATTGCCTGAAATTCCGAGTTTCTCGACTGTTTACACGCACCCAATGCAGAGTCACCCTCAACAATAAAAAGTTCTCGAATTTCAACATCCTTGCTTCGGCAGTCAACAAATTTTTGGATTCTGTTTGTTAAGTTGCCGACATTTTGTATGAGTGATTCTTTAAGACCCTGCCTTGTTTTTTCTGCCTTAACACGGCTTCGCATATTTATGAGAACCTGGTCCGCAATTTTATCTGCTTCAATGGGATTTTCAATAAAATAAATTTCAAGTTGATGCTTTATGAAATCCGTCATCGCATCTTGAATGAATTTGTTGGTTATTGCCTTTTTTGTTTGGTTTGCGTAGGAAGTCTGGGTTGAAAACGAAGAAATAACAAGAACAAGACAGTCTTCAATGTCTTGGAATGTTATTTTACTGTCACTTTTTTGGTATTTTCCGCTTTGCTTGAGGTATGAATCAATCTGTGCAACAAATCCAAGCCTTGTTGCTTTGTCGGGCGAACCGCCGTTTTCAAGGAAACTTGAGTTATGATAGAATTCTTTTATCTGAATTTTGTTAGAGAATGTAAGCGAGAAATTCATTTTGAGTTTATAATCAGGTAAATCTTCACGGTCTCTGCCTACTCTTTCTCCGTGCCATGTCTGGACGCTTGTAAGAGCATTATCACCTACACATTCTTTGACATAGTCTTCTATGCCGTTTTCATATACGTATTCATAGGTTTCAAAACTTTTACCGACTTGATTTTTCAATATAAATCGAACACCGGCATTAACAACAGCCTGCTTTTTAAGTGTATCCTGAAAATATTCTAAAGGAATATCTATATCGGTAAAAACTTCAAGGTCAGGCTTCCATTTGATTCTGGAACCGGTATCACGTTTGTTATATTCTTCTTTAAGCATTTTGCCTACAGGTTCACCTTTTTCAAAATGAAGCAGGTATCTGTAGCCGCCTGTGTGTATTTCAGCCTTCATATATTCAGAAGCATATTGAGTAGAACAAAGACCCAATCCGTTCAAGCCAAGAGAATACTCGTAACTGCCGTTGTTATTTGTGTCATACTTACCGCCTGCATACATTTCACAGAAAACAAGTTCCCAGTTATATCTTCCCTCTTTTTGGTTGAAGTCGACGGGAATGCCTCTGCCGAAGTCCTGTACTTCAATTGAGTGGTCAGCAAAGCGGGTAACAATAATTTTATCACCGTAACCTTCTCTTGCTTCGTCGATTGAGTTTGAAATAATTTCAAAAGCAGCATGCTCACATCCGTCAAGTGCGTTTGAGCCAAAAATAACTGCCGGTCTTTTTCGAACCCTGTCAGCACCTTTGAGAGCAACAATGCTTTCATTATTATATTCGGGTTTTTTAGCCATATGGTCAAATCCTCCCAAATTAAGCAAATTTTACCGATACTATTATACCACATCTTGAATCAAAGTCAAGTTAGGTATCAAGATATTGTTTGCTGTTTTTCTTCTTAATAATAGTATATTCTACATATTGACCTAAAAAACGGACAGAAAAAAACCGGCCGAAGCCGGTTTAAATAAAAATCAGTAAATTATGCTTTTCTTTTTACCTTTTTTGTTAACAGGATGCTCTTTAATACGGATTATGTAATCAATATTGATAATTTCATCTCCGTCTTTTGTTTTAACGGTAAGCCAATTATCAGAAACACCCGTAACATTGCATTCAATAACATTTGAAGCACTGTTTGATATGTAAATTACGCAATCCTTATTTAAATATCTGCAAAAGATTTCATTCATATTAATATTACCTCTTTTCTTGCGCTTGCGGATTATTCTTCTGATATTTTGTGATTTTTGATTGTGAATAATTATAAAAATAACAATCCATAAAAATATTATCGGCAAATACGAACTCAAAGAATAACACCGTTCTTTCTTTGCATTCTTAAATAAGAACCTTCAGGTATTTTAACAGGACAGTCAAAACTCAGTTTCATCATCGGATGAGGAGCATTTTCAATCAACTCTCCATCAGAATTTTTGAGGTTTTTAACTGTAACTTTGATTGGCTCAACACCTTTAATCATTATTTCAAGTTTGTCACCCTCAAAAAATCTGTTTCTTTGGGATGCATACAAAACACCGTTTTCCCATTTTTCTGCAATTGCGGCAACATCCCATTCACGCACATATCCGCCATTATAAAAAATCTGCGCATCATCCATAGGTGTTGAAAAATAGAATCCCGTACAGTATTGGCGATTACTTGCTTTTTTTACTTCATCTAATATCCACTTATCCGGTTTGTAATCGGTTGCAAATCCTGATGCTTCATAGCCGTCAAGAGCGCACCTGTATGCGTTTACGGAAACAGCAGTATAATAAGCAGATTTAGCCCTGCCCTCAATTTTAAAACTGTTAATTCCCGCTTCAGTAAGTTTTGCAATATGTTCAATAAGGCACATGTCACGCGAGTTCATTATGTATGTGCCGGTGTTATCCTGTTCAACGGGAAAATATTCATCAGGTCTTTTTTCTTCCAAAAGAGCGTATCTCCAGCGGCACGGCTGTGCGCAGTCTCCTCTGTTTGAATCTCTTCCTGTCATATAGTTTGAAAGAAGGCATCTGCCGGAAAAAGAAACGCACATTGCACCGTGAACAAAAGACTCTATTTCAAGTTCTTTTGGTGTTTTTGCTCTTATTTCTGCTATTTCATCAAGTGAAATTTCTCTTGCGGTAACAATTCTTTTTGCACCCATTTCATAAAATGCGCGGGCTGCAGCATAGTTTGTTATGCCGGCCTGAGTTGAAATGTGAATTTCAACATTCGGAGCATGTTTTTTTGCCAGAAGCATAACACCTATATCGGTTACGATGAACGCATCAACACCGCTTCCTGATGCATATTCAAGAAAAGCAGGCAGCGCTTCAAGTTCATCATTACGGGGTACGGTATTGCAGGTAAGATAAACTTTTACGCCTTTAGAATGTGCGTAGTCACACGCTTTTTTCAGTTCATCACCGCCGAAACTTGCTGCTGCAGTACGCATTCCAAAGCAATCAGAGCCAAGATATACAGCATCTGCACCGTATTCAACGGCTGCATGAAGTCGCTCAACATCGCCTGCAGGAGCAAGCAATTCGGGTTTTGAAATATTGTTCATAGATATCTCCTAACGGCTGTTTACCCGCAAAACCTCTCTGCCGTTTGCGTCATGCTCAGACTGAGTTCTTGCCATATAAATCTTGCCGTATTTATCGTGTCTGAAGTAATAATAATCCGTATCATCGGGATAAAGCGCAGCATGTATAGCGGCGCTGCCGGGGTTACAGATGGGTCCGGGCGGAAGACCGGGTTGCACATAGGTGTCATAGTTGTTTTCAAGAGTAATTGCTTCTGAAGTTGAAACATTAGGTGCAACATAGTATGAAATATAGTTTGCCGTTGAGTCACAGCCAAGCAGCGGCCATGAAACAGAATTTTTAAGTCTGTTATGGATTACAGATGAAACCAGACCCATCTGATCCTCATCTGCTGCTTCACGCTGAATTATTGAAGCAATTATTATAATTTCATCTCTTGTGAGACCTAATTCGACACATCTTGCCTCATCTTCTTCGTCCCAGATATCCTCACTTCTTTCAAGGAACTTACGGATTATTGTATTTGCATCGCTCTTTTCGTAAAATTCATAAGTGTCAGGGTAAAGATAGCCTTCGAGTTTAAATGTTCTTTCTCTGCTGTCAGGAATATCGTTAATGAATTCATGTTCAAAATCTGTGCCGCGGATGGATGCCAGAAGTGCTTCTTTTGAACACACACCGAATTCTTCAATTTTATTGAAAATCTGATATATTGACCAACCTTCAGGGAAGACAAGAGTAATGGTATCTGCAGTTTTTTGTGTTTCTTTGAATTCGTTGAGGTAACCTTCAAGACCCATATTCTTCTGAACATAGTAAACTCCGCTGAGATAGACGGGTGCAGAAGGCTTTTTTTCTTTGTTGATATTTTTAAGAAAATCTACAAGATTAAAATAAACCTTACAAAGCGTCTTTTGCTTAACAAGTCCTTCGTCGCTGAGTATTTCAATTATGCTTTCGGTTGTTGAGTTTTGAGGAATAGTAACCTTAACAGTTTCTTCGCTTCTGCTTAAAGCAAGAACATCATTTATAAATGTAATTGCAATTGCAGAAAAAGTTGTAGTAAAAATAATAACTACAAGACAGAAGACAGCAACAACGGAATTAAACGCTTTTTTTCTCACATTTTGTTTAGATGAGACTTTGTTTTTGGAAGGTGCGGAAGGTTGCTGCGGCTGAATTGTTTTTCTTTGAGGCTTTCTGTTTGAAAAATATACTTCACCTTTATACGGCGGCGTGTGGTCATCAAAATCAAGAGGAAGATTGTCATCCTCGATTCTTACTTCAAATTTTTTCTTTGGAATTTCAACCGGAGCAGGAATAATTTGATCAAGTGCATCTGCATTCAAAAAGCCGTCATCTTCAATATTAACTTTAAAGGGTTCTTTTTTTGAATTAAAATTATTGTTATCATTATTCATATGTAGAAACCTCCTTGCTATCTAGAGTTTCTCAACTTGTTTTCTGTCAAAATATAATTAACGGGAATATCAAACTTTTCATTTGAAATTTGGAAACAAAGACATCTTTCATATATAAATCCAACGGTTTTGACCTGATTGTGTGAAAGAAAACGGTCATAATATCCGCCGCCGTAACCTATGCGATTACCGTGAAGATCAAAACACACGGCAGGAACAACGCAAATAGCGTTGTTTAAATCTGATACCTTTAAATTATTACCGCAATCAACAGTCGGTATTCCGAATTTACCGGTTTTGAGTTCAGAAAATGACTTTAATTCATAAAAATCCATTTTTTCGCCAATACAAACAGGCACAGCGACGCGTTTATTATCTTTTAAGGCATATTTAATTATTTTTTCTGTATCCGTTTCACTTCCAACAGATACATATATGAGCAGCAAATCAGATGTTTTATATAATTTCGAATTGATAAAACGAACAAAAATCCGTTCATCAAATAATGCTTTTTCTGACTGTGAAATGGAATTTCGGATTTGCAAATATAATTTTCTGATTGATTTTTTATTAATCATGAGCATTGAAGGATAGATTTTAGTTCATCTGCGGCATCTCTGCCAATAACTGCCGCAACAATTTCTATGCCGAAATTAACGGCGCTGCCCATTCCTTTTGCTGTGATAATATTACCGTCACGGCAAACAAAGTTGTCAGAAATTTCAGCACCTAAAAGTTCATCTTCAAAGCCGGGGAAACAGATTGCTTTTCGACCGTTGAGAATTCCTTTTTTTCCGAGAATCATAGGAGCAGCGCAGATGGCGCAAAGAAAAAGATTGTTTTTAAAGCAATAATCTATAAAATTGTTTACAACAGGATTAGCCATAAGGTTGGTTGTTCCGGGCATCCCACCCGGTAAAATTACACCCTGAAGGTTGTTTTCTGTTAAAACATCAGAATCGGTAAGATCACAAATAAACTTCATTCCGTGCGAACCTGTAACTACATTGCTACCTGTACCGACACTTTTAATTTCAATTTTGGCCCGTCTAATAACATCAAGGGTTGCTATTGCTTCAACCTCTTCAAATCCGTCAGCAAAGAAAATGTAAAACATATAAATTAATCCTCCGTTAATCGAGTGTCAGTCCAAGATAGGCTCCGCTTAAGGTATCAGTGAGATGTTTGGCTGTATCATCCAGCGGTAGAATCATACCGGAAGGTACAATTTCATATGAACCGACTGTTGTTATAAATTTTTCAGGCAAAACAACATATATTTTTTCTGCGTTATTAGCAAGAATAACATTAGAAAGAATATCAATTAATTTTTGTTGCGTAAATGTAATTTCCTTTACATTTATTGTTGATTCATCTGCCGTGTAAAGCATATAACCTTCACGGCTTATAAATGTTTTTCCGCTATACAGAGCAGCATAATTTATAGCAAAATCAACAGCAGAGTTATCCCATTTGAAATAATCATAGTTTTTGTATGCGTTGTTTCTGAGTGCCGCAAGATTATTTTGGGCAGTAAATTCAAATATATCGACAGGTTTGATAATATCAGTTTTATATACGGTCAGTAGTTTTTGTGTGAAAACAGATTTATAACCGTGTTTTTTATAGAAATCGAAAAGTGATTGTTCGGCAGGCTTAAGGCAAATAAATCTGTAACCTCTGTTTTGAGCAATGTTTTTTGCGAAATCAAGGAGAGAAGCCATAATTCCCCTGCCCCTGAATTCTTTTGAAGTGCAGGCTGCATACAGATAATATGAAGGATAATCAATACTTCTGATACACATTTGTCCGTCAAGCAAAAAAAGCATTGAAACTATATTGCCGTTTTCTTCACAGACAACCGTATTTTCGGGCTTGTACCGGTTCCTTATAAAAAACATTATTTCGTCTTCACCGTCACCGAATGCTTCGATCCACAGAGATACAATATTTTTAATATCGGATTCGCATGAAAGTCTTATCATAATTTATATATCAAGCGCCTTTTTTACAGCATCAAGGACAGACTCTGAGATAACTTCAATCGGGAGCGGTTCACCGTCTTTGCTGCATTTTATTCTGTACCAGCCGAGTTTGCCGCAAGCATAATCAGCAGCCTCTCGGCAACTGTTGAGATATTCAACATCTTTTTCATGAATATCTTTTTTTGATTCATCACCCATATATCTGCCTGTCATAAGTTTTTGTGAAACCTCAATTGGCATATCAAGGTAAATAACAGCATCAGGTTTCGGTATTCCCATTTTGTTATATTCAAAATCCTCAAGCCATTCAAGATATGAGTCCCAATCTTTTTTATCCGTTTTTGTAAGTTGATGATATGCGTTTGAAGTAGTGTATCTGTCAGCAAGAAAAATTTCACCGTTAAGATATGCTTCTTTCCAATAGCAATTGTAACTTACATATCTGTCAACCGCAAAAAAAGATGATGCAGCATAAGCGTTAACATCTCCTGCTTTTTTGCCGAATCTGCCTGCAAGATACATTTTAACCGGTTCGCAAGCAGGGTCATTGTAATTTGGAAGTTTTATGAAATTAATCTTGATACCCAAATCAGACAATTTTTCTTTAAGAAGTTCTTCTTGCGTAGATTTTCCGCTGCCGTCAAGACCTTCAATAACAACAAGTTTTCCTTTCATACTTCCTCCATAATACACTATAATTATTAATATTATATCAACAAAAAATGTATATTTCAAGTATAAAGAATAACATTTTCATAATATATACAAAAAAGACAAACGGAGTGACGAAACAGTATCATCACTCCGAAGATTTCAAATATAAATCGGCTGTATTTGCCTGTTTTTTAAAGCGTTCAATGCAGCGTCATAAGTTTTGGAAAAGTCCGCAACAACGGAACGTGGTTTGTTAACGCAATCATCCTGCTTCATGGGAACAAAATATATATTTTTGCAGTTCAGAAGTTTGCCGATGTTTGTTGCAGCGGTTGAGAGTGCATCGTTTGTTGAAACTGCAATAAGCAGGGGTCTTTCGTTTCTCAGGTGTGCTTTTGCTGCAAGTGTTACGGGTGTATCGGTTATTCCGTTTGCAAGTTTTGCTATTGTATTTCCGGTGCATGGTTCGATAATAAGAATATCAAGGAGTTTCTGAGGTCCGATAGGCTCTGCCTGCTCTATAGTGGAAATTATTTTTTTATCGCAGATTTTTTCTATTCGTTCAATGTGTTCTGTTGCTTTGCCGAAACGGGTATCAACTGAATATGCATTAAAAGACATAATGGGGATTATGTCAATCCCCTTTTCTTTTAAAAAAATTATTTGATTTATTGCATTCTCAAAGGTACAGAACGATCCGCAAAAAGCAAATCCTGCTGTGATTTTATCCATCATATTCCTCCTTTATAATGTTCAAAATTCCTTCGGCAATTATTTTCCCTGCAGATTTAGGCGCAACTTTACCCGGTAATGACGAACATTGAATTGCATTAAGTCCAAGTTCATATGCAGTTGCAAAATCTGTTCCGAAAGGTGCAGAAGATACATCAATAATAAGACAATCCTTTTTCACATTGTTCAGAATTTTTTTATCAATAACAAGTGAGGGAACAGTATTTATGATAATGTTAAATTTATTTGCGATTTTGTAAAATTCATTTATCATGCAGCCGTTATATCTTTTGGTTGCTGCGAGAGCAATATCACCGTATTTTCTGGCACAAACAGTAATTTCAGAACCTATAGAAGAAAGAGCGTCTGCTGTTGCTTTTGCAACTCTGCCGTAACCGAAAACAGCGCAATTACTTGAAAAAATTGTATAATCTATGTTATCAATAATTGCTTTTAGAATACCTTGAACCGTAGGAATTGTGTTCATAACTGTAACTTCTTCACGGCGAAAATAATCATGCACATTTGCGCCGTTTTTCTTTAATTTGCTTTCAAGTCCTTTGCTGATCATACCGCAAAATACAGGCTGTTGTGGTTTAATATAAGAAACTATTTCATCTGCTGTTTCTTTCATCGGTACTGTTGAAAAAATGTATTTACCGTCTTTAGTAACCGGAAGAGGAAAAATAACGGCATCCTTCTCTTTTATTTCATATTTTATATCTGATATGCTGCTTTCCGGCAATCCGTATACAGAAATATCATAGCCAAGAGCGTCAAGATATTCTGCCATATATATCTGACGGCTGTCACCGCCAATAATGATAAAACTGTTTATTTTTTTCATAATTTACACCTCCCTGTAATTTACTATCATTTTATGAAACGAAGTATTCTGCGGTTACAGATAAAAATATCCGTAAAATGAAAATTCTTCTTTATTTTTTATGTCTCATGATATATAATATAGTGTATAAATTGAAAGGATGATAATATTATGTTTGAAATAGATCGGTTGCTTAAAGATATAAGACGCATTCATTTTATCGGAATCGGTGGATCGGGAATGTGTCCGCTCGCTGAAATCCTTCATAAAGAAGGTTATGAACTCAGCGGTTCCGATAATAATGAAACGGATACTCTTGCAAGAATCCGCTCACTCGGAATTCCTGTTGCAATGGGTCAGAGAGCGGAAAATATTGAAGGAGCGGAAATGATAATTTACACTGCTGCTTTACTTCCGGATAACCCTGAACTTGTTGCGGCAAAAGCGTCGGGTATTCCGACATTTGAAAGAAGTAAACTTCTCGGTGCAGTTACAAGAATCTACCCAAACAGCATATGTATCAGCGGAACACACGGCAAAACAACTGCTTGCTCCATGCTTACGCAGATTCTTATTGAAGCGGATTTTGATCCCACTGCGGTTATTGCGGCAAACTTCCTTTGACCGGTTCAAACGGTATTGTAGGTCACAGTGAGCATATGGTTTGTGAGGCATGTGAATTTGTTGACACCTTCCTTGATTTATCGCCTGATGTTGCGGTTGTGCTTAATGTTGACGAAGACCATCTTGATTATTTCAAAACATTTGATAATTTGAAAAAATCATTTACAAAGTTTACATCAATGGCGACAAAGGCAATTATTTATAACGGCGACGATGAAAACACAATCGACTGTGTTATGCCTGTAATTAAGCAGAGCGGAAAAGAAGCGATTACATTCGGTCTGAAAGAAACAAACAACTATTCAGCCGCAAATATCACTTTCGAGAATGAATACGGCTCGTTTGACCTTATCAAAGACGGTGAAAACCTCGGCAGAGTTAAGTTGTCTGTTCCCGGTATGCATAATGTAAGTAATGCACTTGCAGTAATTGCAGCAGCAATGTATTCGGGTGTCAGTTTTGAACAATGCGTAAGCGGAATTTCAAATTTTAAAGGTGCAGGCAGAAGATTTGAAATACTTGCTGAAATTGACGGTATTACAATTGCTGATGATTACGCACACCATCCAAGAGAATTAGAGGTTACTCTTAACACTGCAATGAAAATGGGTTATAACAAAGTCTGGGCGGTTTTCCAACCTTTCACCTATTCCAGAACAGCGATTCTTTTCGATGAATTTGTCAGAGTTTTAAAAATTGCAGACCGCTGTATCATGACCGAAATCATGGGTTCAAGAGAGGTTAATACCTATGATATTTATACATCACAACTTGCTGAAAAGATTCCGGGCAGCGTATGGTTTAACACATTCGATGAAGTTGCGCAGTATGCGATAGATAATGCTGAAAAGGGTGATTTGATCATCACGCTCGGATGCGGAGATATATATAAAGCAGCAAAAATCATGATTAACAAATTAAATGAAAGGCAGTGAGTTAAATGAAATACAACATTAACAAAACTAATTTCAATGATTTTTCAGTTTATGAAATCAATAAACTTGAAGGCAGAGGTTATGCTATCCCTTATTCCGCAAAAGAAACGCTCAAAAAAACTCCCTTTAAAAAAGAACGCACTTCTTCGGACATTGTTAAAGTTCTTTCAGGTAAGTGGCAGTTCAAATACTATAAAACCAATAAAGATTTACCCGATATAATTGATACCGATAATATTTCTTTTGACACAGTTAAAGTCCCTTCAACATGGCAGAGAACAGGTTATGATGCACCGGCATATATTAACTGTCCCTATGCGTTTGATAACCCTCCCCCGTATGTTCCAAACGAACAGCCTGTAGGTGTTTACAGAAAAACTTTTGAAGTTAATTCAACAGATAAAGTTTATATAATTTCGTTCCTTGGCGTTATTTCATGTCTTGATCTTTATGTTAACGGTGAATTTGTCGGTTACAGCGAAGGTGCACACAATACAGCCGAATTCAATATAACAAAGTATCTTTTTGAAGGTGAAAATGAAATCCTTGCCGTAGTTCACAAATGGTCAAACGGCACTTTCCTTGAATGTCAGGATATGTTCAGAGAAAACGGTATTTTCAGGGATGTTCTCCTTTATGAGATGCCTGTTACATATCTTAATGATGTTTATTACAGACCAAAAGAAACATCAAAAGGCTGGAGTCTTAACATCGGAATTGACATTGAAGGCAAAATTGACGGCTATACTCTTTGTGCTGAAATATATGATAAAAACAAACTTATTGCAAAGAAAAACATCAATGCGGCAAACAACACAAATATTGAATTCAATTCACTTGATGTTAAGGCATGGAACGCTGAAATTCCTGCTCTTTACACCGCTTTTCTCACTCTTTATAACGGCGAAACCGAGGTTATGACCGTTCGTAACTACATAGGTTTTAAGACCGTTAAAATTAAAAAAGATATTTTCACCGTAAACGGTAAAAAAATAAAAGTAAAAGGCGTAAACCATCACGACACACATCATAAAAACGGATATGTTATGAGTTTTGATGATCTTGAAAAAGATATTAAACTCATGAAATCTCTTAATGTAAACACCGTCAGAACCTCTCATTATCCTCCCGATGCTCAATTTATCGTTCTCTGTGATATGTACGGTCTTTATGTTGTTGATGAGGCTGATATCGAAACTCACGGTGTTGCATGCGAACCCCATAATAATTTTGACCTTATAAGCCACGATCTTTCATGGGCACCCAGATATCTTGACAGAGTTAAGAGAATGTATCTTCGTGACAGAAGCCGTGCAGGCATTATCATGTGGTCGCTTGGCAACGAGGCAGGCGGCTATGCATGCCAGGATGTCTGCTATGATTTCCTTCATGATTTCTGCCCTGAAATACCAGTTCATTACGAGGGTGCTATTCGCTGCGAAAGACATTCATATGATGTTGTTTCAGAGATGTATACAGATCATAAAAATGTTGAAAAAACAGGTAAACATACCAGGGGTAAAAAGTACACGCCCAAACCTTTCTTCCTTTGTGAATATGCTCATGCAATGGGTGTCGGCCCGGGCGGACTTGAAGAATACTGGGAACTTTTCTATAAGTATGATAATCTGATGGGTGGATGTATCTGGGAATGGGCAGACCATGCAGTATATCATCCAAACGGAAAACTCAAATTTACTTATGGCGGCGACCACGGTGAATGGCGTCATGACGGTAACTTCTGCGTTGACGGACTTGTTTATCCAGACAGAAGGCTTCATACCGGTGCTAAGCAGATGAAGAATGTTTACAGACCCGTCAGAGCGGAATACAGCGACGGAGTTATAACTTTCACAAACACAAACAGATTTAAAAACACATCCTATCTCACTGCTGTATGGGAACTTGTTAAAAACGGCAATATTTTGCTTGCAGCGGATGAACTTGTTCTTGATATTGAGCCCGAAGCCAAACTTGAGCATGCTGCTCAACTGAACATTCCAGACGGTGACTGTGACTGCCACCTTAACGTTTATTATTTTGAAGGCGACAACGAGGTTGCTTTTGAACAGATTGCCATTAAGGAAAAATACGAAGTTGAAGTTAAGAAAGATAAGGCAAAACTTTCGCTTTCATGCGACGGCGAAAGCAATGTAATCGGCTTTAACGGCGGCAGTGTAACTTTCTCCGATAAAACAGGTATGATTGAAAGCTATGTTGTAAACGGCAAAGAACTCATTAACAACTCCCCTGCTTATGCTAAAGGATTTGTTCCGAATATTTACAGAGCATTGCTTGACAACGATGCAAGGCAATGGGATAAGTGGCTTGATGCAGGATATGATGATTATGAATGCAGATGTGCTGATTTTGAGATTGAACTCAAAAAGGACAAGGCTGAAGTTGAAGTAACATATCGCCTTAAGAGTAAGAAAACCGTTCTTCCTCTTGCAAAAGTTGAAATTGAATATAAAATTTATGCGAACGGTCTTATTAAGGTTGAAGCAAAGTTTGATTCAATAGCCAAAAAAAGAGCGGCAGCAAATCTTCCGAGATTCGGTCTTACTCTTGAAATGCCCAAGGAATTCAAAAACATTGAATACTACGGTATGGGCCCCGATGAAAACCTTAGTGACATCTATGCTCAGGCCATAGTCGGAGTATATAACACAACCGTTGATGAGATGCATGAACCTTATATTAAACCGCAGGATTCAGGCAACAGATGCGCCGTAAGATACCTTGCAGTTACCGATGATGACGGTAACGGTATTAAGTTTGCATATGATGACGACTATTTTAACTTTAATGTAAGATCATTTTCGCAGAAACTTCTTCAAAATGCAAAGCACCAGGAAGATTTACATGATGAAAACACAGTAGTTGTTAATATAGACGGCTTTACAAGAGGTACAGGTACAGCAAGTTGCGGCCCCGATGTTCTTAAACAATTTGTTGTTAACGGAAACGAAGAACTCGAGTTCAGTTTCTATATGATGCCGTTAAGCAAATAAAAAATCAGACCCGAAATCAATCAAGATTTCGGGTCGTTTTCTTCTTCCTGTGTTTTTTTGCCAAATTTTATTGAGCCTAAAACAGCAACTAACAGTAAAATTGAACCTCCTGCAATTGCAGTGATCGTTTTATATTTCTGACCGTCAGTTGTTGATAACACATTTGAATGTTTTTCATTTGAATAAGTTTCGTTTTCAATAACAGCATTTGATACTTCTGTAATATTTCGAGTTGGTTCTTCAGAAATAACAGGTTTCTCAGTTTTGGAAGATTCGGAAATATGTTTTTTGGTAGATTTTTCTTTAGTTGTTTTTATTTTTGTGGTTTTGGATGATGTGTTTGATGTTTTATCTGTTTTTACTGTTGTTGTATTTTTTGGCTTAGCAGTTGTTTTTGTATTAATAATATCAAAAATTTCGTCGTAATTATTTTTTGTTGTTTTTTCTTTTTCAGTTGTTGATTCAGTAACTTCGGTTGGCTTAACAGTTTCAATTGTCAAATCATAAACATTTGATTTAACAGCATCAGAATCAATAAATCTAACTTTAAGTTTAGTTGTTAAAGGAATACCGTGTTTTATTCCAAGCCTGATTTCGCAAGTTGCGCCTTCATTTTCATCTATAGAAACAGCACCGTTTAAACTGTATTTATCAGTATCGTATGAGTTAAGTGAATTCGATGCTGTAATAATAAATGGCTCTGAATTTTCAACTGAAAGAGAAATTCCTGCATTGGCATTTTCTGAAGCAATATCAGGCTCAATAAATTTAAAGCATAGATATAAACTGTTTGATTCGTTATCAACGGACCACTTAACTAAGCCGAAAGAAACCTTGCAATTACTTTCACCGTCAACAAGAACAGCGGTTTTTGTATCAATCCATTCAGAACCATTGTCAACACCGTCAATCTCAAATGAAAAGACAGTTATGCTGCAATATAATAACAGTACAGCAGCGGTAATTACCGCGAAAATATGCTTCATCATATCACCTTTTAACTTACAAATTTCTACAAAATCTGCAAAATACTATTTAATATATTTTACTTAAAAATTTGTATAAGTCAACACCCACATTTAAAGAAAGCATACATATAAATCCTTTTGCTTGACAAACATAATTATTCGTGATAATATCAATCATTGGAAATGCACCTGTGGCGGAATTGGCAGACGCGCCAGATTTAGGATCTGGTATCTTTGATGTGCAGGTTCAAGCCCTGTCAGGTGCACCATAAAAATATAAATCCGAACCGTTATCCAGTTGGGAATAAGGTTCGGATTTTATATTTTATGTATAAAATTAATTTGTAAAACTACTTAACTTTGCCGTAAAGACATCTTGTAGGCTCTTTTTCAATTACCAATCCGCAGTAATTACACATAATACATTTTGCTTCAGGTTGTCCTTTTTTGAGTTTTAATGCAAGGTCAGGTTCGCAGATAAACGGTCTGCACATTGAAATAAAATCTGCCTTTTCTTCTGACAGAATACTTTCCATATCGCTGACCGTATGTATTCCGCCTACTGTTATCACAGGAATCGAAACATTTCTTTTTATTATTTTCGCATTGTTAACATTAAAATTCTCAAGAGGCTTAGGCTGTTTGATTAACGGATTAATTAAATTGGCAGCAGGTAATATTATTTTGTTGAGAAACTTTGGGAAAGATGCACAGGGTTCTCTGTATCTGAAAACGGCATCCATAGGCATCAGTTCGCTACGCATTGTGTTCATACCGTCCTGAACAGTTCCACAGGAGACCTCTATTGCATCGCATCCTGAAGATTCAAGTCTTTTGCAAATCTGAACGGATGAGTGAATATTCATTCCGCCTTTTCTGTTATCTTCTGCACTAAGTTTAATCCACACGGGAAGATTTGTTTTTGCTTTTATCCCTTTGATAATTAACTCAGCAATTCTGCAACGGTTTTCCAAAGAACCGCCCCAACCGTCATTTCTTCTGTTCCCATAAGGCGAGAGAAAATCGTGCAGAAGATAACCGTGCCCTGCGTGGAGTTGAACAGCATCAAATCCTGCTTTTTCGGCTCTGACAGAAGCAGCGATAAAATCGTCAATTATACCGTAAATTTCATCTTCAGTCAGTTCTTTTGCTTTGTCAGGATAGAATGCATGAAGAACATTTGACGGCGCGACTTTCTGCGTTCCGATTGTCTTTGATGATGTTTGTCTGCCGCAATGAGCAATCTGCAAAACAACGGGTGTTCCGTAACGGTGAACGGCATCTGTCAGTTCTTTGTATTTATCAATTACCTTGTCATCGTAAATCTTCAACATTCCGGGATAAGGAGAAACACCGTTTGGGCTTACGGCAGCATAACCCGTAATAATGCAGCCAATTTCATTTTTTGAAAGGTGTTCATACTTGGCTATAAGTTTGTTGCTCGGAGCACCGTTTTCATCTGCAAGACCGTCGTGAGTTGCACTGCGGATTATTCTGTTTTTAACAGCAAAACCTGAAATTTTTGTTTCATCAAAAAGCATATTTTTACCTTTCTAAATCTTAATCAGTAATTAAAAATTTATTTTAAAAATTATAATGTTTATTTATGTATATGTCAAATAAAAACTCCGATAAAGCATCACTTTAATATGATACGCTGCTTTATCGGAGTTTTATTTAGATACAGTAACCTTTTCTTTTTATAGTTTCAACAATATATTCTGCGTGTTTTTTGCAAATTTCATCAGACTTCGCTTCAACCATAACCCTAATTACAGGCTCCGTTCCCGATTCTCTTACAAGGATTCTGCCTGAATCGCCAAGTTCTTTTTCAGCATTTTCAACAGCGGCAATTACATCGGCATCATTTCTTGCCTGCGGTTTATCATTAACTCTTACATTAATAAGCATCTGCGGATATACATTAAAACCTTCAATTAGTTTACTCATAGGCATTTTTTTTGCAATCATAATTTCCATCATTTTAAGGCTTGTAAGAATTCCGTCACCCGTTGTTGCATATTTTGAGAATATAATATGGCCGGACTCTTCTCCGCCAAATCTGTTATTATTTTTAACCATATATTCATAGACATATTTATCCCCTACTGCGGTTTTGGCATAATCAATTCCAAGTTCATCAAATGCTTTGTATAATCCGAAATTTGACATAACCGTTGTTACAACCGTGTTATTAGTCAAGTCTCCTTTTTCTTTCATATATTTAGCACAAACATAAAGTATATGATCTCCGGTAATTATATCGCCTTTTTCATCAACGCAAATACATCTGTCAGCATCACCGTCATATGCAAAACCAATATCTAAATTATTTTCAACAACATATTTTTGTAAAACTTCAATATGTGTTGAACCTGCATTTTTATTGATATTCATACCGTTTGGAGAAGCGTTAATGATATAAGTTTTTGCACCGAGTGCATCAAAAACAGCCTTTGCAATATTCCATGAACTGCCGTTTGCACAGTCAAGACCAACTTTGTATCCTCTGAATGAATATATTCCGAGCGAAATAAGATAACCTATATATCGGTTTCTGCCTGAAATATAATCAACCGTTTTGCCAATATTTTCTTTTTTTGCATATGGTATTTCATCCCATTTCTTGCCGAAAAGTTCAAGTTTTCCGTCGATATAATCTTCAATATAATTTATTGTTTCATCATCTGTTTTTTCTCCGTTTCCGTTTATCAGTTTTATTCCGTTATCATAAAACGGGTTATGGCTTGCCGAAATCATAATTCCGCAGTCAAAACCGTCAATTTTAGTTATATAAGCAACCGACGGAGTAGTTGTAACATGTAAAAGATATGCATCTGAACCTGAAGCGGTAATGCCTGCAACAAGTGCATATTCAAACATATAACTTGATTTTCTTGTGTCTTTTCCGATAACAATTTTAGGCGATTCATTACATCCGCAGCGATTTTTTAATTCTCTGTAATACCAACCAAGGAAACGCCCTATTTTATATGCATGGTCAGCAGTTAAATTTTCATTTGCTTCTCCCCTGAATCCGTCTGTGCCGAAATATTTACCCATAAAATCACTCCATCAATTTTTATTGACAATAATGCCGCCTGATTTATATATGCTTTCAGCGGGAACAAAACCGCGTACACATGAAAGCGGATATATATTTGTGTTCTTACCGATTATTGTTCCTGGGTTTAATACACTGTTACAGCCTATTTCAACATTATCACCAAGCATTGCTCCGAACTTTTTCAGTCCTGTTTCAATCTTTTTATCATCTGTATTTACGGTTACAAGACTTTTGTCTGATTTAACATTTGAAGTTATTGAACCTGCGCCCATATGTGATTTGTAACCGAGAATGCTGTCCCCTACATAGTTGTAATGCGGTGTTTGAACTCTATCAAAAAGTATAACATTTTTTAATTCAACGGAATTTCCTATAACACAATCTTCGCCTACAAGAGCAGCACCTCTAATGAATGCACAATGTCTGACTTCGGTATTGGCACCAATAATACATGGTGCACCAAGATGAGCGGTTGGCGCAACCGTTGCAGTATTATGCACCCATACATGTTCAGAAATTTCATTAAATTCATTTTTGTCTAGTTTTGCTCCAATTGACAAGATCATATCCTTTATACCTGAAAGTGCCTGCCACGGGATAATAAAAGATGAAAGATATTCAGCAGCTAATGTGTGATTTAGGTCGAATAATTCATAAGTCTTAATCATTAAAACAGCCTTTCAAAAGTAAATTCAGATATATTATATGATGTTTAAATAAAAACTATCCCTCGGAAGCAATACTTCCGAGGGATAAAAATTAATCAAATATATAAACTCTTGTTTCGTAAGGTCTTGTTGTAAATCCGTTGTTTTCAACAGGGTTTTCAGCATAGTTGCAAAGAACTGCTTTTCCCTTTTTCAAATCATAACCGGACGGTGCAGTGAACTTTGCGGGCTTTTCTGAATAAGAACAGATAACGAGCATTTTCTTTCCGTCATATGTACGCTCATAAACATAAAGTTCTTTGCTGGATTTGTTGTACTCTTTATATGCACCGTGAACTGCAATCGGATTATCTTTACGGAATTTAATAACCGCTTTATAATGATTAAAAATTGAATTCGGATCAGCCATTTCAGCTTTGGCATTAATTCCGTCTTTATATTTGGGATTAACGGGCATCCAAGGTGTACCTGTTGTAAAGCCGGCATTTTCACTGTCATCCCACTGAACGGGAGTTCTGGCGTTACCTCTGCTTCCTTTTTTTAGTCTATGCTTTGCTTTTTCGTCAGAGAAACCAAGCAGACGCAGGGTTTTGTAATTATTAATCGCAAAAATATCCTGATAATCTTCAACATTAGGCAAATCAATATTTATCATGCCGATTTCCTGACCCTGATAAATAAACGGAGTGCCGCACTGAAGCATGTAAGAGTTTGCAATTGATTTCGCACTCTCTGTTCTGTATTTAACGCTTCCGAATCTGTTAATAATTCTGGGATGATCATGATTTTCGATATAAAGCGCGTTCCAACTCTTTCCGTAAAGACCGGTTTGCCACTTTGAAAACGCCTTTTTGAGTTTTTTAAGGTTGAACGGGAAGGAAAGACAATCCATAAACAGGCAGTCAGCCTCCATATGCTGGAAGTGGAACATCATATCAAGTTCCTGTTCAGGACCTTCTTTAATATATTTAAGTGCTTTGTTGACTGTCATCATCGGCGCTTCACCGACTACGAAACAGTCATACTTGTTGAGAACCTGACGGAATTCGGTGAGATACTTGTGGATATTGGGGCCGTCTGCATAATGTTCCATACCGCATGCCTGAGGAATAGGAAAACCTGCAGGAAGACCTTTTCTTTTTGAAACAAAGGTTATAACATCTTCACGGAAACCATCAACGCCCATATCAAGCCAGAATTTCATAATATCCTTAACTTCTTCACGGACTGCAGGATTATCCATATTAAGATCAGGCTGTTTTTTTGAGAAAAGATGGAGATAATACTGACCGTTTTCTTCATTATATTCCCAGGCTTTACCTTCAAAAAGCGAAGACCAGTTATTGGGAAGTTTTTTACCCTTACCGTCACGCCAGAAATAATAATCGTGATATTTGCTGTTTTTATCAATACCTTGTTTGAACCACTCATGTTCGTCTGAGGAATGGTTAACAACAAGATCCATTATAACTTTCATTCCCCTTGCATGCGCTTCATCAAGAACTTTTTTGAAAAGTTCATTGTTTCCGTAATCAGGAGAAATATTCTTATAATCGGAAATATCATAACCGAAGTCGGCATTTGGAGAGCAATAAAGAGGAGAAAACCAGATACAGGTAATTCCGAGTTCCTTGAGATAATCAAGTTTTGAAAGTACACCTTCAAGGTCACCTATACCGTCTCCGTTACCGTCACAGAATGAACGCGGCCAGATCTGATAGCATACTGCTTCTTTATACCATTGAGTTTTTTTCATTTATAATACTCCTTTCAATTTGCGTTTTTATTTCTTTTACATTATATCAAAGCATTTTTAATTTAACAATAGAAAATAGAAATAAATTTAATGATTGTCAATATAAATTTTATTTGATATAATATTCCGGAAAGTTGGTGTATATATGTATAATTTCTTTGCTGATAGAGAAAACAGACACGGTGATTATTATATAATAACAGGGTCTGATTTTAATCATATAAAAAATGTTCTGCGCATGAAACCTGGCGAGACTTTCCTTGTAAGCGAAAACGGAAAAAGCAGTCTTTGCAGTCTTGAATGTTTCAATGACGATAGCGTTGTTGCGAAAATTGATGAAGAAAACTATCAAGATACAAGTCTTCCGATCAAAATATATCTTTTTCAAGGTTTGCCTAAAAGTGATAAAATGGAGTTAATTATTCAGAAATCGGTTGAACTCGGTGCGGAGGCGATAATACCTGTTGAAATGCACAGATGTGTTGTTAAACTTGATGACAAAAAGAAAAAAAGCAAAGTTCAACGCTGGCAATCAATTTCTGAAAGTGCAGCAAAACAAAGTAAACGCACTTCAATTCCCGAAATATGCGATGTTCATACGTTCAGCCAGGCTGTTAAAAAGGCAGCAAAACTTGACCATTTTATTGTTCCTTACGAAAACAAAGATGGCATGAAAGCCACAAAAGATGCACTTGAATTATTAAAAAGCGGAGACTCTGTCGGAATTTTCATAGGACCTGAGGGCGGTTTTGACGAAAATGAAATTTCTGCAGCAATTAATGCCGGAGGAAAAACAATTTCTCTCGGCAAAAGAATTCTCAGAACGGAGACAGCAGCGATTACTGCAATAGGAATATGTATGCTTCACGCAGAAATGAACATCGGCGGTGATGAATAATGAAGAATCTGCCAACTGAATACAGCGAAAGAATGCAAAAAATTCTCGGAGATGAATATGAAGAATATATTGAGTCGCTTAAAAGTGCTCCTGTAAGAGCGTTCAGGGTAAATACAGATAAAATTTCACTCAAAGACTTTGAAATGATAAACATTTTTTCAAAAAGTAAAATTCCGTATGTTGAAAACGGATATTATCTTGAATATGATAAAATAGGTAATCATCCTTATCATCACGCAGGTATGATTTATGTTCAGGAGCCTGCAGCGATGGCTCCGGCAGAATGCATTGATATAGAACCTGATTGGGTTTGCCTTGACATGTGCGCTGCACCGGGCGGTAAAAGTTCACAGATAAAAAATAAACTTGGTGAAAACGGAATTCTTGTTTCGAACGAAATTATTCCATCCAGATGCAAAATTCTTACAGGAAATATTGAAAGACTTGGTCTGAAAAATACTGTTACTACATGTATGGATACTGCCAGGCTTGCCAAGACTTTCCCAAAAATTTTTGACTTTATTATGGTTGATGCACCGTGTTCGGGCGAAGGAATGTTCCGTAAAGAAGAAGTTGCGATAAATGAGTGGAGCATAGATAATGTATTCAAATGTGCCGAAAGACAGGCACAGATTCTTGAAAATGCTGTTTTGGCGCTTAAAGACGGCGGATATATTGTATATGCTACGTGCACATTCTCACTTGAAGAAAATGAAATGACGGTTGATAATTTTTTGAAAAGTCACCTTGAATTTGAAATTCTTCCGGTTAAAGATACTGTAAGAAAGAATTCGTCTGACGGAATAATGTTTGAAGGCTGCGAATGCAAAAATATATCATATGCAAGAAGGTTTTATCCGCATAAAAACAAAGGAGAAGGCCAATTTATGGCGGTTCTCCATAACAAGAACGAAAAAAAAGATAATACCGTTCTTTCATTGAAAAAATGGAAAATTGACAAAACTGTTTTTGATTTTCTTGATGACGTGCTTACTGAATATAATAAAGAAAATATAATTATATATAACGGTAATCCTGTTTATTTTGCATCAGATTTTGAAATTCAAAAAGGAACTGCTTTTTCTTGCGGTGTTACCATTGGAGAAATTCGTAAAAACTATATTCTTCCCCATCATCAATTCTTTATGGCAATGGGAAAAATGTTTAAAAGACAAATAAACCTTTCCGCAGATAGTGTTGATATAAAAAAATATCTGCACGGAGAAGAAATAACGGTTGATTGTGAAAACGGTTGGGCTGTTATTATGGTTGACGGATGTACTGTAGGCGGAGTAAAAGTTGTTTCAGGCAGAGCAAAGAATCATTATCCCAAAGGGTTAAGAACAAAAACGGCGGAATAATCCGCCGTTTTACTTTTATCTGTAGTATTTACCTGATTTTTTTAGATAATCAACAAGCATCATTGTCCAATCCGTCTGAATAAAGTCAAAATTTCTGTCTGCAAGCCAACCCCAGCCGTAATCTTCCGATACAGTCATTGCCGTATCATCGCTGTGACCGCCTGAAAGTTGTTCTTTATAATCATATATTATTGAATTTACCCAAACGAGTTTATCGTCATTGTGCATCATATTTATAAATTCATCGCTTGCAAGGTATGAATCATCTTTTTTAAATAAAACCTCAGCGCCTATATAGTTTATTTCTTTTTTCATAAGTTCGTAATGTAAGGGATGGTTTTCGGAAACAATGGGGATATAGGGTAATTCAGGGCAAAGATTTTCAAGTACATCAAAAACTTTTTTGGAAGGTTTGCTTTTAACAAGAATCTGTTCGGTCATACCGTGACGTTTTATTGTTTTATAAATTAATTCCGGATTATCCCAAAATTTATCAATATTTATATAGCATCGCCCTTTAAACTGTTCGAGGAAATTATCAAATCCGGCAATTTTGAATTGAGTAGGTGTTCTGTCATAGTTAACATATCTGATATTTCTGATTTCACGGTAAGTAAGATTATCTAAATCAATATCTTTATTCAAGTGTTCACATTCCATACCGGGATGAAAAAGAAACAGTTTACCGTCAAGGCTGCAACTTACATCAACTTCAATCATATCCGCTCCTTGCTTAAGGGCAATTTCATATGCAGTCATGGTATTGCAGGGTATGTTACCTCCCGAGGCTCCCCTGTGAGCAACAACAATAATATTTTGCTTTGCTTTTTCATGCAAATTATAAGTCATGATTACCTCCGTTTTTTATACTGTTATTTTATCAAAGTTTTTTTCGAGAAAATCAGATGATATTCCGTCTATATTTATTATTTCTTCAACAGAAACAAATCCTCCGTTATCTTCTCTGTATTCTATAATCTTCTGTGCTCTGACTTTACCGATACTTTCAAGTTTCATTAATTCATCAGCAGTGGCAGTGTTTAGATTTATCCTGCCGTCATTTAAAATTTCTGTGACCGAAACAGAAGAAATTGTTGAATGGGAAACAGGAACATAAACATTATATTCAGGTGAATCAAAATGACCCATAATAAGTATTGTAGCAGTTACAATAACGGCGCATAACGAAAGCAATATATATGATTTTTTATTGTTTCCCACAATATCCTCTCCGCATTAATTTTATAAATTATTTATCAAACAGCAAAAGCCATTGGAAAGAAAAGATTTCCAGTGGCTTTTAGAAATTTATGTTGCAACGGTTAATTCTGCATTGGTTGTTTGTTCGGTCAATGATTCGGATAATTCTGTTGTTTTATCTGTTAAAAATCTTGTTTTGTTCTTTTCTTTAAAAGTATTTATATCGCTTTCAATTTTACTGTGAGCAGCATCAACCCTGCTTTCAAAATCAGCAACCTGCATTCTGAATGTTTTGACAACATTTGCCCAAAAACTTTCAAGTCTGAAAAGCATAGATATCATTTTGGATTCAATAAACTTCATAAAAGGCGGTGTGTGTGCCTCAGTAAATGTTTCTATGTCCCCTCTTAATCCAATGCTTTTTTCATAAGAAGGATGAGCATATCCAACAACACAAGCCTTGGGTCCGCTTACAGGTCGCGCCTTTTCTGTTACATATTCTGAACCCTCATAATTAAGGTTTGATGTGTTGCCGCTTATACACATAACTTTTTTGTTTTCTCCGCTTCCGATAAATCCGCTTTCAGTTATAAGGTCTACATGGTGAATATCATCTGTTCCGTCTACAGCGGTATTGATGAACATGATGTCGCCTTTTTGCGGCACATAATCGCTGCCGGCAGGGTAATACTCGCCTCTTATTTCAAACCAGTTTTTCATTGAAACGCATGATGCTCTTTTAGGGATTGCAGTGCCCAATGCACCTGCCTGATCAGCACACCATGAAATAAAAATTGAACACCAGTATGCTGATGTATCATAGCCATAATACCATGTTGTAAACTTGTTGATGTTGTTACCGTCAAAAAAACCGATTTCTGCTCTTGCAATTTCAACAATATTATCGGTTACAGAAAGTACCTTTGCGGCTTTGGCTTCATCATTCTTTGTTCTCCATGATGTTGCGGCAAATGATGAAGTTGCCGTAACTAATAAAATAAAAATTACAAGCAAGACAGATGTTATTCTTAAGAGAACATTTTTAACTTTCATAATATTCTACCTCAAATATATTTCTTTATATATAATATCACTTATACTAAAAATGTCAATATCTAGTAGAAAAAAGTATAAAACTTCGCACAAAAAAGCATATATTGTTTGCACGGTTTTAATTAAAAAAATCACCCTCAAGGGAGGCACTTCATAAGGAAGTTGCCTCCCTTTGGCTTTTGTAGACAGTCGGAATAATTGAATTGTAAGGATTATCAATCTATTACGGAGGTTTACAAAATGTCTGGTTTTATTGAAGAATTTTATTATGGCAACATTGAACCGCAGGAATGCTGTTCAGAGTTGAAAAGTGAGTTAATGAAAAAGATAAACTCTCTTACGGAAAAAGAAGAAATGCTTAATTCAAGGTTAAGCGGTGAAGAAAAAAATTTGTTCGTAAGCTACACAAGTACATACAATGATTTTCTGACAGTCAGTATAGCCGACGGTTTTATTTCAGGTTTTCGGCTTGGTGCTAAATTTACACACGATACATTTGTTACTGATTGAAAGGAGTTATTGTTATGAATAAATCATCATTTAAACAGAACGGCGGCACTTACAGAACAGTCGGCGATTACAGAATCCCCAACATCGCATTACCTGCCGAAGCAAACAAACCGCTCGGTGTATGGGGACTGAAACGCAAAGATTATCTTATGAACCATAAACGAATGCAGTTCAATATTATGCTTATGACAGGAACACTGTGGACACATCTTGCAGAGGTTGATGAACAGGCATCAGATATGTTCTCTCGGCTGGTAGAACAGATGAAAGTCAATGAGGGCATTACGGAACAACTGAAAGTAAATGACCAAATGGAATGGGTTGCCCGTATGAATAACATAGCAGCACGGGCAAGAGAGATTATTAATCACGAGCTGATTTTTATAGCATAAACATAGTTATCAGGTGCAACGGGATTTAACTCCTATTGCACCTGATTTTATCTTTTTATCTATTTTTTCTTCGGGGTATTAGGGGGCGAAAACCCCTAAATTTTGGATTTGTACACACAAATCCATTGCTCGCTAAGACAAATGCCATGATAATGAAAACAAAAGCACCGGGTGTAATCACTCGGTGCTTTTGTCAAAGATTGGGGTAGATATTTATGAATAAGACTTATATTTATTTTAAGATTGAAACGGCATCTGAGATTGTTTTTTCCATTGCTTCTCTGCCGTATTTATCAACTTCGGATTTGTTCTTTTCGCCGTGAGTCAGGCATCCTGCACCGCCGATGCATCCGCCGACACAAGCCATACCTTCAATGAAGTTTGCATCAAGAACATTCTTGCTCTTTTTGAGAAGTGCCATTCTGCAGGCTTCAATTCCATCGCAGACTGCAGGCTTGAGGTCAAATTCAATATTCTGCTCTTTCATTGCCTGTGCAACGGCATCTGAAAGACCTCCGCTTCTTGCGAAAATTCTGCCGAAATATGATGCATTATCAAGCACGTCTTCTTCAAGAGTTGTGATGTCGATATCCTTGCTGTCAAAGAGTGCCTGAAGTTCTTCAAAGGTTAGCACGCTGTCAACATAAGGCTTAACTGATTCGAGTTGAGCCTCTGCTTTCTTTGCGGTACAAGGTCCGATGAAAACAACCTTTGCGCCTTCGCTTGTTTCTTTGATATATTTTGCAAGTGCCGCCATGGGTGAAAGATTATGCGAAATATGCTCTGCAAGCTGAGGGAACGCAGATTTTACATAAGAAACGAACGCGGAACAGCAGGAGCTTGTGAGGAAGCCTTTTTCGGCAAGCTCTTTTGACTCAGCCATTGCAACCATATCCGCACCGAGTGCAGCTTCAACTACGGTAAAGAAACCGAGTTCTTTAAGTCCGCTGATAACCTGACCGAGCTTTGCATAGGTGAACTGACTTGAAATTGACGGAGCAACAACTGCGTAAACCTTATATTTTTTGTTCTCCTCACTCTTTTTGATGATGTCGATAACGTTCACCATATAAGATTTATCCATTATCGCACCGAAGGGACACTGATAAACGCAGGCACCGCAAGCAGTACATTTATCGTTGTTGATGGTTGCCGCTTTCTGCTCATTCATTGAAATAGCTTTTATTTTGCAAGCACTCTGACAAGGTCTTTTTCGGCTGACAATCGCTGTGTAAGGACAAACCTTTGCACATGCACCGCATTCAACGCACTTTGATTTGTCGATATGGGCAACGTGGTTGTTGTCGAATGTGATTGCGCCCTTTTTACATACATCCTCGCATCTGTGAGCAAGACATCCACGGCAGGCATTTGTCACTTCGTAGCCGCCGACGGGACATTCGTCGCAGGCGATATCTATAACTTCAATGACGTTGGGATTAAGTTTATCGCCGCCCATTGCAATTTTTACTCTTTCGGCAAGAATTGCACGTTCTTTGTAAACACAGCAGCGCATCGTGGGTTCATTTCCGGGAACAAGGGTTTTGGGGATATCGAGAAGATTGTCAAACAAGGTATCATTCCACGCTTGTCTTGCAACCTCTCTCAAAACCTTATATTTGAGATGCTGAACTTTTGTATCAAACTTTCTCATATCAATTCTCCTTAAAAGTAACTCACTTTGATGCGTTTTCCCATCTTTTTGAGGCAAGCCGAAAGCTCCTCAACAAGATTCATTTTTATGCTGAAATTAATAGGCAGATCGGGATTCTGGTGAGCAGGATTGATTGCTCGGCCTACATAGAAATTTATATCAGTTGCTTCCTCAAAAAGCAAGCGGGAGATTAAGGAAGCACCGTCACGCTTTAAGCTCCATTGCTCATAATGCTCGTTTTCACCGAGATAATCTTTAGCATATTCAAGCACCTTGTTGACGGTGATAACGCCTTCCGTTACAAGTTCAACGCCTTCGATTTCCGCTATCGGAGGCACATCGGCTTTTTCAAAATTGAGGCTCGCCTTAATCGGTTTGTTAAGATATTTTGCGGCAATTGATGAAGTTGTGCCGCCGCAGATGATGTGCTTACCCTCTTTTGAGAAGAAAAGGGACATCATTCTGTTTGCATCATCTCTGTTTGACGGAGGTCCGAAAAGAATATTCATCGGCTCACGCTTTCTGATTCTCACAACACAAGCCGTTGCATCGTCACCGGGTTTTCCGCCGTAGAGCTTATAGCATTCGTCAACAAGGATTGTTGAAAGGGTTTTTGCGGTATATCCGACGGGAGCAAGAGTTTCCATAAATGAAATTATATCCTCTCTTTTCCAGCCGAAATTATATGACATACCGATTCCCGCATGGGGACATCCGTCACTCATTGCAACAAAAATATCGTTTTCACGAAGTTTTATTACGCTCTTGAAAATCTTTTTGCCGCCGATGTTCATTTCTGTTTTGGGATAATCGTAATTTTCTTCATCACGGATGATGATTACCTGCGGATTATCATACTGAATAACTTCGGCAATATCATTATTCTTGAGGTGAATGATAGTAAAAGTAGAGTATGCTACACCTCTGACGGAGCAAACGGGAAGGGTTGCGGCAATGGTTGAAACACATTCTTCAAGAGGCAGACCCTCTGCCATCATTGTTGAAATTATCTTTGACGTCAAGGTTGAAAGAATGCTCGCTTTAACACCGCTTCCGAGACCGTCTGCAAGAACGATAACGGTTGAATTTTCATCCTGTTCAACAACGTCAACGTGGTCACCGCAAAGCTCTTCGCCGTAGTGATTGATGCTTTTATAGCCGATATCTGCACACAAATCATTCATCGGTAATCGACTCCTTCAGCTTCGCAAGAGCGATTTTTGTTTCTGCGGCTGTTTCACCGAGAAGCGATGCAATTTCCTGAACAATGCGCATCTGCTTTTCAACAACTCTGTCCGCAACCTCAACGGTCTGACGGCTGATGCTTTCTTTCTTTTCACGCTCCGCTTCTTCATCGGTAACATCACGCATAATTCCGATAAGAAGGTGTGAGTCACGGTCATAAACAACAGTCTGCTCAACATATCTCTTATATTCTGCAAGATATACACGCTGATCACGGACATCTCTGCCCGTTGAAAGAACGGTCATAAACACGCTGGGGTCAAGGATTCTGATTACCTGGTCACCGAGAACATCGGATGCACTACGGATATTCATAATTTTTCTTGCAGCGGTATTTATCTGCTGAACCTCAAGCTGTTCGTTGAGAACGATAAGTCCGTTGGGAGTGTTTTTGACGATTGTGTCGGAAAAGCTTTCTGCTTTATCCTTAAGGTAAGGCAGACACATTGAAAATTCTGCCTTGCCCTGTGAAATTGCAATTGCTTTTTCACGGCAGGTATTATAGCCACAGGAGCCGCAGTTAAGCTCATCGGAAGGCTTGAACTTACCCATCTGACGGAGAATGTTGTTTATTTCCGTTTCTGAAGGCAACGGAAGCTTTCTTTCAATGAAACTGAAATTCTTTTTGAGCTCGATTGCTTTGGGCTGGTCAACCTCAAAATCCTTGCTTCCTGCATAGTTTGCAACCTCAATATAGTCCTTGATGTTTGAGGTGTGGTGATATTTTTCGATAACGGGACCGCCTACGCAGCTGCCCACGCAAGATGACATTTCAATAAAGCACTTATGAATCTTACCTTTTTCAATATCTTTGAGAACGGCAATACAGTTTTCAACACCGTCAATGGCAACGTATGTATAGTCGCTCGTTTCGGTCATTGTTTTGAGAATGCCGCCCGTTGTGGGGAAGAATCTGGCACGGCTGAATTCATCTTTATCAGAAATTGCTTCAAGCTCAATATTTTCTTCTTTGAGCCATTCGGTAAGTTCCTCAAATGTGAGAACAGCATCTGCAATTCCTTCGTAGTATTCCGCTTCATCCTTTTTTGCAACGCAGGGACCTACAAAAACGGTTTTTGCGTTGGGAATACGCTTTTTAATATCCTGACAGTGTGCCTGCATTGGGGACATAACATCGGCAAGATATTCGAGTGCTGCGGGATAATGCTTCTGAATCAGAAGATTTATTGAATGACAGCAGGAAGAAATGATAACGTCTCTCTCCTCTTCCGCAAGTATTCTTTCATATTCATTTTTAACGATTGTTGCACCGATTGCAGTTTCTTCAACATCAAAAAAGCCAAGCTTCTGAAGAGCTGAACGCATTGAATTAATTCCGACGCCGTCATAATTTGCAATGAAAGACGGTGCAAGACTGACAACAACAGGATCGCCGCTCTGAATAAGCACCTTTACCTTTTCAACCTCGTTCACTATTTCCTTTGCGTTCTGCGGACACACAACAAAGCACTGACCGCATAGAATGCACTCGTTACCTATAATATGCGCCTGATTGCCCGAAAAGCGGATGGCTTTGACCGGGCAATGGCGGATACATTTATAACAGTTTTTGCAGTTTGATTTTTTAAGGGTCAGACAATTCATATTCTGTTACTTCCTTTCAACTGCGGATAAAATATTTTCATTGAAAAATTCTTTGAAATTCTCTTTTGTTATTCCGACGTGAACATCATCATTGACCTGAATTGTTACACCAACACGATTACACTTGCCGATGCAAAAGCTTCCGGCAAGTGTAACCTCGTCTTCAAGATGATGTTCTTCAACGGCTTTCTGAAGAAGCTCAACAATTTCGGGTGAGCCCTTCAGGTGGCATGAACTGCCGACGCAAACCTGAACAATCACCATAGCTTACACCTTCGCAATAACTTCTTTTGAGAAGAATTCGTCTACTGTTTCGGGAGTTACCGAAAAGAAATTGTCGTCAACGGTAACGCAGACACCCTGCTGACATTTGCCCATGCAGAAAGTTCCGCCGAGCTCAACCTTATCACCGAGCTTGTTTTCGCTGATGAGATACTGAAGCTGTTCAACAACCTGTCTTGAACCTTTGATGTGGCATGATGAGCCGATACATACTGTAATTTTCATTGTCATTATCTCCTTATTCGTAATCTACAACGTTAGCCCATGAAAGAAGGAATTCTCTTTCTTTTTCATTGCCCTTTACCGACTGTGAAGCCGCAACAATGGGCATCCACTTCTGAACATACTGCGTTGCTGTGTTGCTCTTCTTGCAGAAGAGTTCGAGATATTCTTTTGCACCGTTGATGTCACCGCTGAGCCAGAAAAGAAGATAAGTTCTTGCAGCGTCTGCTGATGCGTTGCCCTGGGTTGCGTGTGACCAGTCAAGGATATAGGGAGTGCCGTCTTCTGCGATAATGATATTTGAGGGATTGAAGTCGCCGTGGCAGACCTTGTTGTGCTTGGGCATACCTTCAAGACGGGTGTGAAGATCATACTTTGTTGTTGCCTCAAGCTCTGACTGACTGATTTTTCTGTTCATCTTATCCTTGAGCTTGTTGAGAAGCGGGCAGGTCTTTGACTGCACTTCAAGCTGAAGGTCAACAAGAAGCTCAAGATATTCGCTCTTCTTGTCTTCATCTTCTGCCATAAGCTGTGCAAGTGTTTTGCCTTTAATATACTCGGAAACGATTGCCCATTTGCCGTCAATCATTGTAACTTCAAGCACCTTGGGAATATTAAGACCTGTTTCTTCAATTCGTGCCTGATTGAGTGCCTCATTGAGAACATCAGCCTTTGAATAATCGTCATTGAAAACCTTAACGCAAACGTCGCCGTCGCGGTAGATTGTCTTATTGTTTCTTACTGCTATTACTCTGTCAAGTTTCATTATTGTATATCCTCCTTCTCAATTATGCCTTCTTGCTTTTTCTGTATGCGGACTTAACCTTGTCGGACTCAAAAACCTTGATGTCGTCTGCTGTGGGCATAGCCTTTTCAACAAAGTGTTTGCCGTAGTAAGCATTGAGATACATCTGCTTGAGTTCGCTCATAAGGGGATATCTGGGGTTAGCACCTGTGCACTGGTCATCGAATGCCTGCTCAACCATATCATCAAGACGTTCAAGGAAATCTTTTTCATCAATGCCGTAATCCTTGATTGTTTCTTTAATACCAACCTGAGCCTTGAGGTCATTGATTGCCTTAATGAGGTTTTCGAGCTTTTCGTTATTATTCTTGCCGCCGAGACCGAGATAATCAGCGATTTCTGCATAGCGTGCAAGTGTGTGGGGATGGTCATACTGTGAGAAAGTACCCATTTTTGCAGGTGCTTCGGAAGCATTGAAGCGGAGAACTTCTTCAATCATAAGTGCGTTTGCAACACCGTGGGGAAGATGATGGAATGCGCCGAGCTTATGAGCCATTGAGTGGCAGATGCCGAGGAATGCGTTTGCAAATGCCATACCTGCCATTGTTGCGGCATTAGCCATCTTTTCTCTTGCCTCAACATCTGTCTGACCGTTTTCGTATGCTCTGGGAAGATAAGCAAAGATATTCTTGAGTGCCTGAAGTGCAAGACCGTCTGTATAGTCGGTTGCAAGCATTGCTGCGTAAGCTTCAACTGCGTGTGTTACAGCGTCGATACCGGATGCTGCTGTAAGTCCCTTGGGAGCTGACATATGGAAATCCGTATCAATAATTGCCATGTTGGGAAGAAGCTGATAGTCGGCAAGAGGATACTTAACGCCTGTCTTTTCGTCAGTGATAACTGCGAAGGGAGTAACTTCGGAGCCTGTACCCGCGGATGTGGGAACGGCGATGAAATATGCCTTTTCGCCCATCTTGGGGAAGGTATAAACTCTCTTGCGGATATCGATGAATCTCATTGCCATATCCATGAAGTCTGCTTCGGGATGTTCATAAAGAACCCACATAATTTTTGCTGCATCCATTGCAGAGCCGCCGCCGAGAGCGATGATTGTGTCGGGCTTGAATGCAGCCATCTGTGCAGCACCGTTCTTTGCGTTGAGGAGTGTGGGGTCAGGCTGAACGTCAAAGAATGTTGTGTGAGCAATGCCCATTTCGTCGAGTTTGTCTGTAATGGGCTTTGTATAGCCGTTTTCATAGAGGAATGTGTCTGTTACGATGAATGCTCTCTTCTTGCCCATAACGTTCTTGAGTTCGTCGAGTGCAACGGGAAGACAGCCTTTCTTGATATATACCTTTTCAGGTGCACGGAACCAAAGCATATTTTCTCTTCTTTCTGCAACAGTTTTGATATTGATAAGGTGTTTGACACCAACGTTTTCACTAACGGAGTTACCGCCCCATGAACCGCAGCCGAGTGTGAGCGAGGGAGCAAGCTTGAAGTTATAGAGGTCGCCGATACCGCCGTGTGATGAGGGAGTGTTGACAAGGATACGGCAAGTCTTCATTCTTGCGGCAAACTCGTTAATCTTTTCTGTTTCGGTTACTTCATTGAGATAAATTGATGAGGTATGACCGTAGCCGCCGTCTGCAACAAGGTGCTCTGCCTTTGAAAGTGTATCTTCAAAGTTTTCTGCCTTATACATTGCAAGAACGGGTGAAAGCTTTTCGTGAGCAAATTCTTCGCTGATATCAACGCTCTCAACTTCACCGATAAGAATCTTTGTTCCTTCAGGAACGGTTACGCCCGAAAGCTCTGCAATCTTTGCAGCAGACTGACCAACGATTTTTGCATTAAGTGCGCCGTTGATGATGATTGTCTTTCTTACCTTTTCTGTTTCTGCGGGATTAAGGAAATAGCAGCCTCTTGCAGCAAACTCTTCCTTAACTGTATCATAAATGCTTTCCATAACGATAACGGACTGTTCTGATGCACAAATCATACCGTTATCGAATGTCTTTGAGTGGATAATTGAGTTAACAGCAAGAAGAATGTCTGCGCTGTCATCAATGATAGCGGGAGTGTTACCTGCGCCAACACCGAGTGCGGGCTTGCCGCTTGAATAAGCAGCCTTAACCATGCCGGGGCCGCCTGTTGCGAGGATGATATCTGCTTCCTTCATAACTGTGTTTGTCATTTCGAGTGAGGGAACGTCAATCCAGTCGATGATTCCTTCGGGAGCACCTGCTGCAACTGCTGCTTCAAGAACAAGCTTTGCAGCTGCGATTGTGCAGTTCTTTGCTCTGGGATGAGGAGAAATAATAATAGCATTTCTTGTTTTGAGAGCGATGAGGCACTTGAAAATTGCTGTTGATGTAGGGTTTGTTGTGGGAATAACCGCAGCAATAACACCGATGGGATCTGCAATTTTCTTGATGCCGAAAGCCTTGTCTTCTTCGATAACACCGCAGGTCTTGGTGTCTTTATAGGCATTGTAGATATATTCGGAAGCGTAGTTATTCTTAATAACCTTGTCTTCAACAATACCCATGCCTGTTTCTTCAACAGCCATTTTTGCAAGGGGAATTCTTGCTTTGTTTGCGGCTGAAGCAGCTGCAAGGAAAATCTTGTCAACCTGCTCCTGAGTGTAGGTTGCGAAAACCTGCTGAGCTTTTCTCACACGAGCAATTGCTTCGGTGAGCTTTTCAACGCCGTCGATGATTTCGTAAGTTTTTGTAGCCATTTTATATCCTCCTGAATATGTTTTACATAATTGATAACTTATTGTTAAGATATGCGAGTGAGAGTGCAAGCCTTTCCTGCTTCAATAATATGCCGTCGGGCACTTCAAGGTTGCATGGAGCAAAGTTCCAGATTGCCGTTATTCCGCTTTCAATCATTTGGTCACATACAGATTGAGCCGAACCTAAACCTACGGTTATTATCCCGATTTGCACATTGTTTTGTTTGCAAAACGATTGAAAATCCTTCATCGGAAGAATTTCAACCGAACGGTTATAACGGATTGCCGTTTCATTGCAGTCAAATGCGGCGATGATTTTTACGCCGTAGTCCTCAAAATCGTCAAACTCGAGAAGTGCTTTTCCGAGCTTTCCTGCACCGACAAGTACGGCATTAGTCATATCGCCCTGACCGAGATGACTCTCAATGCACTTCATCAGATCAGCCGTTTTATATCCGACCTTCGGTTTACCCGCACCGCTTACGGCACTCAGGTCTTTTCTTACCTGAACCTCTCCGAGAGAAAGTTTTTTGGCAATCACGGTTGCGGAAATATACGGAACATCGTCAACCGACAGCTCTCGCAAAAGCTGAAGATAATGCGGAAGTCTGCCTAAAGTTGCTTTGGTTATTCCTGTTTTATCCACCGTAATGCCTCCTTTCTTTTGACCATAGTTATCTTAACAAAACTTAAAGGAGTTGGGAATTATTAAAATGTTCAATCGGTATTATCAATATCGATAACCCTTGTATCGATATAAAAAATCAAGACCCGTCCTTTACTGACGAGTCTTGGAAATTTCATTATTCAGATGTTTTCGTTTTGATTCACAAAGTGCTGTTATAAACTTTTTATCAAGGTCTGTGAGCTTATATCCGTTACGATATATCAGAACATCTTTATATACCTTTTTATTGTCAACACATTTCTTTTGCACAAGATTATATCGTTCAAGAACACTCGGCGGTGCGGGAGAAACCCACATAAACGTTTCGGGATTCTGTGAAAGCAAATCAAACTGGCTTGCTCTTTCGAAAATGAAAATTCTGCGGTCAATGTTATCGGGAAGTTCCGATTTGACAACCTTTGCAAGCGGAAGTGACGGCACATAGGGGTCAGCGTGAGCAATTTCAATATAGTCCGTCAGATCATCAAAAGTGATTTCTTCTTTCTCTGCAAGCGGATTATCGGCACTCATAATCAGGCAATAGGAAAACTCCGTTACCATTTCGTAGCTGAGTGCTTTTTCTTCAAGCATCGATTTGAAATACTTATCAAAATTCTCCGCATATCGGATTATACCGAGCTTATAGTCGTGGTTAAGGATGTTGTTGATAGTTCTCTGTGAATTGGTTTCTTTATAAAAGATTTCACAGGCATCCTTTGAAAGAGTTTTTGAAAACTCCGCAAACGCATCGGAAATATAGCAGGCACGCGGCACGGAAATGGAAAACTTCTGTTTCTTTACCTGGCCACTTTTATACATATTCTCAACCTGATCAATCTGCTTGAGAATATCTTTAGCGTAGCTGATGAATTCTTCGCCTTCGGGAGTGAGTACCATACCTTTTGCAGTGCGGTCAAAAACAGTAATACCTAAATCTGCTTCAAGCTCTTTGATTGAACGGCTTATGTTAGGCAAAGCTACATAAAGACTTTCCGCCGCCTTATTGAGCGAACCCACTTTTGCAACCTCAACAGCATACTTCATATGCAGTATATTCAATTATCTCACCTCTGTATGAGTGATTTTATAAATATACAATTATTATATAACTTGTTTCCGTTTTGTTCAAGTGTTACTTTATAATTGCAGTAGCTAAATTAATAAAAACATTTTCACAAAGCATCTTGACAAACAAATGTTCCGTGTGGTATAGTAAGTTAAAATTGTTTTGACAATTGAATAACGATGTAATTGATTGCGGATATGAATCCGCATAAAGCCTGCGATATGCTAAGAGAAAATTATCGCACTCCTCACCTTTGTTGATACTGTACGTGGCGAATGCTTCAGGTGATGCGGGATTAGGAAACAGTATGCCTTTGAGATTATTTTAAATTTCAAAGCCGTTACATAAGACATCATTTGTAAAAGCGAGAGCAATGCTCCCGCCGATTGATGCTGTCTGTGTGACGGCTTTTTTGTTTTGCTCAAATTAATTTCAGAACTGTAGAAAATGCAGAAATCAAATTGGAGAGTGTTTGATTTAACGTTGCATCGTTTCAAAAATTTCTGTCGGATGAAATGTTCTTTTTACGGTTGTTCACCTATGAATAATCTTTCAAAAAAGCCGCCTTTTGAAAAATATTTTTTAGAAAGGAGGTTTATGTTTTGAAAACAGGCTTGAAGAAATCGCAAAAGACTACCGAGATATTTTTTGATGAAGCAAGTCCGATTATCACAGTGTCGACCTACAACACGGATTTAAAAAATCGTCTGTCGGCATATTCAGAAAAACATCCGGACTTGTGTAAGCTGGTTGACGATTCCGAAGACGGAAGACTGATGTTTGAGATTGAGAAAGGAAGATTTTGTTTCAGACTCACAGAG
>SVPH01000033.1 GCA_015065965.1 Oscillospiraceae bacterium
TTGAGTCAACCGTTGACATATATGCACCTGTAGCACCCACAGGTGAATTCGGAGCGTATGAACTTCCGTTGCGGTCTCTGTAACTGATCGGCCCTGCAAAGCCGTCGATATTTTTGTCAGAAAGCAACCAATTCAGATTATGGTGTCCTGAAAGAGAGCTGTACAGTTCAAACTGATAACCGTAGAAAGAAATTACGATAGCGCGGTTTTCTGTCCGCTCTTTGACAATACGCGCGAGATTCGAAATGCGCGCTGCCGTAAGGTCACAGATATACTGATGATAATCAACATATTTCTGCGCTTTTGTTCCGTAAAAGAGAATATCTTTATACAGCTTGCTGTTGTCATAAATGTTGCCGGGGAGATTATTCGGAATAGTCGCTGTGGAAAGCTTCACGAAAGGATTTCCCCACGCTATCTGCAAATCTCTGTCTGTCGGATATTTCACTTTCAGCCACCGGGCAAAATTTTCATTGTTTGCGTTTGAAAAGTCCTGTCCGTTTTCACGGTACAGATACTGAAACCATTCATTATTTTCAAGATGATATCCGATAATATGCTTCGACAACTCACCGTTGGAGCTGACATAATCGACCAGATGAGCAAGCCTTTTGCTTGATTCTTCATTGAATAAATCTGACGCCATTGATACAACACCGGATTTCATGCTTTTATCTTTATACTGTATTATTTCGCTTTCGGGTATGGAGCCTGTGTCGGGCATTGTCACCTTGACACGAAGCAGGATTTTTGCGTCCGGATCCCCCTCTGTAATACTCTTAACGCTCTCGTGAAGATGAGAGTATAACTGTCTGTATTCCGCCTCGCTGATGCTGTCAAGGTCGGCATAATAATTGATATTTTCAATAATGGAGTGAAGATGTATTCCCGCATCAGCGGCAAATCCTGCCTGACTTGTTGTGACACCGTTGGGATTCGGAAAATCCGTATTGCCGAAAAAGAGGACGGGAGATGTAAGCTGACCGTTGATTGAAAGCCGTGATAACCCGTTAACCGAGATAACCTCTGACTCCGGCATATCCGCCGCAAAAACAGGCTTTGGTGTGTCAATCGCAACACTTTCATTTTCTGCGAATTCTGCTGTTACGGCAACCGCCTCTTTGCAGGTGTATTTCACCTTGCCGTTTGCGCACGGAAGAATTGAAAAAATAAAGGCAAGAATGCCGGCAAAAAACCTTTTAAACATACATCATATCCTCCTGCTTTTTTCACAATAATATCACAAAAGATTCAAAAACTTATTAAAACTTAACTAAAGATTATTTTAATACATTACAACAATAATTACAAGAGCTAACAATAAAGGATATCATACCACTGATTGTTGCTGAACACATTATCACATCAAAAAGAAAAATTCCATTAAAATTTCACTATTTTTTCACTATTTTTCATTAATTGCAGTGGATATATGTTGTTTTTCAAGATATACAAATCGCAAATTTGTATCAACAAAGCCGCAATAAACAGTTGTTTTGAGCAGCTGATGATACAATATTATGGACGGTATCGCCTTATACACCATTAGACAGAAAAGATACCGCAGTTGATACAATAGTGTCAACTGCGGTATTTTGTTAATTTATTCTTACAACAAGGTCGCTTTCGGGGTAGCAACAGCAGGGATGAATGAAATTAAACTGCATATCTGCTATACGGCGTTTATCTTCACCCTCGGGTATATAAACCTTGCCGCTGACAAGTTTACTTCTGCAAAAGCCGCATTCGCCTGTGTGGCATCTTGCGGGAACAACTATACCTGCACGCTCAAACGCACAAAGCACTGTTTCATTGCTGCTTGATTTAATTACCGTTTCATCACCGCGGTTAATTACAGTAATGCTGTATTCCTTCGGGTCTTCTGCTGCTTTCTTTCCGGATGAGAACACCTCAAAGCGGATGTACTTCCTTTCTAACTCCAATTTGGGAAGTTCTGTTTCAAGGAATTTATATAATCCGCCGGGACCGCATACGAAAATACTGTATTTGCCTTCGGGTGCATATTTTCTGATAATATCTGCACCGACAAAGCCCTTTTCATAGCCCTCCTCGTCACTGTGGCTGAGTACATAAACCACTTTGATCTTCTCATTCTTTTCAGCGAGTGAATCCAGTTCTGCTTTGAACAGAATCTCATCTGAATTTCTGCAGCCGTAAAGCAGAGTAAGTGAGCAAGCCTCATCGCCGCTGTCGATTGCTCTTGCGAGTGAAAGGAAGGGTGTTATGCCGCTGCCGCCTGCAATTGCAACTATGTTTTCGGCATCTCTCAACGGGCAGTATGTCATATTTCCTTCAGGAGCATAAGCGGTAACCTTATCGCCAACATGCCAATTGTCAAGGATATAGTCTGAAACAAAGCCGTCACTGATTCGTTTAACAGTTATCTGATATTCGCCGCTCAATGCGCTCGCAGGAGATGACGCTATTGAATACGAACGTGTAACAACTGAATTGCCGATTTCAAGTTTGAAGGTAAGGTACTGACCGGCTTTGAAATATGCAATCGGTGCAGATTCGCTTTTGAAATAGTAACTTTTTGCAATATCTGCGTGCTCTTCAATTCTGCTGATAATGAGTTCCTGCTCTTTGGGATGAAGGCTCTTTGCAACTTTGTTTACGCCGAAATCATCTGTACGGGTAGGCAGAACAGCCGGAGCACTGTTTATAAACTTTTTTCTCTCTGTCAAAAACTTTACTGTATTTATGCTGTCTTTAAAGTTGCCGTTTACAGAAAACTTTTTCTTGCTCATTACTTTGCCTCCTTTTCCATAGCGAGGATCGCAGCCTTTGCTGCCTGATCACCTGTTGTATAACTGGGTGAATATCCCATATGTCTGACAGTATATCCACCCGCAAAATAGAGACCGGGAATACCTTTTTCTATCAGATCAAAAACAATTCGCTTGACAATTCCGTCTTCCTTGCTTGCTTCATATCCGTAAATAGTTCCGGCAGGCGCATCGGTGTAGCGTGCATAGGTCATCGGTGTCGCAATTTCAATTTCCTCAATATAATCCCTGATTGCAACACCTGTTGCTTTTTCAAAATTATCTATCATTTTTTCTGCGAAGGCAGTTTTTGTTTTATGATAATCTTCAGCGGAAACCTTGCTCCATTCATCGCCCGCAAAAATAGATGTCATATAGAGTATGCTTGTTCCCTCGGGTGAGCAATCGTCAAAAGCCCTGTTAAGACAGACTGTTGCCTGAACGTCATTTGTTTCAAGTTTTTTGCTCAGTTCATAGCACTGTCTGTTATCGTTGTTGGGATAGATGAAATATGTGTGGTTATTAAGTCCGAGTTCATCCGCAGAGCGGTTAAGGCCTATAAATACCGCAAAGCCTTTTGCTGAAAGTGTTCTGGCATTTACCTCTTTTTTAAACTTCTCGGGGATGTCTTTTTCGTCCATCAACTTTGTAAATGCATTGTACGGTGAAGCGTTGCAGATTACCGCCTTGGCATTTATCTGCGTGCCGTTATCAAGTATAACACCTGTTGCAACACCGTCTTTGACAATTATTTTTGTAACACTTGTGTTAAACCAAGCCTCGCCGCCGTTTTCGGTAAATGCTTCAAGTAAGGCTGTGCTTATCTGGTGGCTTCTGCCTCTGGGGATAACCGCACCGTCAATTATGTATGCGTGAAGCATTGTGAAATAGTGGATAACGTTCAATTCATCTGTAGGCTGACCGAGATAGCACCAATATCCGTTAAGTATATCTCTTGTTGTTTTGCTTGCCCCGAATGCCTTGAGCACCTCATCGACAGAATAGTTTGCAACTTTAAGGAACTCTGTGTGCTCAGAAAAGATCTCTTTTATCATTGATGGCTTGAAATCACCGATGTTATCAACAAAATCCAAGGTTTTTTCAATGCTTTCAATAAGGTCAAAAATCTTTCTTACAACCGTTGATGAGCCCGGGTCGTACTCTTCAAGTTTATTGATAAATGCCTCCTTGCCCAATGGCATAATATAGTCACACTTATCGTTTTCGTTTAAAGTGATTAATCTGTATGCTTCATCAAGTGAAACCCATTCTATTTTATCTGCCGCGCCGACTTCCTCAAAAATCTTCTGAAGCGGCGATTTCCCTGTGATAGGTCCGACACCGCAAAGTTCATGAAGCGATGCCTCAAACTCAAACCTGCCTCTTACAAAACTTGTGGCAAAACCGCCCGGAAGATTATGGCGTTCAATAAGCAGTGTCTTTTTTCCTTCTTTGGCAAGACGTGCCGATGCAACAAGTCCGCCATTGCCGGCGCCGATAACAACAGCATCATAATTTTTTATCATGTTTCCACTTCTTTCATAATAATGTCTTATGTTAAAATATTGTATCATAATTATAAAAATCTTACAAGAGAATAATATTTATATATGGCTGAAAATAAAACATTTTCACTGATTTGTGTATTTTTTTTGAATATTTCCTGGTAAAATATATCTTTCGTGTAAGGTAAACCGCTTTCAGACAGAATGCAACTTGTAGGCATAGACATTGATAAAAATGCAATTCAACGCATTGAGTGCGGCAAAAGATTTGTAACGGATATTGAAATAATTGCATTTGCAAAAATTCTCACATTTGACAACACTGTCCTTCTGTCTTATACTGTAATTTAATAAATATAAAACGAGGTTCGCCAATGGAGAATATAAGCATCAGTCAAATTATCAATGCAGACTTTAAAATCAATCAGAACAGTCCTATTCTTAAGCCGTTTCACGGCTCTTTTGTTGTTGCCGATCCGTCACTTCTCACGCCCGAGAACAGTCACGATGGAAAATGGCACATGTTTTTTCACACAACATTCGGCATATTTCATTTTGACAGTTTCGATGGCATTAATTTCAGAAAAGTTCAAAAGATAACCGGCAGGGCAATGCGCCCGAACATTAATCGGATTGACGGCAGATATTATCTTTTCTTTGAAAGAACTCGACCTTTATTTTTCAATGCACTGAACGTTGTGAATGCGGTAAAATGGAAATCCGAAATATATGTTACGGAAAGTTCAGACCTTTTCGATTGGACTGACCCTAAACCTGCCGTAACTAACACAAGGGATTTTGAAAACAGCGAAAGAGGAATGTCAATTTCAAATCCGTTTCTTCTGCGCGAAAACGGAATCAATCGCCTGTACTACTCGTGCGGACTGACTTTCATAAAAGACTGCGGATTTTGCGAGCCTACTCATATAAGTTATGCAGAAAGCAAAAATATCAACTGCGGCTATGTTTCTGCAGAAAAGCCGCTGATTTCTCCCGATAAAAACAATCCGTATCTGAACCTCTGCAGTGGGTGCCTTAAGGTTTATAAACTTCGCGACGGTTATATAGGAATTCAGAACGGATTATATGAAAAGAACGGTAAAAGCCACTCTGCAATAATTCTGCTCACTTCGAAAGACGGACTTAAATTCGATTTTTGTAAAATGCTTGTTGAGCCTGCCATGGACGGCGAAAAGGATTGGATGAAACAATTTGTCTATGCAAGTCACCTTGTAAAATATAAAAACACTCTTCGCCTTTATTTCAATGCGAGAAACACCTCGAATATGATTAAAGGCAGAGAGTGCATAGGCTTTGCCGAAGCGGAAATATAAAAAAGGACGCAGACTTTTTAAGCCTGCGTCTTGATTTTTGCAATTATCTGTTATTAATAAGTTTTGTAAGTTCAACGGGATCAACAATCTTACCGTCCTTATAAACACGCATATTGCCTGATGCGATTTCGTCGATAAGGATAACTTCGTCGTTGTTATAACCAAACTCAAACTTGATATCCCAAAGGTCAAGACCGATTGACTTAAGATCATCAGCAACAATCTTTGTGATTTCAAGAGTCTGCTTCTTCATGCTTTCAAACATAGCAGGAGTCATAATGCCGAGAGCAGCAAGACCTTCGCCTGTTACGAGAGGATCGCCGAGAGCATCGTTTTTGAATGTGCATTCAACATAACCGCCTTCAAGAACTGTACCGTCTGCGATATACTCGCCGTATCTGCGAATGAAACTGCCTGTTGCAACAAGGCGGCAGATAACTTCAAGACCGTGACCGAAAACTTTACCGGGAAGCACTTCCATTGTTGCATCATCAAGATTTGCGCTCACATAGTGAGTTTTGATGCCTGCATTCTTGAGAAGTTCAAAATAATGGATGGATGTTTCAAGGTTTGCCTTGCCGATACCTTCAATTGTAAGACCTACGCTGTTTTCGCCGGGATCAAAAACGCCGTCTTTGCCTGTGCAGTCATCCTTGAACTTAAGCATTACATTGCCGTTGTCAAGTGAATAAACGTCTTTTGTTTTGCCTTCATAAATCTTTTTCATAATGCAACACTCCTTTTGTCTTTTACAACACAATTACTTTATCACAATTTTTTTGATTTGTATAGATTTTTTTCGCAATTTTTTTCGCTGTAAAACAATTTTTTTAGATGTTACAAAAATGAATAAAAATTAAGGTTTGGATATATAAAAAATCACAACAGCATCAATAGAAATTTAAACATTTCAAACCATTGCTTTTTCATAAACATAATGATATAATTATTTTACTAAATTTTGGGAGGAAATAATTATGCAATCACTCAAGAAGTACATCGCAGAATTTATCGGCACTTTTGTTCTTGTTCTTTTTGCCTGCGGCACAGCAGTTGTTACAGGCTGTTCGGTTGAGAACGGAACCGGATATCTCATGACCGCTCTTGCATTCGGTCTTGTTATTGTTGCAATGGCATATTCAATCGGCAACATCTCAGGCTGCCATATCAACCCCGCTGTTTCAATAGCAATGCTTGTAAGCGGCAAACTCTCCGTTAAGGATTTCATCGGCTATGTTGTTGCACAGTTTGCAGGTGCAATCGCAGGCGCAGCAGTGCTCATGGCTCTTGTCGGCAAAGACAGCGGTCTTGGCACAAACGGCCTTTTCAACGGCAGCATCGGTCTTTCAATTCTTGTTGAAATCATCCTCACTTTTGTTTTTGTTATCGCTATTCTCGGCGTAACATCAAAAACAGAAAACAGTGCAGTTGCAGGCGTTGTTATCGGTTTGACTCTTACTCTTGTACATATCCTCGGCATCTATTTCACAGGCACATCGGTTAACCCTGCAAGAAGTTTCGGCCCTGCCCTCTTTGTTGGCGGCGATGCACTTGCAAACGTATGGGTATTTATTGTTGCTCCTCTTATCGGCGGAGTGCTTGCTGCAGTTGTATATAAATTCCTTGCAGGCAAAAAGGCTGAATAATTTTTACTCATTAATATACAGCAGGCTGTTTCAAATGAAGCAGCCTGCTAATTTTTTCTTGACATATTAAGGTATATGTGGTATTTTCTTATTTGTATCTGCCGTGTAAGATATACAAATATCGAAGAAAGGAGACGGACATAATGATGACTATCAAATCATCTGAAAATTCAACAGATAACTCGGAAATTGTGTCCGCTCAATGCTAAAGTATAATTTTGCTTAACGGCACCCGAAGATTTTATCTTGGGGTGTTTTTATTTTAGCGTCCGTCACAGAGCGGCATTAATTTCTCCAAAGGAGGAAAAGACAGATTGTCAAAGCAAAAAGAAAAGAGTTCTTCGCTCAAAAACACTCTCTATGCCTTGAAAACCGTTCATCAGTGCGCACCGCTGCTTATCACTTCATTCATTCTTGTGCAGACTGCTCATTGGTTTTTTACGGGCTTTATTCAGGAAATTCTGTTTCTTAAACTTCTGCTTCAACTCATTGAAGACGGCGGAAGTTTTGAACAGTACGCATTTCTTGTGCTGCTGTTTGCAGGGGCAGGTTTGCTTGCCAAGGGCACAGACTGCCTGACCGATTATTTTGTATGCACAAGAATAAAGCACTTCTATAAAAATCTTAATGACCGAATTTTTCAGAAAGCGGTTAAGGTTGACATGGCGTGCTATGAAAATCCTGAATTTTATGATAAATACAAGCGTGCAACGGAAATTGTCACAAACGAACATTTCAGCGAATTCTGTTATAACTTCGCCAACGTTTTTGCCGGAGGAATTACAGGAATTTTTCTTGTGATTTACGTTGTTTCCATCGACCCGAGGCTCTTGCTTATTCTGCTGTTTTCGATTGCCGTAGTAATAGCAGGTGCAATCAAAGGCAAACTCGATGTCAAGAAAGACAAGGAAATGACTCCCCACAAACGCTCAAAAGAATATGTAAAGCGTACGGTTTTTCTCAAAGATTTCGCTAAGGATATCCGTACATCAGGCATATATGATGTTATGCACAACCGTTTCAAAACTGCAGTTGAACAAAATCGAGCAATCATCAGAAGATACGGTGTAAAAATGATGCTGCTTGAACTTGTAGGCGGATTTTTCGGCAGAGCGCTGCCTGTTGTTTCCGCTTACGGCTATGCGGCTTACCGCTTTGTTGTAAAACGAAACCTTGCAGTTTCGGACTTTTCGGTAATCATGACTGCGGTCAGCAATCTCAAAGATGTTCTGAACGATTTGAGCGAGGCAATATCCTGTCTGCGCAAAGAATCCGAATACTTCGGTAATCTCAGAGAATTTATGGACTATGAACCCAAAGTTATCGGCGGAAATAAAGAAGCAGAAGATTTTGAAAGCCTTGAATTCAAAGATGTTCATTTCACTTATCCCGGCGCAAAAAAGCCTTCACTTAAAGGATTATCATTCAGAATTGAAAAAGGCGAAACGATTGCAGTGGTTGGCAAAAACGGCGCAGGAAAAACAACATTTGTAAAACTCCTGCTTCGTTTTTATAACCCTGACAAAGGTGTAATTCTCTATAATGGCACAGATATAAGGGAATATAATATTGATTCTCTCCGCAAACGCCTTGCAACTGTTTTTCAGGATTACAAAGTGTTCGCACTCACGGTTAACGAAAATGTGCTCTGCCGTGAAACCGAAAGCGGCTATGATTTGATAACGGTTGACGGTGCACTCAAATCCGCAGGCATTTATGAACGCATCATGAGCCTTCCGGAGCAAAAAGAAACCGTATTCACCCGTGAGTTTGATGAAAAGGGCACAGGTCTTTCGGGCGGCGAACAGCAGAAACTCTGCGCGGCAAGAATGTTCGCAAAACAGTTTGATTTGGCATTGCTTGACGAACCTTCGTCTGCACTTGACCCGATTGCCGAATATAAAATGTATGAAAGTCTTATCAAGGCAACAAAAGACAAAACAGTTATTTATATATCGCACAGGCTTTCAAGTGCTGTGCTGTCGGATAAGATTTATGTTTTTGAGGGCGGCAGAGTGAGCGAATGCGGCACTCACGAACAACTTATGGCAGACGGCAAAGGCTACTGTGAGATGTTCACACTTCAGGCATCAAGTTACAAGGATACAGAAGGGAGCGTGAACTGACTATGCAAAAGAAAGCAAAACAGAATCACAGCACGCTTTCAAATATTTTCTTTATGCTTAAAATAATGTTCAAAGTTTCCCCATGGCTTGTTATCGGTGAAATTTTTGAACAGGTTACAGGAGCGCTTCCGAGCAAACTCATATCCGTTATCGGTCTTAAATACATAATTGATGAAGTCCAGAACGGCGGCGACCCGAAAAAAATTATCTTCGGCATTGTTGCAATGCTCGGAGTAATAGTTGTCTGCGAAATATTCACCAATGTTTTCTATGAACTTTTTGTTCACAGAGAGCGCGAAAAAATGGATCTCGGCATACAGTCACTCTTCTATGAAAAAGCGGCAAAACTTGATCTTTCAAAATATGATGACCCCGGATTTTACAGCGACTTTATTCTTTCAATCGAAAACACTGCAGATAACCTGCGCAATGTTCTTAACCTTGTAAGAGGATATGTTGAACAAATCATTTCCTTTGCAGCGGTTGCAGCAATTATGTTTTCAATTGACCCTGTATGTCTTGTTATCGTTCTTGTTTCGGTTGTGCTGTTCATTCCTCTGGGCAAATACACGGGAAATCTGCAGACCAAACGCAGAGAGGCCATAACCGAAAAACACCGCAGAGGCGATTACTTTGCCCGCGTTTTTTATCTGCCGGATTACGCAGGTGAAATCCGCACAAGCGGCATTTATCCCCTGCTGCGCCGCAGATTCAATCAGAGTGCCAATGAAGTCATAAACACACAAAGAAGTTATATCAGAAAACTTGACGGTCTTTTCTTTATTCAGGAATTCACCATTCAAGTTATCGGTTTCATGCTCATTCTCAGCCTTTATATCGGTTATCAGACAATAGTTACAGGCAATATGTCGGCAGGCGATTTTGTAGCAACATTCAACGGTGCGGTTCAAATCGGCAGCAGTGTGCTTTATCTTACCGTCTACAGCCTCAGGAATTTCACCGAGCGTTCAAAGATGATTGATAAGTGCCGCAGTTTCCTCGCGGTTGAAAACACTGTTACAGACGGAAAACATGTTGCAAAAATCGGAAAACCAGAAACAATATCGGTTGAAAACATCACTTTCTCATACGAAGGAAACGAAAAGGACAGCATAAACGGTGTTTCGTTTGAAATAAAGCCCAAAGAAAAAATCGCACTCGTCGGCTACAACGGTGCGGGTAAAACAACGCTTACGAATCTGCTTCTGCGCCTTTATGATGTGAAAAGCGGCTCAATTAAAATCGGCGGCAGAGATATAAAAGACGAAACGATTATGAGCCACCGTGCAAGGTTTGCTGCTGTTTTTCAGGATTTCAGTCTGTTCGGTGCAACTGTCGGTGAAAATGTTGCAATGACCCGTGATTATGACAGTGAAAGAGTTCTTGAAGCGCTGAAACTTGCAGGGTTTACAAAAGAACTGCCAAACGGTGCAGATACAATTCTGCTTAAAGAATTTGACGAAAACGGACTTATGCTTTCGGGCGGTGAGCAGCAAAAACTTGCCATCGCAAGGGTGTTCTATAAACAGTGTCCTTACATAATTCTTGATGAACCCTCAGCAAACCTTGACCCGATTTCCGAATATGAACTCAACAAAGCAATCAGTGAAGGCTGTGAAGACAGAACGGTAATATTTATCTCTCACAGGCTTTCAACCACACGCCATGCGGACAGAATTTTTATGCTTGAAAACGGAAAAATCGTTGAAAGCGGAAGCCATGATGAACTTATGGAACTAAACGGAAAATATGCGTACATGTTCCGTTTACAGGCGGAAAAATATAACTAAAAAAATGGGGTTGTCACAATGACAACCCCAAATTTTTATATATTAAGAAACTTTTTGAAATCTTCAATATATTTTTTTGCTGCAACTCCATCGCTGCTCTCCGCAAAAATACGGAGCAAAGGCTCTGTACCCGAGAAACGGCAGATAACAAAACTGTCATCTTCAAAATAGACTTTACAGCCGTCTTCGTAGTTAACTTTAGCAATTTTAACGCCAAAATCAGGGAGCAACTTATCAACCATAATGGTTTTGTCTATTTCCGCCTTGCGTTCCGGCTCAAAACTCAGATTATCTTCAATCATTTTATATGTGCCGTATAAACCCTCAAGTTCAGCAAAAATCTCTGACGGTGATTTACCGATTACGCTGACCATTTCTGAAAAAAGCGCAGCGGCATAAACCGAGTCTTTGCCGTGAATGTGACCTCTTACGGTCAGACCGCCTGAGGATTCGCCGCCGAGAACAGCATCAACTTCATCTATTTTTGATGAAATGTATTTAAAACCGACAGGAACTTCATAACATTTTTCGCCAAAACTCTCTGCAATCTTATCAAGCATATGAGTTGTTGCAAGATTACGCACAACAGCGCCTTTCCAGCCCTTATATTTCACAAGATAATAGTAGAGCATGCAAAGAATTTCGTTGGCATTAATATATTCGCCGTATTTATCAACAATACCGAGTCTGTCACCGTCACCGTCCATCGCAATACCGAAATCATATTCGCCCTTAACAACCATATCGCTGAGAGCGGCAAGAGTTTTCTCTGACGGTGCAGGCATCTGACCGCCGAAATATGCGTCTTTGTCAAGATTTATTGTGTCAATTGTGCAGCGTGCAGTATGAAGAATAACCTGCAGAGGATATGAACCTGAGCCGTGCATGGCATCAAAAAGCACGCGCAGACCTCTTTCACGCAAAGCGTTCATATCAAGAAGGTTAATAATATCATCAAGGAACTTATTGAACGGATTGCGCAGATAAACAATCTTACCCTGCTCAACCGCTTCATCAAAATCACAGAATTCAGTTTCGGTGATTCCCGAAATAATTTCTTCAATTCGGTGAGTTACTTCAAGCGGAGCATCCCTGCCTTCATCAACAAAAAGTTTAATTCCGTTATATCTTGCAGGATTATGGCTTGCGGTAATCTCAACACCGAAATGAAGGTTTTTATCCTTAACGGTATGCATAATAAGAGGAGTAGGCGCAGAGCGGTTGAGAAACCAAACCTCTATGCCGCCTTTTGCAAGGACTTCGGCTACCCATTTTGCTGCGCTCTCCGATAAAAATCTGCGGTCATATCCGATTACAATGGGCTTACCCGTTTTGTTCTGTTCCTTGGCAAACTCAAGAATGGATGCTGCAACAACACGGATATTGCTGCAAACAAAATCATCGCCTATAATCGCTCTCCAGCCACCTGTTCCGAATTTTATCATTTTCAACCCTCCGCTATATTTTTATATTTATCATTTTAGCACATCATTTTGCGTTAATGTTACAAAAATAGCCGTTATATTTATAATTTCGGGTCTGTTTTTGTTGAAAAAAATAAAAACACACTGTATAATAATAATCGAAACGGATGTGATATTGTGGAATATATTAAAACCAAACTTGACAAACCTCTTGTAATTGACGGAATTTACACTGTTCATTATTTTGAATACACAAAGGATTTTGCCTATTCGGGCGAATATCACGATTTTTGGGAAATAGTTTATGCAGATAAAAAAAGCGTTGTAATCACTGCAGGCGCAAAAGAAATGACACTGCGTGCAGGGCAGATGTATATTCATAAGCCCAACGAATTCCACAAAATCCGCTGCGACGGTACAAGCGCCGCAAACTCGGTTATCCTTTCATTCGACTGTTCATGCCCTGAACTTATGAACATAGCAGGTAATATTATAACCTGCAGCCCTGACGAGCGCAGACTTATGGGCTACATAGTCGCAGAAGCGACAGATGCATTTTCAACCCCTCTCGGCACACCTTACACAAGCGTGCTTGAAAAATCCGGCACAGGCAAATTCGGCTGTGAACAATTAATAAGCCTTTATCTTGAGCAACTTCTTATACATCTTATCAGAGGTAACCGACATCCGGTTACGGCAAAAAAAGCAGACAGCGACGTTTTGCTTCTTCGCATATGTGACTACCTTGAGAAAAACATAGAAAAAAGGCTTACTTTCAACGATATCCAAAAAGAATTCAATGCCTCGGCATCTGTAATAAAAAGGCTTTTTCAGAACAACATGAGTTGCGGTATAATGGAACATTTTACGCGTCTTAAGGTTGATGCAGCCAAACAGATGATAAGAGAAAATGAATACAATTTTACCGAAATAGCAGAAAAACTCGGTTTTAACACTCCGCAGTATTTCACAACGGTTTTTCGCCGTATTTCAGGTATGACACCGTCAGAATACGCATATTCGGTAAAATCAAAGTTTAATTATTGATTATTTTATAATTATGTGCTATTATATTTCCGGTGAAAAAAATTCCGATGAAAGGGATAATTTATATGGCAAAGTATCTTATTGTTAACGCTGACGACTATGGCATGTGTAACGCTGCCAATCAGGCAGTTGCCGAACTTTTTGAAGGCGGTTTTCTTAAATCCGCAACCATCATGATGCCCTGCCCCACAGCGGCAGATGCAGTTAAATTTTCAATCGATCACCCCGAGTACGCTATCGGCATTCATCTCACAATGACAAGTGAATGGGGAGAATACCGTTGGAAGCCTCTCACGAACGGTAAAACCCTCATTGATGAGGAAGGCTATATGTGGCACGAAAGCGATCAGGTTGAAAAGAATGCTTCTTATGAAGATCTTGAGGCTGAGATCAGAGCACAGATTGACCTTGCTCACAGCATGGGTATGAAGCCTTCACACACCGATAATCACATGGGCTCACTTTACGGTCACTACACAGGTCGCCTCGGCCTTGCTAAGATGACTCTGCGTGTATGCGGCGAATACGGCTATGCATACCGTCTTTACACCGCCCATGACAAGCGCATCTGCCCCAAAGGAACTCCCTATTTCCTTTATGCGGCAATCACTTTCCTTTCAAAGCGTTGGGGTAAAAAATATAATGTTGTCATTCCCGATTATCTTCTCTTCCCCGATTGGAATGACGATATGAGAGTCAGTTACGAAACATACAGAGATACCATTCTCAAAATTTGGACAGATCTGCCTGACGGCGTTACCGAAACATTTATCCATCCCTCGGTTGAATCAGATGAACTCAAGGGCATTACAGGCAGATGGCAGGACAGAGTATGGGAATACCAACTCATGAAAGATCCCTATACACATAAATACCTTAAAGACCACGGCATTGAACTGATAAGTTACAGAGAACTTATCAAGATGAAGGGCGGCACAGTTAAAGGATAAAAATTACGGCTTACACTGCTTGAGTGTAAGCCGTTTTTTAAAGATTATCGTAGTCTATTTTTCTGTTTTTAAAATAATATTCCTTATCGTGTTCACCAATCTCACGCAGCACCCTGCATGGGTTGCCGACCGCAACAACATTTGACGGAATATTTTTTGTAACAACACTGCCTGCGCCGATGACAACATTATCGCCGATTGTAACGCCCGGCACAATCACCGCGCCCGCACCAATCCAGCAGTTTTTGCCGATATGAACAGGCATATTATACTGATATGCTTTTTCTCTGAGTTCAGGGTCAATGGGGTGACCTGCCGTTGCAACAACAACATTCGGTCCGAAAAGAGTGTAATCACCAACATAGATGTGGGTATCATCAACCAGCGTAAGCCCGAAATTCGCATAAACCGCCTTGCCGAAATGAACATGTTTTCCGCCCCAGTTTGCATGCAGAGGCGGCTCAATATAGCAGTCCTCGCCTATCTCCGCAAACATTTCTTTGAGCATTTCCGCTCTTTTTTTAAGTTCGGTAGGGCGTGTCATATTGAAATCATAAAGTTTGTCAAGGCACTGAAGTTGCTCAATCATTATATCATCACCGCTGGGATAATAAATATCGCCTGAGTGCATTTTCTCTCTGTTTGTCATGTTTTTCTCCTTATGAGTTACTATCCGAATTTTAAATGATGAAAAATTACAAGGCTTGCATAGAAAAACTCTATGCAAGCCGATTTTTATTTTAAGATTTTCAGCGCACCTGTGGGACATACCTCTGCGCACTTGCGGCAGTCTTTGCAGACCGCAATCTTATCACTGCCCTCAAATTCCGGTTTGATAACGGTCTTGAATCCTCTGCCCACAAGGCCGAGAATACTCTCACCCGCAACCTCTTTACATGTGCGCACGCACATATTGCAAAGCATGCATTTGCCCTGGTCGCGCTCAATTGTAATAAGCCTTGTTTCTTTAAAACAACTGTGCTTTTCGCCTGCAAGCCTTGCAGGGTCAATGGGATCATAATTTGCGTAGCGGATAAGCCTGCAATCCTTGAAGTCATGGCAACCGCATTCAAGGCAGCGCTTTGCTTCACCCCTCGCCTGCTCCTCGGTAAATCCGTTGAGGATCGCCTCAAAGTTGCCCTTTCTGTATTCGGGCGCCTTAACAGACATAACTGCTCTGGGTTTCTTTTCTCTGTCAGCAAGCATTTCGGCAGTTACATTGCGTTCTGAATAATAGGGTTTGGGGAAATCCATAGGCATGCCGAGCAGATAAGCATTAATTGCTCTTGCGGCAATATTTGCCTCTGCAATTGCATCAATAGCAATTGATGCACCGTTATTGGTTGCATCGCCTGCAGCAAACACGCCGTCAATATTTGTATGGCAGGTTGCCTCATCTGCCTGAATTGTTCCCCAGCCTGTTGTACCGATTTCTTCAAGTCCTGAGGGAGCATATTTCTGACCGATTGCTGAGATAACGGTATCAACATCGAGAGTTTTGAATGCACCATCAACGGGTACGGGCTTTCTTCTGCCCGAAGCATCAGGCTCACCGAGTTCCATAATCTGAAGTTTAACAGCCTTGACTTTACCGTTTTCGCCGATAATTTCATCAGGATTTGTAAGGAAGAGGAATTCTACGCCTTCCTCAATTGCTTCCTCAATTTCTATATCTTCTGCAGGTGCTTCCGCTCTTGTTCTTCTGTAGATAACATAAACATTTTCGGCACCGCATCTTACCGCCGTACGGCAGGCATCCATCGCTGTGTTACCGCCGCCGACAACAGCAACATTCTTGCCGATTTCGGGAATGTTGCCCATATTAACTTCACGCAGGAAGTCAATGCCGCTGAGCACACCTTCAAGTTCCTCGCCCTTGCAGCGCATGCTGCTTCCTTTCCATGCACCGACTGTAACCAGCACGGCATCTGCGCCGTTTTTGATTTCTTCAAAAGAAATATCCTTGCCAACCTTGACATTATTTTTCATTTCAACGCCGAGTTTTGCGATAGCCGCAACCTCTTTGGCAAGAACAGCCTTGGGCAGACGATATTCGGGAATGCCGTAGCGGAGCATACCTCCCATTTCGGGCATTGCTTCATAAATCGTTACATCGTGTCCCGAAAGGCAAAGATAATAAGCCGCTGTCAAACCTGCAGGACCGCCGCCGATGATTGCAACCTTTTTACCTGTTTTTTCTTCACAAACTGCAGTATAGGGGTCGGCGGAAGCAAGATCATTATCCGCTGCAAACGCTTTAAGATATGCAACCGAAAGAGGCTCTTCAACGAGCCTTCTGCGGCAGTTTGACTCACAGGGATGTGGGCAGACTCTGCCGATTGATGCAGGGATGGGAATTTTCTCCTTGATAATCTTAACTGCTTCTTTATCGTCACCGTTTGCAATTGCCTTAAGATACCCCTGAATATCGGTGTGTGCAGGGCAGTTGAGTGAGCAGGGTGCAACGCAATCGCCCTCATGGTCACTCATGATAAGTTCAAGCGCAATCTTCCTTGCTTTTTTTACTCTGGGGGTTTCACTGCTGAGCACCATTCCATCCTGAGCAACTGTTGCACAGGCACGCATAAGTTTTGGCATGCCCTCACCTTCAACAAGGCAAAGACCGCATGCACCGTATAATTTGAGTTGACCGTTATAGCAAAGATTGGGAATTTCAATGCCGTTTTTGGAGGCAATGTTAAGAACGGTTTCGCCTTTATTGCCGACAACTTCTTTGCCGTTGATTACAAGTTTAATCTGTTCCATTTCGCCGCCTCCTTTATTCTACAATTATTGCACCGAAGCGGCAGGAATTTACACACTGACCGCAGCGAATACATATATTTTCATCAATAACATGTGCCTTCTTTACTTCACCGCTGATTGCTTTTGCAGGACACTTCTTTGCGCAGAGTGTACAGCCCTTACATTTATCTGCATCAATTGAATATGTGAGCAAATCAACGCATTCCTTAGCAGGGCATTTCTTTTCGTTTATATGTGCCTCATACTCATTGCGGAAATACCTGATTGTTGTAAGCACAGGGTTGGGAGCAGTCTGACCGAGACCGCAGAGAGCACCGTCTTTGACCGCTTCGCAAAGTTCTTCAAGCAGTTCAATATCGCCCTGCTTACCTTCGCCCTTGACAATACGGGTAAGGATTTCCTGCATTCTGGCAGTGCCGATTCTGCAATGCACACACTTACCGCAGGATTCAAGAGCAGTGAAATCAAGGAAGAATTTCGCCATGCCTACCATGCATGTGCTTTCATCCATAACAACCATACCGCCCGAGCCCATGATTGCACCTGTTGCGGCAAGGGCCTTGTAGTCAATAACCGTGTCAAGTAAATCAGCAGGAATGCAGCCGCCTGAAGGTCCGCCCATCTGAACTGCTTTAAACTCTTTATTGTCACGGATTCCGCCGCCGATGCCGTATATAACATCACGCAGAGTTTTACCCATGGGGATTTCAACAAGTCCTCCCTTACGGATTTTTCCTGTAAGAGCAAACACCTTTGTTCCCTTGCTGTTTTCCGTTCCCATTGCGGCAAACGCTTCGCCGCCGTTGTTTATAATCCATGAAACATTTGCAAAAGTTTCAACATTGTTGATATTCGAGGGCTTATCCATATAACCCTTCTGAGCAGGGAAAGGAGGCTTGAGCCTTGGCATACCTCTTTTGCCTTCAAGGGATTCGATAAGCGCTGTTTCCTCACCGCAGACAAATGCGCCTGCACCTGCTTTTATTCTCATATCGCATGAGAAGCCTGTGCCGAGGATATTCTCGCCAAGAAGGTTTGCCTTTTTAGCCTGCTCAATAGCAATTTCAAGGTGTGTGATTGCAAGCGGATATTCCGCACGAACATAAACAATCATTTCCTTTGCACCGATTGCATACGCACCGATAAGCATGCCTTCAATAAGGCTGTGAGGGTCTGATTCAATAACCGCTCTGTCCATAAATGCACCGGGGTCGCCCTCGTCTGCATTACAGATAAGATATTTTTCATCGCCTGCGCTCTGACGGGCTGCATTCCACTTGAACCATGTGGGAAAACCTGCACCGCCTCTGCCGGCAAGACCCGATATTTTTATTTCTTCAATAACCTCTTCGGGGGTCATTGTTTTAAGCGCTTTTTCAAGAGCCTGATATCCGTCTGCCTCCCTGTAATCATCGAGCGAAACGGGATCAATAACACCGCAATGGCGCAGAGCAATTCTTGTCTGCCTGCTGAGAAACTCCTCGTCCTCAGCAGAAATTGCAAGTTTTTCAACAAGAGAAACATCGCCGCTTCTTGCCGCTTCAACAATCGTCTGAGCATCGTCAGCGGTAACTTTAACAAGGCGTTTAACAAGTTCTTTGCCTTCATAAAGGTCAACAATAGGCTCAAGGAAACACATGCCGATACAGCCTGTGCTGCCAAGAACAAAAGGTTCGTCTGCGGTCATGATTGATTCAATTGCCGCACGGACTTTAGCCGCACCTGCTGCAATACCGCATGAACCTTCTCCGATTACAACACGCATTATTTACCCTCCTTTTCCTGCAAAGACTTGATAACGGAAACTGCTGAATCAGGGGTAAGGTTGCCGTACGCTTCACCGTTTATCATAATTACGGGAGCAAGCGAACAACATCCGAGACATGCAACATTTTCAAGAGTAAAAAGTCCGTCTTCGGTTGTTTCGCCGTTACCGATACCGAGATATTCTGAAATTGCGGCAGTTATGCGCTCACTGCCGTTAACATGACATGCCGTACCCTG
>SVPH01000034.1 GCA_015065965.1 Oscillospiraceae bacterium
TGCCCAGGCATAAACTCTGTCGGGGCTCTTGAGAGTCCAGTTATGAATCTGCTCGTGACCCTGCTTGTTGAGTGTGCTGATACCGCTTGAAAGCAGGTAGAAATAGCACTTGACAAGAAGTTTCTTATCCTCTTCAGCCTCAGGTGCTTCGGTAGCCGTAAGCATTGAGGACATTTTGAGGAGAGTCATCATAAACGCTGCAAAAACAGCAGGTTTTTTTGCTACGCCCTTCATCTTGGGAAGCGTAGAGGGTCCGATTTTTCCTTTAAAGAATGCGTTCATTGTTTCAACGCTCTTGAATTCAAGTTCAATATGAGCATTGTCAGCAACCTTATCTGTATGACAAACCCACTCACCGCTGTTTACAACATAATGAGTTGCAAACTTACCGTCGGGAGCATCAGGGTCTTTTGCGCTGACCTGAATAACCGCATGAGCATGCTCAAATTTTTTTGCAAGTTTCGGGTCATCCATAGCAATGGTCTTGACAAGGGGCAGAACCGCACAAAGGAAAATTTTATTGGTTAAAATATCTTCTCTCGAAGCCATATAAATCATTCCTTTCGGTTGTTATTGTGTGACGAAAAAGTTATATCCGCAACTGAGCGAACATGCGAAAATCAATCTCGAAATTTGAGATTAGTTTCGCTTTCGCAACGAAGGCCGCGTATTTCTATACGCAACTGAGCGAGAAAGTGAAAGTAACTCAAATTATGCTTCGTCATCCCAGTCATCGTCGAGTTCAAAGTCCTTACCCATAACTTCACGAACTGCGGCAATGATACCGTTCTGGTCAATGCCGAGAGTTGACATGATATCCTCATGCAGACCGATGGGTGCAAACTTATCGGGGATACCGAGTTGCTTGAATGCGCAACCCTTACCTGCTTCAACGATAACTTCTGCAACTGCTGAACCGAGACCGCCGAGGATGTTGTGGTCTTCAGCAGTGATAATACGGCGTGTTTCCATAACAGCCTTGATGATTGCTTCTTTATCAATGGGCTTGATTGTGTGCATGTTAAGAACTCTTACCTTAAGACCGTCGTTGGTTTCAAGGAATTTTGCAGCCTGATATGCCTGGAATACACATGAACCGCAAGCAATGATGGTAATATCAGAACCTTCATTGATGGTAACAGCCTTACCAACTTCAAAGCCGTAGTCTGAATTTTCATAAAGAACACGGTCAAAACCTCTGTTGATACGGATGTAATAAGGGCCGAAATTGTCATAAGCAGCGTGAACTGCGTTGTAAGTTTCAAGACCGTCTGCAGGGCAGATAACAGTAAGGTTGGGGATTGAACGTGCAACAGCCATATCGCAGATAGCATGGTGTGTTGAACCTGCCTGACCGAATGATGTGCCTGCGTGTGTGGCAATAATTTTTGCGTTAACGTTCTGGTAGCAGATATCTGTGTGGAGTTGGTCAGCACTTCTGAGTGAAGCAAAAACCGAGAAAGTTGAAAGGAAAGGAACAAGACCTGCCCTTGCCATACCTGCAGCCATGCCGAACATATTCTGCTCAGCGATACCTACGTTAAAATATCTGTCGGGGAATTTCTCGCCGAACATACCGATTTTTGTTGATTTACCAAGGTCAGCAGTGAGAGCAACTACTTCAGGATGCTTTTCACCGAGTTCGCAAAGTGCCTTTCCGTAAATTTCAGCCGTTGAGAAAGCGGTTGATTCGGTAGCGGTATATGTAAGTCCTCCTGCCATGATCAGATGCCCTCCTTTTCTGCACGAGCAACACGCTGTGCGTAATATTTTTCAAGGCTTGCCTTAGCCTGCTCGTATTTTTCATCATTAAGTGCGCCGTAGTGCCACTTATAGTCGCCTTCCATATAATCAACGCCTGCGCCCTTAACGGTATCGGCAATAATCATAACGGGCTTATCCTTAACTGCAAGTGCAGTGTCAATTGCTTCTGAAAGAGCGTTCATGTTATGACCGTCAACATTGATTACTTCAAAGCCGAATGCAGCCCATTTATCAGCAAGAGGTTCAAGTTTCATAACTTCTTCTGTGGGACCGTCAATCATGCACTTGTTTCTGTCAACAAAAGCAATGAGGTTATCTGCCTTGAAGTGAGCGGCAGCCATACCTGCTTCCCAGTTCGAACCTTCGTCGCATTCGCCGTCGCCGAGGATACAGTAAGTCATGTAGTCCTTGCCGAGAACTTTTGCTGCAAGAGCAGTACCGAGAGCGATTGAAAGACCGTGGCCGAGTGAACCTGTTGAAGCATCAATGCCCTTAACTTTATTTGAGTCAAGATGAATGCCCATTGTTGAGTTGCTGAGGTTGAATGTTTTAAGTTTTTCCTTGTCGTCAAAACCAATGTGGCAAACAAGGCTTGCAAGAGCAACGCCTGCGTGACCCTTACTGAGAATGAAGCGGTCTCTGTCTTCCCACTGGGGATTTGAAACGTCATACTTCATATACTTGTAATAGAGAATGGCAAGCATATCCATAACGCTCATTCCGCCGCCGATATGTGCGCTGCCTGCCCAGTATGTGGTATCAAGGCAGAGTTTGCGAAGTTCATGAGCCTGTTTTTCAAGTTCAAGCCATTCCTGCTTGGTTAATGCCATGAGAAATTCCTCCTTTTATTTCAATGAAATTAGGTTCAAAATTATAATCAGCCGAGTTCGGGATGATTCTTGCGGACAGCCTTGAATGCATCCTCTGCAACCTCGATTGTGTGCTTAACATCTTCGTCTGTAAGCGAAGCATTGATAAAGTGGTTGTGGTGGTTGGTCATGTAAACGCCTCTCTTAACAACCTCTGCAATCCACTCCTGATGAAGCATGAGCGAATCGTCATCCTTAAGCATGAGATAGAAGAGTGCGGGTTCGCCCGTAACACTGAGGTTAAAGCCGTTGTTTGCAGCAGCGGCCTTAAGTCCGTCAGTCAGCATAGTGCCCTTTTCAAGACAAATCTTTGGCAGATCAATTTCCTTCATCTTGTTGATACAAGCGATTGCCGCCGCAAAAGGAACAGCGCTCATCCAATAACTGCCTGTGTATGAAAGTCCGCTGATTGAACTCTTGAGCCAATCCTTACCGCAGAGAGCAGAAACGTTCCAACCGTTTGCAAGCGCTTTACAGAAACAGATAAGGTCGGCTTCAATACCGTAGAAATGGTCTGAACCTGCAAGGTCAAGTCTGAAACCGCAGCGAACATCGTCTATGATAAGAACGATTCCCTTTTCTGTACAAAGGTTGCGTACTTTCTGCCAATAGCCTTCAGCAGGAAGAATATTGTCAACAAAGTTGCCGTGCATATAGGGAGTTGAGATGAATGCGGCGATTTCGCCCTCATTCTCAGCAACAATCTTTTCAAGACCTTCAAAATCATTCCAGTCAACATAAAGATTATTTGAAACATCCTCGGGGATAACGCCGGGATAGTCAATCTTCTGGCACCAGGGAGCAACACCGTGATAGTAGCCGTTAACGAAGATAATCTTTTTCTTGTGAGTTGCTGCTCTTGCAGTCATGATAGCAGCGGTTGTTGTATCGCCGCCGTTCTTTGCAAAGAAAGCCCAGTCTGCAGATGCAACGGTATCAACCATAAGTTCTGCAAACTCAATAATCTTTGTTGAAGGAGCGGTAACGCAGTTTTCAATCTTCATCTGCTCCATAACAGCAGCATCAACGTCAGGGTCATTATAACCGAGAACATTGGGGCCATATGCGCACATGTAGTCTATGTATTTGTTTCCGTCAACATCCCAGAAATATGAACCTTGTGCCTTCTGGCTGAACAGAGGATAAGCGGAAACGGGGATGCAGCAACCTTCCGCAGGACCCTGATGGCCGTAAAGACCTGAGGGAATAACCTTAGCGGCTCTCTGGAAAAGTTCTGCACTTTTTTCGTGTGTGTTAATCTTCATGCTCATTTCTCTTCCTCCTTATGCCAGATACAGAGCAACTCTGTCAAGAATACGGTTAAGGTTATCAAGCATTGAAATCATGCCCTTCATAACGATATCGCCGCTGCCTACGCAGGCAATTGCGTTAACCTTGCCGTCAAACAAATCTCTTGCAAGTTTGATGCTTGAGAATTCCATGATTGCTCTGGGTGACTCACAGGGCTTCTTAATACCGAGAAGTCTGTGATTTTTAACTCTGATTGTTGATGCAGGGCCGTCCTTGATGCTGAAAGCGATTTCGCCGTCAACCATATGGTCAGCCGAGAATTTGCCGATTTCATCATTGTTGCCTATCTGAGCGATAGCAATGGTGATTGTGTAAAGCATAAGAGAAGTGCTGATACGGAAGAAATCTTCATCCTCAAGGTCAGCGGGATCAGGTCTCATATACTTGTTGAGAAGATCCGTAAGTTTTGTGAAATCATTAAGCAGGAACTTAATGTGCTGGAAGCCCTTTGAGGGAATGGGAGTAACAGTACCGTCAATAAGTCCGTTAAACTTCTCGCATGAACTGAACGGAAGTTTAACATCGCATTTTGTGCAGCCCTGCTCCATTCTGCATCTGCCGTTGTTAAAGGTTATTGTTGCCTTGGGGCCGCCTTTAACATCGAAACCGATTGAAATGGGCTTTTTGTTTGTGAGGATACTTTCAGCCTCGGGAGCAAGTTCGCAGAGGTTTTCGAGAGTACCCAGCACACCGTACAGGTTAATGTACGCCAATGTTTTCTGGTCAATCATTTTGATTTCCTCCTTTGTTATTCGCAAAGAAAACAATATAAAGTTATTCAATTTATTTTATCAAACATTTTTTATGATGTCAACAAATTGTTGAGATTTTTATTTCTGAAAAGGCTTTAATTTGTCCAAAATAACAAAAATCGGCAACGGTCAGGATTTCTCCGCACCGCTGCCGAACTTCTTTATTCTGCATTTGCAACGAAATATTCAATTAATTTTGCAGCATTTGCCGCCGCTATGGGCAGAAATTCGCCGTAATCCATGTGTGATGAGCCGTCAGCACAATCTGAAACCGCTCTCACAACTCCGAAAGGCACGCCGTTTGAATAGCACACCTGTGCTATGCTTGCGCCCTCCATTTCGCACACAATTGCATTGAAATTTTCAGTTATGAATTTCTTCTTTTCGTCGCTTGCAATAAACTGGTCGCCTGAAGCAATAATGCCCTTTACAGCCTTAATGTTTTCAAGAGTTTCAACGCCTTTTATAAGCAATTCGGCAACCTTTTCATCAGCAGGAATATTGACAATGTTTATACCCGAAATAAGTCCTATAGGGTCGCCGAGAGGAGATGTATCCATATCATGCTGAACAAGGCTCTCTGCAACAGCAATATCACCTATTGCAAGTTGCGTGCTGAGACTTCCGCCAACGCCTGTGTTGATAATTCTGTCAGGCGAATATCTGAGTATCATCGCCTGAGTACACATTGCTGCCGCAACCTTACCGATTCCGCAGACTGCGATGACAATATCCTTGCCGTGAAGAGTGCCTTTGACGAACTCAACTCCCCCGATTTTCTCCGCAGTCTTATTTTCCATAAGAGATTTTATTGTTTCAACTTCAATGTGCATTGCACCGATTATTCCTGTCATAAAAGCCTCCGTGTTGATTTTTTCGTATTATAGCATAAACCCCAAAGAAATTCAACAAAAAGAAACAACCGTATTTATGCTCGGAATTTAGAAAAAAATTAAGAAAAGTGAAAGCCAAAACTATTGCCAATTCTGATTATATATGGTATTATTTTATATTATAAAATGTAAAATGGAGATATATTGCATGTATGGTTTTGAAGAATATTTAATAATTGCGCTTCTGGCTGTAATTGTTGTTTTGCTGTGCATCATTCTTATGAGGCAGAAAAAGAATGCAAACAACTCGATTGAGCATAAACTCGACAGCCTTTCAGAAAAAACAACCGAACTTTCACACTCGCTCGGTTCGGAATTTGAGCGCAACCGCAGAGAATCGCAGTCAAGCCAGCATAATATGCGTGTTGAAACCTCGGCAAGGCTTACCGAGATGAGCGAAAAAATAGAAAATATCAGGGTCAACAACATAGAGCAAAACGCAATACAAAGCAAAGCGCTGTCCGAAGCGGTTGACCGTTTAAGAGAAAGCAACGAGAAAAAACTTGAGCAGATGCGTGTCACTGTTGATGAAAAACTGACTTCCACCCTCACACAAAGACTTGACAGTTCGTTCAAAACAGTTTCTGACAGACTTGAAAATGTTTATAAATCGCTCGGCGAAATGAAAGAACTTTCAAACGGCGTTACCGCCAACGTAACCGCACTTAACAAGGTGCTGACAAATGTCAAGGCAAGAGGTACATGGGCCGAAGTTCAACTCGGCGCAATCCTTGACCAGACCATTCCCGGAATGTATGACACAAACTTTGTCTGCGTACCCGGTTCAAGGGACAGGGTTGAGTTTGCGGTTCATATTCCATCAAATGACGGCGAAATGACCTATCTTCCCATCGACTCCAAATTCCCCATGGAAGATTACGTCCGCCTTTGTGATGCCGCCGATGCTGCCGACCCCGAAGCGCTCGCCACCGCAAGAAAAGCGCTTGAAGCAAGAATTTTAAGTGAAGCAAAAACAATTACCAAATATATTAATGTTCCCACCACAACACCTTTTGCAATAATGTACCTTGCAACAGAAGGTCTCTATGCTGAAATCGCATCATCACGCACCGGTATTGCGGAAAAAATTCGCAGTGAGTACAATGTTATGATTGCAGGCCCTACAACAATCACCGCTCTTCTCAACTCACTTTCGCTCGGCTTCAGAGCCGTTGCAATAAATGAAAAAGCAAACGAAGTCAGAATTCTTCTTGCCGCCGCAAAAGTGCAGTATGACAAATTCGGTGTTGTTCTGCAAAAAGCAAGGCAGAAGATTGACGAAGCCGGCAAATCACTCGATGAAGCAGGCAAACGCAATGAAATAATACGCAAAAAACTACGCACGGTTGAAGAAATCGACGGCGGCAGCGCCGAAGAAATATTAGGTTTAGAAGAAAATTCAGATATATAAAGGAGAGAAAAACATGAAAGATCCCAAAGCAATTCTTGCCCAGATGACTCTTGAAGAAAAAGCCGCTATTTGTGACGGTGCGGATTTCTGGCATCTTAAGGCAATGGAAAAGTACGGCATTCCCTCAATAATGGTGTGCGACGGACCTCACGGACTGCGCAAAAAGGACTACAGCAAAAAAGGTGACAGCCTGAGCAACAGCGTGCCCGCAATCAGTTTCCCCACCGCAGCAACAACCGCTGCTTCATGGGATTCCGAACTTCTTTATGAAATGGGCGTTGCTCTCGGTAAAAAGTGCCTTAAAGAAGAAGTCGGCGTACTTCTCGGCCCCGGCATCAACATGAAGCGTTCTCCCCTCTGCGGCAGAAACTTTGAATATTTCTCGGAAGACCCTGTTCTTGCAGGTGAACTTGCCGCAGGTTTTATTAACGGCGTTCAGTCGATGGGCGTTGGTACATCACTTAAGCACTTCTGCGCAAACAGCCAGGAAACAAGAAGAATGACCTGTGACTCGGTTGTTGACGAAAGAGCACTGCGTGAGATTTATCTTACCGCTTTTGAAATCGCTGTTAAAAAGGCAAGCCCTTGGACAGTTATGAACTCATACAACAAAATCAACGGCGCGCACGGTTCAGAAAACAAACACACTCAGGTTGAAATTCTCCGTGACGAATGGGGCTATGACGGCGTTGTAGTCAGCGACTGGGGCGCAGTTAATGACAGAGTTCTCGGCCTTAAGAACGGTAATGACCTTGAAATGCCCTCATCATCAGGCTCAGGCACAAAGAAAATTGTTGAAGCCGTTAAAAACGGAACTCTTGATGAGGCTGTGCTTAATGAAAGAGCGCTCAACATGCTTAATCTTATTAAGAAAGCAGCAGACGGTGCAAAGGCAAACTACCAGTATAATGATGCTGACGACCAGCCTTTTGCAAGAAAAGTTGCCGCAAACTCAATGGTTCTCCTTAAGAACAACGGCATTCTTCCCCTTAAGAAAAGCAGTAAAGTTGCCGTTATCGGTGAACTTGCAAGAAAGCCCAGATATCAGGGTGCAGGCAGTTCACATATCAACCCCACTCAACTTGACAACGCTCTTGATGAACTCAAAAAGGTCGGCTATGATGTTGAGTTTGCTCAGGGTTACGAACTTTCAAACAAAAAAGCAAAGAAGAACGATACTCTCATTGCTCAGGCTGCAGAACTTGCCAAAAAGTGTGAAACCGCAATTATCTTTATTGGTCTTACCGATGAATATGAAGCAGAAGGCTTTGACAGATCTCACATGAATCTTCCTGCTGCTCATGACAAACTTGTTGCGGAAATCCTTAAGGTAAATAAGAATGTAATTATCGTTCTTGCAGGCGGTTCACCCGTAGAAATGCCCTGGAACGACGGCGTTGCCGCAATCCTCAACTCCTACCTCGGCGGTCAGGCAGGTGCAGGTGCGGTTGCTGACATCATTTCCGGCGCAGTTAACCCCAGCGGTAAACTTCCTGAAACCTATCCCATGGCTTATACTGACACTCCCGCAGTCAACAACTTCCCCGGCAACCCTGCATCAGTTGAATACCGCGAGAGCATCTACATCGGCTACAGATACTACGAAAAGGCTGATAAAGCAGTCCGCTATCCTTTCGGCTACGGTCTTTCATACACAACATTTGAATATTCGGATATTAAACTTGACAAATCCGCAATGAGCGAGAACGACACTCTCACCGTTACCTGCAAAATCAAAAACACAGGCTCGGTTTCAGGTTATGAAATTGCTCAACTTTATGTTTCGGATAAGGAAAGCACAATTTACAGACCCGTCAAGGAACTCAAAGGCTTCAAGAAAATCTGGCTCAATCCCGATGAAGAAAAAGAAGTTACATTTGAACTTTCAAAGAGAGCGTTTGCTTTCTATAATGTAAATATCAACGATTGGTGCGTTGAAAGCGGAGAATTTGATATCCTTATCGGTGCATCAAGTGCTGATATCAGACTCAGCGCAACAGTTAATGTAACCGCTGCCGCTGCAGATATCCCCGATTATTCAAAGGTTGCTCCTCTTTACTACTCAGGCAATGTTCAGAATGTACCCGATGAACAGTTCATTGCAGTTCTCGGCAGAGAACTTCCTCCCTCAACATACGATCCCAACAGAGCGCTCAGCATTCAGGACACCTTTGAGAGTTGTGCACACACCAAGAACGGCGCACGCTTCTATAAACTCCTCTGCACAGTTGTTCCCGCAGGCTTTGCCCAGGCTATCGCTCTGCAGACTCCTTTCCGCGATTTCATCAGCATGAGCGGCGGTGTTATGAGCGAGGATATGGCAAACGGTCTTGTTATGTGGATAAGCGGCGAAAAGGGCGGCATCCGTAAAATTCTTAAGGGTATTCCCAAGGCAATCGCTGGCATCGGACCCCTTCTTAAGAACATTTAATCGGGAGGAAAAAATGAAAGGAAAGAAGTTTTATCTGAAAATTACAAGCATCGTGCTTGCAATGGCAATGCTTATCTCATGCATCCCCATGATAGCAACTGCTGATACCTCAAAAATCCGATTCGGCGTTGTTTCGGACATTCATTACCTTGCTCCGTCGCTTAAAGGCGGTGACAGCGAAGAATGGCTCGAATTTGTAAAAAATAAAAGCAAAGAATATCTTGTAATTGATTCACTTGTTGACAATGCTCTTGACGGCGTTCTCAGGAACGCCGTTGAGGGCGGCGAAAACTACCTGCTTATCCCCGGTGATTTAACAAAAGACGGTGAACTTGAAAGTCACAAAGCGCTTGCAGCAAGACTTGAAAGATTTGAGCAGGAAACAGGTATTCCCGTTCTCATTGTCCCCGGTAACCACGATATCAACAACAGCAACGGCGTGACCTTTGAAAACGGCTATGAAGAACCCGCAGAAAAAACATCTCCCGAGCAGTTCAGAGAAATCTATGCAAATCTCGGTTATGATATGGCAGACAGTTTCTTTGTTCCCGAAGAAGGCAAAAAAGGCGGTATGCTTTCATATGCCGTAACCCTCGGCAACTACAGACTTATCGCAATTGACAGTTGTATGTACAGCGAGGATAACGGTGCAGAAGGTAACGAGCATATGACCGACGGTCAACTTGCCGACGGACTGCTTGAATGGATTGTTGACGAATGTGAAAAAGCCGATGAACAGGGGCTTACCGTTATCGGCATGCAGCACCACAACCTTATACCTCACACAGAAATTGAAGAAGCAACTCTTTGGCCCTTTGTTGTACGCGACTGGCTCAGAGTTGCGGAAACCTATGCCGATGCAGGCATGCATTATGTGTTCACCGGTCATCTTCATGCAAACGATACTGCTTCGCATGTAAACGATAACGGAGAGATAGTTTACGATATCCTTACCCCGACTCTTACAGGTTTCCCAAACTACTACAAAATAGTTGATTTCACCTCTGACGGCGAAAACATCACAATGGATATGCAGACTCTTGATATCGACAAATATCAGCCTGTTAAAGATGATTTCGGCACGGTTTACGATGCACCGTTCAAATACACATATTCATACGGCCGTACATTTGGCGAAACCGGGATTCAGGATTTGGCAATGGGTGTTATAAAGCCTCTTATCAATGATATTTTCGGTGAGATTCAGACTTCCGGCGGTTTGCTTGAATATCTCAAAACAAAGAATCTTGACCTTGAGCAAATTATAGTTGATGCACTTGGCACAAACGGGCTTGAACTCGGCCCTGTTGAAATCCTTACTGTCAGTTCAAATGTAATGGGATTCATCAAAGACCTCATGGGTCAGATTGACGAGATTTATGTTAATAAGCCCGAAGAAACAATTGCAAAACTTGAAGCAATTGTCAACAAACTTCTCACTTACGAACTCAGCGACATAAAAGCGGAAATGCCTAACGAATATATCTGCGGTGAAATCAACGAAGGCGGCGCAACCATTGATGAATTTGCACGTTTTGTTATTCACAGTTATTATAACGGCGATGAGGATATTTCCGAATACGAATTTGTAATTGATATTCTTGAAAGATTTGACAGCGGTGAACTTGCAGAAGAACTGTTCAACCTTCTTCGCGAAGTTCTTTTAACGGATCTTATTCAAAACGAGATTCTTGCAAATCTTGATTTTAACCCCGGCGAACTTTTCCCACAAGGCAACATTTTCCGCCTTCTCGGCATTGTTCTTCAGGGTACGGTTGAGGCTCTCCTCGGCGGAGATAACAGTTTTATCAACCTCATTGATTCCGTGCTTTCCATTCCTCTTATCCCCGAGGAATACAGTTCAATAGATGCAATTATAGACCATCTTATGGGAGAATATATTACTCAGAGCCAGTATGAGGCATGGGGATACACAATAAGTTGGATGATAGGCTCATTCCTCTTCGATGAAATCCCCGATGAAAAACTTGACAAAACTGCCTCTCTCACTTACAGCGGTCCCGTTGAAGTTGAGGCCACTCAGGATAACTATCGTCTGCCGTCTCACATTGCGGTAACGCTCGGTGAAGATTCATCAAGTGAAGTCAGCATCACATGGCTCACAAAATACAGCGTAACGGGAACAGATATAGAAATCATTCCCTATAGCACTAATCCCGATTTCACGGGTAAAGCAACAACCTCTTCAGGCATAACCGCTTCAAGTGAAAAAATCGGCAAAACATATTTCGGCGCAGACCTTGGTATTCTCGGTCTTCTGCCTTTCACAAAAGATTATGTTAAGCACACAGTCAAACTCTCAGATCTTACTCCTGCAACAAAATACAGTTACCGCGTAGGTGACGAGAACCTTGGCTGGTGGAGCGAGGCAGGCACAATCACAACCGCTGAAGGCGACGATGAAGCATTTACATTCTTCTATGTTTCCGACCCTCAGGCGCAGAGAAAAGACCAGTACAAACGCTTTGCAGAAGTTATTGACACCGCTTATGAAATTTATCCTGACGGCCGCTTCATAGTTTCCGCAGGCGATCAGGTTGATGAAGGTGAAAACTTCAAACATTGGAATTACCTCCTCAACTCAACATCTTCTCTCCTCAATCTTCCTCTTATGCCCACAACCGGCAACCATGAGGACAGCGGCTATGCAATCTCGGAAAACTTCATTCTTCCCAATGTTCCCGAACAGAACGAAGAAAACGGCGTTTATTATTCATACGATTATAACGGTGTGCATTTCACTATTCTTAACACCAACGATATTGAGGATGATAAACTCAGCGCCGATCAACTTGACTGGATGATAGACGATATCAAATCAAGCGATGCAAAATGGAAAATCGTTGTTCTTCATAAGGCTCCGTACTCCAACGGTTCGCACTACGATGACGGAGAGGTTGAAGGCATCAGAAGCCAACTCAGCGCTCTTCTTCCCTATCTCGGCGTTGACCTTGTTCTTCAGGGTCATGACCATGTTTATCTGAGAACCGATGTACTCAACGCAAATGCGGTTGTACCCACAAAAACAAAGACAACAACCTATAACGGACTTGATTATTTGACAAAATACAATCCCAACGGAACAATTTACTCAATCTGCGGCACATCGGGCGTCAAGGTTTATCACACCAAAGATGCCGCCGCAACTGACGAGAAATTCCCCAGAGCAGAAGCGATTGTTGATGTTGAAAATTCAATGTTCTCATCTATTACCGTCGATGGCGATTCGCTCTATTACAATGCTTATCAGGTTGCAGACGGCGAAGCAACAAGAGTTGATAACTTCGCAATCGAGAAAACCGATAACGATGCGCCTGCCGATAAAATCGGCATTGATGCTCTTGATAATCTGCTTACCGATTTCCTTGCAGGCATCAATATCAGTCTTACATGGAAACCTCTGAATTTCATTCTCGGTCTGGTCGGCAAAGTAATGAATCTCTTCTGGAGTATCTTCTAAAAATAAAAAGCCTGCTTCGCAATGAAGCAGGCTTTCGTTTTTGTGATTGTGTTAATTAAAATACATCGTAAACAATTACGCTTTCAAGCAGCGCGGGAACCATAATAAGGAACTTGGGAAGCCATTCAATAATTGCATATGATGCAAGGCCGAGGAAACTCGGAACAATGCTGAGAGTATATTCAAGTTCGCTTGTTGTATTATCGCCTGTAAAGGTGATTTCATTCTCGCCTACGGGCTTGGTAAGAGTAAATGAATCGTGACAAGTTACTGTGGGAACTTCGTTAACATCAATGATGTTGCCTTCTTCATCGGTTGCATAGTCCGAAACAACATATGAGTTAAAGGTCAGTGAACCGCCGCTTACCGAAATTGTATTGAAAATACCGCCGATATTGGCTTCATTCTGCTGATCCCAATCTTCTCCGTCCCAGTAGTTACCGCCGCTTCTCTGGATTGTAAGAGCGTCAATAAAATCAGTTTTGAGGAAGTGATTTGCAAGGAAGGTGCGGATTTCATATCTCTTTGCGCCTGCTGTGCCTGAAAGCACATAAACAGCGCCGTCTTCGTCAACTGCATTACCCTTAAGAGGCTTTGTTCTGAGGTACTGATGGTCGTGACCGCTGAGAACAAGGTCAACATTACACTTGTCAATAACTCTTGTAAGTGCCTTCTGAAGATAGAGGGCATCAGGCCACTTTGCATCCTTACCGAGGCTGTAGGGTGACTTATGCATAAGAACAACTTTCCAATCTTTATCAGTGCTGTTCATATCATTTTCAAGCCATTTAAGTTGAGCGATTGAGATAGCGAGAATGTCATTTGTATTAAGAACAGCAAAGTGAACGTTGCCGTAGTCATATGAATAGTTTACACCGTCTGATGTCTGTACACTTTCGCTTACATCAAGGTTAAACATATTTTTGAACCAATCCTCAACACCGAGGCCGTCATGGTTACCTGCAATCGGAGCAAGGGTTGTGTTTCTGTTGATATCTTTCATGGCATTATCATAGTAATCCCATTCTTCGTTTGTGCTGTCATCGGTAAAGTCGCCGAGATTAACCATAAACTCTGCTGTTGGCATTGTTTTAAAAGCATTTTCAACAACTCTTGCGCCTCTGTTGAAATTTTCCTGATTGCCTGCCTGAATATCAGCAATTGCGATAAAATCAAAACTGTCGTTTTTATCATCTGTCACAAATCTGCCGACTTCGCTGAATTCAGTGCCGTCGCCTACACGGTAAAGGTAAACTGTGCCGGGAGTAAGGTCTGAAACAAGAGCCTTATGAACATATTTGCCTTCCCACTCAAAAACATCGTCATATTTGATTGTGCAGGTTGTATTGAGCGTACCGTCAATGCCTGCAATCTCAACTTTGCTTGTTGTTTTTTCAGCAGTATACCATGTGATACCTCTCTGTGTTGAAGCATCGCCGTTAAAAACAACTGAAATACGGGTAGGTGTTGTGCCTGTTGCAACGGTTTCTTCAGCCGATACGGGGAACATGAAGCAGGTTGCAAGTATGCTCAGACAGAGAACTGCACTGAGAACTCTGAGAAAATTCTTTTTCATTTATTCTTTTCCTTTCAAAATTATTTAACAGGAACAGTAACATCCCATTTGGGAAGCCATTCACCTTTTTCGCAGTTTCTTGCTCTGAAAAGGATTTCGTCTTCGTAAACTTCAACAATGTATGTAAGACCTGAGCCGTTTCCGCCTTCATCGCCATCTTTGTTTTCAATTGAAAGTGCCGGAACATTGAAGGAATGAATTCCGTCAAGATTCTGATAACTGTACTGGCTGAAACCTGCATGAAGGTGACCTGTGATAAGGAATACATTGCCATCCTTTGCATGCTTTGAAAGAATGTTTCTGATTTCTTCGCTCTGGTCACCTACCGAGCCTGCCTCTTTGTTTGTACCGTTGCCCCAGTTGTTGGGAAGATTGTGTGTAAGTTTAAGGGGCTGGTGAAGAATAACAAATACGGGCTCACCGTTTGCGCTTTCAAGTTCAGCATCAAGCCATGTAAGTTGCTCTTCGCTGATATATGCTTCTTCAAACTCTGTCTTATCAGAGCCCATAACGATAAACTTATAACCGTTGATTACCTCTGTATATGCGAGTTTGCCTTCTGCATAAACCTTATCTGCCATTGAATAACCGTCGCCGTTAAGAGCATTTGTAAACTTGGTAAAGCGGCTTACTGTCTGGCTGTAAAGGCGGAGTCTGATATCATGGTTACCTGTTGCCATAATATAGCGGTCAGCAATTCCGTTGATTTCGTCATAAACCAACTGATATTCTTCTGCAAGACCGTTTTCTGCAATATCTCCGATGCCGACGATTGCATCAAGGTCAGCAGTTCTCAGGTCAATGCAAGCCTCCTGGAATGACTGGTATCTGCCAAACATGTAGTTCGAAACCTGAGGGTCTGCAAGAGTTGCAAAAACAAGTTTTACATCGTCGGGATCCTTCGCTTCAATAGGCTGTGCCGTTGAAGGAGCAACTATGCCGCCGTTAATTGCATACATAATTGAAATTATGAATGCAAAGAGTTTGAAAAAAATCTGCTGTACGAAATTTAATGCCATAACTAAAACCTCCAAATAAAAATACAACAATAGATTACCACCAAAAAGTTAAAAAGTCAATAAAATGAAAATCGAAACTTATATTTTTCCTTAACACTGAAATATTATACAAATATTTTTCAAAAAACTTGTGCAATTTGGAATATTTAAAGACTTTACAAACCGCAAGAAAAGTGATAGTATAATCAATGGTGTCTTATTATTTTTATTCACTAATAGAGATTATTTTTTCAGGAGGAAAAAGACTATGGCAAGAAAAATGAAGACCATGGACGGTAACAACGCCGCTGCATGGGTGTCATATGCCTTCACAGAAGTTGCCGGCATTTACCCCATCACTCCGTCAAGCCCCATGGCAGACTATGTTGACCAGTGGTCAGCACAGGGCCAGAAGAACATCTTCGGCACAACAGTAAGAGTTGCTGAAATGCAGTCAGAAGCAGGTGCAGCAGGTACCGTTCACGGTTCGCTCGCAGCAGGTGCTCTCACAACAACTTATACTGCATCACAGGGACTTCTTCTCATGATTCCCAATATGTATAAAATCGCAGGTGAACTTCTTCCCAGCGTTTTCCATGTTTCGGCACGCTGCGTTGCTTCACATGCTCTTAACATTTTCGGTGACCATTCAGACGTTTATGCCTGCCGTCAGACAGGTTTCGCAATGCTCGCTGAAACAAATACTCAGGAAGTTATGGACCTCGGCGCTGTAGCTCACCTTGCATCAATCAAGGGCAGAGTTCCTTTCATCAACTTCTTTGACGGTTTCCGTACATCACACGAACTCCAGAAGATTGAAGTTTGGGATTACGAAGACCTTAAGGAAATGTGCGACATGGATTCTGTTGAGGCTTTCAGAAAGAGAGCACTCAACCCCGAAAGACCCGTTATGCGCGGTTCACACGAAAACGGCGATATCTTCTTCCAGCACAGAGAAGCATGTAACTCATACTACGATGCACTTCCCGCTATCGTTGAGGAATACATGGACAAGGTTAACGCTAAACTCGGCACAAACTACAAACTCTTCAACTACTACGGCGCTCCCGATGCAGAGAGAGTTATCATCGCTATGGGTTCAATCTGTGACGTAGCAGAAGAAGTTATTGATTACCTTACCGCTAAGGGCGAAAAGGTTGGTCTTGTTAAAGTTCGTCTTTACAGACCTTTCTCAGCAGAGAAACTTGTTGAAGCAATTCCCGCAACAGCAAAGAAGATTGCCGTTCTTGACAGAACAAAGGAACCCGGTTCACTCGGCGAACCTCTCTTCCTTGATGTTGTTGCTGCTCTTGCTGCAACAGGCAGAACAGGTGCTCAGGTAATCGGCGGCCGTTACGGTCTCGGTTCAAAGGATACTCCTCCCTCAAGCATCTTCGCTGTTTATGAAGAACTCGCTAAGGATGCTCCCAAGGCTCAGTTCACACTCGGCATCAACGATGACGTTACAAACCTTTCTCTTGAAGAGAAAGAGGCTCCCAACACTGCAGCAGAAGGCACAATCGAGTGCAAGTTCTGGGGTCTTGGCGGCGACGGTACCGTTGGTGCTAACAAAGACTCAATCAAAATCATCGGTGACCATACAGACAAGTATGTTCAGGCATACTTCCAGTATGACTCAAAGAAGACCGGCGGTATCACAATTTCTCACCTCCGTTTCGGCGACAGCCCCATCAAGTCCCCCTACTACATCAACAAGGCAGACTTCGTTGCTTGCCACAATCCCTCATATGTTGAAAAGGGCTACAAGATGGTTAACGATGTTAAGCCCGGCGGCGTTTACCTCATCAACTGCCAGTGGGATGAAGAAGAACTCGCTGCTAAACTTCCCGCAGAAGCAAAGCGCTACATCGCTAAGAACAACGTTCAACTTTACACTGTTAACGCTATTGACCTTGCTGCTCAGATCGGTCTCGGCAAGAGAACAAACACCGTTCTTCAGTCAGCATTCTTCTCACTTTCAAAGGTTCTTCCCGCTGAGGAAGCAATCGGCTACATGAAAGAAAAGGCTCAGAAGTTCATGAAGAAGGGTAAAGAAATCGTTGAAATGAACGAAAAGGCTATTGACGCAGGTGCAACAGCTTACGTTAAGATCAACGTTCCCGCAGAATGGGCAAATGCAACAGATGACGCTGCTCCCGAAGCATCAAAGGGCGCTG
>SVPH01000035.1 GCA_015065965.1 Oscillospiraceae bacterium
TGCTTCTTCCATGATGGTAAGGTCGGCTGAGAAATCGGTATCAAATACCTTGTTGAAGCCGAGTCTGCGAAGAGCAGCAACCATCTTACCTGTTACGTTTGTGCCGATTTCGTTGCCGAAGCACTCTCCAAGAGTAACTCTGATTGAAGGAGCAGTGTTAACAACAACGAACTTATCAGGATCTGCAATTGCAGCCAATACTTTTGCGGTATCGTCTTTTTCGTAAAGTGCGCCAACGGGGCAGTTAACAATACACTGACCGCAGGATACGCATGAATAATCGTTAAGGGGAAGTTCAAAGGGTGAGCCGATATGTGTATCAAAACCTCTTGCGCTTGCACCGATAACGCTGATAGCCTGATTGTCACAAGCAGCAACGCAGCGGCGGCAAAGGATACACTTGCTGTTATCTCTGATCATGTGAGCAGCAGAATCGTCATACTGGAACTCGGGATAAACGCCTTCATATGTGTTAAGATCATCAACGCCGTAATCCTTACAGAGTTTCTGAAGTTCGCAGTTACCGCTGCGTACGCATGAAAGGCAGTCTTTTCTGTGAGTTGAAAGAACGAGTTCAAGGTTTGTCTTGCGGCTCTTTCTTACTTTTTCTGTGTTTGTGAAGATTTCCATACCCTCGTTTACGGGGAATACGCAGGATGCAACGAGTGAACGTGCGCCCTTAACTTCTACCATACACATACGGCATGCGCCGATTTCGTTCATCTCTTTAAGGTAGCAAAGAGTGGGGATTTCAATGCCCGCATATCTTGCTGCCTCAAGGATTGTAATGCCCTTGGGAACGCTCAGGGGCATATTGTTTATTTTAATGTTTACCATTTCCATTATAGTATGCCTCCTCTATTAGCCTTTGATAATTGCGCCGAACTTACATGAATCCATACAAGCACCGCACTTAATACACTTGGTTGTGTCGATAGTGTGGGGATTCTTGACTGTGCCGCTGATAGCACCAACGGGGCACTTTCTTGCACAAAGAGTACATCCCTTACACTTGTCTTCAACGATTGAGTAGTTGAGAAGGCTCTTACATACGCCTGCAGGACACTTCTTATCAACAACGTGAGCAATGTATTCGTCACGGAAGAATTTGAGTGTTGCAAGAACGGGGTTGGGAGCAGTCTGACCAAGACCGCAGAGTGAGTTCTCTTTGATATAGTAAGCAAGTTCTTCAAGTTTATCAATGTCTTCAAGAGTGCCGTTACCGTCGGTAATCTTCTCAAGAATTTCCATCATGCGCTTTGTGCCGATACGGCAGGGAGCACACTTACCGCAGGATTCGTCAACTGTGAAATCAAGGAAGAACTTAGCAATATCAACCATACAGTTGTCTTCGTCCATAACGATAAGACCGCCCGAACCCATCATGCAGCCGATGGCTGTGAGGTTATCGTAGTCGATAGGTGTATCTATAAGACTTACAGGGATACAACCGCCTGAAGGTCCGCCTGTCTGAGCAGCCTTGAACTTCTTGCCGTTGGGAATGCCGCCGCCGATATCATAGATGATTTCACGAAGGGTTGTGCCCATGGGAATTTCAACAAGACCTGTATTTTCAATCTTGCCACCGAGAGCAAATACCTTTGTACCCTTTGATTTCTCAGTACCCATTGATGCAAACCAATCTGCACCTTTAAGGATAATCTGAGGAATGTTAGCAAATGTTTCAACGTTGTTTTCTGTTGTGGGCTTACCAAAAAGACCCTTAACTGCAGGATAGGGAGGACGGGGACGAGGCTCGCCTCTGTTGCCTTCGATTGAAGTCATAAGAGCAGTTTCTTCACCGCAAACGAATGCACCTGCACCAAGGCGGATGAAAAGGTCAAAATCAAAGCCGCTGTCAAAAATATTCTTACCGAGAAGACCGTATTCCCTTGCCTGATCAATAGCAAGTTGGAGACGCTTAACAGCGATGGGGTACTCAGCACGAACATATACATAACCTTCGGTTGCGCCTGTTGCGTAACCGCAGATTGCCATTGCTTCAATAAGGCAGTGAGGGTCGCCTTCAAGAACTGAACGGTCCATGAATGCGCCGGGGTCGCCTTCGTCAGCGTTACAAACAACATACTTCTGGTCTGCTGCGTTTGCTGCAGTGAAACTCCACTTAAGGCCGGTGGGGAAACCGCCGCCGCCTCTGCCGCGGAGACCTGAATCTTTAACAACCTGAACAACCTCTTCGGGTTTCATCTCTGTGAGAACCTTACCGAGTGCTGCGTAACCGTCCATTGCGATATATTCGTCAATGTTTTCGGGGTCAATAAGACCGCAGTTACGAAGAGCAACTCTCTTCTGTGTTTTGTAGAAGTTTGTGTCGTTAAGAGAAATTGTTTTACCTGCTTCTTCAATAACGCTCTCGTCTGCATCCTTGTAAACAAGTCTTTCAACAAGACGGCCCTTAAGAAGATGCTCTGAAACGATTTCCGCAACATCCTTTTCTTCAACACGGCTGTAGAAAGTGCCTTCGGGGTAAATGATAACAACAGGGCCAAGGGCGCAAAGGCCGAAGCAACCTGTCTGAACAACTTTAACTTCCTCTGAAAGACCGTTCTTTTCGATTTCACTTTCAAAGGTGGACATGAGTACCTTACTGCCCGATGAAGTACAGCCGGTACCGCCGCAAATCAATACATGGGAACGAATCATATTTCTTTAACCTCCATTATGAGATAGCGTTGCTGATTGTGTATTCCTGAATAACTTTGCCGCCTTTGAGGTGCTTTTCAACAACCTCGGCTGCCTTTTCGGGGGTCATCTTAATGTAAGTAACCTTTTCCTTGCCTGCCTCGAAGATTTCAACAACGGGCTCGTACTGGCAAACGCCGATGCAGCCTGTCTGTGAAACAGTAACCTTATCAGCAAGTCCTGCGCCGCTTACGTTCTCAACAAAAGCGTTGAGAACAGGTCTTGCACCTGCAGCGATACCGCATGTTGCCATACCGACAACAACTCTGATTTCGCCGCTGCCTTCACGAAGAACAACCTTGTCCTTCATTTTTTCTCTGATTGCCGCAAGTTCAGCCAATGATTTCATAACATCTATCCTCTCTTTAAATATTAAACATTATTATGAAACGGATGCATAACCCTCTTTGAGGTATTCTTCTATCCATTTTATAACTTCAAAATTATCCAGCGGAACATCGCCTAAAATTTCACGGAGTTGCTTTGTGTCAAGTTCAACACTTCCGCCTTCAAGAATGTGTTCAAACTTCCATTCTATATCGGGCGCACCCTGAATAAGGGTTGTAACCGTTGACACAATATCACCCAGCGGCGTGAAATCAAGATGATTCTTAAAAAATTCCGCCGTAACCGTTGTTCCGTGCTTTTCGGGGTTAACCGTTTCGCTTACGGATTCAACCGTTATCTTTCCGCCGGTCTGCTCCGCTGCAAGTTTCAGCAGCGGCACACCAAGCCCTACGCTTCTTGTAGTTCTTGTTGTGTAAAACGGATTCATAACATTTTTAACTGTTTCCTCGCTCATTCCGCAGCCGTCATCCCCTATCGTCAGGGTCAGCGTATCGGCTGTTTCAACGAGTTTTATCAAAATGTTCTCTGCTTTTGCCTTAACTGAGTTCATAGCGATATCGAGAACATTCAAGGAAAGTTCCTTCATAAGTTTTTCAACCTCTCAAAAAACTTTTTGCGGATATTTTCAGGCGTTTCTTCATCAACGTCAAGTTCAAAACAATTGAGCCTGCCGCTGATATCCCAAAGATAATGCGCATCAGATGAAACAACAACGGGTTTGTCCGAAATTATCGGAAACCGCTCTTTGTATTCGGCGATTTTCTCGCTGTCATGAAACTCCGCACACGGGAAATAAGGTTCCTGCGGAAAAACACCGAGAGTTGAAACAATCCCGTTTGCCTCCCTGTCAATATGGGCAGGGTAACATATTCCGCCAAATGTTTCAACAAGTTGCGGTGCTTCGTCAACAGTTATCTGCGTTGCATTAGAAAGCAGATATTCGTCTGTGCCGATTACCTCATCGTCTTCATTCATTATCATCTGCTGACCGAAAATATCAACACGGTTTTTGAACGGTATTCTGCGTCTGTTTACCTCTTCGCTGAATTTCAAAGCATCTTCAAGATGCTCAAAAAGGCAGACAAGGTGGATATCTTCCGCAGTCGTAAGTTCCATACCCGCAACAGGCACAATCCCGTTTGCCTGAGCCGTTTTGAAAAACGCAGGGCAATTAAGGCAGGTATTGTGGTCCGTAAGTGCCATAACATCAAGTTTTGCAACAACGCCCATACCCGCAATGTTATTCGGGGTCATATCATCGTCGCCGCAAGGTGAAAGGCAGGAATGGATATGGAGATCATAATAGTATTTTTTCATAATCAAATCTTTGCGCCGATTGCCATTGCGGTTTCGTAAGCAGGCATATCGGCTGTGAGAATATTGACATTCTTTGCATTTGCGGTCTCTGTAACCGCCGCATCAAGTTCAACACCCTCGGCAAGAATTATGCACGCTGTGTCAGCAAGCGAAGCAACCGCAACAATGTTGATGTTGGACATTATCGTTATCCACGCATCGTCAGCCTTTGCTCTGCCCATGACCCAACTCAGAAGGTCGCCGATATAAACGCCGCCGATTTCACGCTCGCCATCAGGCATTGAAACCGTCTTAAAGCCCTGCATCTGAGCAAGTTCTTTAACTTTCATCCGGCTCACCTCCGTTAATATCTTCAAGATATTGCTTTATAAGTCCTTTATAAGCGATTATGCATTCACTTCTGTCTGCGTTGCCCATAACAATATCCTCTGCAAAAGCACGGCAACTCGGTGCACCGCACGAGCCGCAGTCGATTCCGGGAAGTTCCTTACGAACAGCCTGAATCTTGGACATAAGCCGCATTGATTCGCCGATATTGTCGCTCAGCCTGTTTAACGGCTTGTAACTTGGTAAATCGCCAAGAAAACTTTCTTTGGGGATATAACTTTCTTCATCGGGCATGCTGTTGAGAGAAACAGGCATATATCGCCTTAAGGTGTGGAGTCTGTTTTTTGCAACATATGGATTCTCAATGGTAAGCACTCCGCCAACACAGCCGCTCGGGCAAGCATTGAGTTCAACAAAATCAATCGGCGGTATGTTGCCGTCTTCAATTTGGTCGAGCACGGAGATTACATTGTTAATTCCGTCTGCCGCAAGAATTTTATCGTTAAAAAGTGCGGAACCTTCGCCGCCGCAGATGGCCCAACTTACGCCTATTCTGCCTGCCTGCGATGCTGCTTCGCAAACTTTTTCACGATCCATAACATTTATGAGTTTAAAGTAAACTTCACTCATTGAAACCACAAGATCAACTTCGCTTTTATAACTGCCAAAACCGTTTCTTGCGTAACTCACCTTTGCAGGACATGGAGATATAAAACAAGTACATATATCTTCTTTTTTGAGTTCAGGGTTCTTTTTCAAAGCACCCTCTCTTGCCATTGCAGCAGCAACCTCTATCGGAGGCAGCAACGGAAGCAGGTTATCCTTAAGGAAAGGGAATCTCAGCAGTATGAGCCTTGCAACAACGGGGCACGCTGTGCTTATAACAGGCTTTTTGATGCCTTCTGTCTGAAGATAAAGCCTTGTATATGCAGATACAAGTTCCGCCGCCTTTGCAACCTCGAACACTTCATCAAATCCGATATCAAGGAGACCCTGCATAACATAACCCACATTATCAAGGTTATCAAACTGTGCAAGCAGTGCAGGGGCAGGCAAAGCAATTTTATACTTGTAGTTTTTTATTTCGTCAAAAGAGTTACATATACTCTTTTTGGCATTATTGGGACAGTTTCGGATACACTCGCCGCAGTCAATACAACGCTCAGAATCAATAACAGCGCAGCCGTTCCTAATTCTGATTGCCTCCGTGGGACAGTGCTTCATGCAAGTTGTGCAGCCCGTACACTTTGACGCATCAAGTGAAACCGAATGGATATATGTATTCATAAAAATACATCTCCCGTATCAGAAATTGACCTTCATAGTGATGGTCGTTCCTTCTCCTACAACCGAATCTATGTGCATATAGTCGGTGTATCTTTTCATATTGGGCAGACCCATACCGGCACCGAAGCCAAGAGAGCGAACATTATCGGGGGCTGTTGAGAAGCCCTCCTGCATAGCCTGCTCAATGTTGGCAATGCCGGGACCTGAGTCCTTCAGAATAATTTCAACACATTCGTCGTTTACGATAACATCCGCAACGCCGCCCTTTGCATGAATGACCATATTTATTTCGCCCTCATACATAGCAATTGAAACTCTGCGGATTGTTTCGGGGCCAATGCCGAGTTCGCGCAGATTCTTTTTAACCTGCACAGAAGCCTGACCTGCCGAAGTGAAGTTATCGCCGTCAACTTCAAAGTGGAAAACCAAGGGTTCAGCCATTTAATTCACCATTTCCTTTGAGTCCGTTTGAATAAAGTATGCCGCATGCCTCATACATACGCTTAGGCGTTGTGAGGATAACCATACCGCTCTCTGCAGCAAGGTCAATCATATCCTGTGACGGTTTTTTTGAACGGACAAAAACTATGCAAAGCATATCCATCATTTCTGCCGTACGGATAACCTGAGCATTAACAAGCCCTGTAAGAAGCACTGCCTGGTCTTTAACATATGCGAGCACATCGCTCATCATGTCGCTGCCGCAAGCAGAGTGAATTTCTTTTTCAAGGCTTTCGCTGCCGCACAAAACCTCTGCACCAAGCAATTCTTTGATGTTGTTGATTGTCATTCCAAATCCCTCATTTCCGCTTAGCGGTTGGAATCAATTTTTATATTTTGCGATAATATCGGGGATCTCGTCGGGAGTTACTCTGCCGTAAACATCATCATTGATTGTGAAAACGGGAGCAAGACCGCAAGCACCGATGCAGCGGCAAGCCTCAACGGAGAAGTTAAGGTCTTCTGTGCATTCACCGGGTTCAATTCCGAGAACTTCGCAGATTTTGTCAAGAATTTCCTGTGAGCCTTTAACATAACAGGCTGTGCCGAGGCAAACCGAAATATTGTATTTGCCCTTGGGTGAAAGTGAGAAAAGAGCATAGAAACTTGCTACGCCGTACACTTTCTGAAGGGGAACATTCATGCCGTCTGCAATCATGGTCTGTACCTCGATGGGCAGATAACCGTAAATGTTCTGAGCCTCCTGCATAACATGCATGAGCATGCTCTTGTCACCGGCGCACTCAGCAATAATTGCTTTGAGTTGAGCCTCCTGTTCGGGAGTACCGGTAAAGGGTAAGTTGCTAATCTTCTTCAGCATTTAGCCATTCCTCCTGAATGAAAATTTATCTGTTTAATAAAAACATACAAAAATTATCCTGTAAAACACGAACCAAAAAAATCCGCAGTCCTACATTCTAAGTCATTATACCATATAAATATAGAAAATGCTACTTTTTTATCAATTATTTTTGCACGATTTAATATGATTTTTTTTGCATTTTTTGTATATTTATACCTTTTTGCAAGTTAGCAAAAACTAACTTGCATTTTTGTGCATATTCAGAACTAAAACTCATTTGAATTGACAATGTGCACAGCAATGTGTTATTATCTTTTTAAATTAAGAAAAAGTGGTATTTATATATGAAAAGCAAACGAAACTTCCCTATTGTAACCGTTACCAAAAAAGCCGAGGCTTCAATTAAAAAGGGGCATCCTTGGGTATATGATGCAGAGATAACGCAGACTTTCGGCGAATTAAAAAACGGATGTCTTGTTGATGTACTCTCGCTCAAAGGTTCATATCTCGGCACAGGCTTTCTGAGCGAAAAAAGCAAAATAAGAATCCGCATTCTTTCATCCAATGCAAACGAAAATTTTTCCGCTGCGTTTTGGGAAAGAAGGCTGAAATACGCCGTTGATTACAGAAAAACCGTTATGGGTAATGACTTTTCCTGCTGCCGCCTGATTTTCGGTGAGGCAGACGGTCTGCCCGGTCTTACGGTTGACCGTTTCTCGGATATCCTCGTTGCACAGGTGCTGTCCTACGGCATGGATAAAATTAAAGATACAATTTACACAACGCTAATTAAAATTCTCCGCGAAAGCGGCGAAGAAATCAGCGGACTTTATGAGCGCAATGACGTTGCTATCCGTGAACTTGAAGGGCTTGAACAATACAAAGGCTGGTATAACGCAATACCTCATCCTGATTCTCCGATAACCGAAATATGTGAAAACGGAATCAAGTATCTTGTCGACGTTGAAAACGGTCAGAAAACAGGATTTTTCCTTGACCAGAAATACAACCGGCTCGCCGTTGCAAAAATCGCAAAAGGCAAAAAAGTGCTTGATTGTTTCACACATACCGGCTCTTTCGCTCTCAACGCCGCAATGGGCGGTGCGGAAAAGGTTACCGCCGTTGATGTTTCCGAAACTGCAGTTGAAATGGCAAAAGCAAATGCCGAACGAAACGGACTTGACGGCAAAATGGATTTCCTTGCAGCAGATGTTTTTGATCTGCTGCCCGAACTTGAGGCTAAAGGCGGCAAACCGTATGATTTCATAATTCTTGACCCGCCTGCATTCACCAAGAGCCGCAAAACAGTCAAAAACGCAGAGCGCGGATACAAGGAAATCAACTACCGGGCAATGAAACTTCTGCCGCGCGGCGGATACCTTGCAACCTGCTCATGCTCGCACTTTATGCGTAATGATTTATTTGTCAAAATGCTCCATGATGCCGCCGCAGATGCAGGTGTTCAGTTAAAGCAGATTGAAGCCCGTCAGCAAGCGTGCGATCACCCCGTTCTTTGGAATGTTCCCGAAACCGATTATCTAAAATTCTATATTTTTCAGGTGGTGTAAACAGTGTTTTATAAAAACTGGATGTCTTATTTAAAGGACGATGCAAAAATAACAAAAATCGCTATGCCCGGCTCACACAATGCAGCAACAACAGGCATGATAAAACTCGCAAAATGCCAATCGGGCTCTCTCTACGAACAGTATGAACACGGCGTACGTTTTTTCGATATCAGGCTCAAAGCCGATAAAAAAGGAAGGCTTTTTGTTGCTCACGGAATAGCAAAAGGAATGCCTGCCTGTCAAGCATTTGAAAGTCTGCAAAAGATTTTGGCAGAATCAGATGAGTTCTTCGTTCTCGGAATAAGAACCTATATGAACCAAAAAATAGGTCCGATAAAACTCAGTTATGACGGCAATGCAGCCGAAACAAGCAGACTCATAAAAGAGTACCTCAGCCCTGATAAATATGCTCTCACCGAGTTTGAAAACATAGGCAATATTACAATGGGCGATATCCGTAAATCAGGCAAAAAATATATAATTATCAATGCAAACAAAGAATACGATTACAGTTGTGACTGCCCGATTGCAGACCCTTGGAATTCAAAGGTTTACGGCTATAAACCCGAAAAATTTGCTAAAGAAATTCTCAAATATCTGCATGAAATTGAAACCGACGGTTTCCTTTGGCTTCAGACTCAGCAGACGCCGAATCCCGGCACCGAAAACGGCTGGACAAAGTGGCCCGATGACCTTGATGAACCTATTCGCACTCTATTTCCGCAGATTATTGCCGATATCGCTGCTGACTCTACAATGCTCCAAAGAGTAAATATTGTTGCAGGCGACTTCATGAGTCAGGATTATATGAAGGCAAAAGAAATTCTCCGCCTTAATCTGCTTAAAGGTGTTGTAAAAGACGAATTTATCGGCGAATTCACATCAAAAACGAATTAACAAAATATCTTACGTCTGTTAAAATTGAATTCATACGCAATTAATAAATTCGGGGTATTATCTGATTGTACCAAGCAGGAGCCGCAACCTGCACGGTACTGCTCATTTTTGAGTACGCAATACCCCTCCTCAATTCAACCCCATGCAGAAAACGGTGTCTCGGACACCGTTTTCTTGCGTTAAAAAGCACCGCTGAGGTTTGTCGCCTCTGCGGTGCTTTAATTAATTTACAAACTGTGATGTTATATAAATCATAATAATAATTGCGATAATCATTGGCAGGGTCAGCACAAAATGCTTCATTTTTTTACATTCACTCAGAACAGTGAATGACGGCACAAGTCTGCGCTTATTTCTGACAACTACAAACATAACTGAGCCGATAATTGAAAGCAAATAAAGAACAGCCAAAACTGCCGTATAAACAATATTAAGGGTATCTTCATTTGTAATATCAGCAATCATAAATTCTGTTGCCACCGCATACAGGTTGTTGCAAAAATGGATGAGAACACCTGTCCATATACTGTTTGTTATACACACGGTGTAGCCGAGAACAATGCCTGCGATAAGAGCGAACGGAGCCTGAATGAGATTGCCGTGAAGCGCCGCAAAAACAATTGCAGAGGCAAGGATGGCAAACTTATCGCCGTACCTTCTCAGCGGCTGAAGAACCGCTCCCCTTATTGCAAATTCTTCAACAAGAGCAGGAACAACCGCTATAGATATAACATAAACTATTCTGCCCGGTAAATCAGACGGAACACTGTATTCCGGTGCAGTCAGTTCAACCCCTGCAGAATCAAAAAAGGTAACAAAAACGCTTGTCAGATAGTTTGCAACAAGGCAAACAAAAAATCCGAGCGGAACTGCTGTAAGCATCAGTTTTGTGTTTACGGGCTCACCGAATTTAAAAACATCAGTTCCCGTTTTCTTTTCAAGATAAAATCCGCACAACCCAAACGGTATAAGCAAACTTAAAACTGATAAAAATATCGTTATAACACTCTGAACATCCGCATTGTTGTAATACATGCTGCCCAGCGGCGTTACAAACAGAATCGCAGAAAGGATGTTTTGAATTATAACATATCCGATAACCGCCAGACCTGCCGTTTTGCTTATCAGTTTGATGTTATTTTTTTCGTTTTGTTCCTGAATATAATTTTCAGGCTGAATATTAGTGTAAGAGTACAAATTTATCACCGTTTTAAACAATATTTCCAAAAATTTATATTATTATAACCTAAATTTCTATATCAAACAAGTATTTATAATTAACTAAATGTAAAAAATTTATTGTAATATATTCAATTTTAGTGTAAAATTATACGGTAAATGTTTTTGCTGCTGACAGGAGGATAAATAAATGGCAATTACTAAAAAACAACTCGAAGAGATGCTTTCATCAAAACTCTCCCACTTTTTCGGCGTTACTCCAAAAGACGCAACAAACGAGCAGTTTTATAAAGCACTTTCAATTATAGTACGCGATATGGTCAGAGATTCACGCAGAGAGTTTGACAAAATTTCATCGGAAAAAGGCCAAAAAAAAGTATACTACCTCTGCATGGAATTCCTTATGGGCAGAGCACTAAAAAATACTCTTTATAATCTCAATCTTACAGAAACAGCAAGGGATGCACTTGCAACATTCGGAATAAAACTTGATAAACTCTATGATTGTGAGCCCGATGCAGGTCTCGGCAACGGCGGTCTGGGCAGACTTGCCGCATGCTATCTTGACGCCCTTGCGAATCAAGGCTACAGCGGTATGGGTTACTCAATTCTCTACGAATACGGTATTTTCAAGCAAAAAATTATTGACGGCTGGCAGACGGAAATGCCTGATTTCTGGCTTCCCGGCGGCGAAGTATGGCTTGTTCCCAGAGAAGACAAAACAGTTGAAGTTAAATTTGAAGGCAAGATTGTTGACAGTTGGGAAGGTCCTTTCCATCAGGTTGAACTTGTTGACTGCAAAACAGTAAAGGCCGTTCCCTATGATATGATGGTTGCAGGCAAAGACGGCAAAGGCGCTGCAGTGCTCCGCCTTTGGTCAGCAAAAGTTGACGGCATCAATATGGCTATGTTCAATCAGGGTGACTATATGCATGCTATGGAAGAAAAGGCTATGGCAGAAGTTATCAGCAAGGTGCTTTATCCTGCAGATAACCATCAGGAAGGCAAGAGCCTTCGTTTGCGCCAGCAGTATTTCCTTGTTTCCGCATCAATACAGGATATCGTTGCTCGTCACCTTAGGGACTACGGTTCGCTTGAAAACTTTGCTGAGAAAAACGCTATTCATATCAATGATACCCACCCCACAATGGCCATCCCCGAACTCATGAGAATTATGCTCGATGAGTGCGGATACGGCTGGGATGATGCTTTCAAAATTGTTGAAGAATGCTGTGCATACACTAACCACACGGTTATGGCAGAAGCGCTCGAATGCTGGGGTGAAGACCTCTTCAAACGCCTTCTTCCCAGAATTTATCAGATTGTTAAAGAAATTGACAACCGCTTCAGGAAGAAAATCTGGGATGCAACAGGCAATGCAGGCAGAGTTGAAAGAATGGCTGTTATCTCAGGCGGCGCAGTTAAGATGGCTAACCTTTGTGTTGCCGTCTGCCACAAAGTAAACGGTGTTTCCGCTCTCCACAGTCAGATTCTCAAGGATACCATTTTCAACGATTTCTACACCCTTGAACCCGATAAATTTACAAACGTTACAAACGGTATCGCTCACCGCCGCTGGCTCTGTCAGGCAAATCCTCGCCTTACGGGAATGCTTACAGACCTCATCGGTGACGGCTTTGTATATGATGCAAGCAACCTTGAAAAACTCCGTGATTACAAAGATGATGCATCCGTTCTTGCAGAACTGCGTAAAATCAAAACCGCAAACAAGCAGGATTTTGCGAAACTCGTTAAAAAGAAAACAGGCATCAGCCTTGACCCCTCATCAATCTTTGATGTACAGGTTAAACGTCTTCACGAATATAAGCGCCAGAACCTCAATGCGCTCAATATTCTCGCAAAATACCTTGAAATCAAAGCAAACCCCAACGGCAACTATACACCGCACACATATATTTTCGGCGCAAAAGCAGCCTCAGGCTACTATATGGCAAAGAAAATTATCGAGTTTATTTGCGCTCTTGCAGACCTCATCAACAATGATCCCGATGTAAAAGACCTTCTTAAGGTTGTATACATGGAAGATTATAACGTTACCATGGCAGAAGCACTCATGCCCGCAGCAGATATCAGTGAACAGATTTCTCTCGCAGGTACAGAGGCAAGCGGCACCGGCAACATGAAACTGATGATAAACGGCGCAATCACCCTTGGCACAATGGACGGCGCAAATGTTGAAATCTACGATGCAGTAGGCTCAGACAATATTCTCATTTTCGGCATGAGCACACCCGAGGTTAATGAACTCAGGAAAAGCGGCTATGTTCCTCAGAACTACTATAACAATAATGCCGAAATCCACAATATCATTGATTATATCAACAAAGGTATCAGCGGCAAGATGTTCGGCGAAATCAGCGGTACAATCGTAAACCACGACCCGTATATGGTTCTTGCAGACTTTGCGGATTACAGAAACATTCAGAAGATGGCAGAAGAAATCTGGCATGACACTGCAAGATGGGACACCATGTCTCTTATGAACATTGCAGGCGCAGGCGTATTCGCTGCAGACCGCTCAATCAATGACTATGCAAGAGATATCTGGCATGTTGAGAAAATCAATTTAAGAAAATAAAAACAAGGGCAACCGTTAAGGTTGCCCTAAAACATAGGATAGTAAGTATGACGGATTTTGATTTCATGTCCCTTGCAATTGAACAGGCAAAACTTGCCGCTGACGAACTTGAAGTGCCCGTCGGTGCGGTTATTGTGCGCAACGGTGAGATTGTTTCGCTTGGCAGAAATCGCAGGGAAAGCGGCAAAAACGCTCTTGCCCATGCTGAAATCGAAGCCATCGACCTTGCTTGCAAAAAACTCGGCGGCTGGCGGCTTTGGGAATGCGAAATGTATGTTACTCTTGAACCCTGCCCCATGTGCACAGGAGCAATAATCAATTCACGAATACGGCGCGTTGTTTACGGTGCATCAGACAAAAAAGCAGGATCCTGCGGCTCGGTAATCAACCTTTTTGACTTGCCTTACAATCATAAACCTGCAGTGGTCAGCGGATTTATGGCAGATGAATGCTCCGCATTGCTCTCGGAATTTTTTGCCAACCTGAGGAAAAGAAAAAATGAAGATAAAAGCCGGAATTAAATATATCCCTGTTTTCATCATTCTGCTTGCCGCAGAATTCTTTATAGGTGAATTTGTCCATGACAACTTTATCCGCCCATACATAGGCGATGTTTTGGTTGTGATTCTTATTTGTGCTTTTCTGCGCATATTCCTGCCCAAAAAGCCAAAGTTTCTGCCTCTTTTTACCACTCTCTTTGCTGTTTTACTTGAAATAATGCAGTATTTCGATTTTGTCAGCCTTCTTGGGCTTGAAAACAATCGCATCATCAGCATAGCATTGGGAAGAACTTTTGATATAAAAGATATAATATGTTATATTGCAGGCGGCACAATATTCTTTGCCGCCGAAAGAATAATAAGGAGAAATCCTCATGAACATTGACACTGTACTGTTTGCCATTGAAATAATCGGAACCGTTGCATTTGCCATAACGGGTGTAATAACCGCCTTGGAAAAGAAGTTCGATATTTTCGGCGCACTTGTGCTTGGCACGGTAACAGCGGTAGGCGGCGGTATTATGCGTGACCTTATCCTCGGCTACACTCCGCCGATGGCTTTCCGCAAATCCGTTTATGCCATAACCGCAGTTGTAACCTCTCTTACAATATTCTGGATTGCGTATTTCTTCGGTAAAAGAATAAAAAAGCACTATGATATATATTCGCAGGTAATCAACATATTTGATTCAATCGGTCTTTCGGTTTTTGTTATAGGCGGAGTTAACAGCGCAATTGCATGCGGATTTGGCGAGAACATGTTCCTTTCTATTTTTGTTGCAACCCTCACCGGTGTGGGCGGCGGCGTTATGCGTGATATAATGGCAGGCAGAGTGCCGAAAATTCTGCGGAAAAGGGTCTATGCGCTCGCCGCAATCATCGGATCGGTAATTTATTATCTGCTGTTCTATTACGAGATTTGTTCGGCAACGCTCGCCATTATATTCGGCGCAGGATCTGTTCTAATTATAAGAATACTTGCAACGATATTCCAATGGAATTTACCGACGGTAAAAAATCTTGACGAATAAAGTAAAAGTTCCGAGTTTCCTCGGAACTTTCAGTTTGTCGAAAAACTTGTTTTTCGCAAACTGATATGATGTCGAGAAAGGAAGTCAGACGGCGTTTTATTCGACCGAAGGCGTACAAAGGTACTCCGATGGGAGAAAAAACGGCGAATGAACAAAAATATTAAAACGCTTTTGCGGGTCGTCAAGTTACCGACCCATACAATAAGGAAACGGCAGGAAAGAGTATTCCTGCCGTTTGTTTAATTTTGTTCATGTTCTGACGACTTTATCGACAGTCAGAAAGTTCCGAGTTTCCTCGGAACTTTTTTATGCCTTAAGGCTGAATTTTTCGCCATATTCTTTATAGAGTTTTTCAAACTCCTTGTTTCCTTCACCCTTAACAGTTTCAAGGTATTCGTGAGCCTCAAATGTGCCGTGCTTCGCTTCAATAACAGCAACGGCAATGTTGGAGCAGTGGTCGGAAACTCTTTCGTAATTCGTAAGCAAGTCGCTGAGCACAAAGCCAAGTTGAATCGTGCAGTTGCCGTCTCTCAGCCTTGCAATATGATTGCGCTTAACGGCAAGAATAAGGTCATCAATAACCTGCTCAAGGGGCTCAACCATTTTGGCGGCAGCAGAATCGTTGTTTTTAAATGATTCTGCAGTGATTCTGAGTATTTCGTTTATGGCTTCCGTAAGTTTTGCAATTTCCCTCTCAGCCTCTTTTGAAAAAAAGATTTCCTTTTCGTAAATCTCTTTGGCAACATCCGTAAGGTTAACTGCATGGTCACCTACACGCTCAAAATCGTCAATTGTATGCAGTATTTTTGCAATATTTTTAGAATCCTCGTCCGACACACCGATTTTTGAAAGTTTCATCATATATGTGCCGAGTTTATCTTCAAGGCGGTCAATGTGAGACTCCATTTCAAGGATTTCGTCCGCTTCCTTTTGATCGTATTTTGTCAGAAGTCCGATTGCTTTACAAAAGGCAGTCTTAGAAAGAGCACACATTTCACTGACAACGTCAAACGCTTTTTCAACAGCAACAGAAGGCACGGCAAGAAGGCGGTCATCAAGGATAACATCAAGTTCATCCTTCTTCTCTTTATCCGGTATGATTTTATTGGCAATCCATTCAAGTTGCTTTGTAAAAGGAAGAAGAATTGCAGTTGTTGTAACATTGAAGATGCTGTGGACAATAGCGATCATAAAAGGTGTGGTTGCCGTATCAACAAATGCCCATTTAAAAATCATGTTGCCTATGCAGAACGGGATAAGGCAGATAAGTGTTCCGATAATGTTAAAAGAAAGATGAACAACAGCAACCTTTTTAGCGTTTCGGTTTACACCGATGCTGGAAATAAGCGCAGTTACACATGTACCTATATTCTGACCCATTATAATGGGTATTGCGATGCCATAGGTAATACCTCCCGTCATGGAAAGTGCTTGAAGAATGGCAACCGATGCCGCTGAACTCTGGATAATGCCCGTAAAAACAGCACCAACAGCAACCGAAAGCAACGGGTTTTTAAATGCAGTAAGCACATTTGCAAACTCAGGCATTTCGCCTAAAGGTTCCATAGCGCCTGACATAAGATTCATGCCGAACATAAGCACAGAAAAGCCCACAAGAACATTCCCGATATTCTTTGATTTCTGCTTTTTGCCCACCATAATCATTATTATGCCGATGAGAGCAAGTATAGGAGAAAAATTTGACGGCTTGAGAAGATTTATCCATACAACGTCGCTGTCAATTCCTGCCAGGCTGAGAATCCACGCAGTGAGAGTTGTTCCGATATTTGAACCCATAAGAACACCGATAGTCTGACCGAATTCAAGTACACCGGAGTTAACAAGACCCACCAGCATAACCGTGACTGCCGACGATGACTGAACGGCTATTGTCATGCCCATGCCGAAAAGCATTGCAATCAGACGGTTGTCAGTAACTTTTTTAAGACTTTTGTTAAGTTTTCCTCCGGATGATCTCTCTAATCCGTCAGACATTACATTCATTCCGTAAAGGAAAAAAGCAAGGCCGCCAAGCAGAGTTATTACAGAAAAAATATCCATAAGCAATCTCCTTTCAAACGGGGTAAATATCAATGAATGTATTATAACATATGTAAAAAGAAAAATCACTATTTTCGTCGAAATATGCATAAACATTTTCAAAAAAATAAATGGCGTACCGAAGCACGCCATTTGAAAATTTAAAGATTATCTTGCGTAGTCGCCAACCATCATCATGTAGTTACCGATTTCTGCGCCGAATTCGGGAGCGCCGTCCATGATAAGTTTGCCTGTCTTTGTAAAGTCAAGCATATCGGCTGTTCCCATAAGAATGCCGAGAGCGCTGTCAAGGCTGTCAAATCTCATTGTGAAGAAGGGAAGAGCACGCTTGTAAACGCCTCTGCCTGCCTTTGACTTACCAGCCTTAATACGGATATATGCAGAGATATCGGGATAATCGTTAACTGCCCATGCATAAACTCTGTCAGGGCTCTTGAGAGTCCAGTTATGAATCTGCTCGTGACCCTGCTTGTTGAGT
>SVPH01000036.1 GCA_015065965.1 Oscillospiraceae bacterium
GATAAAAGATTTTTTCAGTGTTTCAGAGGTGAAATAATTGGCCGATAATAAAATCAGGCTTCAGAAATTTCTTTCGGAAGCAGGTGTTGCTTCAAGGCGTAAGGCGGAAGAAATGATAAGAAACGGTATGGTTAAGGTTAACGGTGCTGTTGCTCAGATTGGCGACAGCGTTGACCCTAAAAAAGATACTGTTGTTGTTAAAGGTAAAAAAGTAAGGAAAGAAAGCAATCTGCGCTATATTCTCCTCAATAAGCCCAGAGGTTATGTTACAACAACAGACGATGATTTGGGCAGAAAATGTGTGCTTGAACTTGTGCGTGATGTTAAAGAGCGTATCTATCCCGTCGGCAGGCTTGACAGAGTTTCAGAGGGTGCACTTATATTGACAAATGACGGTGCGTTTGCAAATGCAATGATGCATCCGTCAAGGCATGTGCCCAAAACTTACAGAGTAACCGTACGACCCGATGCAACTGCAGAGCAGGTTGATATTCTTTCAACAGGAGTTGAACTTGACGGAAGAATGACTGCTCCTGCGGAAGTTCATGTTCTGTCAAAAGAAGAGGGCAGGGCAGTGCTTGAAATCGTTCTTTATGAAGGCAGAAACAGGCAGATTCGCCGCATGTGTGAAGCGGTTAATCTTGAAGTTGCAAGGCTTCGCAGAATTGCTGTAGGTCCTGTCAAACTCGGAATGCTTCAGACGGGCGAGTGGAGAGATTTAACACCTGCTGAGGTTGAGAGTCTTTTTAAAGCGGCAGGTGCAAAAGTGAACGGAGGGTCAAAATGATAAGATTTATTCCGTTTGAAAATAACGGCATTGCAGGCATGACCGCCCTTGAGGGCGAAAATGAAATCGGCAGATGTGAATTTAATGTTGATGGTTATAACATGACATTTTTAAGCGTTGAGTGCACCGATGATATTATTACAGAAGGTCTTGCCAGAGCAGCAATGAATTATGCCGCAAACAGGAATGCATACATTGCAAAAATAAAAAAGGAATTTTCATGTGCCGCTTTTATCAGGCTCGGTTTTTCGGGCGAAGATATTCTAAGCGTTGAAATTCCCGAAGCACTTGCTTCAGGATGTACATGCGGTGCAAATCAATAACAGGAGATGTTAAATCCAATGATAAAAAGTATGACCGGCTACGGCAGATCACAGCAACTCGCAGACGGTATGAATATAACGGTTGAAATCAAAAGTGTAAATCACAGATATTTTGAATTTTCCTCAAAACTTCCCAGAAGTTACGGCTTTCTTGACGAAAAACTCAAAAGTTTCTTCAACGGAAAACTCACAAGAGGAAAAATGGAATGCTATGTTCAGATTGAGGCGGTTGAAGAACCAGATACCGTTATCAGCCTCAATCATTCCCTTGTAAAAGGTTATCTTGATGCTTATAAAGAACTTTCAGAAACTTACGGTCTTGAAAACAACATCAAAGTTTCGGATATTTCAAGAGTAAGCGATATTTTTACAGTCCGTAAGCAAGCGGCTGATGAAGACAGAATATGGGCTGCCGTTCAGACTGTAGCAGAGGCTGCACTTGACGGATTTATTGCAATGAGAGAGCGTGAGGGAGCAAGGCTTAAAGCGGATGTTCTCACAAGGCTTGACGAGATTATTTCTAATGTTGAGTTTATTGAAGAACGCTCACCGCAGACTGTTGCAGAGTATAACGAAAAACTTCTCGGCAGGCTCAGGGAACTTCTTGCAGATACCCATATTGATGAGCAGAGAATCCTCACGGAAGCAGCAATATTTGCCGATAAGATAGCGGTTGCTGAGGAAACCGTAAGGCTTCGCAGCCATATATCTCAACTCCGTTCTTTCCTTGAACAGAGTGAGGCGGTCGGCAAAAAGATGGATTTCCTTGTTCAGGAACTTAACAGAGAAGCAAATACAATCGGTTCAAAGGCTCAGGATGTTGAGATTGCGCGCAGAGTTGTTGCAATCAAGGCTGAGATTGAGAAAATCCGTGAACAGATTCAGAATATAGAATAACGGAGGACGTGTAATGAAACTTATAAACATAGGTTTTGGTAATATGATAAACGCAAGCCGTCTTGTTGCCATTGTCAGCCCTGAATCCGCTCCTATTAAAAGAATTATTCAGGAGTGTAAGGAAAAGGGAACACTTATTGATGCTACTCACGGCAGACGCACAAGGGCGGTTATAATTACCGACAGTGACCATGTTATCCTCACATATCTCCAGAGCGAAACCGTAGCCAACAGGCTTAACGACGATATGGATGAACTTGATGAGGAGGAAGAAGAAAATGGCTGATAACGGAATACTCATTACTTTTTCAGGTCCTTCGGGTTCAGGTAAAGATACCGTTCTTTCAAAACTTGTTGAAAAAAGAAACGATGCCAAAATCTCAATTTCAATGACAACCCGCAAACCGAGAAACGGTGAAATTGATGGCACACATTACTATTTTGTCAATAGAGAATATTTTGAAAAGAAAATTGCTGCTGACGGAATGCTTGAGTATGCTGAGTATGCAGGCAATCTTTACGGTACGCCGAAAGAGCCTGTTGATGAAATGCTCAGGGCAGGCAAAGCCGTTATTCTCGAAATTGAAGTTCAGGGTGCTGAAAAGATAAGAAAACTTTATCCTGATGTTGTAAGTATTTTTCTCATGCCGCCTTCAGTTAGAGTCCTTGAAGAGAGGCTCAGGGGACGTAACACAGAGGATGAAGAAACCATCAATCACCGCCTTGTAATCGCCCGTGAGGAAATACGCAAGGCATCGGACTATGATTATGTTGTTATAAATGACACAATTGAAAATGCAGTAGCCCGAATTGAAACAATAATTGATGCCGAAAGGCTCAAAACATCAAGAAATAAAAAAATTATAAGTGAGGTAATCAACAATGTTTAATCCCGATTTAAGAGGAGTTCTCAAAAACCATCTCAGCCGTTATTCTCTTGTAACGGCAACCGCAAAAAGAGCAAGAGAAATTGCTGAAAATGCAGAAGAAAAGAAGATTATTATTACAGAAAAGCCTGTCAGCATGGCTCTTGAAGAGATTCTTGACGGTGATTATGTAATCGTAGAGCCTGAAGAAATCAGAAACATCTGATTTAACCTATTTTGTGCAAGGGATGTGATATTAAATGAAATATGCAAAGGTTGCTGTTGAATCGGCTGTTTTTACCTTTGATAAAGCATTTGATTATGCTGTCCCTGCCGAACTTGAATCCGCTGCAAAAAAAGGATGCAGGGTAACCGTTCCTTTTGGCAACAGCAGCAAAAAGCGTCTCGGTATAATTTTTGATATTACTGATTTTACGGAAAGTAAAAGAACCAAAAAAATAAGCGAAGTTCTTGATGAAGAACCGCTTCTTAACGATGAAATGCTTGAACTTGCAGCGTGGATAAAGGACAGGACATTCTGTACTCTTTATGAAGCGGCAAAGGCAATGCTTCCGACAGGCATAAATCACCGTATGGTTGCTTCATATGCTGTCAGTGCTGATATTACTTCGGAGCAGATTGAAAAGTTGAATGAAAGCGAAAAAGAAATTGTCGATTACCTTCACAAGCGCGGAGTGTTTGTTAAAGGTGACGGTATATTTAAGTCGCTCGGCATGAAAAATATGCCGGCTGTGCTTGATGCGATGGTAAAAAAAGGCGTGCTTATATGCAGCCATGATGCTGTTCGTAATATCGGTGATCTGACTGTTAAGATGCTTCGGCCTGTTACGGCAGAAAACGAAGTTAAACTTACAAAGAAGCAGAAAGAAATGTTCGATGTGCTTAATGATATAGGCACGGCAAGCGTTAAGGAACTTTGTTATTTTACGGGTCTTACTCCTGCAGTTGCAAACTCTCTTGTAAAAAACGGTGCTGCAGAGTTCTATGAGCAAGAGGTTATCAATCTTCCTGACTTTGCAGGAGAGAAAGGTAATAAAACAGAGATTTCTCTTACCGATGAACAGCGTACCGCTTATGAAAAATTATCATTACTCGCTATGTCCGGTAAACCTTCTGTTTCTTTGCTTTACGGAGTAACAGGCAGCGGAAAAACATCAGTTTATATGAGCGTTATTGATAAAGTGCTTGAAACAGGCAAAACCGTTATTGTAATGGTGCCTGAAATCGGTCTTACGCCGCAGACACTTTCGCTTTTCTGTAAAAGATATGGCGGAGATATTGCTGTTTTTCATAGTGCACTCACTGTCAGAGAACGTCTTGACCAGTGGAAGCGAGTAAAAAACGGACAGGCTAAAATTATTATCGGCACACGCAGTGCAGTTTTTGCTCCTGCCGAAAATATCGGTCTTATAATTATTGATGAGGAACAGGAGCATACATATAAATCCGAACAGACTCCAAGATACAATGCAATTGATGTTGCAAAATACAGAGCGGCATATAACAAATGCCTGCTTCTGCTTGCATCCGCAACTCCAAGCGTTGAAAGTTATGCTGCTGCGCAAAGCGGAAAATATGAACTTTGCACACTTACCAAAAGATACGGAAGTGCCGTTTTGCCGCAGGTTGTAACCGTTGATATGCGTACAGCCGAAAAGGCAAAAGGCAGCAAAGCAATCAGTCAGACCCTCTATGAAGGGCTTAAGAGTAATTTTGAAAACGGCAGGCAGTCTATCCTGCTTATTAACAGGCGTGGTTTTCATACCTTTGCCGCCTGTAACTCGTGCAGTGAAGTTATCTGCTGCCCGCATTGCAGTATTTCAATGACTTATCACTCGGCAAATAACCGCCTTATGTGCCATTATTGCGGCTATTCTGTTCCTTTTTCAAGTGTTTGCCCTGAATGCGGAGAAAATGCAGTCAGATATTCCGGTTTCGGCACACAGAAAATTGAGGATGAACTTGCATCGCTTTTGCCCGATGCAAAAATTCTCAGAATGGATACGGATTCCACTTCGGGCAGAAATTCGCACGAAAAACTGCTGGATAGTTTCTCAAAAGGCGAGTATGATATAATGATCGGCACCCAGATGGTTGCCAAAGGACTTAATTTTCCGAATGTTACGCTTGTCGGTGTTGTTTCTGTTGACCAGCAACTTTATAACGACGATTTCCGCAGCCTTGAAAAAACTTTTTCATTGCTTACTCAGGTTGTCGGCAGGTCAGGCAGAGGCGAACTTGAGGGGCAGGCAATTATTCAGACGCTTACACCCGAAAACGAAATAATCCGCCTTGCGGCAAAGCAGGATTATGATGAATTTTTTAAAACGGAAATAAGGCTTCGTAAAGGTCTTGTATATCCGCCTTACTGTGATTTGTGTGTTGTCGGTTTTACGGGTGAGAACGAAACTGTTGTAAAATTTGCCGCAAGAGAAGCGCTTGATTTGCTTAAAAATTATGTTGCAACCGAATATAAGGGTGAAAAAATCATTGTCCTCGGCCCAATGCCGGCAAGGGTTGCAAAAATCAGCGAAAAGTTCAGGCATCGTCTCATTATCAAATGCCGCAATACGGCAAGATTCAGGCAGATGATATCTGAAATTCTTATAAAAATGGGAACGGATTCCCGTTTCTCAAAAGTGACCGTATATGCGGATATCAACCCCGATACGGCAATATAAATTTAACAATCACACCAAAAACATTTAATTTATTTGTTCTATAATCGCATTGAAAGGATTGACTGTTATGGCAATCAGAAACATAGTTAAAATCGGCGATCCGATTTTGGCTAAAACATCACGAAAAGTTGAAAAATTTGATGCCCGTCTGTGGCAACTCCTTGATGATATGAAAGAGACTATGTATCATGCAAACGGGGTCGGCCTTGCCGCTGTACAGGTTGGCATCTTAAGAAGAGTTATCGTAATTGATTGCGGTGACGGATATATTGAACTTATTAATCCTGAAATAATCAGTACCGAAGGTGAGCAGATTGGCGAAGAAGGCTGTCTTTCTGTTCCCGGCGAATCAGGCATAACCTGCCGCCCTGCTGTTGTCAGGGTCAAGGCACAGGACAGAAACGGCAAATGGTGCATCTATAAAGGAGAGGAACTGAAGGCTCGTTGTTTCAGCCATGAAATTGATCATCTTGACGGTATTCTTTATACCCAAAAGGTAATTAAAAAGGAGATTTCCGAATGAGAATAGTTTTTATGGGCACCCCTGAATTTGCCGTTCCGTGCCTTCAGAAACTCATTGATTGCGGTCACGATGTCAGCGGTGTTTTTACTCAGCCTGATAAACCGCAGGGCAGGAAGATGATTATGACTCCGCCGCCGGTAAAAGAACTTGCACTTGCAAACGGCATAAAAGTTTATCAGCCTGTAAAAATGAAGGACGGTACTGCTCTTGAAATGCTCAAAGAAGCAGACCCTGAACTTTGCATAGTTGTTGCTTACGGTAAGATTCTTCCCAAAGAGATTCTTGAATATCCCAAGTACGGATGTATTAATATCCACGCATCGCTTTTGCCTAAACTCAGGGGCGCTGCGCCGATTCAGTGGTCTGTTATAAACGGGTTTGATAAAACCGGCGTTACTTCAATGCAGATGGATGAAGGCCTTGATACGGGCGACATGCTTATAAAAGGTGAACTTGAAATAGGCGAGAATGAAACTGCCGGAGAACTTCATGACAGGCTTTCGGTGCTTGGTGCGGACGTTCTTGAAAAAACAATTAATGCGCTAATTAAAGGCGAACTTAAACCTCAGAAGCAGAACCATGATGAATTTACTTATGCTTCCATGCTTTCCAAGGAACTTTCTCCGATTGACTGGGCTATGACTGCTCAGCAGGTGCATAATAAAATAAGAGGACTTTCGCCATGGCCGTCTGCAAATACAAAGTTCGGCGGAAAAACCGTCAAAATTCATAAAACCGTTCTTTCTGATCTAAAAGGAAATGCAGCAGGTGAGATTGTTGAAGCAGGCAAACGTCTTGTTGTTTCCTGCGGTGACGGCAATTGTGTCGAGATTCTCAACCTTCAGGCTGAAGGCAAAAAAGCAATGTCAGCGGCAGATTTTCTCAGAGGCAATCCGCTGAATGTGGGAGATAAATTTGAATAAAGGGAGAGATGATAATGCCTTTCTTTTATATTGATTACTGGTATATAATTCTTGTTATTCCTGCTATGATTCTTGCAGGATGGGCGCAGTACAGAGTTAAGTCAACCTACAGCAAGTTTTCAAAAGTGCTGAATACAAGGGGATTAACAGGTGCTTATGCTGCTCAGGCAGTTCTTACACATTACGGTATCACGGATGTCAGAATTGAGCAGACTTCGGGCAAACTTACCGACCATTATGACCCTAAGTCAAAGGTTATCCGCCTTTCTGAGGGTGTTTACAATGCAACCTCAATCGCTGCGGTTGGTATTGCTTGCCATGAAGCAGGTCATGCTGCGCAGCATGCTGAAAACTATGTTCCCATAAAGATAAGAACTGCTCTTGTTCCTGTTTGCAATATTGGCTCAACTCTCGGTATTCCTCTGGCGCTTATAGGACTTGTTCTCGGTTTTGAGCCTCTTATAACTATCGGTCTTGTGCTTTACGGTGCAATATTTGCTTTTCAACTTGCAACTCTTCCCGTTGAATTCAACGCAAGCCGCAGAGCAATAAATGTTATTGAACAAACAGGATTGCTTTATGATGATGAGGTAGGCAGTGCCAAAAAAGTGCTTTCTGCAGCAGCAATGACCTATGTCGCATCTATGATAGTTGCCCTTGCAAACCTTATCAGGCTTGTTCTCAGATTTAATAACAGGAGAAACTGATATTCCCGAAAGGATGTTTTAATATATGAAAAGTGCGAGGCAGGTCGCATTTGAAGCGCTTCTTAAAATTCACCGTGACGGCGCATATTCCAATTTGGTTGTTGACAGTTTGCTGAAAGAGAATTCAGAACTTGATGACAGAGATAAAGCATTTGTCTGTAACCTTGTTTACGGCACGCTTGACAGGCTCATACTAATTGATTATAACCTCGGTCTTTATCTTAATCAGCCTGTAAGAAAACTTAAGCCTGAACTCCATACCATTCTCAGAATGGGTACATATCAACTTTTGTTTATGGATAAGGTGCCTTCAAGGGCCGCTGTCAATGAGAGCGTTAATTTGGCAAAAGTGAACAAATCGTCGTTTGCCGCATCGCTTGTCAATGCGGTGCTGCGCAGAGTATCGGATAACGGAGTCAGATTGCCTGAAGGCGGTGAAACGGACCCCGATTACCTTGCAATCAAATATTCCTGCCCCGAGTGGATAATCAGTCTGTGGATAAAGGCATACGGTATAGACAATGCGGTTGCTCTTGCAGAAAAGGCACTGGAGGCTGCACCTATTGTTGTGCGGGTTAATACAACTAAGATTACTGCAGATGAACTTATCTGGAAACTCGCTGAAGAAGGTGTTGTATCTGAAAAAACAGATGTAATGCCCGATGCACTTATAATTAGCAATACAGGTTCGGTAGAAGACCTTGAAGCCTATAAAAACGGACTTTTTCATGCACAAGATATCGCATCTCAACTTTGTTGTATGGCACTTGATGCGCAGGAAGGCGAAACTGTGTTTGACCTTTGTTCCGCACCGGGAGGTAAAACCTTTACCATAGCGGAAAAAATGAACAATACAGGTGCAGTAAGAGCATTTGATGTTTATCAGTCCCGAGTGGAACTTATCAGAAGCGGTGCGGAAAGGCTTGGTCTCAGTAATGTTTTTTCCTACCTTTCAGATGCCTCAATTTATAATGAAAACTATGGGCTTGCAGACAGAGTGCTTTGCGATGTGCCGTGTTCGGGTCTCGGAATAATCAGGCGTAAGCCTGAGATTCGCTTTAAGAACCGTTCCGAAATTGATAATCTACCCGAGTTGCAGTATCGTATTCTCTGCAACGCAACAAGATATCTTAAAGACGGCGGCAGACTGGTATATTCAACATGTACACTTAATCCTAAAGAAAATTCCGAAGTATGTGACAGGTTCTTAAAAGAACATCCGGATTTTTCGCCTGTTAAAGTTCATCCGGATTTGCCCAGATACAGTGAGGATGACAAATATTTGACGCTTATGCCTCATTTACATTCAACAGACGGCTTTTTCATTGCCGCATTCTGTAAGAACGGAGGCGGAAAATGAACAGAGACATACTGTCAATGACACTTGAGGAAATGACGGATGCATTCTCTGAAATGGGAATACAGAAGTTCCGTGCAAAGCAGGTTTATGAATGGCTTCACCGCCACCTTGCCTGTAGTTATGACGAAATGCTCAATCTTCCTAAATTGCTCAGAGATGAACTTTCCGAAAAGTTTCCGCTTTACAATTGTGAAATTGCAAGGAAACAAGTTTCAAAGATTGATAACACGGTTAAATATCTTTTTAAACTTCATGACGGTGATTTTGTTGAAAGCGTTGTTATGAAGTATAAATACGGCTATACAATCTGCGTTTCATCGCAGGTTGGCTGTAAAATGGGTTGCGCTTTTTGTGCATCAACCCTCGGCGGATTTAAAAGAAGTCTGCTTCCGGGAGAAATTCTTTCTCAACTTTACAGAGCACAAAAAGATTTGGGCGAGAGGATATCCCATATCGTGCTTATGGGAATGGGCGAGCCGCTTGATAATTTTGAGAATGTTATGCGTTTCCTTGCGCTTATAACAGATGAAAAGGGTCTTAATATTTCAATGAGGAATATTTCACTTTCAACTTGCGGAATCGTTCCCAAGATTGAAGAACTGCTTAAACGCAAAATGCAGTTAACCCTTTCAATATCTCTGCATGCGCCTACCGATGAATTGCGCAGCAGAATCATGCCTATTAATAAAAAATATGATGTTGATGAACTGCTTGCATCCTGCAAAAAATATGCGGCAGAAACATCACGAAGAATATCATTCGAGTATGCGATGCTTGCAGGTGTTAACGATTCGGATGATTGCGCAAAGATTCTTGCTTCAAAACTCCGCGGAATGCTTTGCCATGTTAATTTAATTCCTGTTAATGAGGTTGCGGAGAGCCCGTTTAAACCGAGTTCGGCAGAAAGGGTTGAAAGATTTGTTTCAATTCTTTCAAAAAACGGAATCAATGCAACTGTAAGGCGAAAACTTGGCTCAGATATTGATGCTTCATGCGGTCAACTTCGCCTGAAAGAAAATCAAAACTGCAAAAAGGGGGATGAATAGTATGAGAATTGCCGCAAGAACGGATATCGGTCTTGTCAGGGATAATAACCAGGATTCTTATGCTGCTTGTGAACTTGAAGGCGGAGCGGTGCTTGCTGTTGTGTGTGACGGAATGGGCGGTGCCGCAGAAGGTGCTCTTGCAAGTTCTGAGGCCGTCAGGGTTGTTAAGGAGCGTGTCGCTGAACGGTATTATTCCGGAATGAGCGATATTTCGGTAAGAAGCCTTTTGGTTGCCTCTGTTGAAAGTGCAAACAAGTATATTTACGATTTATCCCTTACCGATAAAAATTTCGAGGGCATGGGAACAACTGTTGTTGCCGCTCTTGCAATTGAATCATTTGTTTATATTGTCCATGCGGGTGACAGCAGGGCTTATAAAATAACAGACGGTCAGATTTATCAGTTAACTCGTGATCATTCGGTTGTTCAGCGAATGATTGAAAACGGAGAAATAACTGCTGCTGAAGCAACAGACCATCCAAGCAAACATATTATTACCCGTGCACTCGGCGTTGATGAAGAAATCAGAACGGATTTTTGTCAGGAAAGTCTGGATGACGGCGATGTGATAATTCTTTGTTCCGACGGTTTGACCAATTTTGTTTCAAATGATGTTATTCTGGAACTTACAAGCAAAACGAACTGTTTTGATTTACCCGGTAAACTTGTTGATCTTGCAAATCAAAACGGTGGCGGCGATAATATAACGGTTGTTGCCGTTGCTCACTGATTTATGATTGAAAGGAATGTTATTTATGGATAATTATACAGGTAAAAGACTTGACGGTCGCTACGAGATTCAGGAAGTAATCGGCGTGGGCGGAATGGCTGTAGTTTACAAAGCCTATGACAATATAGATGACAGAACAGTTGCAGTTAAAATTCTCAAAGAAGAATACCTTGCAAACGAAGATTTTCGTCGCAGATTTAAAAATGAGTCAAAGGCGATTGCCGTGCTTTCACATCCCAATATAGTTAAAGTTTTTAATGTTAGTTACGGCGACAGACTTCAGTATATTGTTATGGAGTATGTTGACGGTATTTCCCTTAAAGAGTACATTGAACAGCAGGGTAAACTCGGCATAAAAGAAACTGTTCATTTCACAATGCAGATTCTCAGAGCGCTCCAGCATGCGCATGATAAAGGCATTGTTCACAGAGATATCAAACCGCAGAATATTATGCTTCTCTCAAACGGAAACATAAAGGTTGCGGATTTCGGCATCGCAAGATTCAGTTACAGTGATACCAAAACAATGACAGACAGCGCAATCGGTTCTGTTCATTATATAAGCCCTGAGCAGGCAAGAGGCGATACAACTGACGACAGAGCGGATATTTATTCGGTTGGTGTTGTTCTTTATGAAATGCTTACCGGTCAACTTCCTTTTGAGTCGGATAACTCGGTGTCTGTTGCACTTATGCAACTTCAGAATGACCCTAAACGCCCCAGAGAACTCAACAGCAGCATTCCCGTAGGTCTTGAGCAGATTGTAATGCATGCAATGCAGAAAAACGCAAAGGACAGATATCAGTCGGCAGCAGAAATGCTCCTTGATATTGAGGAATTTAAACGCAATCCGACAATCCGTTTCCAAAGAGATTATTTTGTGGATAACGACCCGACAAAGTATGTGCCTACAAGAAAACCTTCCGCTCCTCCTGTTTCGACTCCTCCTGTAAAGGCACCTGTTGTGACGCCTGTTGTGAATCCCGATTATCAGCCTGAAGATGAATTTGACGAGGACGAAGAGAAACCGAGAGGAAAAGGCAGCCTTATTGCCATAGGTCTTTCTATCGGTCTTGTTATTCTTGCACTCTTTGTTTTTGCGTTTCTTTTCTTCTTCACCGATGTGTTAAAAGGTGATTCCCTTACAATTCCTCAGTTCATCGGTTCTAATTATGAAGAAGAGATAAAAGATAACCCTGAGTATGCTGATTTCAAGATCATAATAAACTCAATTTCAAACAGTGCCTATGAAAACGGTGTTGTTTTTGATCAGAAGCCGAGCAGCGGTCAGAAGGTTGATTTGGATGAAAATGAAATTGTTCTTTCTGTTGCAGCAAATGCTCAGAAGATAGTTGTACCGGATGTTATCGGTCTTGGCCATGAACTTGCTCAAAAGACTCTTGAAAGCAAGGGATTCAAAAACATTAAACTCATGCCAATGCTCAGCACCGAGGAATACGGCGATGTTATTAAGATTGACCCTGAAGAGGGCGAAGAGGTAGACAGCAGTTCTATTATTATTGTTTATTATGCGAGTGATGATGATTTTGTTGAAGTTCCCGCTGTTGCCGGTATGGGTTGGGATGTTGAAGCAGCAGAAGCATCAATTGTGTCCATGCAACTTGTAATGGATCCTGAAATTCTTGAAGAAAACAGTGCTGAACCTAAGGGTACGGTTATTGCTCAGTCACCTGAAGCAGGCGAAAAAGCCATCCCGGGCAGCAAGGTTCAGATTACGGTCAGCAGCGGTGTGCCTGAAACAAGCATAGCAACGCTGGATATCATTCTTCCTGCATCAGGTTCAACACGCGGTTCATTTGAAGTGTTTGTAAACAATGAGTCAATCGGCAGCAGAACGCTTCTTCTCGATGGCAGCAGTTATGAATGCGAAATTGAGGGCAGCGGTGCAGATGCAAGCGTTAAAGTGTTTATTGATGACAGAGAATATTACACTTGTACGGTAGACTTTACACAAACACCTGCTATAGTTACAAATGAAAAATATTCATCCGGAGTCAGCACACGCAAGCCCATACCCAATGTTGTTGGTTCGTCTGTTGATGATGCAATTAATACACTTCAGAATAACGGATTCAGAAATTATAAAATTGAATCAAGAGTTGTAAACAGTCAGAGTGAGGTCGGCAAGGTGGTTGAACAGTCTCCGTCATCATCATCAAGTCCGATTCCCGGATTACAGCAAAATTATTCGATTGATACAGAGGTAACTCTTTATGTCGGAAGTAAGGAAGGCATATAAATGCCAAAGTATGAAGGAATTATAATAAAAGGAATAGGCGGCTTCTATTATGTAGAAGCCGCCGGAGAAATATTTGAGTGTAAAGCAAGAGGCGTTTTTCGCAAATCCGGAATAAAACCTCTTGCCGGTGATCGTGTAACGATAAGCGTTAACGATAATGCTGAAAATACAATTGATGAAATACATGAACGCAGCAGTGTACTTGTAAGACCGCCGGTAGCAAATGTTGACCGACTTTTTATTGTTTCATCGGTTTGTGAACCCAAGCCTGTACTTCTTATAATTGACAGGCTTACGGCGCTTGCAGTAAACAAAGGTATTGAACCGATTGTTGTGTTTACAAAAAAAGACCTTGAACCGGCTGATGAATATGTTGAGATATATAAAAAAGCAGGCATCAGAGCATTTGCCGTGTCATGTGTAACGGGTGAATGTGTTGATGCCGTTAAAGCGGAACTTAACGGTCATATAAGCGCATTTTGCGGTAATTCAGGTGTTGGTAAATCTTCTTTGTTGAATGCCATAGACCCGTCATTATCTTTAAAAACAGGGGAAATCAGCGAGAAACTCGGCAGAGGACGCCATACAACCCGCCACAGCGAACTGTTTAGGGTTGATGGAGGCTATGTAGCCGACACACCCGGTTTTTCATCGTTTGAAACTGAAGAGAACGAGATTATTCTGAAAGATGATTTGCCTTATGCATTTAAAGAATTTGAGCCGTATATAGGTCAATGCAAATTTACTTCATGCCTCCATGTTAAGGATAAAGGTTGTCGAATTCTTCAGGCTGTAGAGGATGGAGAAATTCCTGTCAGTCGTCATGAAAGTTACTGTTTTATGATGGAAGAAGCAAAGAATATCAAAGAGTGGCAACTTAAATAAGTAACGAAAAACTCCGAATCTGATTATACTGTAATGAGCAAAGGCTTAAAAATGTATATTCAGGCGGTGATTTTTTGAGATGCATGTTGAACGGAAAAATTCTGATAGCGTTTGCAATAGGAATGATTGTTGCGGCGATTTTTCCTTATACAATTGCTATTCTAATTATTGCTGCGGTCGTTATTCTTGCAGGTCTGAGCCTTTGCAGATATTGAAGAAAGGGGACAGCCTGATGAAAATTGTTGTTGTTCGCAGCCCAAAAGCGTTGCGTGGTATATTGAAATTGCTTTTTGGAATAAAAAGACAGGAGAATACCGTTTAGCAGTTGAAAGAGAGGAAAAAAATGAGGACAGTTAAAAATTTAGTGTTTTCAGCAATGCTGCTTGCACTCTGCATGGTTTTACCGTTTGTAACGGGCGGAATTCCGCGTATCGGTAATTTAATTGCACCGATGCATATTCCGGTTTTTATTTGCGGTTTTTTGTGCGGCTGGCAATACGGTGCAGTTATCGGTTTTATTGCTCCGCTTATGAGAAGTATGCTGTTTTCAATGCCGGTTATGTATCCTACAGCAGTGGCAATGGCTTTTGAACTTGCAGCCTATGGCCTGATTTGCGGAATACTTAATAAACTGTTTCCTAAAAAGAGCGTATATCTTTACCCCGCTTTGATAATTTCAATGATAGGCGGTCGCGCAATCTGGGGGTTGTCAAGATACATAATGGCAGGTCTTTCGGGTTCGGAATTCAGCATAGCGATGTTTTTGGCAGGTGCATTCACTGAAGCCATTCCGGGTATAATCTGCCATATTGTAATTGTTCCTTTGGCGGTTATTGCGTTGAGAAAAACTAAACTTTTCGAACAATAAAAAAGGCAGCATCGAATTTCGATGCTGCCTGATTTTTTAATATTCAACCGAACCTTCAAACACAAGTTTTGTTGTACCTGTGAGATAAACACCTTCGTCTGAGTAGTTGACAATGAGGTCACCGCCTCTGACTTTTACGGTAATGTCGGTGTTCTTTTTGCAGAATCCGTTTTCAACCGCTGCGACAACCGCTGCACAAGCGCCTGTACCGCAAGCAAGAGTTTCTCCGTTACCTCTTTCCCATACTCTCATTTTAAGGGTTGTTTCATTAACAACTCTTACAAACTCAGTGTTGACTCTGTGAGCGAAAATGTCAGCCTTTTCAAACTTGGGACCAACTTTTTCAATATCAATAGTGTCAAGTCTGGGAACGAAAACTACGCAGTGGGGGTTACCCATTGAAACGCAGGTGATATTACGTGTTTCGCCTGCAATTTCTACAGGATAGTCGACGAATTTATCAACGCCGATTGTGCTTGTTACGGCATTTTCAAGTTCAGCCTTGCCCATGTTAGCACAAACAGAACTTACTTTGCCGTCCATTGTGTAAAGTTCAACGCTCTTAATGCCGCTTGCAGTTTCAATTGAAATTGTTTCGCTGTTGACATAACCATTGTCATAAACATATTTTGCAACTGAGCGCATTGCGTTACCGCCCATTCTGCCTTCACTGCCGTCGAGATTGAATACTCTCATCTTAACGTCAGCCTTGTCAGATTTTTCAACAAGAACAACGCCGTCGCTGCCAACGCCATGGTTTCTGTCGCAAAGGCTTACGCAGAGGCTTTCCGGGCAGGTGATTGAGTTGTCAAAGTTTTCAATAACAATGTGATCATTGCCGGAAGCATCCATCTTAACAAACTTGAGTGTCTGTCTTTCGGAACGCATGTTGTTGATATCAACAAGTTCTGTGTTCTGCTGGTTAAAGCGGCTTGCGATGATGTCTGCAAGTGCGTTTGCTGTGTCAAGTGAAGTGATGCATGCAATTGAAAGTTGAATTGCGCGTCTGTGAAGAGCAATGTAATCGCCCATTGTTGAATCGTGAAGAGCGCCTGTGTAAACAACATAGTCAATCTTTCCGCTTTCAAGAAGTTTATAGATTTCCGAATCGTCGTTTCTGCTTTGTACGCATTCAACATCAATACCAAGTTGTGAAATAGCGTCCGCTGTTTCTTTGGTAGCATAAATGTTAATCTTA
>SVPH01000006.1 GCA_015065965.1 Oscillospiraceae bacterium
ACCTCAGCGGTGCCGACCTCAGCCGTGCCGACCTCAGCGGTGCCGACCTCAGACGTGCCGACCTCAGACGTGCCGACCTCAGCGGTGCCGACCTCAGCGGTGCCGACCTCGATTTCTCTTGTTGGCCCCTTTGGTGCGGCGGTCTCAAGGTCAAAACCGATAAACGCCTTGCTTGCCAACTCGCATATCACCTTTGTTCTATGCAGTGTGAAGATGAGGAATATATAAAGATGCGCAATTCAATCCTCGGTTTTGCTAATCAGTTCCACAGAGTTAATGAATGCGGCATTCTTGAGAAAACGGAGGAAAAGTAATTGAATGTGCCAAAAGAGATATACGAGATAATTGATTACATAAATGAGCAGAAATCCCTGCACAGACAAAAGAATTATTTTTCGCCCTTGCAGAATCTGCGGTTAACATCAGTATCGGCGCGTGCGCACCGGAGGTAGCCCACAATGTTTGAAGTTAAATATATTTTGCTTCGTGCGAGCGGAGAAAGATGGTTTGTTGTCGGCGAATATACAGACCCCGTTGAACTTGCCACTGCGGCATATACATGTGGACTTGAAAAACAAAAAATAAGAATAGACAGGGTTGGTGAAATTGATGTTTAGATATGAATGCCATAATTGCGGCAAAAAATTTGAACAGCCTGACATTGTGCAGGAAAGACACGGCCTTGGTTACCCTCCGTATGAAGATGTCACAGTATGCCCGTATTGTCACGGCTATTTCGAAGAAATGCAGAAGTGTGAGATTTGCGGTGAGTATTTCTGTGAAGATGAGATAGAGTATGGTGTTTGTCATGAGTGTGTTGAAAAGAATCTGACAGTTGATAATTGTTATCGATGGGGCGAAGATTGCAAAGAAAAAATCGAAATCAACGGTTTTCTTCGTGCAGTTTATTCCGATACCAATATAGAACGTCTACTGCTTAAGAATTTCAAAGAAACTTGTCTGTATCAAAAAATTGTGTGTCAATCGTTTGTTAACACTGATTATTCGTGGTTTGCAGATAAGTTGAAGGAGGAACATAATGCCGAAGAGTTTTGAAAACGGTGTTAGTTTTTACACTGAAGGCACAGCGAAAATATCAATTTTCTTTCCCGAAAATGATGTTCGCTGTATATGGTGTCCGTTCTGCCGTTCTGAAAGCGAATTAGGGCGGTTTTGGTGTAGGTTGACTAATCATATGGTCTATAACCCAAACTATGCAGAATTGCCCGAATTCTGCCCCATAACATTAAAAAAGGAGGAATAAAAATGGGAGAACCTGTTTTGGTTTACGGAAAATCAGGCAGCGGTAAAAGTCGCTCTCTTAAAAACTTCGCAGAAGATGAAATTTTTCTCATAAATGTTGTGTCAAAACGACTGCCGTTTCAGAAGCAGTTTAAATATATTCTCAAAAGCAGAAACTATGCAACCATCAAATCTCAACTTTCAAAAATGAGTTGTAAAGTTGCAGTAATTGACGATGCAGGCTACTTGCAGACAAACACATTTATGAACGGGCATAGCGCACCTAAAAAAGGCAGCAACACATTTGATTTATTCAATCAGATAGGCGATGAGTTCTGGGATTTGGTTTTGTTTGTCAAAGAACAGTTGCCCGAAGATGTGATAGTTTACTTCACTATGCACGAAATCAGCAATGATATTGGTGAAGTTAAAGTAAGAACAATCGGAAAGTTGCTTGATGAAAAGGTTTGCATTGAAGGTATGTTCACGATATGCCTTCACTGTATGACCGACGGCACAAAGCACTTTTTTAAGACTCAGGGTGGAACAAATGACATTGCGAAATCCCCAGAAGATATGTTTGAACTTGAAATAGAAAACGACTTGAAAGCGGTTGATAACCGTATCCGCGAATTTTGGAATTTTTAATTTAAAGGAGATAAAGAACTATGAAAAAAATTGACTGGGCAAACGTAAAAGAAGCAACAGGTAACTCACTTGAGCCGGGCGGATATGTCTGCGGCATTACAAGCGTTGAGGATTTTCCCGACAAGGAATATCTCCGCTTTGAGTTTGACATTGCAGAAGGCGAGCACATTAACTATTACAGACAGTTGAATGAAAGCAAAGGCTTTTGGGGCGGTTCTTTCATTAAATCCTATAAAGAAAAGGCGTTATCTTTCTTCAAACAAATGCTTGTCTGCTTTGAAAAGTCAAATGCAGGGTTTAAGTTTGTTGACGATGAAAAGACATTTAAACGTAAACTTATTGGCCTTGTTCTCAGCGAAGAAGAGTATGTTAAAAATAGCGGTGAAGTCGGCATCCGTCTTTATGTTTCGGCGTTTAAAACGGTTGATGAAATCCGCAAGGGCGATTTTAAAATTGAGCCTCTCAAAACGCTTTCAGATTTATCTACACCCGCTCCTGCATATAACGATATTCCTCTTCCCGATGACGATGATCTTCCCTTCGCTTAATAGGTGAGCAAATGAAATTTCATTATACAAAAAAAGAATACAGTGAACTCATAAAACACATGCGTATCGTTTGTCAGACTAACGAAAAATCTAACGAACATATTTTAAGTTATTTTGACCGCTCGGGAATTGAGTATGTAAACCGCTCTATTCCCGAGGGCGATTACAGTTTGATGATAAAAGCGTGCCCGGAACTCGGCTTTCCTCTCGATACATATTTTTATGATGAAATATTTATTGAGCGCAAAAACAGTTTACAGGAACTTGCAAGCAGCCTTTACGGTCAAAAAGAAACGCCTGCTTATGTCGGCAGCGTTTTGGAAGAACTCAAATCGCAAAAAGTTTATTCTTCGCTAAAAACCGCATCGATTATCAGAGAAATGAAACAGGAGTTTTCTGTTTATGATGATGCGTTTTTACGGGAATTGAAACGAGCGATAAATAAACCGTATAAATTTCTTTTAATAGAACACCCAAGCGGATTAGATGGAATTCTCAGGCATGAATATCCAAATCAATATAGCAAATCTTCCTTTTGGGGGGCAGTGCATTCGATTGAAATAAAATATGGTTTGAACATTAAATTCATTTCAAAAGAAAATATGGGTCTTGAGATATATACGTTGTGTAAAGGTATTCTTAACACATTGATTGTTAGGTAGGTGCAAAAATGCTTGAAACAGGATATATAAAATTGCATCGCTCAATCCTGAATTGGGAATGGTACGGTGATACCGTTACAAAAAGTTTGTTTTTGCATTTGCTTCTGACAGTCAATATAAAAGATGCACGATGGCAAGGAGTTGATGTTCCGAGGGGGGCAAGGGTATGTTCTTTGACAACCTTATCCGAGGAAACGGGATTTTCTGTCAAACAAATTCGGGTCAGCCTTGATAAACTGATTGGGACAGGCGAAGTGACAAGGTCAAAATTCCCGAAATTTTCAATAATTTCAATACAAAATTGGAATAAATTTCAGACCGAGGGCAGGCAACAGGGCACAGGAAGGGCACAGAGCAGGGCACTCGAAGGGCAACAGAATAAGAATAATAAGAAAAAAGAAGATAAAATAGATACTAAAAAAGTATCTATTTTATCCGGCGAAGAAGGAAGTGTTTACCGTGAGGTCGGAGCAAACGATTGGGATGATTAACGAAATTTTTTTTGTTGATAATCAACTTGAAAAAGCGATAATCGGTGAAATGCTCCTTGATACAGATGCCTTGCGAAATGCTCTTGATAAACTTCAAATATCGGATTTTTCGGTTCATCAATATAAGCGGATTTTTGAAACAGCAGTAATTCTTGATAATGAAGGTAAAACAATCGACCCCTTGGTTATCGTCGGCAGATTTCCGACAAACGAAAAGGGCAATGTCAAGAATCTCTTATATAGTTGTGTAAACGAAACGGTAAGCACAGCAGCATATGCAGAACATATTGATATGCTTAAACGCATATCAGCACGCCGAAAGGCTTATCAAAAAATTATGATGATTAGCGGGGCTATAGAGGAAGATGCTGACCCCGAAAGCATACAAAGTCTTGTTGATGATTTGGCAATCAACATGGGCTTTGGCGAAAAGAAAGTTGAAATTAACTCTCTGCAGGGTTTTAATCGCTTTGTTGACAGTATAGGACAAAAAAAGGAATATTTTCGTACAGGACTTAATGCTCTCGATAAGCAGATAAAAATAGGCAAAGGTCATTTTTTTGTTATCGGCGCAAGACCATCGCAGGGCAAAACGGCATTATCTTTGCAAATGGCCGTCAGTATGGCGGAACGGCACAAAGTGCTGTACTTCAGTTTTGAAACATCTGCGAACAGATTATATGAACGAATAATAGCAAGGGTGGCTAACGTTGACTATGGTAAGATTGTTAACGGTACATTATCTGATGCTGACATAGAAAAAATAAAAAAACTACAGCCATATTTTGATGCAATAAACCTTGTAACAGTTGAAGCAGCAGGAATGACGGTTGAGCAAATAAAAGCAATGGCAATAAAGCATCATGCAGAAATTATTTTTGTTGACTATCTTGGTTTGGTGTTGACATCGGCCCCTGTCAATAATTCTTATGAAAGAACAACACAAATTTCAATGGCCTTACATAACATGGCTCAAAAGACGGGAATTGCGGTTGTTGCCTTATGTCAGTTGAGTAGGCAAGCAAACAGGACAGAACCTGATATGACGGCATTGAGAGATAGCGGACAGATTGAACAAGATGCGGATGAGGTTTTGTTCATTCACACTCCGGATGAAGAATCTGAAAGGCGGCATGAAAAGAAACTAATTGTCGCAAAGAACAAAGATGGCGAAAGCGGAACTTTTATCGCAGTTGAATTTATCGGAAAATATCAGCGTTTCCAAAGACCGTTTGAAACTGAGGAAGAATACACCGATATTCCGTTTGTGGAGTGACTATGACAAAGAAAGAAAAAGCAAAATATCAGAAATTTGTAACGTTTTGTATGCGAGAAAAACAAACTGTCCTGTTTAACGGACACGAATACAGAGCAGAAAGAATGTGCTTTGGGTTTAACCCTAACGGACACGAATACATTGTTGTTGAGTTGGCAGACCTTAACGGCTGTGACAGTTCAATAACCGCAGGTCTTGACCTTGTAATGGTCAATGCCGCAGGAATGAGCGTTTCACAGATGCAGAGCATCGCCATTCAGCAGAAGGCTGATGTGATGTTCGTTGACTATATGGGACTTGTCAACAGCGGTAAAGATAATCTGTCACCGTATGAAAGAGCATCGCAGATATCGGTTGCGTTGCACACCCTTGCACAGTCGCAGAAAATAACCGTGTTTGCACTCTGTCAACTCAACCGTATGGGAAAAAGCGAACCCGATATGACATCGCTCAGAGATTCGGGACAGATTGAGCAGGATGCTGATGCTATTATTCTTTTGTCAACACCCGATGACAGTGAGGAAAAAAGACACATCAAAAAACTGGTAATAGCCAAGAACAAAGAGGGCGAATGCAGAGAGGCTGAAATCTGCTTCAAAGGCGAATATCAACGCTTCTATTCACTTGTGGAGGAATAACGAATGATATATGAACAGATACGCAGTTATGCCAAGTTCGGCGAAGAATTGCCGAGAAACGCAACGGCAGCGGACAGAATGGCATATCACAGTTTAATGCCGATTATTGACTGTTACCGTAAGAGAATTTTAAACGCAGAACAAACCAAAGCGGAAGAATGCAAGGTCAGAGCGTTATACAACGAACTTTCAAATACCGAAGGCAGATTGAGGGCGATGTATACAAGTCAGCAGGAGTTTCTCCGCAAGGCTGAAATGGAACTGACGGCGATTGTGAAAGATGTCAAGCCCGGTGCGGATTTTGTTGACCTGTTCAAAAGAGCAATGCAGATTATTTCATATTTTGAAGGACAACCCCACAGCGTTGAACTGAAGAATATTGAGAAGAAATTGAAGAAGGTGGAAGAACATCAATGAAGTGCGTGGCATCGGATAAATCTCTGACCGAGCGGATTCGGAAAGAAGAGCGTGATAATGCGGTCAAGGCGATTATGGTAAACCTTGCACTTGCCGCCTGCGATAAATGCAGGCTGAGCAAGAAAACAGCCGAAAAACTTGTTAAAGAAACGATATACGGTGTGGAAACGCATAACCGTGGTGAGGTCACGCTTGCTGAAAAAGAGCAGGTGTTTGAAGAAGAGTACGGCATCAGATTTCATTGGGGGTGAGTTTATTGAGCAGCAATAACAAACTTTCCGCAATCTGCCGTAAATGCTTTTACCGCCGATGTGACCGCAGCGACAAATTCTATAACGGCAATTCCCGTTGGGATAGCAGATGCGCATACCTTGAACTGACAGGAGAATTAAGAGGCTGCACACCCACTGACAGCGAATGCGCAAAATTCAAACCCCGGACAAGCACAAAAAGCCTGACGGGGAAACGGCAGATGATTAAGTGAGGTGAACACATTGAAAAAGATAAAAACTGAACTCTATAACGATAATTTTCAGAATTACAAGAGATACGGTATACCCAAAGCGCAACTTGTAATTGCTGATATTCCCTATAACGTAGGTACTAACTTCTACGGTTCTAATCCTATGTGGTATAACGGTGGCGATAATAGGAATGGCGAGAGCAAATTGGCGGGTAAAGCGGCGTTTAACACAGATTTTAATTTTAACATAGCAGAATACTTTCACTTCTGTAATAAATTACTTAAAAAGGAACCTGCAAAAAGTAATGGCAGGGGTAAATCTTCAGATGCACCATGCATGATTGTGTTCTGTGCTTTTGAACAGATACAGACGGTTATTAAGTATGCCGAAAAGTATGGTTTTAAGCATAATATTCCGCTTATATTCTGTAAGAACTATAGCCCTCAAGTCTTAAAAGCAAATATGCGCATTTGCGGAGCAACTGAATATGCGCTCGTTTTATACCGGGACAAGTTGCCGAAATTCAGAAACGGTGGACACATGGTGTTCAATTGGTTTGAGTGGAAGCGCGACAGCACAAAGGAATATCCGAAAATTCATCCGGCACAAAAGCCTGTAAATGTTCTCAAACGCTTAATAGAGATATTTACGGATGAAGGTGATGTTGTTATTGATCCTTGCGCCGGGAGCGGTTCAACGCTTCGTGCAGCCCGCGAACTCGGCAGAAGCAGTTACGGCTTTGAAGTATCAAAAGATTTCTACCGTAAAGCAACAACAGAAATGCTCAAAGAAGAAAATGAGCAATTAACATTCAATTAAACCAACCCCACCGCTTCGGCACAACTTAATATTCAAAGAAAACTTTATATTTACACACTCTCACCCGGAGCGGCGGGGATAAGGAGGAATTATGGATAATACCGTAATAATTACTTTTGAAAAGGAATACGCAGAGGAACTTCTCTCGGCAGTAAAATCGGTTATCAAGCACGATAACAAAGAAAACTTCCTGACCGCTGATGAATTCGAAACCCTCAGCAATCTTGAAGAAACTCTTTTTATAAAGATAGGTGGATAGGATGAAAAGAATAATTCGCGTGTTTCCTCGCAAAACATCGTACACACCCAATGATGATATGGCTTTTATAGGAATGCCGACTTTACTTATTCCCGAGCATGATGAGATACATATTTCCTGCACTTTCACATGGGATAGGTTATACTGCGAAGAACTTGCGTTTCAGTGGGAAGGCAGAACAAACAAACCCGTAAAACTCGGGGGTCCTGCTTTTGGCAGCGTTGCAGAAGACTTTAAGCAGGGTATGTATATAAAGAAAAACATTATATTTACAACAAGAGGTTGCAATAACAATTGCCCATGGTGCGGAGTTCCTAACATCGAAGGTAAACTTAAAGAATTACCGATATGTGAGGGAAATGTAATTCAGGATAATAATTTTCTCCAAGCAAGCCGCCGTCACAAAGACGAGGTTTTTGAAATGCTTAAACATCAAAAAGCAATCTGCTTCAAAGGTGGACTTGAAGCAGATTTGATTGATGACCATTTTATAAACGGCATATCTGATTTGAGAATATCGGAATTATGGCTTGCATGTGATACCGATGCAAGATTGCCCGGATTTAAAAAGGCTTGTGAAAAACTGTCTAAGGCGGGTTTTAACAGAGAGAAAATAAAATGCTATGTTCTTTCTTACGGCAAAGACAGAGACAAGGATGAGGCAAGGGCAAGAGCAGTTTACGAATCGGGGGCAATGCCTTTTGTTCAGTTGTATAGAGATTTTTCTGATAAGAAAACCTTATACGATGCAGATTGGAACGCTTGGGCAAGAATGTGGCAAAGACCTGCAGCAACAATAGCACATATGGAAAAAGGTACAGATTATAAGGCGTTTAAAACATGAGTGCTTTAATCACTCCTTCGGATCCCGTTCAACAGCCTTTAAGTTGTATATAGGTTTCCAATCAAGGCATTGTCCGCAGCGGTCACAGTAACTTTGAAAGAAACGCTCGATGATGACATTGCACCGGGGACAGCGAGGAAACGCATAACCATAAGGCAGTTTTGAAATCTCGGTAACACTCATTGGTGTTCTGTAAGAGATTGCTTCTTCGGCTGTGATTTTTTTTACTTTTTTCATAGAAATACCTACTTTCATCATTATTTAATAATTAATGACGAAAATCGGTAAATGTTTCATTTTTTATTTTAAAAGGAGAAAACATTAATGCGCAGATACATACCCCGCCAATACGAAATAAGCAAGAACAAGTATATTGAACTGAATGCCTTTTGCCGCCAATATAAAGAGTTCAAACAGGGCCTTAATGAATGCTATGGATTGTCTGCTACGGTGCTAAGCGATATACCCAAAGCAGGCAGCCGCACTTCAACGGTAGAAAGTACGGCTGAACGAGCGGATAAATATCAACGCAAAATAGATTTAATTGAAAGCACGGTAAAAAGTGTTTGCGGAGCGGATAAGGGGCTATATCCTTATCTGCTCAAGTGTGTAACTGAGGGTATTGCGTGGGAATATAATGCGGGTGTTCCATGCGGCAGAAGCAAATATTATCTGCTCAGGAGAAAGTTTTTCTTTGAACTTAGTCAAAAACGATAAAAGGGGATAACACAGGGGCGCAATAATCTGCTATAATAGTTATTGTAGACAGTTGACGATGTTCTTCTTTTGTTTTCTCCTTCTATAAAAGCACCCTGAAGGCTCTGCGCCTTTGGGGTGTAATTTTTATTAATAAATATTTGTTGATGCTGCCATAGCGAGCAGCGAGGGATAGGGGCGGGATATATACGTTGATAAGAGAGGTGGTGACAATTGGCACTTAATGACAGACAAGAAAGATTTTGCAGAGAGTATCTGCAGGATTATAACGCTACGCAGGCGGCTATAAGAGCGGGCTATTCAAAAAAGACTGCCGGATCCATTGGCAGTGAGAACATGAAGAAACCTGAAATCCTCGCCCGCGTGCGCAAATTACAAGAAGAAAAAAGAGCGGCGCTTGCTGTTAGTATGGATATGATTGTCACCGAAATAGTGGATACTTACCGTGAATGCAGAAAAACAAAGGATGCATACGGTGCTCTTAAGGCTCTTGGGATGCTTGAAGAACATATTAAAGAGATCCCTGAAACGAAAGATGAAATATATCGAATTGACCCTCTTATTATTGCAGATGGTTTTGCAAGTGTACGCCGTGACATGCTTAATTACAGGCACACCGAATATATTCTGCCGGGCGGCAGAGGTTCAACCAAATCTTCGTTCTTTTCGATTGAAGGTATAGAAATATTAAAAAATAACCCGCAGATGCATTGGCTTGTTCTCAGACAAGTCGGAAATACTCTGCGAGATTCTGTTTATAATCAAATCATATGGGCGATAGATACTCTCGGATTAAATGATGAATTTGAAATGAAAGTTTCTCCGCTTGAAATTACATATAAACCAACGGGTCAGAAGATATATTTCCGCGGAGCGGATGATCCTATGAAAATCAAATCAATTAAAGTGCCGTTTGGATATATCGGCATTTTGTGGTTTGAGGAACTTGACCAGTTTAAAGGCGCTGAGAGTGTACGAAGCATTGAACAGTCGGCAATCAGAGGCGGCGATAAGGCATATATATTAAAATCTTTTAACCCACCTAAGACAGCCAATAACTGGGCTAATCAGTATATTAAAATACCAAAAGATAGCCGCCTTGTTCACCATTCGACTTATAAAGATGTCCCGCCCGAGTGGCTCGGCAAGGTGTTTATTGATGAAGCGGAATTTCTTAAATCCGTTAATCCGCAGGCATATGAGCACGAATATGAAGGCATAGCCAACGGAACGGGCGGAGCGGTTTTTGATAATGTTGAATGTAGAGAAATTACGAACAGAGAAATAGAAAACTTTGACCGAATATTTCGCGGTGTAGACTGGGGCTGGTTCCCTGACCCTTATCATTATGCCGCTATGCATTATGACTCTGCGCGGCTCACGCTTTATATTTTTGACGAATACCGATGTAATAAGAAAAGCAACCGCGAAACGGCGGATATTCTCATAAAAGAAAAGCATGTTCCGCTTAACGAAACAATAACCTGCGACAGCGCTGAAGAAAAAAGCGTAGGCGATTACAAAAGTTACGGATTAACCGCAAGAGGAGCGGAGAAAGGCCCGGGCAGCGTTGAGTATTCAATGAAGTGGCTGCAATCGCTCAGAAAGATAGTGATTGACCCTGTAAGATGCCCTGAAACTGCAAAAGAATTCCTTGCGTATGAATACGAAAAGGACAAGGAAGGCAACATTATCAGCGGTTATCCCGATGCAGACAACCATTCTATTGATGCAGTGCGTTACGCAATGTCACCCGTATGGAAACGGAGAGGAAAATAATGAGCAAAATAAAACAGTGGTTTTTATACAAATATCTCCCTGCATATTGCAAAGAAAGTCTGACGGAAGAAAATGAGCAACTTCGTAAGAGGGTGCAGGAACTTATTTCAGAGAAAAAAGAACTCGAATCTTATATAAAAGGCATGCAGAGAGGTTTGAGAGCGGTTAAAAAGATTCAGATAGTTAACAGAGGTGATTAAATGGCCATTCTTTCGGCTTTGTTTAATAATAAAACGAGCGGATTTGAGCAGGCGTTCAATGTTAAGGATATAACATCCCCTGAAATGAAAATTGCAATCAAAGATTGTTTTGAACTGTATTACGGTGCGGAAAAACCGAAAGAGGATAACTGTCAGCGCATTCCTGCTTTGGTAGTTAGTAAACTTTATAAAACCACCTTTTCGGAATATACCGTTAATGCAGACGGTGATTTTGCAGAGGGTGTCATATCAAAACTCGGTGAAGTCAAGAAAAAAGCAATGCAATATATGCTTGTCGGCGGTTCTGCTCTGATAAAGCCTGTGCCAAACGGTGACAGGTTTTATTTTTTGCCGGTCCGCCGTGATTGTTTTATTCCTTTGGGCAGAGATGCTGAGGGTAAATTGACGAGTATCGGAACGGCAGAACAAACAACGGTTAACGGTAAATATTATACCTTGCTCGAGCGCAGAACTGCAGGGGAAAAGTTGCTTATTGAAAATAAACTTTTTGCTTCGGATTCCGCAAATGATTTGGGTGTGCAAGTGCCGCTGAATTCAATTAAAAAATATGAGAAGTTGCTGCCGAAATTTGAACTGCCGATTAAGGGTATAGGGCTTGTTGAAATAAAAACACCTATGCTTAATGATGTTGACGGTTCAGAGGACGGTGTTCCCGTCTATGAGCCTGCAGCAGACCTTATACACAACATTAATAAAAATGAATATCTGCTTAACAGAGAATTCGAAAACGGCAGGAGCAGGATTATTGCTTCGGGTGATATGTTTGAAAAGACAACAAGCGGCGAGAAGATAATCAATGATGATGTATTTGTCGCTCTTGACGAGGACCCGGAAAATGTGGGTATAACCATATTCAGCCCCGAATTGCGCGAACAAAGTTATCTTAATCGAAAAAATGAGTATCTGCGCAATGTTGAAAGCCTTATAGGTTTAAAGAGAGGTATTCTCTCTGAAGTTGAAGCGGCAGAACGCACGGCAACCGAGGTGACATCAAGCGAGGGCGATTACAATCTTTCTATAATTGATTTTCAAGAAATTTGGACGAATGCATTGAAAGAAATTGCGGTTCTCTGCGCAGAACTCGGCAAGATATACCGCATAAAAGGAGCGGTTGACATTGACCCCGAAAAGATATCCGTTGATTGGGGTGACGGTGTTCTTTATAACCGTGACAAAACATGGCAGGAGTTAAAAGAAATGGTTGCGGCAGGCATGCTCAAGCCCGAAATAGCCGTTGCATGGTATTTTAATCTGCCATGTAAAACAAAGGCTGATTTACAGAAAATCCGCGAAAAATATATGCCTGAGATAGAAGATCTTACCGAGGGTGAAGAATAATGCTTACTCCCGAACAAATTGATGCACTTTCCATCCTTTCACAGCGAGCAGTTGAGCCGATTATTGAATTTCTGCTTGACGATATAACCCGAAGGATAGCCGAGGCAGGACATTTCACGAGTTCGGCGGCTTATCAGATATGGCGAGCACAATCTTTGGGACTAAGCCGAAAGGCTATAGAAAAAGAACTGCAGAAGCGGTTGAAAGTATCAAACAAGGAATTGAAAAAACTGCTTAGGCAGTCTGCGGAAGTAGGCTATAACTTCGATATGAAAGGTTTTGGCACAAAGGCGATTCCGTTTGAGGAGAATGACAGCCTGCAGCAGATTATAGCGGCAGCGGTAAAACTTGCCGATAAGGATTTCAAGAATATAACTCAAACACTCGGCTTTTGTGACCCGTACGGCAACTTTAAAGAGTATACCGATGCATACATATCATGCTGTGATTTTGCCTTTAATCAGGTTATAACAGGCGCAACGGATTATAATACTGCGATTCGGCGTGCCACAAAAAATCTCGCAGAAAAAGGAATACACACAATAGATTATGAATCGGGCGTGCACACTTCGCTTGAAGCCGCGGTAAGGCGCAACATTATGGGCGGTTTAGGTTTGATGCAGGAGCAGATTTCACAGCATAATCATGATGCATTCGGTGCCAACGGATGGGAAATATCCGCACATGCTGCATCTGCGCCCGACCATGAAGATATACAGGGCAAGCAGTATACAGATGAAGAGTTTGAAACACTTAATAACAGCCTTGTCCGCCGAATCGGCACGTTGAATTGCGGACATGCAGCATTTCCGATTATCCTCGGTGTCAACGAACCGCAGTATACGCAGGAACAACTTGATAAGTTCAAAGAGGATAATAAGAAAGGCGTTACTTATAACGGCAAACATTACACATCATATGAAGCAACGCAGAAACAACGGCAAATAGAACGTGCCACACGCCGTCAGAAACGGCGTGTGTTGGTTGCCGAGAGTTCGGGCGATAAAGATAGGCTCTTAACCTCGCAAATCAAATTAAGGCGTTTAAACGAAGAATACAGGAGGTATTCAAAAGCGGTTAATTTGCCGACACAGCATGAAAGATTACAAATTGCAGGGTTTGGTAAGAAACAGGCTGCACAGGCAACGGGAGCGGCTAATAAATATTATAACGAGTGGTCAAAATCTATCGGTGTAAAAGATTCAGTGAAAACTCTTGACAAATATTACGATATAAAGTATACTACTCCTCCTCGGTACGAATTACTAAAACAGTATGCAAAAGATGTTGAATCCGGATGGATATCTCCGTTGTCAGGATTTGATAACTATGAGAATCTTTATAACCGAATTCAAACTGAAATTGTTAGTAAAGAAGCGGCAAACGGCACTATTATTCAGGGTCAGGTTCCTCACTTTATGCAACGAGTAATAGGTACAATGGTTGATCCTGAAAAACTAAAAAAGGATTTGCGAATTATTCGCCGTTCAGGTGTTAATATTGACGATATTTCCGATGCTTTGTTTAATCCTGAAAAAATAGGTCCTGTTTTGATAAGAAGTACGGGGCAAAAAAGTGTAAAGTTCATTGGGAAGAACTGTGCTGTTTCAATTAATCCTGATACAGGTTATTTAATTCAGACAAATCCGATATAAGGAGTAATAAAAATGGAAAAATACAATATGTCTTCAAGTTCAAGGGCTTTTTTAAATAAAAATTTTCCTGAATTTTTTGAATACGAAACATTAAGGGATGCGTTGCTTGCACTTGATGATTATATTATACTGAATGGTCTTGACAAAAACGACAATATGACTGATTTCGGTCACGAGGCACAGAGCGTATATGATGAAATTTATATGTGCAATGAATAATGAAATGTTTGAGAAAGCACTTTGCAATTAAACGCAAGGTGCTTTTCTTATACCCAAAAGTGGTTTTATAACCATGATTTTGAGATTTTTTCACAATATAATAACCAAAAACAGCCGAATTTGATGCTTGTGCATTGATTTCGGCTATTTTTATATCCATTTTCACACAGTCAAAACAGCCGCCTTGAGGGTGGCTTTTTGTATATATGAGAGGTAGAGCCTCAGAAAGGAGAGTTGAGATAGATGCTCAATTCAAAAAGACCCGCACTTATACCCAATATTCAGTTGTTCGCTGAAGATGACCCCGAACCCGGCAATGCGCCTCCCGCACCTGCGGCAGACCCTGCGCCTGCACCGGGCGGCAAAGTATTCTCCGAAGATTATGTGCGCACTCTTCGCAATGAATCCGCAGGTCACAGAACGGCAGCCAAGAAATATGAAGCGGCACTCAAAACCGTATTCGGTCTTGATGCAAATGCGGAGTTAGGTGATGACCTTGAGGGTCACATTAATGCTCTTAATCAGAAAAACGAGGCTGCGCAGCAGAATGCACTGAAAAAGGCAAATGACCGCCTTATAGCCGCTGAAATTCGTAACCTTGATGGTTATGACCATAAGTTGCTCTTAAAGGTTATAGATCTTTCAAAGGTCACAGTCGATGATAACGGCGAAGTAAAGGGACTCAGCGAAGCGATAAAGGCCGCTGAGACAGAATACCCCGCCGTTAAGAAAACAGAAACTCCGCCTTATGCAGGCGGCACAGGCTCAACGCCCCCGGCAGGAGATAACAATCCTTTTGCTTTCAATTTCACGGGCGTAAGAGCAAAAAAATAACGAATAAGGAAGGTAAGAAATTATGCCCGCAGTAAACTATGCAGTACAGTATTCACAGGCCCTTGACCAGGCATATCCCAACGTGCTCCACTTTGCGAAGTATCGCAGCACGGCAAACGATTCCCGTTACAGATGGGTTAATGCCAATACAATTGAGGTTCCCTCAATCAGCACCACAGGCCGTGTTGACGGTGACAGAGACACCATCGGCACAGCAAAGCGCAACCACAGCAATGCATGGGTGCCCCTGACTCTTACAAACCACAGAAAGTGGTCAACTCTTGAGCACCCCATGAACATTGACGAAACAAATCAGGTGCTTTCCATTCAGAATATCACCAAGGTATTCAACGAAACACAGAAATTCCCTGAAATGGATGCTTATTTCATTTCAAAGGTTTATGCAGATTGGATTGCCGCCGGCAAGTCCGCCGATACCACTGCCATTACGGTGGAAAATGTTCTTTCTATTTTCGATGCCATGATGGAAAGAATGGATGAAAAGAACGTTCCTCAGAGCGGCAGAATCCTCAGCGTAACTCCTCCTATCAACAAAATTATCAAGAATGCCAAGGAACTTTCACGCTTTATCAATAACGGCGATACTTCCGTTAAGCGCACAGTTCACGATATTGACGATGTTGAAATTGAGGTTATTCCCTCTGACCTCATGAAAACCGTATATGACTTCACAGAAGGTTATGTGGCAGGCGAGGGCGCAAAGCAGATTAATATGTTCCTCGGTCATCCTTCGGCAACAATTACCCCCGAAAAATACAGTTTTGCTCAACTTGATGCCCCCAGCGCAGGTTCAGAGGGTAAATATGTTTATTTCGAAGAGAGTTACGACGATACGTTTATTCTCAAAAACAAAATTGATGCTATCGAATTCAACATCGAAGCATAACAGGAGGCTGTTTTATGGTACTTGTTCAGAGAGCAAATAAACAACTCAGAATTCCCGAAGAAAGGCTCAAAGAATATGAGCAGCAGGGTTATAAGCGTGTGGTGCCCGATGATTCGCCTAAATTCATTTGCCCCGTATGCGGCAAGGAATACAGGAGCGAGAACGCTCTTGAAAAGCACATTAAGAAGGAACACACCGATAACAGCAGTGACGATACTCCCGAGGAGTGATGCGAATGCCCGGCTATGATTTTTACTGCACCGAATTCCACGGCGGCAGTATTCCGAGCGAAGATTTCTGCGCATATGCTTCCCGAGCAGAACAGGAAATAAAGCGCCTTGAAAGGCTTTACACGGTAACGGGCACAGAAAGCGAGCGCAAACTTGCTGTTTGTGCCGTTGCCGATGTTCTTTATTATTTTGATTGTGCATTAAGCGGAGCAGTGGTGAAAAGCGTATCTATAGGCAGTGTTTCCGAATCGGGGATGGATATAGATACAAGCACCAAGGCTCAGAAAAAAGAGATTTACCGTGCGGCATGCTTGCATCTTGAAATTTACAGAGGAGTGAAAAGTTGTGGTTAAATTTCAAAAGCCTAAAGCCCCTCTTAATTATACACTTTGCAATCAAACCGTAACTGTGTACCGTGCAACATTTGAGGGGGGATTTTCGTGCGAAAAAACGTTATATTATAACAGAGCCTTTCTCGATTTCAAAAAGGTGCAGAACGTGGATAAAACAGGCAGCAAGGAGAGTAACTCTTTTCTGCTTGTTATCCGCGGTAACGCCGATTTGAAGTCGAAAGATAAAGTCCTGCTCGGAATCGGAGCGGATATAACTACCCGTGAGGAATGGGCGAAGTTTATCCCGGCAAACCGAGCGGGGCTTGTCGTTATTGAAACGGTTGACCCGAAATATTATCGGGGTGAAATATGCCATGTGGAGGCGAGCGGATAATGGCAAAGGATGCTATTGAACTTGCTAACCTGCCGAACGGCACAAAGGCTTATTTGAGACTTAATTCAATTGATAAGATTCTGAAGGATAAAGGTCTTGATGCAAACGGTTCGGTGCAGGCTTTTCACACAAACAATGTCATGCGCAGAATGAAAAAGTATATGCCGTACAGAACTGGCGCAACAATTAAGGTGATGATTGCACAAACAAACATCAGAAAGCCTTATATCATTCTCGATGTGCCGTATGGCAAATATCTTTATTACGGTAAAGTTATGGTAGGTAAACCGCCCAAAACCGTAACGGATATTCCGCTTAAATATACAACAACGAAACATCCGCTTGCGGGTCCGTTCTGGGATAGGCGGCTTTCTGCTGCGGAGGGTGCAGTTCTTGCCCGTGAATTACAACGATTCATCAACAGGAGGAGCGGATAAATGACAGACCTTGAAAAGGTAAGGGAATGGATAAAAACGTTTCCCAAGTTTGACGGTATTTCGGAATTCAATGTTGATTATACCGATAATATCCCCGCAAACGGCGGCATTTTTCCGTCGGGGCTTGTTGAAATAAGCCGCGTTGAGGATGTTATCGGTAATGTAACGGTTGAAAATCAATATAATTTCGGTTTGTATTATGTTTTTTCAAAAGCCCCTGAGGATGATATCGGAGCGGCTTTGAATGCAGACTGGATTATGGAGTTTCAGCAGTGGGTGCAGGAACAGAGCATTCTCGGTAAAGCGCCTACGTTCGGAAATACAGGTGAAAAAGAAAAAGCATCAGCACAAAACGGTGTGCTTTATGATGCGGATATTGAGGGAGTTGCAACTTATATGGTGCAACTCTCTTTTAATTTCAAAAAGAAATATGAGGTGAAATAAAAATGGCACTTGAAAACGGAGCAAAATATGAGCGTAAATACCTTGCTCATTATATTGATGCGGCTTTCAATTCAACAACGCCCAATTATACAAGATTGGGTAAGGACCTTGAAGAGTATTCCATTGCTCTTAACCCTGAGGTCGAAACCAAAACAAACATTTTGGGCGAGAGTTCAACAAATGTTAAGGGTTATGCGCCTCAGGGCAGCGTAAGCACTTATTATGCATACAAAGGTGATCCCCTTTATACACAACTCAAGAAAATCATTGACGAAAGACTTACAGGCAACGGTGTTCAGACAACCGTTGTTGATGTTGTTGTTGATGATGAAGGCAATGTTGAATCTGCATACCGTGAAAATGCGGTTGTAGTTCCTCAGAGCATCGGCGGTTCAGACGGCATTCAGATTCCCTTTGAAATCTACTATGTCGGCGAAAGAACAAAGGGCACGTTTGATGTCTCAAAGAAAACATTCACGGCTGATACAGCATCTTAATCAATATTCTTTGATGTCGAGAAAGGAAATAAATCATGGAAAAACTTATAATCAGCACAGGCTTAAAACGCTATGAAGTCAATGACAACGGAGCAATATTCAGTTTTAATCCTACGGACGCTAACCTTTATGCACGCTTTTTGCGTATGCGCGATGCGGTTATGAAAATCGGCGAGGATATTGAAACCGCAAGAGCGGAAATTGATGTTGACACCGAGGAAGGTCTTGAAAAATGTGCGTTTGCACTTGAAGAAGCAGATAAAAAGGCTAAAAAAGCCCTTACGGAGTGTTTCGGCACAAACAATGATTTTGATGCTATCTTTGACGGCACAAACGCTTTTTCGATGACCGATACGGGTAATTGGGTTATTACGAATTTTATAACAGCGATAACACCGATTATCGAAAAAGAGGTTGCAGCATATACAAAAGAAAAAGCAAAAAGGCAGGCGGCCAAGGTTAAGCAGAATAAGGTTAAGAGGTCAAAAAAATGATATGGGGTTTACCCGATAAAATAGAAGTTGGCGGCATTGAGTATGCCGTTAATGCTGATTATAGGGATATTCTTGATATTATAGAACAACTCGATAATCCCGAAGAACCCCGAGAGATTTGCCTTTACTGCGCTATGGCTATGTTTTATGAGGATTTCTTTGAAATGCCCTCAGATGCATATGCAGAAGCGGCAGAACTGATGATATGGTTCATCAATTGCGGCGAAAACGATGAGCAGGAGCAGCAACCTCCGCAAAAGCAGATTGATTGGCAGCAGGACGGATTGCTTATTGCTGCCGATATCAATAAGGTAGCAGGGTGCGATGTTCGTGCCGTTGAGTTTCTGCATTGGTGGACTTTCATGGCTTATTTTATGGGTATCGGCGAGGGGCAACTTTCAACGGTTGTTGCGATACGCGACAAACTCAGAAAAGGTAAGCCCCTTGACGATTGGGAAAAAGAATATTACCGCAAAAATAAAAGCCGTGTAGACCTCAAAAAGAGGTACACGGCTGATGAACTTGCGGAGAGAGAAAGGATTAATGAAATACTTGGTTAGGCAACCGGTATATTATATTTATCTTTGAAACCGCCTCCGAGAATTCGGAAAAGGTCAATTATTGTTCCGACAAGGAACAGACCGCCGGTTAAAAGATAAAGGATACCTTTGCCGGTTTTGCCGACATAAAAATAATGCAAACCGCCAATGCCAAAGAAACCAATAAGACAGAGGATTAAGGCTGTCATTTTGCTTTTAGGCTGTCTGACAAATCCTGTGTTGTTGGTATTGGTGTTTGTGTTTGTGTTGTTATTAGTATTGATTATAGTTATTGGCGGTGTGTTTTGGACTTGCTGAGTTTTGTTCTGATTGAAGTTATCGGTAGCAACTCCGCAAGCGGGGCAAACAACAGCGGCGTTATCTATTTCTTTGCCGCAATTCTTACAAAACATAGAAAACTCCTCCTTTTTCTCTAAAATAATACAAAAAAATTAAAAAGTCAATATAAAAATGTGTCACCCGTTATTACGGGTGATTTTTTTACACCTATAAAAGGTGGTGGGACAAATAAAATCAGACGGAAAAGTGGTAATTTCTACTAAACTTGATAATACAGGGCTGAAAGCGGGATTGCAGGGGCTTAAATCAGCCCTTGTAGGTATAGGCAGTGCAATAGGTGTTGCCTTTGGTGTTTCTGCGCTTATAAATTTCGGCAAAGAGGCAATAAACCTTGCATCTGATTTGCAGGAAGTGCAAAACGTTGTTGATGTTGCTTTTGGCTCTATGTCAACGGAAGTTGATAAATTTGCAAAAAATGCAATAAAACAGTTTGGCTTATCGGAAACGGTAACAAAAAGGTATATGGGCACATTTGGTGCAATGTCAAAATCTTTCGGATATTCTGTTCAGGAAGCGTATCAGCAAGCGGCTGCGTTAACGGGGCTTGCAGGTGATGTTGCATCTTTTTATAACCTCAGCGTGGATGAAGCGTATACCAAACTCAAAGCCGTATATACGGGAGAAACCGAGGCTTTAAAAGAACTCGGTGTTGTAATGACACAAACTGCTCTTGATGAATTCGCAATGGCCAACGGATTCGGCAAAACAACAAAGGCAATGACGGAGCAGGAAAAGGTTGCGCTTAGGCTTGCGTTTGTTCAGCATTCATTATCTGCGGCGGCAGGCGACTTTGCAAGAACCTCTGACAGTTGGGCGAACCAAACAAGGGTGCTAAACCTCCAGTTTGAAAGCCTGAAAGCGGCAATCGGCACGGGATTGATTCAGGTGTTTACGCCTGTGCTTAAAATGCTGAATCAACTCTTGGCAACGCTTATTAACCTTGCAAACAAGTTTAAAGAGGTTACGGCAATTTTATTCGGTAAACAGGTTTTACCGTCAAGTGCTGCAGAAGGAGTAACGGCTCTTGCTGATGCCGAGGAACAACTTGCCGAATCAACAGATAAGGCTACAGAAGCGGCAAAACGCTCACTTGCAGGATTTGATAAACTGAATAAACTCGGCGATGACGAAAACGCATCTGCAAGCACGGTAAGCGCTGGCGGTTTGAGTGGTTCTATGGGCGATGTAACATGGAACACTGAGGATGCTCAAGATTCTGCTACAAATCTTGAAAGGGCTTTAGATCGCTTAAAAGAAAAGTTTAACAGTTTTACAGAATGGCTTAAGAGTTCTGATTTTGGCTCGGGATTTGAAAACCTCAAAGAGACGGCAAGTACAATAGGTGCTGCATTTACAAACGCCTTTGACGAAGCGAAACCGCAAATTCAAGCCACGCTTGATGGTATAAAAACCATGTTCGGTACAGCAGGTTCAACTATCGTAACGGTGTTTGGCGGTGCATTTGAAACAGTAACGAAAAACATCAGCGATTGGGCTGCTGAAAATCAACCTGAAATAGAACAGGCGTTGAGCGGCACAATTGATATTTTAACAGGTGCATTCGATACAATATCTACTGTTGTAACAGATGTATTTGAAATTATAAGCGAAAAATGGGAAGAGTACGGCCAACCAATTGTTGATTGGGTGTCAAAGGCTGTTCTTGATATTCATAGTCGGTTACTTGAACTTTACAACGATATCATTGTTCCTATTCTCAGTGAGGCTCTTGATTGGGTCAATCGGATTTGGGATGAAAATCTCAAAGAGGTTGTTGATGAGGTAATAGGATTTGTCGGAAGAATAGGGGAATGGCTTGGCATTATGTATGAGGAAAAGATTAAGCCCATAATTGATTGGCTTATGACTTATGTTGTGCCAATTGTAAAAACAGTTCTCTCAAATATTCAAGACACATTTTTTATTGTCGTAAACTTCATATCGAATACTATAAAAAATCTGCTTAAAGTGATTAACGGTATTATAGATTTTCTTGTAGGCATCTTTACAGGAGATTGGGACAGGGCATGGCAAGGGATAAAAAATATTTTCTCTGCGGTTAAAGATTGGTTCAATGCAGTAATTGAAACGATTAAGGAAATATTCAAAACAAAATTTAACGCTGTCAAAAATACTGTTATAGGCATTTTTGATGCTATTAAATCTGCAGTCAGGGAAAAAATCAATGCTATGCTTGACAACGTTGAGGGCATGGTAAACGGAATTATAAGCGGAATAAACTGGCTTATCCGTAAACTCAATTCTCTTGGAGATATTCAAATGCCGGAGATTCTTGGCGGCGGAACAATAGGTTTTAATCTTAAAGAGTTATCGACTATATCAATTCCTCGCCTTGCAAAAGGTGCTGTTATTCCTGCAAACCGTGAATTCCTTGCAGTTCTCGGTGACCAAAAGAACGGCAGAAACCTTGAATTTCCCGAAAATCTGTTAAGGCAGATTGTAAGAGAAGAGAGCGGCTCAGGTAAACATAACAGAGTTCCGTTTGTTATTCAACTTATTCTTAACGGCAAGGTCATCGGCGAAGAGGCTGTTGAATATGTCAACGGTGTTATAAGGAAAACGGGCAAATCGCCCATTAAGCAGGGAGGATAAACTATGGTAGCGGCAAAAATAAAAAGAAAGTCGGACAGTACATGGCTTGACTTGCCAACACCTGTGGTTATGACCCCTGCGGTCAACGCTCTTGACAGTTCCAAATCGGGCAGAGATAACAACACAGGTGCGATGTTTCGGGATAAGATAGCGGAAAAGCAAAGTTATATCGTTACCTTCCCTTTTGGATTGAACAATACTCAGGTCGCAAAAATTCTGCAAATCGTTATGGAAAGTGAGTTTAACCTTTACTGCCCAAATCCCAAAACAGGAACCTATGATACAAAAACATTCTATACAGCAACGGTAACGCCTGATATTCATCATATCGAAAGTGAAAATCTGTGGTATTACAATGAATTTTCTTTTGAGGCGGTGGAAATGTAATGTATAAAATAACAGACACAACGCTTAAGAGCGGCGTTTACAATGCGCTTACCGCTCAGACAAGAGAATTCTGTCACAGGCTTTCTTTCGGAGTGGGTACGGGCGCAAACTTTTTAAAGCAAATCGGCTTTGAAAAAGGCATTACAAAAATCGAAATATCGCAGGAGGGCAACGGCGACAGCAGCGGGCTTGTATTGGGCGGTTGCTGCGCTTCTTCCTGCATTGCCGAGTTTTATAACCCCGATAAAACTTGTAACTATAACGGCAAAACCATGTTTGTTGAATGCGGTGTTAAATATCCGTTTGATGTATCGTATACGGAGAAGAGCGGATATTATCATACACCAAACGGCAAATTTATAGAAACTGAAACGATATATTCAAAAGTTACAAATCTTATCCCCGTATTTGAAGGGGATATTTTTGTTTATACGGGCAGAGGCGAAGACGGAGCGGCATCAGTGCTTTGGTATGATGCGAACAAAAACTTTTTATCGGGAGCGGAATATGCAAGCGACTCGGGCGATCATGTTACAACTGTAACCGTTGAACCGCCTGCAGGTGCTGAATGGGTAAGGTTTCAGTCTTTTGATTATGATTCCGAACTCACTCTTGAAGTAAGCAAATCGAGCGAAGGCTTTTATTATATCCCTTGCGGATATTATAAGGTCGATAAACCCGAAACCGATGATGATTGGAACACCGTAAAAGTAACGGCTTATGACGGCGTTGACGAAATGAGCGGAAAATGGAACACAAATCTTTCAATGCCGAGCACTGCATATCTCTTAATCAAAGAGGTTGCAGACAAATATAATTTTGAACTTGATATTGGAAGTGCTGTTCTCAGCACAATGCAGAGCCGCACAGTGACCGAATCCGAAGCGCTTACACTTACATCTTATACAGAGAGAGAAGTGTGCGGATTCTTGGCAGGACTTTTCGGCGCAAACGCAAGGATGAATACTGTCGGCAAACTTGCGGTTAAGCGATATGCGTATGTTCCGGAGGATGAATTTACGGTTACCGCCGATGTTCAGTGGCAGAACGGATTCAAGAAAACCGCCGAAAATGAATTTGTTATTAATTCAATAACCTCTGGCATTGATGATGCCGTGTTCACCGCAGGAACGGGTAGGGGAATAAGTTTTGCGAACCCTATCATTACCGAAGCGGAAATATCTGAAATCTACAACATATATGCAGGCGCAAGTTTTCAGCCTTCAACATGTGAATGGAGAGGCAATCCCTGCGTTGAATGCGGCGATACCGTTTATGTAACCGATAAGAACGGCAAATCGTATACGGTGTTTGTAGCAAGTCAAGATATAGATATGACTGGTGGATTGTCAATTAATACGCAATGCCCGGGCGGCGATGCGGATATTTCCTTTGATACCGTTGATGAACGCACAAGGGCGGCGCTTAATAAGCAGAAAACCGAACTGCAAAAAGCAATTGAGAAAGCCACCGACATAATCACCCAAACCGAGGGGAGCATATTTGAACTTATTCCCGTTAACCCTGATGACCCGACACAGGGCAATTCGGGATGGAAACTGTATTCGGCGATTAATAAGAATGTTATTATGGCCAATTCAAGCGGCATCGGCTTCAGTTCTGACGGCGGAAAGACAATGAATGCTGCGGCGATATATATTGATGAAAACGGGCAAGGTCATATCAATGCAAACGAAGTTGTGTTTGACAATCTTACGGCAGGAGCAATCCAAACGGGTGTACTAAAGTCTATAAAAGGAACTGCATACTTTGACCTTGATAACAATTTGTTTCAAGTAGGTGCTACGGATTACTATACACAAATAGCATCAGGCGCAATTACACAATATGCTTTTGGGGGTGCATTAGTTGGTGGTTTAGTTCCTCTTGGTTCTTCAAGCGAAAGAGATATTTCACTTTATTACAACACTTACAGTTCGGGTGAGCAAAAAGTTACAGGTGTTGGTATACACGCACGAAACCCGGATAAAACATATGACTTGTTGGCAAGGTTTAACAAGGAAAAAGCACTAATAAATACTTCACTAACAATAAGTAACGGTGTTATTACAACCGAAAATGGCAATACGTTTGCAGGGTTAACTCACACCCGAACAATTGAAAGAAATAACGTTGTTTCTTCAGCAAAAATAAAAGTGGGCGTTGGCGATTGGAGTGATGTTTATGCTCCGATTGATTCCAAGTACATGATTTATGGTGGTCTTATATTTAAAATTTACGAAGGCAAACCATATTACACATCAACGTTAGCATCAACAAACAGCGTTCCTATGACTGAATGGATAGACCCAAAGGGTTCTACAGCGTTAAAAATTAGTTTTTATTATAATTCATGGGGGTATGCTTTCTTTGATTTTGTATATAAAACAAAAGAGCAAATAGGAACAAGTTATTATTACGTTGCATCAGATAAATTTTTAAAATCTACAAAAGGTACTTTAGACCAAACCGAGGGATATTATTCTGGAGAATTTGCAATTCCCGAAAACGCTGCTTTGATTGCGATTTGGGCGAAGCCTGAAAATGCGGCATCAAACTATTGGGTAGGTTGGAGAAACGTTAAAGGCGGTTTATATTTGGGTGCTAAATTTAGCGCGTCTTTACAACTTTCAGATAGTAACGATAGCATTTTATCCCGCATTGATGTTATTGATTCGGAAGGTGAGGCATGTGGCGCGTTGCGTATAAAAACCCAAAGCGGCACATCAAGTCTTTTAGAATTGGGTAGCAGTGAATTATGGTATGACGGTGTAGGTATATTAGGTAAACTATCTGACCTTGACGATAGATTATCTGCTTTAGAAAATCAATAACAGGTGGTGAAAACATGATAGAAAAACTTGAAGCAAAACTTGCGGAAATACGCACACAAAAAGACAGAGCGACAGCAACCCTTAATGCGCTTGTGGGCGCGGAACAGGTGCTTTTGCAACTTATTGAAGAATGCAGAGCCGAAAACAAAGCCGAAAGCGAGGTGAAGCCCGATGAGAACGTTCAGAATTGATTTTACTCAGGACAGACCCTGTCTTGACGGCTGTTTCATGGGGCGAATCGGTGAACATAACGCAACTGAGGTTGTTATTACACCGCCTGAGGTTCTTGCCGAAAACGAGGCCGTAACAAACTATGTAATCGCTTTCTCAACAGGTGGCATGGTAATTCATTCCGAGTCGCTTGAAAAGGCTGAAACGGTCTCTGTGCCGCTTTGGCAGCAACTTACAAAACATCCTGTAATCGGCATTCAACTCGAAGCCTATGATGATGCAGGAGAGTTTATCGGCAAGAGCGAATACATAAGCGGATTGCGCTTTCTTCCTTCAGCTGACGGCAATTGTGTTCCGTCAGACACCGATAACCCCGATTTTATATCGCTGTATCTTAAAACAAAGCATTTTCATGAAAACAAGGAAACGCTCGATAAGTTCAGCGAGGATGAGAGCGGAAATCTTTTGTATGATAAAAAACCGATTGAAGGTGGCGGCAGCGGTGCAGGACTAACAGATGAACAGGCGGCAGAAATCGCAGCCAACACCGAAGCAAGGCATACTCACGACAACAAAGATTTGCTTGATAAATTAAAAAAGGCGCAATATGCAGGAACACAACGATATGTTTTTGATGAAGGGAACGGCAAATTTTACGCACTTGCAACCCCCTCTGACATACCGCCCGCACTTTCAACAGATTGGGTATCAAACATTCTTGCCAATCCTGATGTTCAGGGTAGTGTATCAGAATCTGCTCATGTTTCAACAGCAGGTCTTAGACTTATTTCTGAAAAAATAGCAAAGGTAAATGAAGCGATATCCGCCCAAACGCATTGGCGATTTGAACTTGTTGAAGCACTCCCCGAAACAGGAGCGGAAAATGTTATCTATCTTGTTCCGAATTCTTCTGAAGGCTCAAATGTGTATGACGAATATATCTTTGTTAATGAGGCGTTTGAAATCATCGGCAGTACGGCTATCGATTTGACAGACTATGCTAAAACTGAGGATATACCTACTAAAACAAGCCAACTGACCAATGATAGCGGGTTTATTACATCTGACTATATTAATGTTAAAGACTACGGCGCAGTCGGTGACGGTGTAACCGATGATACAGCGGCGATTAAGGCGGCTGTTAAAGCAGTTCCTGAAAACGGAACACTTTATTTCCCTGTTGGTGTTTACAGGGTCGATAACATCATGCTGAAAAGCAATATGAATGTCAAAGGTGACGGAAAAGGCAGTGTTATCAAACTAAACGATAATGCTCCCTTAACTAACGTTGAGGAATTCGATGATTATTGGAACAACTGTTTTACTATTTATCAAATCAGTAACGTGACGATTGAAGATATTTCCCTTGATGGCAACAAGGAAAACAACTCAGCAACAGGCGCGGCAACCGATTATAGATTAAACGGCGTGATTATACAAGAGTCAACCGATATTATCCTTAACCGCATTTACGCTTACAATAACGGCTATCATGGTTGCATTATGAGTGACGATGTATACCGAGTTGAAATTTCCGACAGCGAATTTTATAACAACGGTTTTCGACCTTTTCACGGTCACGGAACTATTGTCGATTGCAAATTTGTTAACAACCGTTGCGTTAACAACGGCTTAGGCGTGAACGGTGACACAACAACAGGTTTTGACGGTATCTTTTTCTTTGATGATTGCCAAAGGCTGTTGATTGACGGCAACTATGTTGAAACCAATACTAATGCAGGTGTTGATTTGGGTGGCTCGGTGCTTGGTAGCGGCAGTGATACGGGCGAATATAAGGGCAGTTCAAACATCATTGTTTCAAACAACATAATCAAGAAAACCGACACATCAACCAAAACTCCTGCTGGCATTCAACTTATTCCTGCATTGCTCGATAAGGTGACAATCGAAGGCAACACAATTATGGATTGTCGCTTTGGTATTCGTGGTCAAGAAAGCAGTTATAGTCCGTTAGGGTCGTATATCAATATTTGCAACAATGTTTTTAGAACAACTTACGGAATTCATTGCCCTGTTGCTTTAAAATATGCAAATATCAGCAATAATCAGTTTGTTACTTGCCCTGAAGGTGGCATAATTCTTGCTGGTGCAACCGACACACAAATTATAGGCAATATGTTTGAAACAATTGGCGCTTGGACTTCGACAATGGATAAAGATGGCATTGTATTAAACAATTGTAAGCGAACTGTGATTTCAAGTAATCGTTTCTATAACAAAAGTTCGGGTCATTGGGCGCAGTACGGAATTAAAGAAAAAGGCGCAACAGATGTTACACTTGTTTCAAGCAACATATTCCAAGATATGGCGATTGCTCCGTATCTTTTCGTTGGCGCTGGTTCTAAGGCTGTTAATAATATGATTAACGGCGTTATGGAAAGCGAGGTTGAAACCGCACTTGCCGAAGCAAAAGCAAACGGAGAGTTTGACGGCGTTGGCATTGCAAGCGTTAAGCAAACAACAACAAGTTCTGCTGATAACGGCGTAAATGTCATAACAGTAACGCTTACTGACGGTACAACTTCGGCTTTTGAAGTTCGCAACGGTTCAAAAGGCAGCACGGGTGCTTCGGGTGGTTCAACAAGCGCCATAGAAATATTGTCAAAATCAGGCGGTTATTGGAATATACAAGGCAAGTGGGATGATATTGATACAATCGCCTCAAAATACACAGATGCTATTCCTGTTACAGAAGGTCAAAAATACACTTACACAGGTTATGGAATGCATCAGGGCGCAAGCATATTGTGGTATTCAAGTTACACATCAGATGAAGTCTTTACGCTATTGTCATATGAACAATATAATGATGGCGGTTCAACGGGTAACGCTCAAACGGCGGTTGTTACTGTTCCCACAGGTGCGAAATACGCTCGTTTCTGTTCATATTCTTATGGTACGCCTGTTTTGTCGGTATCTGCTTATGAAGAACAATCGGCAACAAGTGTTTTAGCAGGCAAAAAAATAGTTTATGACGGCGACAGTATATGTGAAAGCAGGCTGAGCGGAGCAGAATCCAACGGTGGCGCATATGCCAAACTAATTGCAGACAAAACAGGAAGTACATATACAAACCTTGCAGTCAGCGGTGCAAGACTTACAACAAGAACTGACGGCGGTCATTCAGTTGTAGATAATCTCGCAAATCTGCCGACAGACGGTGATTTATATTGCTTTGAGGGTGGAATCAACGATTATTGGAATCTTGATGTGCCTCTTGGAACATGGGATACGCATAATCTTGATGGAGTGCTGGACACAACAACAGTCTGCGGTGCGTTGGAAACTATCTTCCGTCATGCTCTCAACAATTTTGTCGGCAAGCCGATTTGTTTTGTTATAACCCACAAAATTCAAACAACCGCATTCTATGAAAATGATAAAGGCACAACCTTCGAGGCTTATCATGATGCAATGGTCGGAATCTGTAAAAAATATTCCATACCCTATTATGATGCTTTTTCGGAAAGTGGTCTGAATGGTTGGAATGATACTCAGAACAATGCGTATTTGACAGCAAACAGTAATGGAACGCCTGACGGCACTCACCCGAACGAAGAAGGCTATAAGCGTTATTATGTGCCTCAACTCATTTCACTGTTTGAGCGCATTATGCCGAGGGAATAAGTGAGGTGAGGAAGTGAGCGCAGAAATAAAAGTTGCAATTATTTCAGGCGTTGTGAGTATCGTTACAAGCCTAATTACTCTCGTAGGTGTTGTGATTAGCAACAACAAATCAAAAGCGGATGTTCAAAAAAAACTTGAAATAGGGCAAGCGGTTACAGATACAAAAATTGAAGAGTTGACCCGTGAAGTCAGAGAACATAACGGGTTCGCTCGCAGGATGCCTGTGGTGGAAGAGCAAATCAAAGTTGCCAATCACAGGATTGAAGATCTTGAAGGATTTCACAAACCAAATTGAAAGGATGATACAAGTGAAAATCAATAAAGAAAAAGTAAAGGATATCGCCATCAGAGCGTTAAAGACCTTCATTCAGGCTTTTCTCTCTGCAATATCGGTTGATGCGCTGTTTGGCGTAACCGATTTTGACAATCTCAAAAAGGTGCTTATCAGCATTTTGATTGCTGCCACTGCCGCAGGAATTTCGGCAGTGTGGAACATGGCGCAGGACATGCTCCGTACATACTTTGCGGGTAAGGGCGCAGGCACAATGAGTTTTGATGCGTTCATCAAGAAGTATCTCGGTAAGGCTACAGATTATGACGGCAGTTGCGAAGCACAGTGCGTGGATCTTATCAAAATGTATTTCAAATATGTACTCGGTATCATACCAAAGGCGATCGGCAATGCTCATGCGTATTTTGATAACTTCGCTCTGCATGCTTTCCTCAATAAGAATTTTGTGAGGATAAAGAATTCGCCAAAGTTTGTGCCGATGAAAGGTGATGTCTGCGTATGGTCAAAGAAGATGAATAAATACGGTCATGTGGCCATTGCAACGGGCGAGGGGAACACAAGTTACTTTGATAGCGTTGATATGAACTGGGGCAGTAAAGAAGCACGGTACATCACGCACAATTATGATTATTTCCTTGGTGTTCTTCGCCCGATAGACCGAACGAATATTGACGGCTTGAAACTTTGCAGAGTTAAAAAAGCGGTGAATGTGCGCAGAGGACCTGGCACAAACTTTAAGCGTGTGTATTTCCATGAGTTTACCGCATATCAGCAGGAGCAGGTGCTTGCCAACAACGGCAAGGCTGCGAATAATGATTTCCCCAAGGGAATGCTTGTTGAGGTCTACGAAACAAAAGGCTCATGGTACAAAATCAGCGAAACAGAGGAAATGTGGGTACATAAGAATTATGTTAATCAACTTGGTTAAAACTGCGGTTTTTAACTAAGTTAATACTTTAAAATACTCTAAACTTCTTTAAAGTAGGTGATAGTATGATACACTTCATCATTTCTGTTCTCGGAATATATATCGGTATGTTCCTTGAAAATCCCGTTGAATTCTTAATTGATGTCATCGGCGCAACGTTCTCGCCTGCTACGGCAGAAGCGGTTGGTTATAACATATGTAATGCTATGGAATTGTTCCTTTCGGGGTTTACTTAACTGCGCTGTAAAATAAATCACTCCTTTGCAACATATAGTATTTGACATAAATAACACCTTTCAAATTAATAAAAATTATAAATTTACCGCCGAGGGTTCTCTGATTGTCAGATTACTCTCGGCGGTTTTACCTTTTTTTGGTAAAAACTTAAAAAACGACCGATTTTATTGCTGGATAACTATATATTGTGTATGTATGATTAAAGGAAGTGTAAAATATGTCTAAAGAACAAAAAATCTGTAAAAAATTACAATTTTTTTTGAAAAAAGTCTTGTCAAAGAAAACAAAACGAGATATAATACACCTAACTTTTTACATAGAAAATGGAAAAGTTAAAAAGTACAGGGTAAAAATCAGCAATTCTCCCAACCCCAAACAGGAAATACCTTCCTCCGTAGTCAATGACTTCGGCCATGTTTTTCCGTGGGAGAAAAAAGAAGAAAAGGGAGTACATATGACAAACGTTTTAGATGCCGCAAAATTTATTATTCAGTTATACTATAAGACTGGAGAAAAATACCATTGCAACAGAACGAAAGTTGAAAAACTTTTAGCAATAGCCAATCTTGTTGCGTTTAAAAATAACGACAGACTTTTTGACGATGAGATTTGGGTGAACCGATGCGGTGTTGGAATTCCGATTTTGTCACATTTTTTGTTTAGCGACATAATCGAAGGTAAAGAGAACGACAGTTCAAAAATTATTGATAGTTCTGAAATAGACAACAATAATCAATTCCCTATTATTTACAATTTATACTCTTCTATAGGACCAAAAGAACAAGAATTATTAAAAAGTGTGTTTCTTGAGTTTGGCGCATACGATCCATTAATTCTTGGACAAGCATTTGATGAGTTTAAAAATGAAATAAATGTTGATAATCTGTTAAGCCAAGAGCATCCACTGTTGGATAAAGAAAGAGCATATGCTTTTTTTAATAGCATTTCAATGAGACAACAAATAAAAAATAATATTATCGTTAAATACATAGTTAACTATGATTATTAAGGTGTGATGAATCATCGCTATTGGAAATGATTTTGCCAAATCAATAAGTGCGTTTTGCTCGCTAATTTTAATGAAAAATGATATTTCTGATTTAGTTATAACTCAGGAAGAAATAAACTATATTTCAAGCATCAAGGATTATTATTGTAATAAAAAAATTGATAGTTTTTTCAAAACTAATATAGAGAGGTTTAACACCTTAGTTAATAAATGTTGTGATAAATTATCCAAAGAAAAAGCAGCAAAAGGACTTACTCCATATTCTTTCTATAGTGAAGTTGTTTTTAATGCTTATAAGAACAAATTTAAAGCGGAGTGTAAATCTAAATATGGTTGTGATTTACCATATTATTTGGAGACCGTTTTTGGATGGATATCTTTAAAATGTGAAAACTTTCAAAGTATGTCTGCATATTTGCTTAGTTATACGCAAATTTCAAGAGAGATTAATTTGGCAGACATTAATAAACAAATGAAAGACTTTGGTGATAATGTCAAGAAAAAAGAAGAAGAATTAGATAAAAAAATTAAAGAAACAGACGAAAAATTATCTGAGTCAGAAAAGCAAATGACTGAGAGGAGCGTAACAATTCTCGGCATTTTTGCAGCAATAGTTTTGACTTTTAATTCAGGGTTAACTTTTTCATCTACGGTCCTTCAAAATTTGATCAATTCCAACATTTACCGCGCAATAATAATTACAATTGTTCTTGGTCTGATTATTGCTAATGTTTTGTTAGGTTTATTTTACTATCTTGATCATGTGATTGAGAAAAGTGAAAAAAAGAGAAGAAAAATTAAGTCGATTATTCCAATGATAATTCTGAATATTATTTTGGCTGTTATGTTGGCATTTACAGTTCATGCGTGGGACATTAGTTTTGTGGAAAACCGAGGCTATGTAAAAAATGACGAACCTCAAACAACTCAGGTGGAAGAAACAACAGTAGCTGAATCTACAGAAAAATTAGAGAATACTGGTGTTTTGGAAGAAGCAACGATATATGCTGAAATAACAGTTATATCAGTAGAACGTGAGGAAAAGGTTGAAACAACAACAGTTGCCGAAGAATCAACGACCTGTTTTATTGATGTTACCCCATAAATTTATAAGCAGTTGAAGAAACAATCTTCAACTGCTTTTGTTTTGATAGGGTAATAGTAGTCATAATTATATCTTTTTACAATTAGCACCGATAAGGAGTTTTTGACTTGCATCTGACTTGCATAATAGATTTTTTTACGCAAAAATGGCACAAATAGCAAAAATACAGCGCGAGAAAAACAAAAAGAAAAAACCTCGAAACCCTATATTTATCAAGGATTTCAAGGCTTTTTCTATTGGTTGCGGAGACAGGACTTGAACCTGCGACCTCCGGGTTATGAGCCCGACGAGCTACCAACTGCTCTACTCCGCGATATCTAATTGTTAAGTGCTTTATAATTATACACACTTTTTCAGAAATGTCAAGGACTTTTCATAAAAAAGATAAAATATTTTTTGTTCACTTGCGTTTGTTTATATTGTATGCTTCTTAAAGGTAAATATGCACAGTTTTTCAGACAAAGGTTATGCTTTTCTGCCGATTGACATAAAAACTTCTGCTGTGGTATTATTATTTTATATATAGTCTACTTTTACTGTCTGAAAGAGAGATGATAAAAATGTCCGCTGCTGTCAAGGAGAGGGAAGTACCTGTTGAACAAAACGAAAAACGATATGTCCGTCCGCGTGAGATTGCGGCTTATGCGCTGACTTCTTACGGAATTAACAACCTTACTTCATTTATAGGCTCAACAAAGCAATATTTCATGATGAGTTTTATGGGTCTTACAGGTAAGCAATACGGTCTGCTCGGAACAATTTCAACCGTGTGGGATGCTCTTGATGATCCTATTTCCGGTGTTGTAATTGACCGATTCAGAACGAGATGGGGCAGACTTCGTCCGTTTCTTGTTTTGTCAATGCCGTTCTGGGCTATTACTTCAATACTGTTTTACGTTGTTCCCAATAACTTCACCTCGATGCAGACTTTTGTTTATGCTCTTGTTGCAACGATACTTTACGGAATAGGTTTTTCTTATCTGAGCGGTTGGGAACTTTTGCTTTATAACATGACACCTAACACGGGTGAAAGAGGCACGCTTATTGCAACGCAGAAATTCGTTAACCTTTTCACTTGGCTGCCTTCGCTTGTGCCTGTGTTTGTCGACTTTGTTCCGGGAGTAACAAAAAACGCAATTACTCAACCCGAAGTATACAGAGGATTTTCTGTGTTTTTTGTTCTGATTGCAGCAGGTGCTGCTGTTTACGGCTTTTTTGTGATGAAAGAGCGTGTTACCATAGCATCTAAAGATGAAATCAAACAGACCAGCCTTTGGCGCTCGGTCAAGTCAATCATAAAGTGCCGTCCTCTTTGGGCGCTGCTTGTTTCAAGTTTCTTTGGCGGAATCAAAGGCGTTGGCGGTGCATCGGAGGATTTCTTCTGGCTTAACTGCACGGGAAGACTTTCAAACCGTCTGCTATGCAGCCTGTTTACAGGTATTCCCAACTATGTAATAACTCCTGTTGCGCCTTCAATTATCCGCAAATTCGGGCTCAGAACAACTGCGATTTCGGCGGGTATTTTCAGCGGTGTGGCGTACACATTGCTTTACTTTATCGGCTACAAACCTACAGGTAACTATTGGCTCGATTTTGTTATTGTTACGGTAGGTCTTACGGTGTGCGGTCTTCCCAATCACATTATGGGCGTATGCGATCCGCTTCTTAAAGGCGATATGTATGACTATCTTGAATGGCAGAACGGTATACGCAACGAGGGTATTGTCAATGCGGTTTCAAGTTATGTAAATAAACTTTCGTCGAGCGTTCATGCTTTGCTTTCAGGTGTTGTTTTTGATTGGATCAAGTTTACACCGCAGAAGGATATTTTCGGCAACATTGTACCTCATACTAATCCCAAGGTACTCAAAGGAATATGGGGAATTTTCTGCCTTGCACCTGCGGTTGCAAGATACGGTTACGGACTTGCTTTGTTCCTTTTCAATGTTCACGGAAAAACCAAAGAAAGAATGCTTATAGAACTTACGGAGCACAGAAATGCAAGAACAGAAGCCAAAAAGCAGGCTCTTGCAGAACTTGAGAATACGGAGAAAACAGATGGTTAATTTTAAGAAATTTAAAATATTTGCGGAAACAGAACAAGCGTTAAAAGCGGCGGAACTGTTTTCGCTTGAAATAAAAGACAGAACGGGCACGGAGCCGTCTTTGTGCAGTAAAGATGAAGCGAATTTTTTGTTTGTTGCCGATGATGAAATAAGCCGCGACGGATATAAAATTGACTGTTCAAAGGATTCGGTTTGTATCAGCGCAAGCGGTATAAGAGGTTTCATTTTCGGATTCGGAATGTTTTTGAGAAAGATTGTTCCCGTGTGCGGTGTGCCTGTACTTGTTGAGGATATTTCGGGCAGTTATAACCCCGACAAGGTTATCAGAGGGCATCAGATCGGATACAGAACAACGCCAAACACCTATGATGCATGGTCTTATGACGACTATCGCAGATATTACCTTGATATGATGTTTTTCGGAACGAATACCGTTGAACACATTCCGTATGAAAGAGGTGTTTCAAAGCGAAACAGGCTTATGAAATATGATGAGGAAGAATTCCTTGTCAGAGCATCGTCAATGGCAGATGAATTTGACCTTGATGTTTCACTTTGGCATCCGAACAATGACGGCGAAACAGTTGAGTTCGCTGCTGAGAGAAGAGGCAGACTCTATGAAACTGTTCCGAGGCTCGATGTTGTATTTCCTCCCGGAGGAGATCCCGGTGAGTTTTCGGCGGATGAATTCGTTCTCAGATGTAAAGAAATTTCAAAGGCACTCAAAAAGGTGCATCCCAATGCTCAGATGTGGCCTTCTGCTCAGCAGCCGCATTCGCAGCCTGCATGGGGAGAAGATTTTATTGCGGAAATGGAAAAACAGCCTGATGAAATTGACGGGGTAATAACAGGTCCCAACCATGCTTTTGACCTTGAAACTCTCCGCCGCAGGCTGCCGTCAAAATATCCTATAAGGCTTTATCCCGATATAACTCATAATGTGCGCTGCGAATACCCCGTCCATTTTGACAGGGATGACTGGCACTTTGCTCTTACAACGGGTCTGAGCCGCGAATGCACAAATCCCAGACCGCGCGAATACCGCCTTATCCACCGTTTGACGCGCCGCTATGTTGTCGGCTCGGTCAGTTATTCCGAAGGAATTACCGATGATGTCAACAAGATGGTTTGGGCAGATATGGATTTCTTCCCCGATTGCGATTTAAGAACGACACTGCTTGACTACGCGCGCCTGTTCTTTTACGGAGCAGACCCTGATGAAATAGCGGATGGCATACTTGCACTTGAACTCAACTGGCAATGCGACCCTGCAGAAAATCCGACTATTGACAGAACTTTTGAAACATTTGAACTTCTTAATTCAAAATATACTTTCCTTGCTGATAACTGGCGATTCCTGCAACTGCTTATGCGAGCCAAGTGTGACTGGGTGCTTAGGCACAGAAGGCTTTTTGAACTTAATCTCATAAGGCTTGCCGAAAAGGAGATAAAAAGCGGAAATCTTGTCACGGCAAAAGAAATCCTTGATGCCGATTATGATGAGCAATATAAAAAAGAAAGAGCGGATATTACCGCTCTTGCACAGAAGTTGTTTGCTCTTATCGGCCTTCAGAGTGATATTGAAAATTACTGCGCCGATAATTGGGAGAGGGGAGCAATCCTTGAAACCATCGACCTGCCCGTAACGGACAGAAAATGGCTTCTCGGCAGGCTTGATACCGCTTATAATTCAACTGACCCTGTTTCATACATAAAAAAAATCATAAACCGCAATAAGGTCAGAAGCGATGAATATTATTTCTCTGTTGCTCTGAACGGTCTTGAGGAATGCGGAGTTTTGCAGAACGGCGAAATCTATATGAATTTCCAAGGTGACAGACCCAATGTTAATACCGGAGAAATGCCTGTTGCCATGTTCAAGGTTTATGATAATCTGACCTTTAAATGCAAGGTTGGCGGTCTTGATTATAACGGAGATTACAAACTGAAAATTACATATATGAGCAAGAAGAGTGATTCTTCCGCTCACCATAAAATTACTGCAAACGGATATATCATCTATGAGGGTGCGCAGTTCGGCGGTGAGAAGGATGAAGAGTTTGATGCCGCAATGCTTGCTCCCGGTTTTGAAACGGCATCTTATGTAATCCCCAAATCAGTTATTCAAAACGGTTGTATTGACCTTGAATTCAGCGAACCCGATATGGGCGTCATGTTCAGCGAATTTCGGATTACACATGAATAAAAAAACACAGACAGCACGGTCATGCGCTGTCTGTGTTTTTGCTTTTAATTGTATTTTCTTGCGATTTTAAGGGTCGTTGTCTTGGGAAACTCGTCATCACGGATTTTTGTTTTGTTAATGTTTTTGAAAGAAGGCATTGTTCTGTTGAACGCCGTAACATCACTGTTCAGGTGTTCTCTTGCATCGGGATAGTCTTCTTCGTTAAGGAAAAATTCGCCGACTATCTTTCTGTCTTCCTGATAAACAAGAACCTCTTTTATATACGGGATAGCGGTCATAAGTTTTTCTTCAAGTTCTTCCGGTGAAACATTTTTGCCGTTTGAAAGAACTATTAGGTTTTTCTTTCTGCCTACCATAAAGAGGAAACCGTCTTTATCTATTCTGCCGAAGTCACCGGTTTTAAACCATTCGCCGTCAAACGCTTCTGCAGTTGCTTCAGGGTCGCCGTAATAGCCGACCATAACATTTGTACCCTTAACATAAATTTCGCCCACGCCGTCTTCGTCGGGATCGACAATCTTGATTTCGCAGCAATCAAGCGGGGTGCCGACGCTTCCGAATTTGAATTTGCCCGGATGGTTACATGTGATAACTGGTGAGCATTCAGTAAGACCGTAGCCGTTGAAAACATCAATACCGAGGTCATAAAGACCTTTTTCGTATTTTGGGTCAAGGTATGCACCGCCGCAAATAATCATGTCAAGATTTCCGCCGAGGTTATCAATAACCATTTTGAAAATCTTTCTGCGCACATCAATACCGAGTTTCATTAAAACATTGCTGATTTTAAGACCTTTTTTGAGCAATTCTTCTTTGCCCATTTTTCTTGCCGTTTTCCATACTTTATCATAGATTGTTTCAACAACAAGGGGAACACCTGTGAAGTTATAAGGCTTAAAATTAACGATATCTTTCTGGATATCCTTAAGACTGTCGCAGAGATATCCCCATTCAACAACAATATATGTTGCAAAAAGTGCGCTTACCCATGAAAGAGTGTGGTTGAGAGGGAGAAATGCAATTGCGTGTCTGCCGGTAAGAACACGGCAGGATGATGAGCAGTTGCTTGCAACGTTTTTGTGCGTGAGCATAACACCTTTGCTTTTGCCTGTTGTACCTGATGTGAAAACAATGCAGGCAAGGTCATTGGGCGCGATTTCAACTTTGTCAAATGAATCGTCGCCGTCCGCAATGAGTTTTGCGCCTGCATCCTTTATTGTATCGAAATCATCAATGTTGAAATATTCTTTAACGGGAACAGCGGGATTTTTTTTGAAATTTTCAACCATTTTTGCGTATTTGGGTGAATACACAAGTGCATCGCAGTCACAGCGGATAAGTTGATCTTCAAGTTCATCTTCGCCAAGTTTACTGTCCATGGGAACGGAAACATTGCCGCCGACAACGGTTGCGTAGTATGCGTGAGCCCATTCTATTCTGTTTTCTGCAATAATTGCAATTTTGCTTTTGTTTTTGAAACCTCTTGAGAAGAAGTATGTTCCGAGCGAACTGATTATCTGCCAGGTTTGGTTATAGTTGTTTTCCTGAAGATTTTTATTTTTATCGAGGAACATGAACTGTTTTTTGTCGCCGCCTGCAGCAGTTCCCTTAACAATTATTTCTCTTATGGTTTGATATTCGGGTATTACAACTTTAACTTGGTTTTTGTGCGCTTTTTTGGCCATTTCTCTTTCCATCCTTTACAATTTGACAACAACTGTAACAGTATAACGCATGGATGTTAAAATTTCAATATTTAATTATCAAATAAATGTTTCTGAAATGTTAAAAAGTCTTTATGTTTTTTCTTTTTAAAAAATCCTGATAAAGTTGTTCTTTTCTTTCATTTGTATACTCGTATGCCCAAAGGCTGTAAATTCCGTGAAAATCTTCAAATGTTTCATCAGGATAAATTTTTGTCTGACCGAATTTATAGGGCAGTGGAATTTCAACCGTGCCGTTTGAGGCGATATGATATTCTTTTGCAATGTCAACGGCAACTCGGTTTGCTTCCTGTCTTGGAAATTCTTCGTCAAACTTGATGACGGTTACCGCAAACAAAGCACAGGGAGCATCTGCAAGGCGATAAAATTCGGGCGAAGTGCCTGTATGTCCGTGATGCGAAACCTGCACAATGTCGCATTTAAGATAATCGCCCCAGCGTGGAACAATAACCTTGTCGCTTTCAACAGCCGAATCACCGGGAAAAAGCACTTTGCTGCCCTCGGCAAACATCATCAGCGAGGTCGAGGAATTGTTATAATCTGCAATGGAATTCGGGTATACATCTTCGTGAGTGCAAAGCACAACAAACTCAAGATTTCTTATGTAAAAATGCTGACCTGCATGGAGATTGATGCATTTAATATCGGGGTTTTCATGCATTGTTCTTTCGAATTTTGCCGTTACCGATTTGTTGCATTCATCCCAGTTCATGTTATCTCTGTGTGTAACGGGAGGAAAGTTATAATAAACCGCTTCAATTTCAATTTCATCACGGTGGAAATCTATTACATCAAGGAATTTTGAAACATGATCGTCATGACTGTGTGAGAAAAACCAGCCGGCAACAACAGGTTTTTTACCGTTCGAGAGTTTTTTTAGAAAGTCAACGATTCTTTTGTCATCGTTAACCGAATACATATGAGCGCTGTCTATAACGAAGAAACTTCCGTCACAGCAGCGTACAATATAACACATACCGCAATCTATAAGGCTGTGATCAACTTCAAACTGCCATAAAGCGGTCTGATGTGTTACGGGACAGTTTTCGGGTTCTTTGTTGAAAAGATTCGTATTCGGGTCTGCAACTATGCGCATTTTCTGCTCGTTTTCGCAGAAATAAATATGCATGATTTTGTCTGATATATATGTTCTGAAGCAACAGTTTTTAACTTCGTGGCAGTCATAGAGTATGCACCCGCAACGCTCTGCAAAATTGCATTGCAGATCAAACTCTTCTTTTGTGCAGTTTTCGAAAAGGAGCATTTCGCAGCCTTTTCCGCAGTCATATCTGCCGAAAGGTTCTTTTGCAATAAGTTCAATTCCTCCGAATGTGTTTCCCATGAGAATTTCCTTTCGAAATAAGATTTTATCTGTCTGTTAAATTCCGTATCCATTTTTTGCTTACAAAGCGGTGTGTGCTGAGAATGATTTTTATAATATCTTCGCAAAGATACATTGCAATGATAAGATAAACAAAATCAACCTTTGCCACAAGGCCGAGGTAAGCAACTGCAGGAACGCCGAGAAGATAGAGTGAAATCATGTCGTAAGCAATGCCTATTTTAGTGTCGCCGCCTGCACGGAAAGTGCCTACTATCAAAGTGTAAGGAATGTTTCTGAAGGGCAGCCACAGGCAGTAAACCAGAATAAGATTTGATGCAAGGTCAAATGCTGCCTGCGTTTCGATGTTGAGAAGTGAAAGAAGCGGATTGCGCACCGAAGCAAGCAATGCACCTGTGATAATTCCGATTATCGGAGTCATGATAACAAATTTTTTGGCAAGTTTATATGCGCCTTTTTCATCGCCTTCTCCGATGGTCTTACCGGTCATTATGGAGCATGCATGGCATATACCGACAAAGAAAACAAACGCAACTTGCTCAATTGAACTGAAGATTGTATATCCGGCATAATTTTCGCTGCCTTGCCTTGCAAAAACCATGGCATATATATTTGTGCCGATTGCCCACGCAACTTCGTTGAAAACAACAGGCAGGCATACTACCGAAAAACGGCGGAAGAAATTTTTGGTAAGAGTAAAAAAATCTTTGATTTTTGCGTTGTAAATATCTTTTGATGTGCGCAGAACTATGAAAAGAAGAACAGATTGCAAAGCGGTTGAGGTCAGCGTTGCTATTGCTGCACCTTTTATTCCGAGAGCAGGGAAACCTAATTTTCCGTTAATCAGTATGAAGTTCAGCGTTGTGTTGGCAGCAACTGAAATGAAAGAGGTGAACAGTGGCGGATTAACTCTTTCCGTCGCTCTGAGTGCAACGCATGTAATTTGGTTGAATGCGCTGAATATGCTCATAAATGCAACTATTCGCATATACTGAGCAGCGGTATCAATAACAGGTTGCTCGCTTGTGAATACCCTTATAAGTTGAGCAGGGAAGAAGAACATTGCAAAGGTAAATGTTACCGCAACCGCTGAAGCAAAAATCAATGCAATTCCGTATGATTTGCGGATATTTTCTTTTTCTTTTGCACCCCAGAACTGCGAAATCATCGCTGCAGTGCCGGATGAGATTCCGAAATAGAAAAGGTTCATCAGGAATATCCATCTTGATGAAACACCTATGGCGGATACAACAACATTGCCAAGCCCTGTTACCATTGCGGTATCAACAAGTTGTGCGCATGAAACAAGCAGTTGCTGCATTGCTATAGGCAAAGCGAGTTTTGCCATGTTTTTGAAGAAGTTTTTTTGATAACTCATAAAAATACCTGTCTTAAAATTTTTAACGAATAATAGTATATTTACAAATTCATCAAAAGTCAATAAATTAAATATATTAAATATAGATTAATAATGAAAACTAACTATTGATTTTTAAAAATTTCTGCTGTATAATGCAGAATTGAGCGAAAGCCAAATAACAACAAGAAGGTGCATTATATGTCACAGTTCAACGAATTTTCCGGCGTTTATTCTCTGCTTCTTACTCCTTTTAATTGGGACAGAACAATTGATTACAAAGCATATGAAGAATATGTTGCATGGCAGGCTGCGTTTAAGCCCCAGCATCTTTTCGCGGTTTGCGGTTCTTCAGAAATGACAGAACTTACTCCCGAAGAGAGAATAAAGTGTGCAGGCCTTGCGGTAAAAAATTCAAACGGAGTGCCCGTTTTTGCAACCGCAAACCTTGCAGCAGATTATAACGATCAGATAGAAGAAATGAAAAAACTTGAGCAACAGGGTGTTGCAGGTCTTGTTTTTGTAACAAAGGGCATGTGCAATAAGCCTGATGAGATGTTTGATTACATGACATCTCTTGCTTCCAACACAGAACTTCCTATTATTCTTTATGAGTTCCCCGGTCTCAGACCGCATCTTATGGACTGCATAACATACGGCAAACTTGCTGCAACAGGTAAGTTCAAGGGTATAAAGGATACAACATGCAAAATGCCTGAGATTGAAGCAAAGATTGCTGTTCAGGGCGATTCAAATGTTCTTCAGGCTAATATTCCTTTCCTTTACGATGCATATCTTAAAGGTGCAAGAGGCGTTATTGCAACACCTACATCCTGCGGCGCAGGTCTCTTTGTTAAAATGTGGGATGAATTCACAAAGGGTGACCTTGAAGCAGCCAGAAAGACTCATCAGCACATCATTGCGCTTGATAACTGCATTGATTCAGGTTTCTGTGCAAGTGCAAAATATCTTGTAGGTCTGCAGGGTGTCAACATGAAGTGGTACACAAGAGGCAGTCATGATCTCGGTCCTGCAAGAATGAGATCAATCGAAGTATGGTATGACTGGGCCAAGGAAGAAGGCATCCTTAAATAATTAAGCAAAACATACGGGGGATAGTATGAAAAAACTCAGGGCTAACGTGTGCGCCGTAACTCATGCGGGCAGGATACGAAAAGAGAATGAGGATAACTATAATTTAAACGGAAGAATGACATCTACCGGTGACCTTAAGAAGGGTTCAGCATTTGTACAGAGTATGACAGAGCCTTTCCATCTTGCTGTCTGTGACGGAATGGGCGGTGAAAATTACGGTGAACTTGCATCGGGTATAGCGGTTGAAACTATTGCAGCGCATGCTTCAAATGTATATGAGAGCGGCGAGGATTTCAGTTTTGCAATTTCAAACTGCCTTGATGATGCAAATAACCGTATTTGCGCTGAAATCAATGCAAGAGGTAAGCGCATGGGAACAACTCTTGCGTCAATTTATGCCGTTAAGGGTAAAATCTATTGCGTCAACATCGGTGATACAAGGGTTTATCATTATTCAAAGGGTATTCTTGAGCAAATCAGTTTTGACCACACTCATGCGCAGACCATTGTCGATGCGGGTGAAGTTTCTCAGGACAATATAAGTCAGATTCCCGACGCAAAAAGGCTCACACGACATCTCGGCGTTTTCCCTGAGGAAGGCAGTCTTTCTCCCAATATCAGCGTTATTGACGATGTTGATGACGGCGATGTTATCCTTCTTTGCAGTGACGGTCTGACCGATATGGTTGATGACAGCGAGATAACCGCTATTCTCTCAACGGGTGAAAATGCGCAGACAGTTGCCAGCAAACTTATCCGTAAGGCACTTGAAAAAGGCGGCAAGGATAATGTTACAGTTATGACTGCGTTTATAAATGTTGAGGAAACAGCGATATTTACTCCAATAGCGGCAGCAATGGTTGGCGAAAGCGATGCAGACTATGAGGAAGAATACCGCAACAGTTTCGGTTCAAATCAAATGCCTGATGAAGAAAACTATGTTTCTCCTTATGCCAACGCAGATGCAAGGGCATATAAAAAGCCTGTTGACAAAGCCAAAATAATGAAGATTGCAGGCATAGCGATTGCGGCGGTAGCAGTTGTTTTGATAGCGGCGCTTATCATTAAAGCGTTTGTTGTCGGCGGTGATGACGATGATGATAATACTACGAGTTCAGGCACAACAAGCGCTGTTAATACATATCCGCAGTATGTTGCCCCGAATATAATAGAAACATGGGATATGCAGTCCACTACTGAAAGCACAACAGAGGAAACATCCACCACAACTACCACCAAGAAGCAAACTACAACAAAGAAAAAGGTAACTACCACCAAAAAGAAAACAACTACCACAAAGAAGGCTACAACCACCAAAAAGCCTGAAACCACAACCGAACCCGTAACAGAAGCCACAACAGTGGCAGATAACACAACAAATACCGTTGCGGATACGGAAACCACTACAGGCAGTGAGGAAACTTCAAGTACAACTTCTGCTGAATCCACAACTGCGGAACAGCAGAGTGAAAACAGCGGAGAATCCTCTGAAACATAAATGTAATTTATATGAAAAAACCTCGGAGCGTTATTTGCTCCGAGGTTTTTGGTTTTGTCAGATTTTGGAAAGCGACCAAGTTGCGATATCTTCATAAACCTTTGCTCTGTCAATTTCGTTAAGAATTTCATGGCGCATACCTTTATAAAGTTTAATGGTTACATCATTTTTACCAGCCTGAATAAGGTCGTTATGTATCTGCTTAACACCTTTACCGTATGAACCTACAGGGTCTTCTTCACCTGCTGTTAAAAGAACGGGAAGATTGTTTTTGCACATGTCAGCATACCAATCCTTGCCTGAAACTTTGTTGAGAATTGTAAATAAGTCTTTATAGCCTGCTGCAGTAAATAAGAATCCGCAGTATTTGTCTTCGATGTATTTTTTTACAATATCTTCATCGGTTGTAAGCCAGTCAAAAGGAGTTTTCGGGTTTTGGACCTTATTGTTATAAGGACCAAAAGCGATTTTGTTTATGAATTCGCTGCGGTGCTTGCTGCCTTTTGATTTGGCGATGATACCTGCAAGACGGATTGCAATGGGTGCGGCAGGGTTTTTACCGCTTGTGCCGCAGAAAATTGCCGCTTTGATTTTTGGGTCATTTCCGTAGCGGCGAATATATTCTCTTGCAATGAACGAACCCATGCTGTGACCGAAAAATACAATCGGAGCATCGGGAAATTCTTTTTTTATCATTTCTGTAAGTGCTCTTTCGTCTTCAACGAATGAATTCCAGCCCATACTTTCGCCAAAATAGCCGAGTTCTTTATCGGATTTAACGGATTTACCGTGACCGATATGGTCATCAACAAGAACAGCAAAGCCTTTTTCGCAAAGATATTTTGCAAAATCCTCATATCTTTCACCATGCTCAGCCATACCGTGAACAATCTGAAAAACAGCCTTTACGCCGTCAGACGGCATCCAGCACCTTGCAAAAACATTTGCAACTCCTGATTTTGACGGGATGGAATATTCTTTTCTGATGATTTCCATTGTATCAACTCCTTATTTTAATTTCGTGAATAATACAAGCCGTTTTCTGAGCGTTATTCCGAGCGCAGAAGCGGCTGAAATTTTGATAATGTCACCTATAACAAACGGTACAACGCATACCGTTACGGCGGAAATGAAGCGGCTGCCCGTTTGAATCATATACCAAAGTGTACCGATAATCCAACATATTATCGTGCCGAGGATCATACTTAGAGGATAAATCCATTTTTTGTTTTCAAATTTACCGACAAGTAAACCGATGATGGCAGCACATGGAATGTAACCGAGTATATATCCGCCAGTTACTCCTGCAATAATATGAAATCCTCCGCGGAAAGCAGAAAATACAGGTAAACCTGCTGCACCGAGCAGAATATAAATAGTAATAGCACATGCGGAAATTCTGACATTAACCGTGCAAGCCGTTATGTAAATTGCAAAAGTTGCAAGTGATATGGGAATCGTTCCTGTCGGCAAGGAAAAAGGTGCGATGAGGCATATTATTGCAGCCATAATGCCGGTAAATGCTATTTTGTGTACTTTCATTAATAACCTCTGGTTTTGATAATTGTGTAAAGTGAATAAACTTTACAAATTTGTTTAATTATATGTGCTTATCATAGTGTTTTTAATAATATCAACGGCTTTTATGCCTGAGTTTCTGTAACATGAAAGAATTGCTCCGAGTTCCGGCGTAAAGTTTAATAACTTTACATTATTGAAATTTTTCTTCGAGAGATAATTCTTGAACTTTCTTCTGAAAAACTGATTATTCTGGAAAACTCCGCCCCAAAGTCCGATTGGAATGCTTTCATTTTTATCTTTAAGAAGGCTTAATACGGTTTTTGAAAGCAGTTTTGCTTCGGTATCAATAATTTCAATGGCAGTTGCATCGCCGTTTTCTGCGCAATGCATAACCTCTTTTGCAAATGAAGCGATTGTTTTACGGCTGACGGTTTTTTCGTAGAATAAATCAATCAGTTCGTATATATTATTGATAGAGAAGAATTCAAGGCATTTATCGGTAAGTGCAGTTTTTTGCTCGCTGCCTTCAGCGGCCCTTATTGCATTTTTTATTGCATTTATGGCAATTGAATATCCGCTGCCTTCATCGCCGAGTATGTAGCCGAAACCGCCTGCGTGGCTTATTGTGCCGTCGGCATTGCGGCAAACAGCCATGGACCCTGTGCCGCTTATAACAACTGAACATTCGCCTTCGGTATCCATTGCTTCAAGTGCAACAAACAAGTCGGAATCCATAATAATCTGTTTGCTTTTAATTATTCCGCGGCAGAAGCGATTTGTTTCTTCTGCGGTTGCTCTTTCACATAATGCAGACATACCTATAACAGTGCAGTCAAACTCTTTTTGCGAAAGTTGATTTATAATATCATCCATTGCTTTTCTTGCACTTTCCATGCCTACGGAGTAATAATTTATGCTTTCTCCGCAAACTTTGCATATAAATTCACCTTTTTCATTAAAGACAACAGCGGTTGTTTTGCTTCCGCCGCCGTCTATGCCGAGAAAATATTTGTTTTCTGCCATGGCAGCCTCCTTTAAACGGTTAGGTTGAATTTACAAACCGTACATTAATTTTTCTCACCCTGTCAACATATGGATATTAGAATATAATCAGAAAATACAAGAGATTGATATAGATATTTTACGGAAAGGAACGATTTTATGAGTAAAAACAATAAAGCCCCATGCGTAATGGTGTGTGTTACTCCTCAACAGTCATGCAGGCGCCTGATTGAAGCAGGAGCACGGATTGCAAAAGAAGAAAATTTACCTCTTGCCGTTATCAGTGTTTTTAAGGAAAAAAACGGTTTTAATGCAAATGAGGGCGGAGCACTTGAAAACCTTTTTGAGTGCGCAAAAAAGGTTGATGCAAATATGAATATTTATTTTAATGACAGCCCCGCGCTTGTTGTTGCCGTTTCAGCAAAGAAGAATAATGCTTCAACGCTTGTTACGGGTTTTCCTGCCGAAGGCAGCAGCGGCTTTATCGCAAGAATTCATGAGATTCTGCCTGAATTGCCTATAACCATGGTTGATAACGAATCAAGTGAATATAAGATTATACCTGTTGATAAGCAGGAACTTGATAAGGCAAAAAATCTGAATACAAGTTCAGTTCATTGAAATTCCTCCGCTGAAAAGGCGGTTGACGGCATTTCTCAGTAAAACATACTCCTCGCCCGTAAGGGCGGGGTTTTTTTTCAGCAGTTCAGATGCTGCTGCGTGAGTTTCTCTTATTGCCTCGCCGTCAGTCATCATATCGGCTATTTTCAGTTCAGGCAAACCGTGTTGACGCGAACCGAAGAAATCGCCGGGTCCTCTCAGTTTTAAATCTTCATCTGCTATTTTAAAGCCGTCTGTTGTGGATGCAAGGATTTTGAGCCTTTGTGAAGTTACATCATTCCGGGCATCCGAAATCATGATACAGGTTGATTTTTCCGTTCCTCTGCCAATTCTTCCTCTTAACTGATGAAGTTGTGAAAGACCGAAGCGTTCGGCATTTTCAATTACCATTATAACGGCATTCGGAACATCTATGCCGACTTCAATAACCGTTGTTGAAACCAGCAGTTGAGTTTCACCTGATGAAAAGGAATCCATGACTGCTTTTTTCTCGGCAGGTTTCATTTTTCCATGGAGTAACCCAACGCTGAACCCCTTGAAAAATCCGTCAGCAAGGTCTTTGTAAAGTTCTGTTGCGGCAGTCAGTTCGCTTGCTTCGTTTTCGGCAACAAGCGAGCAGACGATGTAGCCCTGTCTGCCTTCACAGAGATGTTTTTTGACATATCCGTATGCGCGTTCACGGATTTCTGTGCTGACAAGGTATGTTTCGGTTTTTTGCCTGCCTTTTGGCATCTCATCAAGTATGCTGAGGTCAAGGTCGCCGTAAATAATAAGTGCAAGCGTTCTTGGGATGGGTGTTGCCGACATAACAAGCGTGTGCGGATTAATACCTTTTGAACTGAGAGAACCTCGCTGGTTAACGCCAAAGCGGTGCTGTTCGTCAGTTACCGCAAGACCGAGATTTTTGAATTCAACATCCTTTTGAATCAGTGCGTGTGTACCGATTACAAGGGATATTTCGCCGCTCTTAAGGGCGGCTTTTGTTTTTTTCTTTTCTGCAGTAGGGGTTGAGCCTGTCAGCAGACCAATATTTATATCTGTATTTTCAAACATTTTTGCAAGTGTATTATAATGCTGCGCTGCAAGCACTTCTGTAGGCGCCATAAGAGCGCTTTGAAAGCCGTTTTTGGCGCAGTTATAAATCAGTGCAGCACTTACGGCGGTTTTTCCTGAGCCTACATCACCTTGCAGAAGCCTGTTCATCGGAACATTCTTTTTCATATCTTCTGCTGCCTGAGATATTGCTCTTTTCTGTGCTTTTGTAAGTTCAAAGGGAAGCAACGACATGAATTCACCTGTGCAGTCATTCGGCATTTCAGCGGCTGTTGAGCGGCGGTTCTTGCTTTTTAAACGCATAAGACCGAGTTCAAGCAGGAAAAGTTCTTCAAAAATCAGCCTTCTTCTTGCTTCGCTCAGCAAATCTTCGCTTTCGGGGAAATGAATGTTATGCAGTGCTTGCTTTATGCCCATAAGGCAATAATTGTTTCTTATATCTTCAGGCAACGGGTCACTGAAAGAATCGCATACAGAAAACGCCGTTTTAACAAGTTTTTCGATTGCCCTTGAATTCAGGCCTGCCGTTTGCGGATAGATGGGTCTCATTTTTTTGCTGCCGTCGTATTCTTCAAATTCGGGCGATACCATGGATTTGTAATAACCCTTGCCTGTGATTTTGCCTAAGAAAAGATATTCTTTGCCTTGCTCAAGTTTTTCTGCGGCATATTTATTGTTAAAAAAAGTGATGTCCAGAAGTGTTTCGCCGTCGGTAACTTCTGTCTTGTAAAGTGTCATGCCTTTACGAATTTTGTGTTCACGGCATCTTGTACCGACAATTGCTTTGATGCAGACAGTTTCATTCATCGGAGCATCGGATATTGAACTGATTTTGCTCCAATCTTCATATATTCTCGGGTAAAAGGTCAGCAAATCCCAGAGGGTGAAAATTCCGAGTTTCGCCAGCATGGCGGCACGTTTTTCACCCACACCTTTCAGATATTTGATGCTTGCGTTGAATTCCATTGATTTGCTCCGTTTTGGTTTTGCAACCTCATATTGTCTATTTTTACATCGCTCAGTTCGCCTAACTCAAGTGCTTTGCCTATTGCTTTATCAGGGTCGTTCGTATGAACGTGGACCTTGATTATTCCCGAATGCTCTGCAACGGCGGGGCAGTCACCGATTTCTGAAAGAAAGTTTCTGAAGAGTTTTAAATCCGCATTATTTGATCCGTTTATCAAAAACTCCGTGCAATATATGAATTTGATTTCGGAATCACTTACAACCGGTTGCTTTTTTTCTTCGGTTTTTATGAAGGTAATATTTTTTTGTGATTCAAGCATACCTTCCATTATATAAACCAATCCCTGTCCGCCTGCGTCAACAAAGCCGTGTTTTTTCAGCATCGGCAGAAGATTTGGTGTTGATTTAAGAGAAACTCTTGCACCGTTTACCGCTTCAATAAAAGTTTCTTGAGCGCTTTTGCCCTTGGAGGCGGCTGAAATTGCTTTTGAAGCAGCAAGACGGATAACCGTCAGAATCGTACCCTCCATAGGTTTATCTATTGCGGAATATGCTTCGTTACAGCCTGCTTCAAGTCCTTTTGCAAGCGAGAGCGCATCTATAAACTCAAGATCTTTGACACTTTGGGCAAAGCCTTTGAAAATGAGGGAAAAGATAACGCCGGAGTTGCCTCTTGCGCTGCGAAAAAGTTCGCCTGCAATTCTGTCTGCAAGTTCACCTGCTGCCATTTCAGGCAAGTGCTTGATTTTTTCTGCGCAGCCTGTAAGTGTAAGGGACAGATTTGTACCTGTATCGCCGTCGGGGACAGGGAAAACATTGATTGAGTTAACTTCAGCGGTGTGTTTTGCAATGTTTTCTGCACCGCTGATAAATGAGTTTTTAAGTATTTCGGAACTTATCATAATATATCATCCTTTCGCAGATATATTATGGCAAGTTTTTCTTTATTTAAAACTCCATGTTTCAATATCGTAAAAAACATCGCTGTCGCAGCACGCATAGTCAGCCTGCATGGCATTGGTGTATGATGCTGCAGCGTTTCTGTAACAAAGGGGAATAAGCGGCAAATCTTCGTTGAAGGTATTCACGAAGTCCATGAGTTCACAACTGCCGTTTCTCAACTGAGCATATCTCTGAACCGATTGGCAATCAGGGCTTATGCCGTAGCCTTCCGCACCGCCGAGGATTGGACTTAAATCCATATTAGGCGAAAGTCTGATTTCACCGATATACATATCATATGAATTGATTTCAATTGCTTCAGTATAATATTGCGGTTCATAATCCTTGAGTTTAACCGTAAAACCGAGTTCGGTAAGATATTCCGAAATGAATTGTGCGGTTTCAAGTTTGAATTGATTTTCTTTGTTGACAAGCAGTGAAACTTCCTGCTGAGAAATATCAACGCCGGATAATTCTATCAGTTCTCGTGCTTTATCCATGTCCGCTGAAATAATAAGGTCCTTTGATGCGAGCATATGCCAGTCGGGATTAAACGGCGAATACGCTGCTCTTGCATGCCCTTGAAATGCGGTTGCTGTTATTTCTTTTCGGTCAACTGCAAGATTGATTGCCTGACGGATAAGTTGGTTTGAGAAAATCTCATTTGCTGAGTTGAATGCAAGGTACACAAAATTATTGATTCCCATATCAACGGTGTGTGCGTTAATTCTGGAGTAAGTTCCGCTGCTCAAATCATTGTAATAGAAACCGGTGTTGCCGATTTCAAGGCTGCTCTCAACAGAATTATTGTCTCTTACGGGGACAAGCATAATTGTTTTGATTATCGGATTAAATCCCGATTTTTTGCTGTTGACAACAAGATAGATTGTTTCGCCCGAAATTTGAGACATGTATCTGCCTGAGCCTGCGGGCAGTTCGCCCTCGGAACCGTTTTTGACTATTGGGAATGTCAAACAGGCGAGAGCATAAGGGTCTGCGTTTTCGAGTGTAAATACAAGCATGTTTGATGCGGATATGCTCACAGACAGAAAATTTCTCAGCCTTTCGGAATAACAAGGTGATTCTTTGGCTTTATTAAATGAATAAGCAACATCGTTTGCCGTCAGTGCAGTACCGTCTGAAAACTGAGCGGTGTTGAGCGTGACATTGATTGAATTGCCGCTGACGATTGAACTTTTTGCGATAACGGGAATCGGCTGATAAGCCTTGTCCAGTTTATAAAGACCGTCATAAACAAGCCCGAGAATCTGAATGTTTGCACTCATTGTGCAGGTAAAAGGATCAAGCGTATCGGCTTTTGAATAAGCAAGTTTAAGTGTGTTAAGCGAGCCTTCGTTAAGGTTTGACACTATATGAGGGTCATCTGCGGACGGCTCCTTCGTGGTGTCACATCCGTAAAACACTGTGCAGAGTAAAGATAATATAAGAACCAAAGCGGCGATTTTTTTCATTTTATTTCACCTTAAATCAAGAATTATTTTGCCTGCCATTATCATGCCTGCAACAGGCGGAACAAACGGAAGGCTTGCAGGGGTCTGCCGTTTGCCCGAGTCTTCGCTTGATTGAGCAGGCTTCACGGGTTCTTCGGGTGACCATACAACATTGAGTTTTTTTATACCTCTTTTTCTAAGTTCCGTACGCATAACCCTGCAAAGCGGACAGCCGCTTGTTTTGAAAATATCGGAAACCGTGAAAAGGGAAGGATTGAATTTATTGCCCGTGCCCATGCAGGAAATCATAGGTATGCCGAGTTGCTGTGATTTGACGGCAAGGTCGATCTTAGCGCTTACGGTGTCAATTGCATCGGCGATATAGTCATATTTTTCAAGGGAGAATTCATCTGAATTTTCGGGCAGATAGAATTTTTGGAGAGCAATGACTTCGCAAAGGGGATTGATATCAAGAATTCGCTCTTTCACAACTTCAACTTTAGGTTTGCCAACTGTTGAATGCAGTGCACAAAGTTGACGGTTGATGTTGGTGACAGAAACGGTGTCATTATCAACGAGCGTAATTTTGCCTATTCCTGCTCTTGCGAGCGCTTCTGCAGTGTATGAGCCGACTCCGCCAAGCCCGAAAAGGATGACGTTTTTGCCTGCAAGATTTGCTGTTGAATCTTTGCCCAGCATCATTTCCGTTCTCAAAAACTGTGAATGCTCCACTTATCTGCACCTCTCCATACTAATACATAATATATAATACAACAAAACTGCCCTTATTGTAAACCATATTTTTAATTTTAATATTGTATTTTTTCGCAAATTAATATATAATGTTTGAGTTAATAACTCAGCGAAAGGATATTTTAAAATGAAACTCGGTATAGTTGGTCTGCCCAATGTCGGCAAGAGCACACTTTTCAATGCAATAACAAACGCAGGCGCTCAGTCTGCAAACTATGCTTTCTGTACAATCGAACCCAACGTAGGCGTTGTTTCAGTGCCCGATGAAAGGCTCGATAAACTTGCAGAACTTTATAATCCCGTTAAAATCACCCCTGCATTTATCGAATTTGTTGATATCGCAGGTCTTGTAAGAGGTGCATCAAAGGGTGAGGGTCTCGGCAATAAGTTCCTCTCTCATATCCGTGAGGTTGATGCTGTTATCCATGTTGTGCGTTGTTTTGAGGATGATGATATCGTTCATGTTGATGCAACAATTGACCCTGAAAGAGATATTGAAACAATCAACCTTGAACTTATTCTTTCCGATATCGAAATGGTTGAGCGCAGAATTGACCGTGTAACAAAGGCGATGAAGGGTGATAAAACCCTTGCAAGCGAACTCGAATTCCTTAAAAGACTTCAGCAGTCGCTTGAAGATAATGTTCCCGCAAGAAACCTTGAATGCGATGAGAATGAAAAGGCATGGCTTGCCGAAATTGCACTTCTTACCGCAAAACCCGTTATTTATGCGTGTAATATGAGCGAGAGCGATTTTGCTGGCGGTCTTGATAATAATGCACACTATAAGAAGGTTTGCACTATTGCTGAGGCAGAGGGCAGCGAGGTTCTTCCTATTTGCGCTGAACTTGAAGCACAGATTGCTTCCCTTGAGAAAGAAGAAAAAGAGATGTTCCTTGAGGAACTCGGTGTTGAATCGGGCGGTCTTGATTTGCTTGTCAAAAAGAGTTATGCGCTTCTCGGCCTTATTTCTTACCTTACCGCAGGTCAGCCCGAAGTAAGAGCATGGACTATTACAAAAGGCACAAAAGCACCTCAGGCTGCAGGCAAAATCCACAGCGATTTTGAAAGAGGCTTTATCAGAGCAGAAGTTATCGCTTATGAAGACCTCATTGAACTCGGTTCAATTGCTGCGGCAAAGGAAAAGGGCCTTGTAAGAAGTGAAGGCAAGGAATATGTTATGAAAGACGGCGATGTTGTTCTTTTCAGATTCAATGTATAATTTAAAATGCAAATAAATCACACTCCCTGTGGAAAGATACACAGGGAGTGTGATTTTTTTTGAAGAAACGTGCAGCAGTGGTTTTAGGAATTCTTGTTTTTGTGTTTGGAGTCATAGGTGTCAGAATCGGTTATATAACAACCGATGTCAAGCAGGCGGCTGTTCCGCAGTCTGCAATGACAATAGACATTGAAACACTGAGAGGAACAATCTATGATTGCAACTTGCAGCCTCTGACCAACGGAGAAACATCTGTTTATGTTGCCGCAAAGCCTTCGGGGTATGCTCTCGGTCAGATAAAAGGTAAGGTTTTGCCTGAGGTGTTTGAATCAGTTCTTGAACGCATGTCAACGGGTAAGCCCGTTGCGGTTAAAGTGGATTCTTCAGTTGTATCCAGTAAGGATATCAAGGAAATTAAAGTGCCTGAGAGATATGATTCATCTTCGCTCGCATGCCATGTTATCGGTTACCTTAACGGTGAAGGCCACGGTGTAAGCGGAATTGAAAAATCTTTTGACAGTTTGCTGTTGCGAGGAACATCAACTGTCAGCGTTAGGTTTTCCTCCAATGCAAAGGGCAGAGTAATGCTCGGTGAAGAAATTGTTGTAACAGGTAACGGAATGCCGAAAAGCGGCGTTGTGTTGACTATTGATAAAAATATACAGGCAATAACCGAAAAAGCGCTCGATGATTCAGGCGCAGACTGTGCGGCTGCAGTTGTAATTGAAATTGAAAGCGGAGCAATAAGAGCATGTGTTTCAAGACCGATTTTTGATCAGAATAACATTGCACAAAGTCTTGATGATGAAAAATCACCGCTTATCAACAGGGCGTTTTTACCGTTCACTGTAGGATCGGTTTTTAAACCCGTTGTTGCCGCTGCTGCCCTTGAAAACGGAATTGACAAAAATTTTGAATATAACTGTACAGGCAGTGTGACATACAACGGTGTAACATTCAATTGCCACAAAAAGGAAGGGCACGGCATCCTTGATATGTCGGGTGCTGTTGCACAATCATGCAACACTTATTTTATCGCTCTTGCACTTGAAACGGGAGCGGATAATGTTTTGAAAACTGCTGAAAAATTCGGCTTTGGAAAAGAAACCGTTTTTTCGAACGGAATTAAAGCAGCCGCCGGATATCTGCCCGAATTGAACGAACTTGATTCAAAAGCATCGGTGGCAAATATATCGTTCGGTCAGGGTTTGCTTCTTGCAACACCGGTTCAAATTTGCGCGGTTATGGCGGCAATAGCAAGGGGAGGCGTATATACAGAACCGTATCTGATTGAGGGAGAAACAGATGAAAACGGCGATTTTGTTCAAATCAGATCATACGGAGAGCGAAAACAAATCATTTCTGTTGAATCAGCAGATCTTTTGAAAGGGTTTCTTGAAAGAGTTATAAAAGAAGGCAGCGGAAGCCGTGCATCAAGTGATTTTGTATCTGCAGCCGGCAAAACTGCAACCGCACAGACAGGCAAAACAGAAAACGGCGAAGAAATATATAATGCATGGTTTGCAGGTTATTTTCCTGCGGATAATCCCAGGTTTGCAGTTGCAATTTTAAAAGAAAATGGCGGAGAGGGTGCGGTGAGTTGTGCTCCTGTTTTTAAAGAAATTGCCGAAAATTGCAGACAATATTACTAAAACAAATGCAAATGTTTTATACAAAATGCCAAAAATTGGGTAAAAAGCCATTTTTCTATTGAAAAAATATTGCATTTGGAATATAATATGTGACGCATCGTCACTTCGACGTGAAAAGGGGTTATGAAATTGTATAAAATGCAATGTAAAGAAATTGAGATAGAAGGAGAATCGCGAACGCTTTGCGGCATATCGGATGAGAGCGGTTTTTTCTGCGAATTTACTGATGATTTAGAAGAGGCGCATAGAACCGTTGAACTCCTCAACAAAAATAAGATCGAGCCTTGTCATGTTTATGATATTATTGAGGATTTGTTCTATTCGGGATGAGATAATTGAAACAAAAAATTCTGAAAAACAAATAAAAAATAATTTAAAAAATTTTTGAAAAAACCCTTGACAATACCATTCTACTTTGCTATAATAGGCAACGTTCCGAGCGAACAAAAGATATGCGAGAGTGGCGGAATCGGCAGACGCGCACGTTTGAGCGGCGTGTGGTAATCCCGTACGGGTTCAAGTCCCGTCTCTCGCACCAGGAGGATTCCGCAAGGAATCCTCTTTTTAATAAGCGGAATTAAGCACAGTGCTCCGCCTCGGCTGCCCGACCGTGTAAAATTTACGGGCAAAACAGAATATGCGGATATGGCGGAATTGGCAGACGCGTTAGATTCAGGTTCTAATGAATGCAAGTTCGTGCAGGTTCAAGTCCTGTTATCCGCACCATAGTACTAATGCCGTATTGATACAATTTGTGTCGATATGGCATTTTTTTCTTTATAAATCTTCAATTATAACACATCTGCTGTACTGATTAATGTACTTTTGATATGTTATAATTTTGCTCATCAAATTATAAAAAGGAGATTTATAATGGAAAACAGAATTGTTATTTATCAAATTTTTAACGGAGAAACAACACCTCTGCCCGAAAGAACACCGCAAGAGAAAATTGAAATTGCGTGTGCCGAAATGGTTGGCGGAGTGTATTTCACAACAGCAAAAGAACTTGAAGAATATGTTGAAAAAACAAGAAATGAAAAGTATTTGAGAAAGCAGAAAATGAGGGCATACAGAGAGAATTGCGGACTTTTGATTGATGAAGCCGCAACCTTGCTCGGAATATCAAAAACATACCTTGTTAAAATTGAAAACGGTGAAAAAGACCCGACTCTCGAATTAGCCTTGAAAATCGCAAAGTTTTATAAAACAACGGTTGATGAATTGTTTGTAACATGATACAATATAAGAAATTATTTTATTTTGCGAAGGCGGCTGTTGTATGCGAAAAAAAGATGATTTATGGATGGGATTTCTTGTAATCGCAGGAATCCCTTTGCTTCTTATTTTAGAATATCCATTTGAGTTGTTGATAATATTGATAGCTATTGCTTTGATTATCGTTTTAGCATTATTAATAAAAAATAGTGAAGGTCCTAGAAGATTAAAAAAAGCAAACAAGTTATCAGCGGCAACAAGCAAATCAGAAATTAAAATAGGTGTGTATAATCAACTTGAGATTATAGACGCAATGAAAGGTTCAGAATTTGAGACATTCGTTGTAGAATTGTTAAAATGTAATGGTTTTTCTAACGTTTCTCAAACCAAATTAAGCGGAGATTTTGGTGTTGATGTTATTGGATTTAAAGATAACAAAAAATACGTTTTTCAATGTAAACGATTTAAGGGGAAATTGGGGCTAAAACCCATTCAAGAAGCATATGCAGGAAAGAGGCATTATCGAGCAGATGAAGCAGTGGTTGTTACAAATTCTGAATTTACAAAAGCAGCAATGGAGCTTGCATCAGATACTGATATAATTTGTTGCGATAGAAATCAGCTAACTAAACTTTTAGAAAACTATGTCATACTAAAAAATAATATAAATGTGAAGTAAGCACAGGAGATGTTTTATGGACGATGAGTATTTTCGAAGATATGCAAAATTACGTGAAATGGTCATGGCGTGTTATGTAGATTATACCATTTTACAAGGAATTAAGAACTATAATGATGGTTCTGATAAAACAGGAAAAACACCAAACTGTTTTTTTGGAATAATCAATCATCATTGCATATTGACAAAAGAACATTTGGCTTTAACTTTGTGGAAATTAACTGACACTCAGGATAAATCAAACACGCTTGTTACACTTAACACATACTTAAGAAAAGAATATAAAGTGAATATTCCTATTCTGTCAAAAGATAATAGAGAATATCGTGACAAACAACTTACGCCAATACGAAAAAAGATGCTTGCACATAATGATATAGAGAATAGTGGTGTTGTGCTGTATATTGATGAACTTTTCAAGTATTTAGAAGATGTAAAAAAAGCTTTGAATAACCTGTGCTTAGAAAAGATTGATGATCGAGTAAAGCCGATATTGGACACTGAAATTTTTAATATGGGAGCAAGCTATCAAATCAATCAACATTTGATGTATTTACATCTTTCTGCTTTATATGAAGATGATGCAGGAGATTCAAACTGATTTCAATAATTGTATCAAAACCGTCCATCTTTGCCAAACAGTATAAATCCGAACCTTATGCCAATCGGCGAAGGGTTCGGATTTGTTCTTTTTCTGAACGGTTTATAAAATGAAAAACGAGGGTAGTTTTATCGGCTACCCTCATTTTACGTTGGTTTATTCTGATTGTTTAGTCTTCCACTTTTCGAAGATTGCTTTGCCTTCTTCACTTTCGCAGAAGCTGATTATGTCCGGAAGCAAGGTTCTCACCAATGCATCCATTACGTCTTCCGATATGCCCGAAATCATTTCGGACGGCTTATTGTTTTCAGCCACGGAAATTGGTTTTGTTCTCCTTTCTGAGCTTTGTCAGATAGGAGGTTCCTTATGAAAGATCATTTACTCATCTATATTTTAATTTTTTGTCAAACTTTTTTCATCGTTGCAAATCGACTGATTTTTTACAACTTGAAATTCAGCCATTAGAACAATAGAATCGCAAAATCGAGGTTACAGGTCAAACTATACGCACTCCTCGATTACCGCACTTTCAATCCCTTATATATCAACGATTCCAAAGCCTGCTTTTTCTACGTTTTTCAAACTATTAAAAGGAGTTTTTTTATTTATGATTAATAGCATTATTTCTTGTGAATTTAATATCGATACTGCCTGTGTTGAAGTCAAGCTCACCGACGGTTCAATGGTGTCAATCGACTGCATCGCCGTTGAAAACGAATACACAAACAATATGTACGAAACATCAGAACTTGACTTTCTTATCTACAACGAGCCTATGAGTTATGTCAGACTACTGCTCAGCGGTAAGATGGAAGAATATCTGCTAAATAATACAGATTACACACCATTATCAGATATGAGATAAAATTTTGCAGGCAACATTTATACTGAATGTTGCCTGCTATTTTTTATTTTTAATTGAAATTCAAAATCAAGTTATTTTAAATGCATGATTCATCGGACCTGAATCCTTTCCCAAATCAAGCATTGCGGAAAGAGCTCCCGAAATATAATCCTTTGCATTTCGTATTGATTCATCAAGGGATAATCCCTTAGCAAGATTTGATGCGATAGCTGACGAAAGAGTGCATCCTGTTCCATGGGTATTGGGGTTGTTTATTCTTTTGCCTTCAAACCATTTAAATTTGCCGTTTGAATAAAGAAGGTCGTTTGCATCGTTGATACTGTGCCCGCCTTTAAGCAAAACGGCACATCCGTATTTGTCTCCGATTAACTTTGCGACATTCAGCATATTTTCCTTACTCTGTATTTTTTCACCCGATAAAACTTCTGCTTCGGGAATGTTCGGAGTTACAACCGTTGCAATCGGCAAAAGTTCCTCGATAAGAGTTTGCACCGCATCGGTTTTCATCAGTTCTGAACCGCTTGTTGCAACCATAACGGGATCAACTACGATATTTTTGGTATTATAAAATTTCAGCCTTTCAGCAATAACAGAAATAAGTTCCGACGATGAAACCATACCGAGTTTAACTGCATCGGGATAAATATCTTCAAATACCGCATCAATTTGTTCCTTTAAAAATTCGGGTGAAGATTCGGATATTGCAAAAACGCCCATTGTGTTTTGTGCAGTCAGGGCGGTAATTGCACTCATTGCATAAACGCCATTCATAGTCATTGTTTTAATATCTGCTTGAATTCCTGCACCGCCGCTGCAATCACTTCCTGCTATTGAAAGTGCGGTTTTCATCGGAGCGGCAAATTTCCAGAATCCTTGCATATCCGTATAATCTGTTATGTAATAATCGCAAAGAGATTTTATTTCAGCCTGATTTTCTTCGGATTTATCGTAAATCGCAACCACTCTAAATCCGTCTTTCTTAGCTGTTCTTATAGCATAAATTGCATCCTCAAAAACGAATGTATCTTCTTTCGGAGTAGCAAGATGCCTTAATGCTTCACGGTATATATCGGGTTCATCCTTGCTGTGACCGACGGAGGTGCAAGTAAAGATTTCCGAAAAACATTCTTTTATTCCGCATCTTTCAAGCGCCGCTTCAACAAGATATTTGTCAGTTGCAGTCGCTATGCACATTTTCACACCGATATTGTGAAGATGCTTTATAAAATCATAAACACCCGTTTTCAGCTGAACCTCATTTATGTAATATTTTTCAACCATACGGTTTACACCGTCCATTATTTCGTCAACCGAAAGAGTAACACCGTATTCGCTTTTATAATAACAAGCCGCATTATAAAGACTCATTGTTTTGAAGGTTTCATTCAGGTTTTCTTTCGGCTTGTATCCGATTGAACGAAGATAAATTTCACCGATTGTGTCCCATACAAACATTGAGTCAAAAAGCGTACCGTCAAGGTCGAATATTGCACCTTTAATCATTTTTTATCAAATCCTTTGCAAGTGAAAGTAACGTTTCGGCTTCGGTTTTCGGGTCATCAGATTTCATAATTGCCGAAACAACACAGATTCCTGAAATGCCTATGCCTTTAAGAATATCAAGGTTATCTTTATTAAGACCGCCGATTGCGTTGACAGGAATAGGCACGGCTTTTGTTATTGCATCAAGAGTTTCGGTTGAAGTGAGAACTGTTACAACCTTGGTAGTTGTAGGATAAATTGCACCCACTCCGAGATAATCCGCACCTTGTTTATAAGCTTCTTGTGCCCATGGTACGGTTTTGGCGGTAGCACCTACAATTTTATCATCGCCCATCAGCTTTCTTGCAACAGCAACGGGCATATCGCTTGCACCGACGTGAACACCTTCCGCATCAATTGCAAGTGCAACGTCAACTCTGTCATCGATAATAAGAGGCACATTATATCTTTTTGTAATTTCGTGTACCTTTTCCGCAAGCTCGATATATTCACGGGTAGACTTTTCCTTTTCACGAAGCTGAAGAAGTGTTGCTCCGCCTTTGAGTGCTTGTTCAACACGACAGAGGAATTCTTCTTCCGTGTAATTGGTGCTGTCAGTTATAAAATATAAAGTCGGATCAAAAATTTTCATATTCATTACCTCACACATACAGATAATCATTCAGAACGGGTTGCAGACCTTCATCGGCAATGTCCTGATACATCTTATCAAGACTGCGGTTATCATCAATTTCAAACTGCTCGTCGCCCTGAACGCCGTCGGTTTCTTTGCCTGAATATTTGCTTTCGTGGTCACCGATACCTGTTGAAACACCTGCTGAAACCTTTGTTGCGGCAATCTTTACAATACCGTTTCTGAACTCGGCACTCTCTCGGGAAGATACCGTAATTCCCACATACGGCAAAAAGATACGGTATGCACAAAGCACCTGACAAAGCTGCTTTTCGTGAACATCCAAAGGATTGATCTTATCATTGTTGATGATCGGTCTGAGTCTTGGACAGGATAGTGACATTTCAGCATGAGGGTACTTTCTCTGCAGATAATAGACATGCAATGCACTTGCCAAGGCATCCTTACGGAATTCAGAAAGTCCGAGCAAAGCCGAAAATGCAACACCTCTCATACCGCCACGGAGCGCTCTTTCCTGCGCATCAAAACGGTAAGGCCAAACACGCTTGTGACCGAGCAGATGCAGCTTTTCATATTTATCGGCATCGTATGTTTCCTGAAATACCGTTACGTAGTCTGCACCGCATTCGTGAAGATATCTGTATTCATCGGTGTTTACGGGATAAATTTCAAGTCCGACCATACGGAAATATTTTCTTGCCAGTTTACACGCTTCACCGATATATTCAACGTTACTCTGGCCTCTGCTTTCGCCTGTGAGAATCAGAATTTCCTCCATACCGCTGTCTGCAATAACCTTCATCTCTTTTTCAATCTGTTCCATTGAAAGTTTCATACGCTTGATATGGTTATAGCAGTTAAAACCGCAATAAACACAGTAATTTTCACAGTAGTTTGCTATGTAAAGAGGTGTAAACAGATAGACGGTGTTTCCGAAGTGTTTGCTTGTTTCGAGTCTTGCACGTTCAGCCATTTGCTCAAGAAACGGTTCTGCCGCAGGGGAGAGAAGAGCTTTAAAATCATCTATCGTACAAGTATTGTGTTCCAATGCCGCCTTAACATCATCGGCAGTATATTCTGAATAATCATAGGAGTTCATCTGTGCCATAACGTTTTTACAAACATCCGACTCGATTATCTCCATACCGCTCATATATTCCATATGGTTTTTACGGAATGAAGGGTCGCTTTCGAGTCTGTGCTTTTTCTCAAGTGCTTCGGAAGAAAGATACTCCGAATCTACAAAAAATTGATTTTCCATATTTTCTCCTTAATCTCTGAGGAAACCTGTCAGAGGGTCGGAAGCTGATGCTCCTCGTGTTAATACTCTGCCAAGTCCCGCAAGGTAAGCCTTTCGTCCTGCTTCAATTGCGTTCTTGAATGCAGAAGCCATCATAGGCAGGTCACCTGCAGTTGCGAGGGCGGTGTTTGCCATAATTGCCGCCGCGCCAATTTCCATTGCTTCGCATGCTTGTGAAGGTCTGCCGATGCCTGCGTCTACAATGATTGGTAAATCGATTTCATCAATGAGAATCTGTATAAATTCTTTTGTTGCAAGACCTTTGTTTGAACCGATAGGTGAAGCGAGCGGCATTACTGAAGCGGCACCAGCATTCACAAGGTCACGGGCAATGTTAAGGTCGGGATACATATACGGCATAACAACAAAGCCTTCATTTGCAAGAATATCCGTTGCTTTGATTGTTTCCTGATTATCGGGAAGCAGATATTTGGAATCACGCATAATCTCAATTTTTACAAAATTACCGCAACCGAGTTCTCTTGCAAGACGGGCAATACGCACAGCTTCTTCCGCATTTCTTGCACCGCTTGTATTGGGGAGCAGAGTAATTCCCTCGGGAATGTAATCGAGAATGCTTTCCTGTTCTTTTGTATTCGCACGGCGTACTGCAAGAGTAATAATTTCTGCACCTGCATCCTTAACAGCCGCTTCAATGAGTTTCATTGAGTATTTACCCGAGCCGAGAATAAAACGTGAGTTGAATTCGTGTCCGCCGATTATGAGTTTATCATTGTTCATAGTTTTTCCTTCTTTCTTTAAGTTTCAAATTGTTCAGTCAGAATTCGGAGTACGGTATGTGCCTGATGCGCAGCACAGAGCATCACACGGGAGGCAACAAGACTTCCTGCTTCTGACACATCACTTGCTCCGTCACCGCAGATATAAAAATGCTTTGATATTCTTCGTGTCTGAATGGTATTGGCACTGCCGAATCCAGCCATGCCCGATGCGGCGACCAGATACTTTTCAGGCATTCTTTCAAGCACAAGATTCACAAGCATTGCTTTGCACTCTGCATCGTCAAATGCTTCGCAGATAATATCTGCTTTTTCAAGAAACTCTGCGGCATTATTTTCAGAAATACGAACCTTATGAGTTTCGATTGCCACATACGGAGCAATTTCCAAAAGGTTTTCCTTCAAAGCCTGCGTTTTGCTCATACCAATCTGATTGGCTTTATATTGCTGTCGGTGTAGGTTTGTGATGTCAACACTGTCGAAATCAATAAGAATCAGTTTGCCGATACCTGCACGGGCAAGAGCAAAAGCTATATTAGAGCCAAGACCGCCGAGTCCGCATATTGCTACGGTTGCGAATTCAAAATTCTTCTGTATCTTTTCACCGTGTCTTTCCGATAAGGCGGCATACCATTCTTCTTTTGTCGGTATCAGCTTAACCACCTCCCACAAAGCTCACAACTTCAATAATGTCACCGTCCTGCAGTAAAGTTTCACCGTATTGAGATTTAAAAACAATGTCACCGTTACGCTCAACTGCGATTCTTTTCGGGTCGAAATTTGTTGTTGTAAGAAATTCTGAAATTGTTTTTCCTGCAACATTCAGTTCTTTGCCGTTGATTTTTACCATAAAAACACCTCCTGAAAAAACAAAAAACGGTAAGCTGCCGATTTGGTAACTTACCGTTGAGAAGATGTGTTAAAAAAATAAAGAGTGACGAAAAATCTGAAACAGCTTCAGATTGATTCCGCCACGTCGAAACACTTTTATATCCAGGCATCCCTACGTTGGCATTATCCAAATCAGGTTATCGGTCGAAGGTTTTACCTTCCTCTCAGCCTGTAACACAAGCTCCCGTCTGTTAAATTGTAACTGTATTATACAACCGAATTTTAAAAAAGACAATAGTTTTTCAAAAAAATCATAGTTGACGTATTTATATGTGACACTTTTTTTAAAAAATTTTGTGGGCTATATTGACAATCAGGTCTACAATGTGTAGAATATAAATGGTTTACAGAATGTAGAATAACGGAGGAGTTTTTATGAGTGATTATCAGATGGGTGCGGTTGAGTCGAAGTTTGCAGATATAATCTGGGAAAACGAGCCGATTTCATCAACCGAGCTTTCAAAACGCAGCGAAGAAATACTTAAATGGAAAAAGTCAACAACATATACGGTTCTTAAAAGACTTTGCGACAAAGGTATTTTTCAGAACATTAAAGGAACAGTAACTTCTCTTATTTCAAAGCAGGAGTTTTACTCATTGCAGAGCGAAAAGTTCGTTGAAGAAACCTTTGAAGGTTCTTTGCCTGCTTTTCTTGCCGCATTTTCTAAAAGAAAAAAACTCTCTGCCGATGAGATATCAGAAATCCGAAAGATGATTGACTCTTATAAGGAGGATTAATTATGGATTCTTGGATAGATTTATATAACATATTTGCGGGATTCGTTGAAGGATTTTATACAGACTTTTTCTTCTGGGTTCTCAACACAAGCATTTCCGCAAGCTTTCTTGTTGCGGCAATTATCATACTTCGTTTGATATTGAAAAAAGCTCCCAAAGCAATGATTGTTGCGCTTTGGGGTATGGTTGCAATCAGGTTGATATGTCCGTTTTCTCTTGAAAGTGCACTCAGCCTTATTCCGAGTGAAGAAACGATACCAACCGAACAGTTTCAGTATCAGGAAACAAGACATGATGATTATGAACTTCAGATTATTTCAAATCCGATTTATCCCGAAGAAGTAGAGCATAAAATGCTGGGTACTGTAGAAAACAACAGCATTAAATCAATTTATGTTTACTTCGGTTGGCTCGGCGGTATGGGCATTATGCTTGTCTATTCTGCAGCGAGCTACATAATAATCAAAAGAAAAGTCAGGATTTCAGCACCGTATAAAGATGATATTCTTCTTTGCGACGGAATTAAGACTCCATTTATTCTCGGTGTGTTCAAACCGAAAATATATCTGCCGTCGGATATTCCCAATGAAGAAAAAGAATATGTCATCGCTCACGAAAAGGCTCATCTGAAACGCCGTGACCATTGGTGGAAACCGCTTGGCTTTCTTCTGCTCTCGGTTCACTGGTTCAATCCTCTGATGTGGGTTGCATATATTCTTCTTTGCCGTGACATTGAATTTGCGTGCGACGAAAAAGTTATCAAATCATTGGGTGAAGAAGGAAAAAAGCCATATTCAGAAGCTCTGCTTAATTGCAGTGTTCCGAGAAAAATGATAGCCGCTTGTCCCGTTGCTTTCGGCGAAACGGGAGTTAAAAGCAGAATAAAATCCGTTCTTAATTATAAAAAGCCTGCGTTTTGGGTAATTCTGATTGCAGTTATATTAAGCATTGTTCTTGCGGTTTGCTTTATGACAAATCCTGTTAAGAACAAAAGTATTTTTAATGCGAAATATGAAACGGGCAAATGTCTTTACAGTTATGTTGTCAGTAAAGATAAAGAAAGTCGGATAGATCTCAACTCATATTCAATTAATGCATCGGGTGGAGTTTATAGGGACTTCGGTAATGGTGAAGGCGAATATATCGGCGAATTAGATGAATCAACATTTACCGTAAAAGATATGAATAATCTTTTGAATAATCAGGATGAAACTTCAATTTATCTTGGTCGTATTGCAAATGTTTATGAGATAAAAAATGAAAACAGCAATGAAAATTCTATTGATTATGTTTTTATTCAAAAGAAAAACGGCGATACTATTTTAATTAATTTTTTCACTAACGGTAATATAATGAGCATTTTTGAACTGAATCTCGTTAAGCGATTTGACGATGAAACATCAAGCGAAATAATGTTCAAAAAGAATCTGTCTTTGTCTGACGTTATAACTCTTTCTGATAAAAAAGATAAGCTCACCTGGTCGGATTTTGAAGAATTCAGATATATTGAAACGGGCTCGGGATTATATATCAGACAGTATAACATAGACGAAATGTTTACTCTTTTAATCGGCGGCAGCGGTCCTGATGAAGAGCCTATGTATATCTATCTTCACGCAAGTGATGAATGGGATTTTCAGATTGATATTCGTCAAAGCGATGTTGAGGCGTTTATAAACGAGCATCAGAAAAATCCCGTTGTTAAAAATCTTTCGGCAAGCTGGCATTGCATACCTGTGGGTTACGACGAGAAAACCTATAGCAAAATGATTGAAATCGGCGGAATATCGCCTAATGTATACATGAACAAAATTCAATATATGCCGGTGGTAAAGATTGAAGATATAAATGAGCTGCAATCGTTTATGAAAAAAATGAACGGATTTATAAATTTTGATATTTCCTATTCGGATACGCCATCATTCAACGAAGTTAAAGCAGAATATAACGAAGAATTTTTCAACACCTCAAGTCTTTTGCTGGCTTATACCTCGTCACCTACAACTGCTCACAGATATACTGTTGATGATATCACAAAATCAGAGGGTTTAATCACCGTAAACATTGCAGAGATTGATCCCGAAGGTGGCGATACCGCAATGGAAGGTTGGCTTGTTTCGGTTCGTGTTTCAAAAGAAGATATTGCGGATGCAGAAAAGATTGATGCATTAATCAGCTCTGTTCAGTATCCCAACAGAGGTACGGCAAATGCAACTCTTATAAGAACCTGTGTTTTTGAAGACTCAAAAGGAATTATCAAACCGAGCATCAGTTTATATGATAACGGTATGTTTCAGTTTACCTTCTCTGCATACAGCAGTTATATAGGTGTCGGAAACTACACCATAGAGAAAAACAGAATGATTCTCAACACCGATGACGGTAAATTCACCTATGTGTTTGATATGGTTGAAAAAGATGATGATGACCCGAAATATTCTACCGCTCACGGCGAAATGAAGTTTGTTTTTGATGCAGAACATTCATCGGAAATGCTTTGGATGTCTGATATTTATGACGGTTGTGAGTTTATATAAAATTAAAGCAGGCAACATTCAAAAGATGTTGTCTGCTGCTTTTTTTTTATTTGTTGCAAACCCTTAAAATTATCTATTGTAAAATCCGTAAATTGTGTTATAATAAAAATGCCAAACTAACTTAATATGTGAAACTGGGTGTAATTTTTTTATTTTTATGGGATAATTGTATCTTTTTTCGTTACAACAATATTGTGGGATTTGATAAAAATGCAAACTCCATTTGTATTGTTGTGGCGTTTTATACCCATTTCATATAAAGTTAGTTTGGCGACTATCGGGGTTTGCGTTTTTTGTGCGTTTACTTCGGTAGGCGCACTTTTTTATTTTACGGAGATAAAAAAGTGAACTGTTTTACGGGTGTTCATAAATCTCCGTAAATAATATAAAAAGGATGATTAAGTTGAAAAAAATTATTGCTTTAGTTTTAGTTGCTGTTTTATGTTTTTCTTTTGCTTCTTGCGGTGAGTCGGGCAGTAATACGAACTATTACAAATTAGGAGATACCGTTTCAACGGATATTTTTGAGTTTACATTGAATGCTGCTGAATTTACAATTGCGCTCAACAATATAAACGATGACAAGCATTTTACACCGAAAGAATATAATCCACAGGAAGATGAAGATAATCCCTATGTTGCTCCTGTTGGGCACACATATGCCGCTTTTTCTTATACAGTAACAAACTTAAACAGAGCAAGCAGTGAATTTCACAGTGGTTCGTTTGCTTCTGTAGAATATGAAAACAAGAAATATAGTGCTTTGGATGAGGGCGCTTATTATCAATATGAACAAGAACAGTATATGGATGTTAATGGAAAACTTAAAACAAAAAAAGCCGGTGAATGGTATTTTGATCCAGGCAATAATTTATTACTTCTGACTGGTGAAAAAGAGACTCGCCGTGCTCTCATAGATGTTGAAACAGAAATAAAAGATTTGACTGCTGATGTTAAAATCAGTTTCAAAATACCTAATTCAGAAGGTAAAACCGAAACGTTTACATATCTTATTACCTCTGCTGACAGGGAAACTTATGAAAAAGAACTTGTAAATCAAACGGTAATATACTAAAAATTTACAATAAAACAGACTGTGCGATGCGAAAAGTGACTGAGAATATTTATATGCTATATTTGGTCGACAATCCGTATATATTAATGTACTAAGTTTGAAAATTCAACAATGACTCTTTATGAACACTCGAACCAAAAACCGCAAGCCATCCGTTGGAATGGCTTGCGGTTTTCTGTTAGTTAATCGAGTCTATAAGTTCATCCATTGCGTCAAGAATTTCTCCGGCCGCATTAGGACCGAGGGAATTTGTTTCTTCATAATGTTTTCTGCCTGATTCATCGACAGCGTTGTTGAAATACGGTAGCCATTCGTGCAGGTAGAAATCGTTTTCGGGAATTATATAACCCAACTCGTCATTGCAAAGGCCGATAACAAAGTTATGCTCACAGCGTGACATGTCGGAAAGTGACTTATAATCCGCATCTGTGCCGTTTGCAGATTCTTCAGCAGAAAGGAAGTTGCCGCTTTCAAGTTCGGGTGAAAGTTCACCGGGAATCATATAAATTCCTATCTGCTTATTGCCGAGTTCCATATATGAAGTTTCCGATATAATGGAGATGTTTTTATCCTTATCCTTTGAAATATCGTTGTTGAGAACTCCGAGAAAACGCACAAGCAGAAGTGCGGTGTTATCACATTTGATCTCTATGGCTTTGGTTTTAACGTTGATCGCGGGCTCAAGAGCAATTTCGTTATTTATACTCATAACGACTGCTCCAACATCCTTGCCGAACTCCTTGACATATTCAAGACCAAGTTCAAAGTTACGCAGAACATCATCAAGTTTTTCGCAGGTGATAAGTCCTCCGATTGCTCCGTTTATGAAAACGACGTTTGCGCCGCCTGTCTGCTCAGCCATTTCCTTTTCCATGTATGCAGGAAAATCTGCACTGACAACGGTTGTTCTTGCTCCGAGACATTCGGCATGGCATGCGAAATTCACTATATAAGTATCTTTGCTGCCGTCCGCAGGGTCAAAACGGATTCTTGTTATTGTTGCATCATAGTCAATAGGGGTTCTTGTGTCGGTCAGGAGTTTTTCGGATTCCGCTGTGCCAAAGTAAAGATTACCGTCTTTTCTTGCATCATATGCATTAATAATTGCCTTTGCTGTCAATTCTTTGAGGCGGTTCATAAACTTTTCGTTTTTGCCGTCCGAAAGAAAATTCTTGCCCCAAAGCCCTTGAGTATCAATGGCAGAATGGGTATGAGTTGCACATATGTTGATTGATTTGAGGTTCGGAATTTTACCGCTTTCAATAACTATTTTTCTGATATCATTGATATCTTTGCGGCTGATTCCGACACAGTCAACAGCACAAATGACTACTCCGCCTCTGCCGCTGTTATCATCAAGATAAACCGCTTTGGCATACATATCGTCAAGAACCGATTTTGCAGGATTGTTTGTGTTATAACCTGCAATATAATAAGTTTCTGCCGTGATATCATCGGGAGTGAGAACTTCTTTGGCAAAGCCTACAGTCCATTTTTCACCGCTGTAAGAAAATGTTTCGTCGCCCGCAAGCATATACTTTGTTGTTTCTTCAACTGTTGTATAAGTTGAGTTGGGAACAAAAAGAATTATCAGAGAAAGCAAACCCGATATAATACCTCTGACCAATTCGGGAAGTTTCAGGAAACGCAGGAATTCCATTTTATATTACCCCCATATTTTTAACAATTCAAAGAATGCCTTTGAGAATGCAGTTCCGCTTTTTGAACCGGTTGAAACGGTTTCTTCGTAGTGACCCTCGTCACCCGATGAACTGTAATCGTTATCAGGAACGATATAACCTACCGCATCGTTGCAAAGCCCGAAAACAAGCACCTCATCGTCTTTGTCAAAACAGGTTGCAATTCCTTCATACGGGTAATCCGTACCGTTAAATGCTTCTTCAGCGGAATAGAATCCGCCGTATATAAGTTCAGGAAGTGCTTCGCCGGGGGCTTCGATAATCTTTATGTCTTTACCGATTTCAACATAACCGATTTCGGATGTAAGATAAATTTTGCCGTCTTCCTTGAATGCCTTGACATTGCAAAGACCTGCGCGTTCGGCAAGGAGGAAAATAAAGTTGTTGACTTCAAAATCTACCTGAGCGTGTTTTACATTGAGAATAGGTTCAACGGCTTTGCCTTTTTCTGCAAGTTCATAAAGAATGCCTGCAACAATACGGCTGTATTCCTTCATTTTTTCAAATGAGGTAAGTTCTTCCGGAATTCCGTTCTCAACGCCCATATCGGCGTGAATTGCTCCGCCGATTGCACCCTGAACAAAAATAAAATCAGCATTCTTTGTTGATGTAACAGCCTGCTCAATATAATACGGGTAATCGCCCGAAATCTCCGTGTTACTCCAACCGAGATTAATGGGATGTGCACCGAAATTGGCTATATAAATCTCTTTTTTGCCATCTGCGTTGGGCACAAAACGGAACAGATGAATTTTCTCATCAATTGAATAAGGGTCTCTGCCGTCATAGAACAATTCAGGGCATGATTTTGATGAATAATAAAGCATGCCTTCGGAGCGATTATTATATGCTTCTCTTATTGCATCGGCTGTTTTCTGAACTACCGAATCAATATATTTCTGGTTTCTGCCGCTTTTGGGAATGTTACCCCACAAGCCCTGAGTATCAATTGCGCTGTGATTATGAGTTGAGCCGACGTCAATGCTGATAAGTTTGCCGTTGCCTGTGATGTCGCTGAGTTTTTCACGGATATCTTTAATATCTGCGTTCATGAAGCCTACACCGTCAATCCATGCAAATGCCGCTGCGCCTCTGCCCGAATTATCGTCAAGTACAACTGCTCTCACGCATAAATCGTCAACGACACCTGTTGCCTCCTGAGCGGGGAACTTAAGAAAACCGCCGAGAAAATATCTTGTATCTTCAATATCTTCGGGAGTGAGAACTCTGCGGGCATAGCCTGCCGACCAGTATTCCGATTCAGGTTCATCAATAAAATCTTTGTTACCCTCAAGAAAATTTTCTGAAATTGATGCAACGGGTCTTTCGTCATAGCCTGTTTTTGTAAGGCTTTGAAAAACCGCACCGATAAGTGTGGGTAACCCAATGAGCACCGCCATAATCGCTGAAATCCATCTGATAATAACTGCCATTTTTTATATCTCCTTTTTTATAAATTTTTGAATGTTTTTAAGTTCATCCCGAATATTAACATCGTTTGAAAGTCTTGCAGGCATTGCTTCATATTTTTCAATAAGCATAAGCAAATCTTCAATCAACTTTTCATCATTTGTTTTTATGTATTCAAATATTTTGTTCATAATGTCGCACGAAACAAAAAATTTTTCGGACCATTTTGAAAGTTCACGGCAAACCGGTAAATCTTGTTTGAGATATTCTCTGCAGGCGTTCATTTTGCCAAGATATGCTTCCGCCAAAGCAACCGCCTTTTGATTATCACCGGCTTTAAATACGGTTTCAATTTTTTCAAATGCATCATACATACGCCTTGAATTTGCATCTTTGAGGCATGAAGTATAAAGATGGTCGGCAAAGATTATAAAATTATCTGCGTTTTCTTTTCCGATAACCTGCCTTATCGCACCCTCCCAGGATTTCTGCGGGTCATAATTTTCACTGTCCCAAAGGTAATCCGCAAATGTAATCAAAGGGATTTTTGAACATTCGGCGTATTCCATACAGTTTGATATTATTCCTTCGGAATACTTATATAAATCGGGGTCACGGTTGATAATCGGAGAGATATGCATCTCGTTATACATTGAACAATCATTTACGGGATAATTGTCCCAATAAAGCGGTTTATGATATGTGGATTCAATAAATCTGACTGCTTCGGGACTTGTAAGTTCTCGTGAACATATATCTCTGCCTGTCCAAAAAACAGAAACAAGCGGAGAAATGTTTTTGCCGAGTTTTGAGATATAATATTCGTTGCCTTTTCCGTGATAAAGAGTGGGACAAACGGTAAGGCGGATTGATGAATCAAACTCTTTCAATGCAGAATAATATCTGTTTATAAGTTCAATATGTGCATTGACAGTTTCTCCGAAAGCAACCCTATCTTCATCAAAAGCAAGTTCTTCATCAATATCATCAAGAAGCAGACCGAAATCGGTTATTCCGATTGAATAAAGTTGCTTCGTTTTTTCCATAAGAGCCTCAAATTCGGCTGTGTCGGAATATTTCATTGAAAGACCGGGTGCAATGCACCAATAAAAATCCATATAACGTTCTTTTGCGCAGTCAACAAGTTCTTTAAGACTTGCAAGTTCGGCTTCAGGATATTTCTCACGCCACTTTTCTCGGTGAAAGAGATCGTCTTTCGGCGCGTGATAAACCGTGTTCATTCTGTTTTTTGCCATAAGTGCCATAACGGATTTACGGCTTTCGTGTTTCCACGGTGTACCGTAAAAGCCTTCAATATAGCCCCTGACGGCAAAGGAAGGGGAGCAGATGTATTCACCGTCGGCAACAGAGGTTTCTTCTATATGTCTTGCAAGGTCGCAAAGCGCATAAAATGCGCCTTTTTCAGATGAACAGCAAATATTAACTTCTTTGCCTGAAACGGATAAAATATATTTTTCGTCGGTAACTTTGCAGGTTTTCTCACAGTAAGATAACCGCCTTGAGTTTTCATAAACGATTTCTATGTTATAACCGTTTGCTATATCACCAAAAAGTTTTTCAAAAACAATTTTGGGATTTGATTTGCAACGCATATTAATCACCCCTGATGTTAATAATACAATATTTTTATCTGATTTACAATTATTCAATCGGTAAATATTCTGCCTTGATTTTTGTGCGTTTTAATGATAAACTTTGCTTGAAAAGGTGTGATTAAATGAAAATAAGACCGTATCAGGCAGCGGATAAGAAAAATGTGCAATTTGTCTGTCTTAACAGTGAAGGCCCTTGCAAAAGTTCAAAACGGGGAATTAACTTCTCGCTTGCAGTTTACTGCGATTATTATATTGAAAATGAGCCCGAAAACTGTTTCGTTGCTGCCGATGAAAATAATAGGGCGATAGGTTATGTTATATCGACGGAAAATTTTGATAAATTCGAAAAAATATATATAAGTAATTATTATCCCAAAATCAAAAAATGGGAATACCGCCGCAGAAAATCCGCACTCAGAGCGATTGAATCTCAAAAAAAATACAAAAATGATTATCCCGCACACCTTCATATAGATATCCTTCCCGAATATCAGCATATGGGTCTTGGCAAAAAACTGATGGATGCACTGTGTGATAATCTTCGTAAAAAAGGCGTTAAAGGTGTTATGTTCACTGTTTGGCATAAAAATTATAACGCAATAAAATTCTATGAAAAATACGGTTTTGAACTCATTGAAACAAAAGAAACGACCCTTGTTTACGGCTTGAAACTTAAATAAAAATTACCGACAAACTTTACAGCGAGGTTTGTCGGTTTTGTTTTTTTATATATTTACTTTACTGCAAGGCGGATATTCCAGCCGCTTGTTTCAAGCAGTTCTTCTGCTTTTTTATCTGAACAACCCAGAATTTCAGTAACTATTCCTATCATCCTTCTGCGGAGTTTTTTGTTTGTCGGCTTAAGGTTTATCATCAAATTTTCATAAACACAGCCGCATTTTACCATGGATGCGGTTGAAATCATATTCAGAATGATTTTTTGTGCCGTTCCTGCTTTCATTCTTGTTGAGCCGGTAATGACCTCCGGACCGGTATCGGCACATATATCTATATCTGCAGCCTTACCCAATTCCGTATCGTGATTATTCGTGATTGAAAAAGCCTTTGCACCAATACTTTTTGCGTAATTCACAGCCGATATAACATAAGCCGCCGAGCCGGAAGCGGAAATTCCGATTAATATATCTTTATTGTTGAAATTACGGCTTTTCAAGTCTTCAATACAGGCTTCAGGATTATCTTCCGCATTCTCTGCGGCTTTGAACATGCATTTTTCTCCGCCTGCAATAATTCCGTTGAACAAATCGTATGGCACACCAAAGGTAGGCGGACACTCCGCAGCATCGCACACGCCAAGCCTTCCCGAGGTTCCGCTTCCGATATAGAAGATTCTTCCGCCGGATTTTATTGCGTCAGCAACCGAATCGCAAACAATTGATATTTGCGGCAAAGCGGATTCAACAGCAAGAGTAACTTTGCCGTTTTCATCATTAATTATCTTCAGCATTTCATATGTTGACATTTTATCAATATCATATGTGTTCTGATTTCTCATTTCGGTTTTCAGCATATTGTCACCTTATATGTTTAATTTAGCAAGGGATATAGTACCGTTAACTGTAGGTTCATCTGAGAATATAAGCGGAAAATCGCTTCCGATATATTTAAGTAAAAAAGGCTTTAATATATCTTTTTGCTTACAAAGCCCGCCGCAAATAACAGTTTTATCTTTTTTATCAAGAAAACTACGGGCGGCAGCAATTATTTTTGCTGCTTCACGAGCATTTCTGTCTATAATTCTCTCTGCTTCGTTATCACCTTGTTTATACGCCTCAAAAATAACGGGAGCAAAAGATGCAACATATGTTGCTCCGCCGGAGTAAATTTCCGCAACTGAGTTTTCAAGGCTTTTACCGAGTTTTTTCTCAACAAGACTAAAAATCAACTTACTTCCGCCTCTGCCGTCAAGGTATTCAAAGGCTGAATTAAGTGCATCTGAACCAAAGCAAAAACCGCTTCCGCCCTTATCTATCATATATCCTCTTCCGCCTGTGCGATGAAGTTTTTCGTCTGAACGGCTGAAAGCAATAATTCCTGTTCCCATAATAACAGCCGCTCCGTTTTTACCTTTTAATGCTGCTTCCAGAACGCTGTCAGCATCACTGCCGTTTGAATATGCACCGAAACCGAATTCGCCGAGAAATCGGTGAATTTCTGCATTTATATCATTTGATCCGCTGCCTGCCAGACCGGCAAATACGGAAACTTCCGTATAGTCCAAACCCTCACATATCTCGGAAATGCCTTGTCCGAGTACCGACTTGCAATTTTCTGTTCCTATATTAACAGGATTCGATGTGCCGAGAATAATTTGTCTGTTTTTTCTTTCGTTTAAATCCGTCAGCAGAAATTCGGTTTTTGTTCCTCCGCCGTCAATGCCTAAAAGATATTTTATGTTTTTTTCGGTCATCAAATCAATCCTTATGCCTTTTTTATTTGTTTACGCATCGAAGCACCGCATTGCCGTCACGGCAAAAATCAACAGCGGTGATTGAAATGTTATCAAGAGCAAACCTGAATTCATGAGGTTTAACTCCCAAAGCAGTAGGAATAAGATACTCAAGGAATCCGTGGTGGCTGAAAACAGCAACACGGTCACCGAATGTAAATCTGTTTTTTATGTAAGAAATAAATTTTTCTGCACGGAGAACATTATCATCAAAACTCTCACAGCCAAACTCATAATCTTTAGTGCCGAAAAGTTTTTCGCACATTTTTGTGTTTTTATAATAACGCTGAAGATACTCCTCATTGCAACCGTAATAACCGGGTGTGCATCCGCACTCAACCAGTTCAGGACAAATTTCAAGAACAGGATCATTGCTTTTTGCTTTGCAGACACCCGTCGCTGTTTTGAAACTGCGTAAAAGTGAACTTGTGATATATGCTTCAATATGCAAATCCTTAAGTTTTTCGCCCAACTCAATGCATTGCAGTTCGCCCTTTGCGGTAAGTTCACCGTCACTCGGGTCACGGTCTCCGATATTATCATACTGCGTTTCGGCATGTCGGATAAAAATAATTTCCAAAGAGTCCGGATTCTTCATGTTCTCACCTTTCTTTTTTGAGTATATCGGCATATCTGTCTGACTGAAATTTCTTTGTCAATTGTAAATTTATTATATCTGCAAAATCATATTATGTCAATTTGCACCTTATCGGTTTTGCGTTACAGTTTTATATTATAAAAACATTGTTGAAATAAGTTTCAGATATTGACCTGTATACTTCAATTGATGTAAAATATAGGAAACACCAAATTGGATACCGTATATTTGAAGAAATTTCTTTGATAAGATAATTACGGAATATAATGAAGTAAGGAAGAACGGTGAAATATGAAATATCATAAGCAAACAGTTTTGTGCGGCGCCGATGTTGTTGCAAAAAACGGATTTGATTTTCAAGGTAAATGCGGACTTATCACAAATCATACCGGCGTTCTCCGTGACCTTTCATCAACGGTGGATATGCTCAAAAAAAAGTGTGACCTTACAACTCTTTTCGGACCCGAACATGGTGTCAGAGGCGATGTGCAGGCAGGGGAGAATATAGTTTCATATACCGACAAAAGAACGGGACTTCCGGTATACAGTTTATACGGTGATGATATATCGGAAAGCGAAAAGATGATTACATCCCTTAACACAGTTATTTTTGATATTCAAGATGTGGGCGCAAGATTTTACACCTATGCTTATACCATGACTGACACAATGAAAATCTGCGCGAAACACGGTGTAAAGTTTGTTGTTCTTGACCGACCGAATCCTTTGGGCGGAATAAAAGCGGAAGGAACCGTTCTTGACAGACGATTTTCTTCGTTTGTGGGAAGGTTCCCCACGCCTACCCGTTGCGGTCTTACCATCGGCGAATTCGCCCTTATGATGAATAAAACCGAAAACATCGGCTGTGACCTGACTGTTATTCCGATGGATGGCTGGAAAAGGGATATGCACTATGATGATACTGATCTTGTTTTTATACAGCCGTCACCGAATATTCCCACGGTTGATACAGCGTTTGTTTATATTGGAACATGCATTTTTGAGGAAACAAATCTTTCCGAGGGCAGAGGCACAACCAAACCTTTTGAAATGATTGGCGCACCGTGGATTGACAGCAAAGCGGTTATCGAAAGAATGGGGCAACAAGAAGGCGTTGTTTTTCGTGAATGTTCATTTACACCGACATTTTCAGATTATAAAGATACCTTCTGCCGCGGCATTCAACTGCATATTACCGACAGATATGCTTTTTCACCTTTTGCCGTAGGAATAAAACTGCTCGATACAATAAGAAAAACTCACGGTGAATTTGAGATTGAACCGTCTGTTACAAAACTTATCGGCACAGACAACATCTTCCGTCCCGACTTCAATCCCGATGCTTTCATTGAAGAGGAACAACAAAAAGTTGCCGAATGGCAGGCACTCTCAAAAAAATGGTATCTGTATTGATATGGTAAAAGAGCATTATAATCCCAAGAGGGTTGATTTTTGTTATCTTTTAGAGTAGAATTATTTGCGGATATACGGCAGTTATATCTTTTATTAAACACAGGGAGCGGTATATATGAAAAAAATAAATAAGATATTGTGTTTACTGGTTGCATTTACAGTTGTTTTAGGAAGTATAGGTCTTTTTGCTTATGCATCTGAAAATGAAAAAAATTATTATTATATTGATTCCGTAAACGGTGATGATTCAAACAGCGGCACAGATATAAACAGTCCTGTCAAAACCATTGCTGGGCTTAAAAATCTTGATATCAAAGCAGGAACGCATTTTCTTTTCAAAAAAGGCGGCGAATACGAATGCACTTCAACCCTTACCTGCAACGGTACAAAAGAAAATCCCATTGTTATTTCCTCATACGGTGACGGCGAAAAAGCGGTTCTTTATACTGATAAAAACACTGAGGTTCTCCGCCTTTTTGATTGCTCGTATGTGACCGTATCTGACCTTCATATCAAAGCGCCGAACGGCGGCGGTATATGGATTGATACTTATACTCAGATTTCTGAGGGCATAACAATCGAAAATGTTTATTTTACGGATATGCAGAATTATAAGGTTCACAGCCGCGATGATAACTCAAGAGGTGCTGCACCGGCAAGAGCGGCAGTTATGGTTAAAGGTCTGCCTGCAAAATCAAGATATGCCGTAAATGATCTTACAATCCGTAACTGCGAAGTTTATAACTGCGCAAACGGATTTATGATATGGGGTTCATGGAATGAATCACAGACACCGTGGTGTACGGAAGAAGAAATAGATCCCGTATACAATGAAGGCTTGCTGATTGAGGGCTGCTATTTCCATGAAATGGATGCCGAAGCAGTTATTGTCGGCATGTGCGACGGAGCGCTTGTCACTCATTGCCGTTCAATTAATTGCTGTCAGGGCGGTGCGGAACTTAAAGAAGACGGTGAAGTTGAATATTTCACTGCCGCAATGTGGTTCTGGGGCAGCGTAAACAGCACAATTCAGTATTGTGAAATCGCAGGTCAGAAGAATATCGGTGACGGTATGGCGGTTGACTTTGACTCTTATTCCCATAACTGCACTTATCAGTATATCTATTCCCACGATAATGTACGCTTTATGTGTAACTGCCCCAATCATAGCGGACATCACGGCAATACCGTGCGCTACTGTCTTTCGGTAAACGATAACAAAGGTCGTTCAACAACGGCAGTCGGCGAGTGCGGTGAACATAACTTCAGTTTCTATAACAATACAATTATCAACTGCGGCGAATTCCAGTTTAAAAATCTCTTTAATTCCTATATTGCAAACAACATAATCGTTCCTGCAGAAGGTGCAACTTTTGCTTATGATATTGATTCGTCAAGAGGCAATGTGTTTGAAAATAACTGTTATTATGATGTTATGTCTCCGCTTGTTGACTTAGGTGCGCTGAATACCGTTCCGGGATTCAGCGGCACGGATTACTCCGATGTAAACAGTTTCAAACTCTCTGCAGACTCGCCGCTTATCGGTGCAGGCAGTAAAGTTAATGACGGACCAAAAACCGATTTCTTCGGAAATCCCATAGAAAGCAACAATATAGGTTGTTACGGCGGTACAGGTACGGATACGGAGTATAAGGGCGAGAACATACTTGAAAAAATAATCCGTACAATCCTTGATGTTATCGAAACACTTATCCACGAAATAAAAGTTATTTTTGATTAATGGATTCGGAATTTAATTTGAATTACGGTTAACTAAAAAACAGCGGTGAAAAATCACCGCTGTTTTTGCTTTATTAAAATTCCGGGATTTCAATGGGTACGCCGCCCTGAACCGCTGATTCATGAGCAAGTATGCCGGGGAGTGACATGTTGATTGCAAAGTCAACATCAAGCGCAGGCTTTTTGTTTTCAACAAGGCAGTTGATGAAATCTTTAACCATTTTTGCATCTGCGCCGCCGTGACCGCTTGAGTCTTCGCCTTCATAGCAAGTTGTAACGGGAATGTCAATTTTTGAGTTTGCAGAGAATGTACCGGGTATGCTGTGAAGACTTGCAAGAGTGTGAGCATTGTCAACAACCGCCCTGCGGTCGGTTTCAACGGTTCCTCTTGTGCCGCAGATGCGGTAGTTATGGTCATAACTCGTGTATGCGCCAAAACTTACAAGAAGTCTGATAACTGCGCCTTTTGCAGTTTTGAAAAGTGCAACGCCTGTTTCTTTTCTTTCGGGAGTATATGGGTCATAGTTGATATCCGCTTCCATGCAGGTAACGCTTACACAGCGGTCATTCATTACATAAAGCAGAGGACCGAGTTCGTGTGTGAGGTATCTGATGGCAGGCTGATATGTTCTCCAATGACCTTCAGGGTAATATGTGGGTGAAAATTCATCGGGATTAAGAGCGTGAAGGTATTCGGCTTCCGCATATGCGATTTCACCGAGAAGACCGTCTTCGTGCATTTTCTTCCATGTTTCAATAAATGCCCAATAACAGCAGTTTTCAGCCGCCATATATGTCAATTCGGGGTGAGCAGCAACTGCTTGTTTGAGTTCTTTTGCTTCTTCGACGGAGTTAACCGAGGGGATTTCGCAAAGAACATGCTTGCCTGCCTCAAATGCTTTAATAACGATAGGTACATGGTAAACTGCTTCTGTTGCAACAATAACGGCATCTATATCCGATTTGAGGAATTCGTCATAATCGCTGAACTGAATGAGGTTGGGGTCGTTCACTGCTTCTGCAAGTTCTTCGTAACCTGATTTGAGAATTGCAGGGTTATGGTCGCAGACCGAAACGAGTTTTGCATTTTTAAGACCCGCAAGGCATCTTGCAACGGCAGTACCTCTGCCGAGACCTACAACGCCGCACTTTATAATTTTTTCGCTCATGTTTATATCTCCTTAATTTGAATCAAGCAAGTTCTTTTGCAAGTGATTTAATCTGTTCGATATTTATATCTTTCATTGCAGAATGGATTGTAACCGTTGTTTCAGCAAAAGCAATGTCTTTACTGCTTTCAAACGCTTTGGTTATTTTCTTTGCAACAAGGGGAGCCCAACTGCCGTTTTCGATTATGCCGATTTTGCGGTTTCTGTAGCCGCGTTCGGTAAGTTCATTTATGAATTCACGCATAAACGGGAAAATATCACCGTTGTAAGTGGTTGAAGCAAGAACGATTTTGCCGTAACGGAATGCATCTTCAACCGCCTCAGCCATATCACAGCGTGCAAGGTCATTTACAGCAACTTTTGCGCAACCGTTCTTTTTGAGTTCTTCTGCAAGCATTTCGACGGCCTTTTTGGTGTTGCCGTAAACGGAAGTGTAGCAGATGACAACGCCTTCGCTTTCAACTCCGTATGATGACCAAGTGTTATACAGGTCAATATAATATCCGAGGTTTTCTGTAAGAACGGGACCGTGGAGAGGGCAAATTGTTTGAACATCCAGTCCGCCGAGTTTTGCAAGGACAGCCTGAACCTGTACACCGTATTTGCCGACAATGCCGAAATAGTATCTGCGTGCTTCGCAATCCCAGTCTTCATCTGCGTCAAGAGCACCGAATTTACCGAAAGCATCTGCCGAAAACAGAACTTTATCGGTGCTGTCATATGTCATCATAACCTCTGGCCAGTGTACCATCGGGGCAGTGCAGAATGTTAAAATGCGGTTGCCGAGTGAAAGACTGTCACCGTCTTTTACGGCTATTCTGCGGTCAGCATAGTCTGTGCCGAAGAACTTCTGCATCATAACAAAAGCCTTGTCTGTAGCAACAACAACTGCATTTGGGTATGCTTCTGTAAATTTGCCGATATTAGCCGAATGATCAGGTTCCATATGCTGAACTATAAGATAATCGGGATTTTTTGTGCCGAGTGCTTCTTTTATATTTTCAAGCCATTCGTCACCGAAATTTGCATCAACCGTATCCATAACGGCAATTTTATCATCTTCAATAATATAGGAATTATATGCCATTCCGTTGGGTACAATGTACTGACCTTCAAATAAATCAATGTTGCGGTCATTAACGCCGACGTATGTGATTTTTTCTGAAATCATTTTGATGAACTCCTTTTTTATAACATTATCAGAAGTATTCTAACATAATTAAATGAAAATTAAAAGAGGTTTGTTTAACCATAGAAAAATTTTTTGATATATATACTTTTTCGGAAAAAGATGATATAATTTAGATATATTTTCAAAAAACGAAGGAGAATAAATATGAGCAAAGTAATTTATACAAAAAATGCACCCGAGGCAATCGGACCGTATTCACAAGCGATTGTTACCGGAGGGCTTCTTTTTACATCCGGTCAGATTCCCATAAATCCGGCAAGCGGAGCGGTTGAAGTCCAGACAATTGAAGAGCAGACTGAGCAGGTTTGTAAAAATCTTGCAGCAGTGCTTGAAGAGGCAGACGCATCGTTTGAAAGTGTTGTAAAAACTACTTGTTTCCTTAAAAACATGGAGGATTTTGCTCAGTTTAACGGAGTTTATTCAAAATATTTTGTCAGCAAACCTGCAAGGTCATGTGTTGCGGTTAAAGAACTTCCCAAAGGTGTTCTTGTGGAAGTGGAGTTAATTGCGGAAGTTACAAAATAACTACATAAAAGGTGAAGTTATGAAAGAGAAAAAATTATATATTCTGACTTATGATCACGGCGGATATGTTCTTTGGAAAGATGAGGTAAAACCGCGTCTGAAACAAATTTATGAGTGGATGGAAAAGTATCCCAAACTCAAAATCGGTCTGGACTATGAGTCCTTCACTTTTGATGAGTTTTCAAGATGCGACAGTGAAATAGTTGAAATGGTTGCAGATTTGCTTAAAAAGTATCCTGACAGAGTTGGGCTTGGTGCAACAACTTACGGTCAGCCATTGTCGCTTACCATTTCTGAGGAATCCAACGCACGCCAACTTATATATGCGGTTAGAACGAATATGCGTTATTTCGGCAAAACGCCCAATGTATATGCCATATCGGAATATGCGCTCAACAATCAGACTCCTCAACTTGCAAAACTCTGCGGCTACGATGCGGCGATCATGCGTTCCCATGTTATGGGTTACGGCTATCCGAGGACATTTGACTGCGCATGGGGCAACTGGATAGGCAAGGATAAAACAGCGCTTCCCTCTGTTCCCACATATGATAAACAGGGCAGGGGATTTAACTGCTGCACTGTTGATAACTGGATTCTTTCGCGTTGGCCGAGAGATACAAGATATTCTCTTGAGGATTTTGAGCAGATGTTCTCAAAATACGAGCCTCTGCTTGCGTCAAGATATGATGATTTAACTCAGGAAATTGAGCCTATAACCGCTTACACTGAGGATAAGGATAATTATGAATATGTTCTGCTTGAAGATATTCCCGAAATATACGGTGAGGCAAAGGAAGAACTTATAACAGACGATAATGATTTCCATGTTCAGATGCCGTGGGGTTATTGCGGTAATGAGATTTTTAACGGTGTTCGCAAAGCAGAGGTTGAAGCCGTTCAGGCAGAAAAACTCAATGCACTTGCCGTTATGCTCGGCGATAAGGCTCAAAGCGAAAAGATTGACGATGCGTGGAAATATGCGCTTGCTGCGCAGCATCATGATGTTACAATCTGCGGTCTGCTTGATCTTTCACGCCGATTTATCCCCGAATCTCTCAATGCATCCGACAAAGTAAAATCCGAATCACTCAAAGCAATTGCCTCACACTTTGAAAAAGAGGACGGCGATACTGCGCTTGCAGTAAATGCTCATTCTTTCGCAGTCGATGAGTGGCTCGAATTTGAGGGAGAAAAGATTAATGTAAAGTTAAACCCGTTTACAGTTAAAACTGTTTCAAAGAACAGCGGAGCATATAACTATTCATGGGATGCAGAATCAGGTGAACTTACTACTCCCAATTATCGCCTCAAACTTACCGATTCAGGCATAGTGTATATTGATGATATAAAAGAAAACAGAAGGATTCTCGACAACTGCAGCGGTGAACTTTTCAGTGCATATATTGATGAAAAGAATTGCGTTTCAAAAGGCGAATGGAGTGTTGAAATATCATCGTGCTGTGCAAAAGCCGTTCAGGTTGGTAAAATCGGCACGATTGCATATCGGTTTGAAATGGAGTTTAACGGCGATTCTGAACGCATTGATTGCAAAACACGCTTTGAACTTCACGGTGAGCATGTAGGCAGAAACGATGAAAAAGCAGGTCTCCAAAAATCGCTTACGGTAAACGGTCATATTCACGAGGGTAAACTCTGCTTTAACATGAATCTCTGCCTTGACAGCGGCAGACGTATGGTGCGCGATCTGCCTTATTCGATCTCGGAATGGAGCGGAGATATCCGCGTTACGGAAGACTATTGGTATAAAGATGATTTGATTATTATAGATGAGAAAGTAAGTCCTGAGGAATCTTTCAATTCGGAAACTTTCCTTAACGGTATTTATTGGATTTGTCTGCGTGATGAAAAAAAGGGTCTTGCCGTTATGAACAGGGGATGTATGGGTTCATCGGTCAAAGGTAACCGTGTTTCAATACCTCTGCTTTATGCAAACGATTATCTTTGCGGAACAAAGATGCTTGACGGTGTTTATGAAGACGAATTTGCGCTTCTGCCTTTTGAATCGTCGCTCGGCGATGCGGATCTTCACCGTAAGGCTGTTTCTTATGCTTATCAGCCTGCTGTTGTTTCTGCAGAAAACTGCACAGGCAGCCTTAAAGAGTTTTCGGCAGCGGGATTTAAAACGGTCGGCGGCGAAGTTGTTCTTACGACGCTTTACCCTGAAAACGGCGGCATCATGGCACGTTTCTGTAACTATTCTGATGATAAATCAGAAGTTGAGTTTAACCCGGCATTTGGTTCGGTAACGGCAGAGACCGATTTACTCGGCAATGAAATTTCAAAAGTGACAGGCGGAAAACTTGAATTCCGTCCATGGGAAATAAAAACCGTGTTTATTGAGAAATGAGGATAGAAATGAAACCTGTCAGTTTTTATCTTTTAACGGATACTCATTATTTCGAGCCGTCACTCGGTGCAAGCGGCAAAGCATATGATGAATACATGAAGCGAGAGCAGTATTTCATGGCGGAAAGCAGTGATATTGTAAAAACTGTTTTTGCCAAACTTGCCGATGATAAAAGTACAGATACTGTTATAATTCCCGGCGACCTTTCTAAAAACGGAGAAATTGAAAGCCACAAAAGTTTCATAAAAGAACTTTATAAACTCAAAGATGCAGGCAAGAAAATTTATGTTATTACCGCCGGTCACGATTATAATGAGCATTCAAGGGCGTTCGTTAATGATGAACGCATAGAAGTTGAAGGCACTCCTTTTGAGCAACTCTATGATTTATATTATGACTTCGGGTATTCTGAGGCATTAGCCGTTGATAAGAGAACGCTTTCCTATGTTGCCGAGATTGCTGATGGCGTGCGTATGCTCGCAATCAACTGTGACAGCGAAGGCAGAAGAAAAGGCAGCGTTGACGGTGAGATGTATGAGTGGATGCAAATTCAACTTGACGATGCAAAAAAATCGGGTTGTTCAGTTTTTGCAATCTGCCATTATCCCGTTATTCCGTCGGTGCCTGTTTTTGACCTTGTAGGCGATGCGAAACTCAGGGATTGGCGCAAAGTTGCTTCTTTCCTTACCGATAACGGAGTAGAACTTGTTCTTACAGGTCATATGCATATTCAGAGCATAAACGAATTCGTGAGTGAAAACGGCAACAAAATAGTTGATGTTTGTACCGCATGCCTTGTCGGCAGTCCTGCAAAATACAGAAGAATAACTGTTGAGAATTCTGTCATGAAGGTTGAATCAATTGATGTGCCTGATTTCGGAGCAGATATGCAGGGTCTTTCAACTCAGGAGTTTTTTGACATGCAGTTCAGATATTCAATAATAAACCGCATAAATGGTGCGTTGAGCGGCGGCGAAGGTTTTGCGAAATTTGCAAAAAAAATCGGCAGAAAAGTGCTTAACCGCATAACCGTCGGCGGACTCGGCAGGCTGCTTTTTATTAAGGTTGATAAATCACTGAAAAAAAGAAAATTCATTGATCTTGCGGGCGATATCGGAGTCGGTATTTTTGCAGGCGACGGCGTTTATGTTGAGGGTACTCCCGTGCACGCTGCTTTCTCAAAAGCACTTAAAAGGCTCGGTTTTATCCTCAGAAAGGTTGAACCGAAACTCAGTAAAGACGGTGAACAGGTTAACCTTGAGGAAATGCTTCTCAACACTATCGGCAACAACAAGGGTTATTCCGATAACAATGCCGAAATAAAACTCGGAAAGTAATTTTGTTCGGATATATTCAGGCAAGAAAGGAAATGTAATAATGTACAAAATAAAAAGTCCTTATGAAGCAGTTGAAAATCTTGTTTCAAAAGAGGAAAATCATTATAAAACCAATCTGCATACCCATTCAACATACAGCGATGCCAATAACACAATGGCGGATATGATTTTCACGTTCTATGATCTTGATTTTGATATTCTTGCTTTTGCGGAGCACGGAATCCTCGGCAAGGAGTGGGATAAAGAACCCAGTATAATTCCGCTTTTCCGTTTTCAGTATCTCTGGCACGGAAAACGCAGATATCTTACAACAGAAGAATACCGTTCAATTTTAAGCGGTACATATAAAACCGCCAAGAATTCAAGAACAAAAAAACGCGGTCTTATGTGTGTTCCGGATACAATTGAGGCAAACATGTTTACTCTTATGAAAAACCATGTCAACGGTTATTTTACAAACGATGTTCTTGAAGGCAAGTACGGCAAGGAAAATGATTTTGAAGTGCCTATTGCAACGATTGAAAAGAGCGGCGGAATTTCACATATAAATCATCCCACTGACTGGCTTGGTGCGTACAGAGATCCGTCTGTTGCCAAAGTGCCTGAAAATGTTGCGTATTTTGCTGATTTATTCAGACGCTATAAATCTTGCGTAGGCATGGAAGTGCTTAATATGTATGACAGACCAAACCGCAGCGACAGAATCCTTTGGGATGAACTTCTCAAAACGCTTATTCCCGAAGGTGAGCGTACGGTATGGGGCTTCGGTAACAGCGATGCTCACAGAGTTACTGAAATTGATACCGCATTTATGGACTTCATTCTTCCTGAATACAGCCTTGAAAATCTTCGCAGAGCAATGGAAAACGGTAATTTCTTTGCTGTTGCACGCTATGCAAAAAATGAACTCGGCGAAGATTTTGCAGGAAAGGGTGCATGGCCAAAGGTAATGGACCTTAAAGTCGATGATGAAAACGATACGATTACAATCAAAGGCATAAACTGCAAGGCGATTGAATGGATTGCCGACGGAGAGATAATTCAAAGTGAAACGATAAGTGAAAACGGCGAAATGGTTTCAACAATAAAACTTGCTGACCACAGTGACAAAATAAGTTGTTATGTGCGCGCGCAACTTAAAGGCGACGGCGGTATCTGCATGACTCAGCCGTTTATCTGCGATGACGGCAACATGGCAAGATTCAGAAAGGAAATTCCTGCTCCTAAAGTTCTTACAAAAGCCGAAGAACGTAAGAGAAACTTTGATAATACCCGTCTTGGTGTAATAGTGAATAAAATCAAGAATAAATAAAAAAGAAGGTCACTTTTGGGGTACCCTCCATAAGGAAGTTACCCCAAGGCGGCTCTTGTAGTAAAACTTAATAATTGTAATTTGAACGGTATAGCTACGGCTATGCCGTTTTTGTTTTATGCTGTTTTGAAATATGTTGTTGGTACGCTTCTT